>BPJE01000005.1 GCA_026004455.1 Patescibacteria group bacterium | reverse complement strand
CTGGATATATATTCTTTTTTGTGTTTTTATTAAGTCAGATTGATAAAAAAGATTATACAGCCAAAACACTTAATCCAATTAAACTAAATAAGGCATTAATTTATCTAAATATTTTTTTATTATTTATTATCTCTCAAACTATAGTAATTGCTGAAATTATAAGTTTAACCAACATAGATTTAGCCA
Organism: Patescibacteria group bacterium; assembly: GCA_026004455.1. GTDB lineage: Bacteria > Patescibacteriota > Microgenomatia > UBA1406 > GWC2-37-13 > GWC2-37-13. The sequence continues at coordinate 8,722 of BPJE01000005.1, read as the reverse complement.
AGAAAATAAATCCTTTAAACATAAAGTATTACAGAATAGATGAAATAGCAAAAAGCGATTTTCTAAAAAGACTAACATACAATGACTATAAATACCAAAATGAATTATATTATGAATATCTAAGCAAAAACAAAACCAATGAAGCATTAGCAACCCTCGAAAGGCTTGACTATCTTTATCCTATAGGAATTGATCTGGAACTAGCCTTTCAAATCTATGATCTAAACAAAAAAACAGGACAAAAACTTAAAGGATTAAATTATATTAAACAATATTTAAAAAAACACAGAATAGAACATTTAGCAATAACAAAATGCCCTGATAAATATCTAGAACTTTGCCTCGATAATGCAAGATATATGTATATACCTAAACCTAACACTACTGAAATATCAAAAAAAGAAGATCTAAATATTGTAGCAAAATATACTTTTAACAGCGACTCACTCAATGAAACAAGAGACTATGATAAAAACAAACCAAAAGGGACTTATAGAATTATTGTTTTAGGAGATTCATACGCTTTTGGTTTTTTAGTTGATACAAAAGACAACTGGACAGAGAGACTAGAAAAAAAACTTAATGAAGAGTTACTATCTAAATATGAGACTGTTGAAGTTATAAACCTATCATATCATAGTTACGATCTATCTTATGCTTTAATTAGATTCTTTATTCAAGGATTAGAATATCAACCAGATTTGATAATTATAATGAACAATAACTTTTATCGCTTAAACGACAAATTTATTCCTTTAACTAAAAAATACGCTACAGTTGAAAACAATGAATCTCTGAAAGAAAAACTCAGAAAAGAAGGGAAATATTTTCCTACTTGGGACCTGGCTTGGGAAGAATATGAAAAAACAATAAAGCCAGAAGAGGCTTATATAAAACAAAAAGAATACCTAAATCAATTTTACTCGTATTATAAAGGACCAATCCTTTTCATAAGTTTATATGACATTCCTAAACAAATAAAAGATCTACTAAAAAATAAACCCAACACACAGATCTTAGAACTAACTGAGTTCCGACAACATAAAGAAAATTATTATGACAAACCCAAAAATTCAATTTCTCCTCAAGGTCATGCAAAATTAGCCAAATTAATCTTTAATTTCTTAAAAAACAAATTCAAAAATATTTAAAAAATGGTAGATTAATAATATTTCTATATTAAAAAAATTATCTTTTTAAAATAAAAATGGAAAACAACAAAATCGAAAATTTAGACAAGGGTAATAATAAATCAATATTTTCTATTACTTCTTTAAAAGAACAGTCTCACAAAAACTTAATTTATTTATGCAAGATAAAGAAATTAAAATTATGCAAATGGAAAATATCAATACTAAAAAATTTATAATTCTGATTTTAATTTTACTATCGACATTATATTCATTGATATTAATTATAAGATTTATTTTACTTTCTAATCAACTTCCAATAAAATATTGGGATGAATTCCACTGGATATCTAAAACTTACTTTTATGATTTTGCTTTTATTAAAAAAAAATTCCAAAAAGAAATTTGGCAAAGCAATTTTGCCAAAGATCATCCTTTTGTTGCTCCTTTTATTTATGGAACATTAATTCACTTAAAATATAATAATGAAATTAAAAAAGAAGGCGATTTCACCAGATTTATAATTAAAAAAAATTTTTACGAGGCTGTTATATATGTGCCAGAGTATCAAAAAAATAAAATCAATTATATCCCATGGAATTATAAGGACACAAACAAAGAAAAAAGTTATTTATTATTAAAATATGGTAAAAAATTTTCAGAGACTATTGATATCATTCTTTATCTTAGAAAAATAAATAGTTTGTTTTTATTATTTTCTGTTTTTGCCTTTTCTCTCTTATTTTTCTTTATCACAAGAAGCTTACTTTTTTCTTTTTTATTTTTTGTTATTCTCTCTTCTAATAAATTTTTCACAGAATGGAATATTTATGTTCATTCCGATATTTGGCTTAATTTTTTTAACAGTATTTTTTTACTTTCTTTCTTTAACTATTACAAAAAAAATTTTTATTTTGATAAAAATGTAAAAAAAAATCTTTCAATTGAACCAGTAATTAGTATTTTGGTATTAATTTTCTTAACTAGTATAGTATTTAATACCAAAATTTCAGGAGCAATTAATTTAATTTTTTTATTTGTAATATTTTGTGTTGTTTGTATTAGAAAAAAAGTATCAATATTTAATTTTTTGGTTTTAACAATCATATTTATAAGTTTTGCCAATTTATTACTTGAAATATTAAATCCAAGTTTGTTTATGGGATTCCTAACTTTTTCTGATTTAATTATTTTTCGCACAACTCAGCAATACTTACAAACATTAACATTTAATGAAGCATTTATTAAAAATTCTTTTCATGCTATAAATATTTTTATAGAAAAGTTTTTCCTAAATAAAAGTCACAACTATTATAATTATTTTTTTAGCCTTCCAGGTAATATAAAAATTTTTTTATTTATTTTCGGAATATTTTTAAGTGCAAAAGAAAAATTTGCACGAGCATTATTATTTTTTTTTAGCCTTAATTTTGCCTTCTATATTTTCTTAATAAAATTAAACTGGGATAGATATTTTTTAATTTTTATTCCTTTTTTAACTTTTTTTCAAACTTATGCCACTATGATTTTAACAAAGTTTTTGTTAAGATATTTTAAAAATTAATTTTTGTATTGGATGGAACATCCTTTGAAAATATATTTTTATGTTTTATAAAAACAAAAAAATCATCAAATCCTGAAATTTTCCATTAATAATTATCTTTAATAAAAGTGATTGAGTAATGGCAACTAGTAAAGTTTGCAAAATAGAAGGTGTAAAAATTGGCAATTACAGAATAAAGGAATTATTAATTTTAGTAGATGAATTTTTGAAAAGCAAAAAGAATAAATATCTTCATATAGTAAATATGAACCCAGAAATTTTCATTCGAGCCACAAAAAGTAGTTTTTATAGACATGTAATTAACTCATCAGATGCGATGCTTATAGATGGAATTGGAATAAAATTATTATCATCAATATATGGAAGAGCTACAGGAGAAAGACTGGCAGGTACGGACTTTGCTGAAAAGCTAATTTTATATGCTTACAAAAATAAAAAAAGAGTGTTTTTTCTAGGAGGTTTTAATTCAACTGCAAAAAAATCTGCCTTTTTTTTTAAAAAAAAATATCCAAATTTACAAGTTTATTATTCTGCAGGAGCAAAAAAAATCGCTAGAGAATCTATACAAGAAAACGAAAAAATTATAAAAAAAATTCAAAAATTTAAACCAGATTTTTTATTTGTAGCATATGGTCCACCTTGGCAAGAAATATGGATATTTAGTAATAAAGAAAAACTCAGAGGAATTGTCTGCATGGGTGTAGGTGGAAGCTTTAATTTTTGGGCCAAAAAGGTTTTAAGAGCACCTCTACTTGTCAGAAGAATTGGATTTGAGTGGTTATATAGGTTTTTAGTCGAACCAAGACGACTTCCTAAAATTAGATTTTATATATACTTTTTTATTAAATACATTTTATATTTTTTATTTAAAAAAACTAAAACATGGTGTTTTAATCTAGTCAAAAGCACAATTACAAAAATTAAAGCTTTTATTAAATAAAATATAATCAATTCAAAAAAATTTGTATTTAAACTATTTTCTTTAGTTATTATTCTCAATTTATTCTTTAACTTTAATTTTAATGGCTCTTTGATTACATAAAGTCTAAAATATAAATCATTTATAGATCTAATAAAATAGTCAGTAAATTTAGTATGAAAATGGTAGACTTTACACCTACTATCATAAATCTTTTTGTACCCTTTCTCTATTATTTGCTGACCCATTAATATATCTTCACCAATATAAATTTCCCTAAAAGATTCTCTTTTGAGAAAACTTGCTTTATAACAGCAAAAAACATTGGATAATGAATATAACAACATTTTCTCTTCATTAAATAAATACGAATTTTCAGCAGAAAATGTAACTCTTCCTTTTTTATCGAAATATTCTTCGTATCTTTTAAACCAAAAATAATGTTCTAAAAATAAAAAATTTTTTTTAACATTTGGAGGAGCTATTTCTTTGCCAAAAACAGCAACGATTTTATCATCTTCCTTAAAATCGCTAATAAGATAATCTAAAAAATTATTATTAACTGGTACAGCATCTTGCGAAAAAAATAAAATATATTCACCTTTCGACAGAGACACTCCTAGGTTCCGAGTCAGTCCGTGGTTAAATTCATTTTTTTTAATTGTAAATATCCGTAAATTTAATATTCTATTGAATTTTTTAACAACTTCTAAAGTCTTATCTTTTGATTCTGAATCAATTATAATTACTTCATATTTATATGATGAAGAATAAAAAATCTGTCTTAACTTTTTAAGAAGAACGCCAATCGTTTTCTCTCCATTAAAAGTAGGTATAATTACAGAGAATAATATCATAACATTTACTCAACAATATTATAAATATTATAAAATAAATTTTATGAATAAGATATATAAAACAGGATTCGAAAATTGCTTAAAAGCATTTACCATTATTTCTATATTTTTATATCGTCTATTCTCAATAAGAATTTTAGGCACACACATATATACGAATCAAATCGCTTATATTTTAACAATTGTTCCATTTATTTTTATCGTACCAAAATTAAAATCAGAATTGTATAAAAAACGGAGATTTTTCTTATTATTAAGCTTTTTTTTAATATCAATAACTTTATCACTTTCTAAAAGTCTAGATATTATATCGTCAATGAAAATATGGAAAAATTTCGTCATAGGATTTTTGTTGTTTAATAATTTAGTTGTATACTTTTCTAAAAAAGATATCTCCTTAATTTTAACAGCTTTATTATCAGCAAGTTTTGTTAATCTTATCTTACAAATAGGATTTTTTATTTCTCCACAAACTTATTTAAAATATCTAGAAATAATTCTGCATCCAAGCGGAATTGATTATTTAATTTACAGCTTAAATCGTGGGAGATTGTTTGGCAATACTTTTGAAGAAGTTTTTATCCCAATAATTCTATATTTTTTTGTTTCCAGTAGAAACAAAAACTTTCGTTTTTTTTTATTTTGTTTTTTTTTACTAATTATTTTTTTAACTAATATAGCTAATTGGCGCACAAAATTAATAGTTTTTTTTGTTGTTTCAATTAAGTGGATCATTTTTTATAAGTTTATTTATCAGAAAAGAGCTACGAGTTCTATTTCTAAAAAAATAATAATACCTCTACTTTTAATTTTTTTAATATTTTATTTCAGCAATTTTTTTGCTATTAAGGTATTTAATAAAAGCGCATTATTTCGGATAATATTTCCAGAGAATACTGATTATAGAAACATTAATATAAGAATAGAGATGTGGAAGAAAGCAATTGAGATTGGTAACAGCAATTTATTATTAGGTGTAGGATTGGGAAATTATTATTATTATTTTGACTCCTCCTTAAAAAACTATTCACAATTTTATTTGTTAAAAAAAGATGAGTATACTTTAACCAATCCACATAATATATTTTTTAGTTTATTCTCAGAAAGCGGAGTTTTAGGAGTAATTTCTTTTATGTTACTGGTGATATATTTTTTTTCTTTTGATTTTAAATATATTAAAAATAACAGGAAAAACTTGTTGTTTTTTTCATTAATTTTATCTTTTTGGGGGTTATTTATGGTTTCTCTGTTTCATCCTATTTATGATCTTACATATCTATCTCTTTTTTGGATCTTGAGAGGTTTAATAATTGTGGAAACAAAAAGTTCTTAAAGAACAAGCAAACTAAATTAATTCTTGAAACACTTTCTTCCATTCTGATAACATCTTTTCTTTAGAAAAAAATTTTGCCCTTTTAAGAGATCTCTTAGAATAATATATATATTTTTCTTTACTACTTAACAATGATAGTATTTCATTACTCATTTTTTTATAATCTTGTACAGGTACTAAAAGTCCATATTTATTATCTTCAATTATTTCACCTGGACCAAAGGGAGAATTTGTAACAACGACAGGTAGTCCAAAACTCATTGCTTCTATAATAACAAAACCAAACCCTTCATAAAATGAAGCGAAGCAAAAAATATGGGCTCTTTTATAAAATTCTTCTACATTGTTTTTCCAACCAAACATTTTGATATTTTTTTGCAATCCTATATTTTTTATTAATTTACTAATCTTTTCTCTTTCAGAACCGTCACCAACAATCCAAAGTTGACAATCACTCCTTTTTATAATGACAAAGTAAAAAGACTTGACTATTGTCTGCAAATCTTTTTCTTTATCAAGTCGCCCAACATAAAGAATAACAGGGTTTTGCTTCGGATATAGTCTTGGTTTTTTTATAACATTAAAGATTACTCCATTATAAATAAAAGTTGTTTTTGAAGTTGAATTAATTTTAAAAAAATTTTTTGTTTTTATACTAAGTCCTTTAGAAACAGAAACAACCTTATCTGCTTTATTTATTGCATATATAGAAACAAGATGAATTAATTTACGAAACAAAATCCCTCTTTTAAGTAGTAACTCTTCAAAATCAACCATTACTCTAAATACTAAAGAAAAAGGTAATAAATTTTTTAATAAAGCCAGAATAGCTAAAGAATAAAGATCAGCACTTAAAACAACAATTTTCTTATATTTTTTTTTATAATTTTTTAAAATAAAAAAAGTTCTTATTAAGTGATTAATAAAAAAAATAAATTTAATTGGCCAAAAAATAATGAAATCATTTTCATATCTTAAATTTGGTTTTATTATCCTATATTTTGTATTTTTGTATATTTCCTTACGAATAGGAGGATTGTAAAAAAAATAAAATATATCAAAGTTTTCAGTTTTTAACTGATAAAATAATTGAAAAAACCTGTCAAGACCACCTCCGCTTAATTTAGAAAATATTAACAATTTTGTTTCCATTAAATAAATACTCTATATATTGTAGAAAAATTTTATTAGTCAAATTTCTCTAACAAACTCTCATATAGCGCTGATGATACAGCAAAAAACGCTGGCTTTGGTTTTCCATTGTGGTCAAACAAAAGAGGATCAGCATCTTCTACTTTATGACCTAGCTCAATCCAACTATGATTATCTCTTCTTCCCCACCATGATATAATTCTGTTTTCTTGCCCTCTAGTTTCTTCCAAATAAGTTTTTACAAGGTCATAATATATTCTTGCTTGATCAGCATAACGTGTATTTGGGTTAAAAGCTACTGAAGGCCACCAGTCTGGTCTTCCGGCTGGCACATGTGGTTTAGTGCTTATATTCAAATCAAATTCTGTAATGATTGGTTCCGCCCCAGAGCTACGATATAATCTAATTACATTTGCAAACTGTGGTGGTGTTGGAATTACATGATCTCCATATAAGTTTAGATGCATATGCAACCCAACTCCCACATTATTAATACCTATTGACTTTAAGTATCTAATAATCTCAAGAGTCTGTTTTTGAGTCCCACCGGGATGTAAATCATTTGGATATTCATTGTTGTAATTGGAAACAATCAAAAGGGCATCAGGATCAATTTGTTGTGCTGTTCTAAAAACTATTTCAAAAAACTTTTTCCAACCAAAATCAGGATCGTTTGGTTTTGCAAATTTTTCTATAAAAGGATGCCTATTCCAACCCCTTTGTATATAATAAGGGTTAACTTCTCCAACAATCTCCCAAACATCAACAAGATCTTTAAATTTAGGTGCATTTTTATTTGGTTGATACGTCATAACTCTCTCTACATGACCTCTCAAAAGCCGCTCGACATCTTCCACACTCATACTTTTTATAGCCTTATCCAGATCTGGAGGTACTCCATTTAAAAAAGAAGGCACAATTGATGTTTTAAAAAATGGATACCCTCCACGGTTGATTATGGTTCGCACTCTTTCATAGGCCTCTTCTATATAAGGAAGATCACTCTCATTAAATCTTATCCTATATCCTTCTGTTCCGGCAAATCCTTCAGCCATAGCTATTGTTCCAAAGTATTCTAATTTTTCTCCCAAATCTGAACGCCATGCCTCATCATTATTTCCCAAAAGAACTCCTTGAGCCTCCGCCAAAACTCTGGATGCTGACTTAAAATCCCATCTCAATTCACCATTTTCGTACCTTTCTGCTTTTAAAGGAAAAACATAAGGAGTACCATCGAGTCCTGTTACCCTATACACCCCAACAACATACTCCTTACCATCATTACCCCTTATCTTTCTAAAGATAAGATTTTTCTTTACTTCTTCTACATCTACCTTAATTCCTACCATCTCCATTGCATTAACAAAATCATTTAATGCAACCTTAAGTTCCGTAGCATTTTCAAAGTCGGGCGGAAGAAGAAGATCTGCTGAAGGAGCAATCTCAATCTTTTCTTCAACACCAGTTGCGCCAAGTTTGACTAACTCTGACCCATTATATCTTACAGCAACATATCCCTCCCCACCATTATAAACTATCTTTGCCCACAAATCTGGTATTGCCGACGCTTCTGACAAACTCTTTTCTTCTATTATTTCCCCTTGAGCATCTGTTTTTTGTAAAACAATTTCATAAGTCAATTTGCCACTTTCATCTCTGCGATCTCTTAAACCTAACATATACTCACCTTCTCCGGGAACAATTAAAGTTGACCCATGAAACACTTGTATCTCAGTTCCTCCACTTAATGAACCCACTTTTGAAAAG
>BPJE01000004.1 GCA_026004455.1 Patescibacteria group bacterium | reverse complement strand
TCAATTGCCAACATCGCCTCATCAATAATTTTTCCCAATTCTGGTGAATTTATATTTTGAAGCAGATATTCCCATCGGGCTTTTTTTGGGATATAAAAAATTCCATGACCTGCATATTGAGATTTATCTTCAACTGCAAACTCTCTTAATTCAGGTTGTGGAATATAATAATCTCTTCCTTCTTCATCGGTCACTCCTTGACTTGCAACTGCTCTTTCTAAAAAACTTCGATGCTTTTCAAATGAATCAGAAACATATTTTAAAAAAATCAGTCCTAAAACAATATTTTTATAAGAAGAAGCCTCTATTCCTCCTCGAGAACGAAGCTTATCAGCTGCTTGCCATAACTTATCTTCAAAAGAAAGGTCTTTTTTTATCATATTAGATTAGATTTTTTAAAACTAAAATAGTTTAAACTTGTAAAAATTATGTGATCTAATACTTCTATACCTAAAATTCTACCAGATTCTACTAATTTTTTAGTAGTATTAATATCTTCCTCAGAAGGATTACAATCACCTGAAGGATGATTATGAGCTAAGATAATAGCTGATGCTGAACTTTGAATTGCTTCTTTAAAAATCTCTCTTGGATGAGCTAAACTCATATTAACTGTTCCAATTGAAATTTCAGAAATTTTTATTAATTGACTTCTAAAATTTAAAGATAAAACCAAAAAAAATTCTCTTGTTTGTTCTCTATATTTTTCTTGTAAATATTTTACTACTGATTCAACATTTTTAAAATTAATTTTCTCTGGAATTTTTTCTTCTAAATATCTACTAAACAAAGCTTTAAATAATTTGATACCAAAAATATTATTAGGACCAACGCCTTTTATTTTTTGTAAGTCTTCAGCTGAAGCATTTAATACATTATTTATGGTTTTAAATCTTTTTATTAATTCCTTAGCTTGTTGTTTGCAGTCTTTAATTGGTGTACCTAAAGTAAGTAAAAGTTCAACTATCTCATAATCTAAAAAACCATCAAGACCTGATTGTAAGAATCTTTTTCTTAATCTTTGACGATGACCTAACTTTGATTTATCTAGCATTTATTAACTTTTTTAATACAAAAGCTAGTTTTTGTCAATTGACTATAACCTACAAAATGAAGGAAAAATAATTAAAGTTCAAACAAAATTTTAAGATAAAAGTTTGATTAATGATTCAAAAATAAATAGTTTTCTTTTTTTTCTTGATGGTAAAAAAGATTTGACAATTTTTATTGTTTCTAATTTTTTTATTAAACGAAAACATGTGACTCTGTTTGCTTTAATATTTTTTGTTAAATCACTTATTAAAAATATTGGAGAAGAAAACATAAAGTCTATTATTTTTAAAATATAAGGTGATTTTATTGATTCTGTTTTAGATCTTGTTTCTTCAAAGAGATCTTTTATTTGATAAATTAATTTTTGAGTTTCAATAGACTGATTTTTTACTGAAATTAAATAAAATTTAATCCATTGATTATAATTTAAAGTAGTATCAACTAAATTAAGAGAATCAATATATTGATCTCTATTTCTTTCAAAATAACCACTTAAAAATAAAATTGGTTGATAAAGCATTTTTTCTTGATATAAATATAAGGGTATAATCAATCTTCCTATTCTACCATTTCCATCTTCAAAAGGATGAATCGCTTCAAATTGATAATGAATAATCGCTGATTTTATCAAAGGATTCTCTTGATAATTTATAATATAATCTTCTAAATTTTCCATATATTCTTGAATTAAAATTGGCTTAGGAGGAATATAAGTAGCATCCTCAATAGTATCTCCTCTTTTTCCTATAAAAACTTGTCCTTCTCTAAATTTTCCTTTATATTCTTCACCACGAGCACCAGTTAATAAAATATTGTGTAAATCTTTAATAAAAGAAATATTTAATTTTCTGTAAGATAAAACTTTTATCGCCCAAAACATTGCTCTTCTGTAATTAAAAACTTCAATAGTATCATCATATTTTTTTTCTTTAGTAGCTTGAAACATAAAAACATCAGAGATAGTGCTTCTTGTCCCTTCGATTTTAGAACTAATTGTTGCTTCTTTAGTAATTAAAGGAGATATTAACAAAGAAGGATTGGGTAAATGTCTTTGAAGACCGTCTAATTTTCCTAATTCAAAAGAAGCTTCTGATAATTCTTTAGCAAACTCACTATAATCTAATTTAATAGGCAATTTTTTTGGTAAAGCTGGTTTTTTCATATTAAAATGTTACATTTAATTGATTTTATGTAACATTTTAACAAAAATATTACACAAGTGCAACATTAAATTATCTTCTCTTCTACCTCTTTCACAAATCCCTCAATCAGAAGTTTTTCGGATTGGGATTGGGAGAGACCGCGGGATTTGAGGTAAAAAATCTGATCTTGGCTTAAATAGCCAGTGGTTGAGCCGTGAGTGCAAAAAACATCATTAGCTAAAATCTCAAGATCAGGTCGAGAGTCAATATCGACATCATTGGATAAAACTAAATTTTGATTTTTTTGATAAGCATGAGATTTTTGCGCTTGTTTTTCAATTCTTGCTAATCCTCGATAAAAAAATTTAGATTTATCATAAAATACACCTTTAATAAGTAAATTAGAAGTAGAATTTGGCGCAATATGATGCTGAATAGTATAAACTTTGAATTCATCAGTTTTTTTGCCAATAAAAAGACCGTAGATCTCAACATTAACATTTTCTGCGGTTATTTTAAAATGAAACTCACCTGATAAATTTTTAAAAACCACTCGATAATCACCTGGTTTATCAAAAACCACCTCCTGTTTTTTTTCCTTATTTAAGTTAATAATTTTTAAACCTGACATATTTATAACTTTTGACTTTTGATTTTTGACTTTTAACTTTCTTATCCTACGCTTCCTTCCATCTCAAGATTAATCAATCGATTAAGCTCAACTGTATACTCAAGCGGTATCTCTTTAGTCACTGGCTCAATAAAACCATTAACTAATAATCCTTCTGCCTCAGCTTTTTTTATCCCTCGCGACTGCAGATAAAAAAGCTTTTCCTCACCAATTTTCTCAACCGTTGCCTCATGCTGTACCTCAACCTGACGATTCTTTATCTTCATTGTTGGATAAGTATCAGAGCGTGATCTTTCATCAATAAGCATCGCATCACAAGAGACATAAACTTTGCTATTTTTTGCATTTGGTGCAACATATACAAGTCCTCGATATGATGTCCGACCGCCATCGCGAGAGATTGATTTTGAGATGATTCTTGAGGAAGTCTCAGGCGCTAAGTGAAGCATCTTGGCACCAGCATCTTGATGTTGATTTTTAGCAGCATAAGCAATCGATAATACCTCGCCTCTTGCTCCTCTACCAGTTAAAACACAACTGGGGTACTTCATCGTGACATAACTTCCGATGTTGCAGTCGATCCATTCCATCACTCCCTCTTCCTCAACTTTGGCTCTTTTAGTAACAAGATTATAGACATTATGACTCCAGTTTTGAACAGTGGTGTATCTTACACGGGCGCCTTTTTTCACAAATATCTCAACTACTGCTGAATGCAAAGATGAAGTCGTATAAATCGGCGCAGTACAGTTATGAAGCGCTATTCCTTTTGCTAAATAAGAATTATCATTTTTTACCTCAAGATTAAAAACTTCACCTTGATAAAACTCTTTTTCAATTTTTTTAATTGGCACAATAAAATAATCTTCAGTCTCTCTAATTTCTGACCATTTTTTAGGCTTTGTAAAGCTAATAATATATTGATCTTTTCGCTTGATATTCCGGTCTAAAATTTTATCTTCTCCACCTTTTCTTAATCTCAAACTGGCAAAAATTCCTAAATTATTTAAAATCATCTGTATTTGATAAGCTAATATTGATGAAGCAGTTGAGAGGCGATATAAATAACTTTTGCTACCTGATGAATTTTTCTTAATTGATAAATTTCCATCGCCTTTAAAATACGCCCAAAACAATTTTTCTAACTTTTCTTTTTTTTGATTTAAGACTAACTCTGATAATTTTTTTTCATCTGAATGACGATAACAATTTTCAACTAATAGATCATAAAGAGTCTTTGAATAAACCTGTATTCGCGCCTCATTTTTTTCTTTAATGATTTGTAAATTAGCTTTTTTATTAATAATTTTTTCAATTAAATCAATCACTTTTTTGATATTTTCTTTTTCTTTTGAAGAAAAGGAAAAAGTTACTACGTATTGATTTAATTGTTTATGATAATAAGCTGATCCTTCGGCTAAATAAAAACCTATCAACTCCATCTCCTCATCGCTAAATTCAAAATTAATTTTTTTACTATCATCTTTAATTTTGGGGAAAATAACAAAATCACCTTTTTTAAGTTCTGACACAGGAATAAACTCAGGTTTTTCTTGAATTAATCTTTTTGTATTAACCTCTGGCAACCAACTATTTCTTGGTTTTCTTTTTGTTAAGACTTTTTCTCTTTTAATTGCTAAAACTGGATGTTCTTTTGTTAAAGTAATTGAATTTAAAGCTGACAAAGGGGTAATTTTGTAGATCTCACCTTGATATTTTCTTATCATCACTGCTTTGACTTTTTCATATCTGCCTTGATGAGTAAAAACAAAATCTTTTGGTTTAATCGCCTCGATATTTTTTATTCCTTGATCAGTAATAATCTTTTCACCGGCCAACAAACAACCCTCGATATAATGGACATAACTTCCTTCCTCAGCAATAATCAAAGTTCTTTCAAATTGACCAAAACGCTCGGCATTGATACGAAAATAAGCTTGAAGCGGCAAAGTTACCTTCACTCCTTTTGGCACATACAAAAATGACCCACCCGACCAAACAGCGCTATTTAAAGCAGCAAATTTATTATCAGCTGGAGGGACTAATTTTCCAAAATATTTTCTCACAATCTCCGGATGCTCTCTTAAACCTGAATCCATATCCAAAAAAACTACGCCTATTTTATCAAGCTCTTTTTGAATACTCTTATATACCACCTCTGATTCGTACTGGGCACTAACCCCAGCTAAAAAGTTTTTTTCAGCTTCTGGCACACCAATGCGATCATAAGTCTCTTTTATCTCTTTTGGCAGATCTTCCCAAGAAGAAACAGTGTTATCAGTTGGCTTGATGTAATAATAAATATCATCAAAATTAATTGCCGTTAAATCAGCGCCCCAATTAGGCATCTGCTTTTTAACAAAAACATCATAAGCATTAAGACGAAACTGGGTCATCCATTTTGGTTCTTTTTTAATATATGAAATCTCCGCTACTAATTTTTTATCCAATCCTTTTCTTGATTTAAAAACATAATTCTCCGGCACCTTAAACCCATACCGATAATCAAAAACTAAATCGTCGGACATAATATAATAAATTTTCAAAATTCAAAATTCAAAATTTAAAATGCAAAAGTCAAAATGAAAATTTAAAATTAAAAATTTAAAAAACTTTTGACTTTTAACTTAAACTTTTGACTTTTGAATTTTGACTTTTAACTTATTACTTCATATCCCTCTTTTTCAATTTTCTCTGCTAATGTTTTATCACCAACTTTTTTTATCTCGCCATCAATCATCACCATCACATAATCAGGTTGTAGGTATTTTAAAATTCGATAATAATGAGTAATGATCAGGACTGTTTTATCTTTTTTAAATTCATCCAAAAATAAAGCAATTGTCTTTAAAGCATCAACATCTACTCCAGTATCAACCTCATCTAAGATCAAAAATTTTGGCTCAAGCAAGGCTGCTTGCAAAACCTCAAGTTTTTTCTTTTCTCCACCTGAAGCACCGTCATTAAGCGAACGCTCAATTAGTTCTTTTTTTATTTTTAATTTTTTTGCATAAAAATCAATCTCTTCTTTGACTTTTAAAGGATCTTTTTTACCAGACAATGCTAGACGAAGTAATTGAAACACAGTCACTCCTGATAAAGATAAAGGTTGCTGAAACGATAAAAATATCCCCTTTTTTGCTCTTTCATCAACATCAAGCTCAGTAATATCATCATTTTCAAAAAATATTTTTCCCTCCTCAACAGTATAACTTGGATGGCCAACAATGATGCTCGCTAAAGTTGATTTACCTGAACCATTTGGCCCCATCAACGCATAAACTTTATTTTTTTCAAAATTAAAATTAATATTTTTTAAGATTTTTTTCTCACCAACTGAGACTGATAAATTTTTTAGACTAATCATTTTTATTTTTTTTAATAATTTTTAATAGTTTTTCTGATTTTAAATAATTGATTAAATTTTTAGATAATTTTTTAGAAAAAAAATTTTTATGGCGACAGTTCTCCTCCCAAGGACAGTCATAATCATCATCAGCGCATTTTGTCATCTTAAAGTCTTCAAAAATTTTTAGGTAATCAAAAAGCGAAATTGACTCAATTTTTTTTGTTAATTTGTAACCACCAACTTTTCCTTCTTTACTTTCTAAAATTTGCTCACTGACTAACTTTGAGGCAATTCTTGCTAAAAATCTTTTTGGTAAACTAATTTTTTCAATAATTTCGCTTAAAGATACATAATCCCCTTTATCAAAAAGATACTCAATCAAAAGCAAACCATAGTCTGATGATTTTGAGATTTTAAACATATACCTTATAAGTAATAGTTTAACAAAAAAATAATAAATGTCAAAGATTATTTTAAAGTCTCATTCGCGGAGATCTATCTAGATTTTCAATATCAGTAAAAAGATTTTTTTTTGCTTTGTAAGAGGCAACAACACCAATCATCGCTGCATTATCACCAGTTAAATATTTGTATGATGGAAATACTACTTTCCCCTGATATTTTTTTGCTAATTGTCTAAATAATTTTCGCAAATACATATTAGCTGAGACTCCACCAACAAGAGACAAATTTTTTATTCCAGTTTTTAAAATTGCTTTTTCAGTTTTTATCAAAAGACTATCAAAAACTGCCTGTTGAAAAGAACTAGCTAAATATTTGATATTTAAAATTTTGTCACGATCGTTGAGTTTTTTTAAATAATAAAAAAATGAGGTTTTTAATCCAGAAAAAGAAAAGTTTAGATCATTTGATTTTGCCATTGGTCGAGGAAATTGATATCGATCAATATTGTCAACTTCAGCTGCCAATCTCTCAATCACTGGTCCACCTGGATATCCAAGACCTAAAAGTTTAGCTGCTTTATCAAGAGCTTCACCAGCAGCATCATCGATTGTCTCACCAATTACCTGATATTGAAGATGATCTTTAAAAATCACTAAACTCGTATGCCCTCCAGAAACCGTTAACACTAAATAAGGAAATTGAAAATCAATTTTTGGATTGCCTTTTGAGTTTTGAACAAATGGCGAGTAGATATGACCTTCAAGATGATTAACAGCAATTAATTTTTTATTGTATTTTTTTGCTAACTCTTTGGCTTTTTTTATCCCCACCTCAAGCGCTGGTGCCAGCCCCGGACCTTGAGTAACAGCAATGTAATCTACATTATCAATTTTTAACTTATCTATCACCCAATCAATTCTTTCCTCATGAGCTCTTTTAGCAATTGAAGGAACAACACCACCCCACTTTTGATGAATTAACACTTGAGAATAAATCACATTAGCTAAAACTTTTCTTCCTTCAACTATTGCTGCTGCTGTCTCATCACAACTGGTATCAATGGATAGAATCATAATTAAAAATAATTCAAAATTTAAAAATCAAAAATCAAAATTAAAATTCAAAATTAAAAAATTTAAAAATAAAAATTTTAACTTTTAACTTAAACTTTTGACTTTTGAATTTTGACTTTTAACTTTTAATTATTATTTTTCTCTCCTTCTCACTTATATACTCCATATCCACAATCACAACCTTTCCTTTTTTTCTTAGATTCTCAAAAATCTCTCCTGATTTTTCTCCCCACTCAATTGCCAAAATATTTCCTGGTTTTAAATAATCATTAATCCCCAAATATTTAAACTCCTCCTTTTCCTCCACATTATACAAATCAACATGAATTAACTTTGAATTTTGCCTGCCCGCCGTTTTAGGCGGGACTTTTGACTTTATTTCATACTCGTACATCACCACAAAACTTGGTGAAACAATATCTTTTATCTCAAAATACTCACCTAATCCTTTAACAAAAACTGTTTTACCAACTCCTAAATCTCCTTCTAAAATAAAAATCAATGGTTTTTTTTCTAAGTCTTGAAGAAAATTAAAAATAATTTTTTTAGCAATTGCTTTTGTTTCTTTAACTGATTTTGAAATAAACTCTTGCTTTTTATAAAAACTAACATCTCCATGACGCAAAATTTTTATCTCAGGCGTTGTCAAATCAATTACTGTTGATGGTTTATTGCGAGGTAATTTTCCTGCATCAACAATCAAATCAATTAACTCTTGTTTGTATTTTGGCAGTTGTTTTAAAAGAGAATCAATTGAATGATGAGGTGGTTTACCACCTAAATTCGCGGAAGTCGCTGTTACTGGTTTTTTGAATTTAGAAACTAAATCAATAACTGGTTCATATTTAACAAGTCTTACTCCTAATGTCTGCTTTTCTGATTCAAGAAGATTAACAACTTTTTTTCTTGATTTTAAAACAACTGTAAAACATCCAGGTAAAATCTCTTTTAAAATCTCTCTTTGTCTTTGATCCATCTCAACTAATTCCTCCATCATTTTCCATCCAGAAACAAAAACAGAAATTGCTTTACCAGGTGGCCGATTTTTAAATTTTATTAATTTTTCAACCGCTTGTTTGTTGGTTGCATCAACTAAAGCACCATAAACAGTATCTGAAGGATAAATTACTAATCCACCTATTTTTAAAATCTCAACTACCTGATTGTTAACTTTTGAAAGATCTTGATTTAAATTGATAATTTTCATAGCATTATTTTATCAAATCTGTTAAAATACCTTTATGAGAGAAAAAAAAGTAAAAAAGTTTGAATTTAAAATTAATATTAATACTTTATTTATTGCTTTTTTTGTTATTTTATTTTTAATTCAAATTTTTAGAGGCTTTTCTTCCCAAATCAATAAAATTATTCCAGAAAAGCCAATCACTGATGTTATCACTGATGTTAAAAACAATAAAGTAAAAAAAATTGAGGTTATTGGTAACCAATTAATCGTTTATTATAAAAACAACACTTTAGCAAATTCATATAAAGAGCCAAATGACTCTCTTAACAAAATTTTATCAGATAATAAAATCAATCCTTCACAAGTAAAAATTGAGGTAAAAAATCTCGACACTGCTGGAAGTCTTATTAATCTTATCGCTAATCTTTTACCAACAATTTTAATGATTGCTTTTTTTGTTTATCTTTTTCGTCAAGCAAAAGGCGCTCAAGACTCAGTTTTTTCTTTTGGTCAATCAAGGGCAAAAAAATTTAATAAATCAATGACAAAAGTAAAATTTGCTGATGTTGCCGGAGTCGATGAAGCAAAAAAAGAGCTTGAAGAAGTGGTTGATTTTCTTAAAAATCCAGAAAAATACAAAAAAGTTGGTGCTCGTACTCCAAAAGGCGTTCTTTTAGTTGGACCAGCTGGCTGCGGAAAAACTTTGCTTGCCAAAGCTGTTGCTGGTGAAGCTAATGTCCCTTTTTTCTCAATTGCTGGAAGCGAGTTTATGGAGATGTTGGTTGGAATTGGTGCTGCTAGAGTGAGAGATCTTTTTGATAATGCTAAAAAAAATGCGCCATCAATTATTTTCATTGATGAAATTGATGCTATTGGTCGAGCCCGCTCTTATGGAGTAATGCCTTCTCATGATGAGAGAGAACAAACTTTAAATCAAATATTGGTTGAAATGGATGGATTTGAACCAAATGAGCAAATAGTAGTAATTGCCGCTACCAATCGTGGTGATCTTCTTGATCCTGCTTTGCTTCGACCTGGGCGTTTTGATAGAAGAATAATTGTTGATTATCCAGATTTAGAAGGAAGAAAAGCAATCATTAAAATTCATGCTAAAAATAAACCTTTTGATGAAAAAGTCAACTGGGATCAAGTAGCAAAAAGAACTGTTGGTTTTTCTGGTGCTGATTTGGAAAATATGCTTAATGAAGCCGCTATTTATGCTGCCAGAAAAAACCAAGATAAGATCACTCAAGAAGATATTGAAGAAGCCGCTACTAAAGTCAAACTTGGACCAGAGAAAAAACGCAATCAATCAGACTATGACAAAAAACTGACTGCTTATCATGAAGCAGGACATGCCATTGTTTCTCATTTTTTACCTCATACTGATCCAGTTCATCGAATTTCAATTGTTTCTCGAGGTATGGCTTTAGGATATACTTTAATTCCTCCATCCAAAGATAAAGTCCATGAAACAAAAACTCATCTCTTGGAAAGAATCGCAGTGATGATGGGTGGTAGAGCAGCTGAAGAAGTAATATTTAATGAGATCACCACTGGTGCTGCCAATGATTTTGATCAAGCCACCTCAATTGCTCGTGCTATGGTAGTTGAATATGGAATGAGCAGTCTTGGACCAGTTAATTTTGGACCAACAATGGATATCACTGAATGGGGAAAAACTTATATGGAGCAAAATAATATCTCTCAAGAAATGATGTCAAAAATTGATCAAGAAATAAAGAAAATTCTTGACGACGCTTATAAAACTGCGGTAAAAATCATCAAAGAACAAAGAGATCTGATCGATAAAGTAGCTGAAGAATTAATAAAAAAAGAAAGTTTAGATGAAGAAGAGTTTGAAAAAATAGTTGGTAAAAAAAAACAAAATGAATAATCTAATTCTCATTGACGGTAATGCCATAATGCACCGAGCATTTCATGCTTATCCTCTTTTAACTTCATCTGATAATACACCAACTAATGTCATTTATGGATTTTTAGCAATGCTTTATAAAACAGTTGTAGATTTTAAACCAACTCATTTAGCAGTTGTTTTTGATACTCCAAAACCTACTTTTAGAAATAAACTTTATGAAAAATATCAAATTCAAAGACCAAAAATTGATGATAAGTTTGCCGTCCAAATTCCTTTGGTAAAACAAGCAATTGATGAAGCATCGATTTACCGCTTGGAAAAAGATGGTTATGAAGCTGATGATATTATTGGAACAATTTGTGAAATCTTTAAAAACAATCAAGATTACAAAATTATTATTGTCTCTGGTGATAAAGATATTTTTCAACTTGTCAATGATAAAACTTTTGTTGCTACACCAATTGCTGGTTTATCAACAGTAAAAATCTACAATGAAACTGAAATCAAGCAAAAATTAGATATTTTGCCATCTCAAGTAGTTGATTATAAAGCTTTAGTTGGCGATCCCTCTGATAATTATCCTGGTGCTAAAGGAATTGGTCCAATTAATGCTGCTAAGCTTATTCAAAAATTTGGTAGTATTGATAATATCTATAAAAATCTTGATAAAATTGAATCAGAAAAAATTAAAAATATTCTCATTTGTGAAAAAGAAAATGTTTATTTATCAAAAAAATTAGCAACTATTATCAAAGATGCGCCAATTGAGATCGATATTAATAAATTAAAATTTAATGGTTTTAATAAAAAATTAAAAGATTTTTTGGAAAAATACGAAATTTTCTCTCTTGTTAAAAGAATCTTTGGCGAAAAAAAAGAAGAAAAAAAACCCGAAAAAAAACAAGACCAGATAAGCTTGTTTTGAAAAAGATAACCAAATAAAATTCAAAATGCAAAAGTCAAAAGTCAAAATGAAAATTCAAAATTCAAAATTTAAAAAAACTTTTTAATTTTAACTTATACTTTTGACTTTTGAATTTTAACTTTTGAATTGTATTTGATATTTCTATGTGCGGAATATTTGCTATCATCAATGATAAAACTCAAAAAGCCGCCCAAACAGTTTTGGAAGGCTTAAAAAAACTCGAGTATCGCGGTTATGATTCTTGGGGTATTGCTGCTTTTTTATCTTCATCAGCAAAAAAAATCTCTCTTGAAAAACATATTGGTAAAATTGGCGAAGCAAAAACTACTTTAGGTCGCGCTGATATTGCTATTGGCCATACTCGCTGGGCCACTCATGGTGGAGTCACCGATTTTAATGCTCATCCTCATTTAGATTGTCAAGAAAAAATCGCTGTTATTCACAATGGTATTGTCGAAAATTATCAAGAAATAAAAGAAACACTTATTAAAAATAATCATCAATTTCGCTCGCAAACAGATACTGAAGTTATTGCTCATTTAATCGAGGAAAAATTAAAAACTCAATCAATTAAAGATGCAGTTTTTGATTCGTTTAACTCAATTATTGGCTCAAATGCTATCGGAGTGATGGATATTGAATCACAAACAATTATTGCTTGTCGTAATGGCTCACCGCTTGTTGTCGGTATTGATGAAAAAAATCAACAACATTTTTTAGGTAGTGATGTACCAGCTTTTTTAAAATATACTAACAAAGTTTATTTTTTAAATGATGGTGAAGGAGTAATAATTGATAAAAATGGAATAAAACTTTATGATTTAAAAACAAAAAAACAAAAGATAATTAAATATCAAATTTTGGACTGGAAATTAGAAGATGCGGAAAAAAGCGGTTATCCTCATTTTTTAATTAAAGAAATCAACGAACAAAAAAATACCATTGCCAAAACTGCCTCAATTAATGAAAATGAAATAAAAAAAATTGTTGACCTTTATAAAAAAGGCTATCAGATAAAAATTATTGGTTGTGGGTCAGCTTTTTATTGTGGTTTAACAGGAAAATATTTTTTTGCTAACAACAATATTGATGTTGACGTTTATGGCGCTTATGAGTATCTACCTTTTGAAAAATTTGTCAATAAAAAAACATTGATTTTTGCTATCTCTCAATCCGGAGAAACTGCTGATACTTTAATTGCGGCTAAGTCGGCAAAAAAATTAGGAGCAAAAATTGTTGCTATTGTTAATGCTCGTGGTTCAACTCTGGAAAGAATGGCTGATATTGTCATTCCTGTTGGCGCTGGACCAGAAATCGCTGTTGTTTCCACCAAAGCTTTTACTGCCCAACTAGCCACTTTATATCTTATTGCCAATGCTTTAAATAAGAATTACTCTCAAGCGCAACAAAAAATAAAAAAATATGAAAAAAATATTATCTGATTTTTTAACTAAAAAACTTTTTGATCAAATTATCAAATTAGCTAAAGAATTAATTAATGAAGAACATGCCTTTGTTATTGGTAAATATCTAAACTATCCTGCCAGTCTTGAGTTTGCTTTAAAACTTAAAGAAACAAGCTATCTTCATGCTGAAGCCTTTGCCTCAGGAGAGTTAAAACATGGAGTCATCACTCTTGTTCAAAAAAATACTCCTTGTTTTGTCTTGGCCGTTAATGATCAAGTTAAAGATGAAATTTTATCTTCAGCGGCACAGATGAAAGCCAGAGGTGGAAAAATTATTGGTATTGCTTCATTTGAGGCAAATGAATTTGATAAATTAATAAAAACTCCAAATATGGGTGATTTAACTGTTTTTGCTAATATTATTGTTGGTCAACTTTTAGGATATTATTTAGGCATTGGTCGAGGTGCTGATCCTGATAAACCAAGAAATCTTGCTAAAAGTGTTACTGTTAAATAATTATTTTTCTCCATTAAGAATATTAATTAAAGCTAAAATAGGAAGAAATAAAACATCAAATACAATATTTGAAGTCATTTCAAAAGCCTCTTTCATGTTATTTAAAACTAACTAACAATTTATAGTATAAACCTTTTTTTTATAAATGTCAATTAGGCCAATGACATTTTTTATATTTTTTTCCACTGCCACACCAACAAGGATCATTTCTTCCTAATTTTTTATGAGGATTAATTGCTTTTTGATTAGTTTGTTTTTTTATATCATTATTTGATTTTTGGCTTTGATGAAAAGGATCAATAGAGGAGGCTGATTGAAAAATCATTGATGATTGATCTTTTTGAATTTTTGTTAATTGATCAACAATCTCAATTTTAAAAAGTCTTCTAGTAATATCGTTATTAATATCAGCAATTAACTTTTCAAACATAGAAAAAGACTCATTTTTATACTCTATCAACGGATTAAGTTGAGCATAGCCGCGGAGATTAATTCCCTCTCTTAAATTTTCAATTGCTGTTAAATGATCCATCCAAAATTTATCAATTACTGACAATATCACTGTTTTGACTACTTGCTTCCAAACTTCTTTTCCATATTTTTCTTCTCTTTTTTTAAACTCTTTTTTAATTTTATTTTCAATTAAATCAATCGAGTTAGCAGTCAATTCTTTTTCAGTGACATCAACAATCATTGATAATTCTTGTTTTAACATTTTTAAATTTTCTTTTTTTAAAACTTCATCATCAACACTTAAATCATATTGATTAAAAATATTGATTATTTCCTCTTTAAATATCTGAAAAACAGTTTCATAAAAATTATCTTTTTCCAAAAGAATTTTTCGTCTTAAAGAATAAATAATCTCTCTTTGTTTATTTAAAACATCATCATAATCAACTAGGTGCTTTCTAATATCGAAGTTAAATCCTTCAACTTTTACTTGAGCTTGTTCTATCGCTTTAGATACCATTGGGTGAGATAATGGTTGATCTTCAGGAAAGTTTAAAAAATTCATGATTTTTTTAATTTGTTCCCCACCAAAAATTCTCATTAAATCATCCTCAAGTGAGACATAAAAAACTGTCTCTCCTGGATCACCTTGTCTTCCTGATCGACCACGAAGCTGATTATCAATTCTTCGAGATTCATGACGTTCTGTACCAATAACAAGTAATCCTCCCAAATTAACCACCTCATCATGTCTTTTTTGCCATTCATTAATTTTTAATTTTTCATTTTCCCCGCCTAAAATAATATCAACACCACGACCAGCCATATTAGTGGCAATAGTAATTACTCCTTTCTCACCGGCTTTAGCAATAATCTCTGCTTCTTTTTCATGATTTTTTGCATTTAAAACCTGATGAGGCACACCTCTTTTTTTAAGTAAAAATGATAAATATTCATTATTTTCAATTGAAGTCGTTCCAACTAATACTGGTCGACCGATTTTATAATTTTTAATAATCTCTTCAACTACGGCATTATATTTTGCTTTTTTAGTTTTATAAATCACATCTGGACGATCTTTTCTAATCATTGGTCGATGGGTAGGAATGACAACGACTTCAGTTTTATAAATTTTATTAAACTCTTCAGCTTCAGTAGCAGCTGTTCCTGTCATTCCTGCTAATTTTTTATACATACGAAAGTAATTTTGTAAAGAAATTGTTGCTAAAGTTTTTGACTCTTTTTGAATTGGTACTTGTTCTTTTGCCTCTATTGCTTGATGAATTCCTTCTGAAAATCGCCGACCATATAAAAGTCTACCGGTAAACTCATCAACTATAATCACCTCACCGTCTTTTACGATATAATCTTTATCTTTTTTAAAAAGTGTTTTTGCTTTTAAAGCTGCTTCAAGATGAAAAAGAGTGTCATAATCTTTTTCATAAAGATTGGGTGTATTTAAAATTTTCTCTAATTTTTCAATTCCTTTTTCAGTAAAATTAGCTGTTTTTAATTTTTCATCAATGACATAATCATTTTTCTCATCAAGCATATTAACAATTTTTGCGTATTGATAATATTTTGAAGTATCTTCATCATATGGTGCAGAAATGATATGAGGAGTTCTTGCTTCATCAATTAAGATTGAATCAGCTTCATCAATTATGGCAAAATAAAAATCTCGCTGCACTAATTCCTCAACACTTTGAGCCATATTATCACGAAGATAATCAAAACCAAACTCGCTATTTATTCCATAAGTAATATCAGCTTGATAAGCTTCTTTTCTTGTAATTGGTCTTAAATGTTGAAGTCGCCAATCAGTTGCTTCAGTATTTTTATAATTTGGATCATAAAGAAAAGATTTATCTGAGATTATCGCTGCTGTTTTTAATCCTAAAAAATCAAAAACTTTTCCCATCCAACCAGCATCTCTTCGTGCTAAATAATCATTAACTGTCACTAAATGAACACCACGACCCAATAAAGCATTAAGATATAAAGCTGGCACGGCTGATAAAGTTTTTCCTTCACCAGTTTTTTGCTCGGCAATTTTTCCTTCATGTAAAGCAATTGCTGCCATTAGTTGCACATCAAAATGACGTTGATTTAAAGTTCTTCGAGCAGCTTCACGTACCAAAGCATAAGCCCAAGGAAGATATTGGTCTAGTTTTTTTTCATCTTCAGCAATTGCTTCTTTTAATTTCTTTGTTTCTTTTTTAAAATCTTCATCTTTTAAAACTCTTACCTTATCTTCTAATTTATTTATTTCTTCAACCTTTTTCTTTAATCTTTCAATTTGTTTTTGATTATAATCAAAAAGTTTTTTTAAAAAATTAAGCATATATTATTTTATAAAGTATTCTTGAGGAATAAGCAACGTTTTTGCCGCCTCATAAGTATTATCTTTTTCATTACCTTTAATCTCAGCAATAAAATGAATTCTATCACCAACTATCATTTTAGAAAAACCTGATTTTTCTATATCTAAAGTTTTGATATTTAAAATATATTGTTTCGTAAAAGTTTCAAAACTTAATGTATATACAGTTTTATCACTAGTAATCACTTTAACTGTGTAATTTTCTTTATTAACCTCAATTACTTTTCCTGACTCAACCAAAAATGGTTGATCAATAAATACAGCATTAGCATCAACTGTTTTATCATTAATAATACCCGAAACAATTAAATAATCATTTTTTGCAATATCATCAATTTTAATCTCTTTTTGATTTACTCCTGAAATTTTATAAAATTTAGTCAAAGTACTGTCAATTTTTATTTCATATTCTTTATTATCAACTGATTTTATTTTAATTAAATTATCAGAAATACTAGTTACCCTTCCAACAATCGCTTTATTGTTTTTTTTAATGATTTCTTGAACTTTATTAGCAACTTTTTCTTTTAAATTTTCAATTGCTTTTTGATCTTGATTGGTAATACTTATTTTTGGTGTCGATGATGCTTCAGGAGTAATAGTTTGACCATAAGAAAAAAATGCTAAAAAAGAAAAACTAATCAAAATTAAAATAATCGTTAGTATTTTTTTCATAACTCAATTTTTAAATAATAAACTCTTAAAATTTTTTCTTGAGAATCAAAAGTTTTATCTTTCGGATAATCAACAATTTTAATCACATTCTCTCCTAAAGCTAGAGGAATATTAATTTTAAAATCTTCTTTTTCATTTTTATAAACAATATCTTTAATTGGCGTTTGAACAACTATTAATGAATCTTTTGTTGCCTTTCCAACAATATCAATATTATTTTCATTTGTAATAAAATAATCATTTGGCTCTTTTATTTCTAAAGGAATAAAGTCAACTACATTGTTTTGAGAATTTTTTTGAGTTAATATTGATGTTGGTGCTAAAATTTTATTTTTACTTAAACTTAAATCTTTGTTTTTATTGATTAAAAATATCCCAAAAAATCCACCAAAAATAAGCCCCATAAAAATTGCAATTAGTGTTTCTTTTTTCATATATTAATATTTCTCATTAAAACTTTTGGTAAATTATCAATAACCACACTAACATTATACCAATATCCATAAGTTTTAAAAAGCTCATCAGCAGTTAATTTTAAAAGCAAAGATGCCAATAATGCTGCCTCAATCGGATTATTTTTAATATAAAAACAACTAGCTAAGGCCGCTAAAACATCTCCAGTACCACCTTTTGTTAACCCTTGATTACCACCTTCAATAACATAAGTATTTTTTCCATCAGAAATAATATCTCTAATAGCTTTTAATAAAATAACTATTTTATATTTTTTTGCGGTTTTTTCTACAAGCTTAATTTTGTCATCAAAATTTAAATTAATGATTTTTTCTTGAAAAAGTGTCTCAAACTCTTTTTGATGAGGAGTAATAATTGGTGTTATCTTTAAATTTAAAAGCCAGTCTTTTTCCATCATTTGTAAACTCCCTGCATCAAAAACGAACTTTTTCTCTGGAAAATTCTCAATCAAATACTTTGTCAAAAAATATGTATACTCTCCTTCATCTTTTAATGAAAAGATTTTTTTTATTTCAACTTTTAACTTTTGTCCGCCAGCTGGCGGATTGACTTTTAATTGTCTTACCATCCCTGTCCCCATCAAAATCACATCATCTTCTTTGACATAATCTAATAAATTTGCTTTTTTAACAATAATTCCATTTCTAAATTTAGTTTTTAAATTTAAAAATATTTTCTGATTTTCTTCAGTTGATGAATAATGAACTATATCAACAAAAAAAGAAGCTGTCTCCGCTGCCCAAAGTGAAGCAGCATGAAATAAAGATGAACCGCCAATAATCAAAATTTTCCCATTTTCCCCTTTATGAGAATTAACATCTGGTAACACTAAACGTTTAAAAATACTTTTTACCACATCAATATCTTGCGTTTTAATCACTTTCATTTTTTTAAAATAAATTATTACAATGCTTTATCAACAATTGATTTCATATCAGAAAAACTATACGCACCTTGAAACATGGTAGTATTAACTAAAAAGTGTGGTGTACCTTGGAATCCTAAACTTGGTGATAATTGCTGATCACGAGTTAAACTTTTTTCATATTTTCCTGACTGTAAACAATTAGTTAAAAATTTACTATCAATCTCATTAGCTAAAAAGTTTACTAATTCGGAAATTTTAGCTTTATTATTTTGAACAGTTTCATTAATTAAATTATAACCTTCATTGCTCATTAATTTATTATGGACTTCCCAAAATTTACCCTTTTCATAAGCGCAATATAAAGCTTGAGCTGCAATTTCACCATTGCCATGACCGTTTGAGTATAAAAATACAAAACCAGCTTTCCCTTGATCAACCAATTTTTTTATTTCAGGAACTGGAGGAATATAAGATCCTCCTTGTGATTGATATTTAAATCTATCTCCAACTTGACTTGCTAAATCTGGGTTTTCACCACCAGCAATATGACAAAATGGACAACTTGGATCAGACACTTCAACAAATAAAAGCTTTTTATTTTTATCACCAAAATGAATAAAATCATTAGTAAATAATTTTTTAATCTGATCGATTTTTACTTCAACTGGCTGTTGTTGTTGAGGTTGTTGAGGAGTTGCTAATGAGGTTAATTTTTTTTCAATATTAAAAACTTTTACTGCTAAAAACAAATTAAATACTAAAATTATTCCCATTAAAAAATATAATGGTTTAAAATTATTCGTAGAATCTTTATTTAAAGAAATATCATTAACAAGCTCGATCTTTTTTTTTGATTTTTCTACCATATTTTTTTAAAAAAAATTTAATTTATAAAAAAGTGTTTATCTAATAATTGTCCCAGGTTTTAAATTTTTGTCAAGATTAATTAAAAAAAATCTCTCTGGCGCATCAACAACAAGGATCATACCTTGAGATTCCTCTCCCATAAATTTTTTTGGTTCAAGATTAGCAATAAACGGATAATTATTACCAACCAAATCTTCTGGTTGATAATATTTAGCAATTCCTGACAATATCTGAACTACTCCATAATCTTCACCCAAATCAACCTTCATTTTAATTAAATTTTTTGATCCTGCAACCATTCCTGCCTCAACTACTTTTCCTACTCTTATATCCATTTTCTCAAAATCATTAAAATTAATTGTTAGTTTTTTTTTCATAATATTTTTTTATCACTATTATAATCGTTACAACAATTATAACAGTTATGCTTCATTTTGCATAAATTCTATAAATATTAGCACCAATTTTTTCAAACTTATATATTTTAATTTTACCAATTTCTTTTGTGTTTTTTACATGTGGTCCACCACAAAACTCTTTTGAATAAGCATTATCTATTGATTCACCAATATAATACACTTTAACTGTATCTGGATATTTTTCCCTAAAAAAAGACTTAGCACCAATTTTATAAGCTTCATTTTTAGGCATTAAAACAAAATTAACATTTAAACCTTGATTGATTTTTTCATTGATAATAGCTTCAATTCTTTGAATATCACTATCACCAGGTTTTATCGATGAGAAAAAATCAAATCTTAATCTCTCACCAGTAATATGAGAACCTTCTTGTCTAACATTTTCGCCCAAAACATCAAAAAGCGCTTGATGAAGTAAATGAGTAGCAGTATGGTATCGAAGTGTTTTTTCGCTATGATCAGCTAAACCACCCTTAAACATTCCTGCTGAGGCAGTTCGTGATAACTGACGATGTTTTTCAAATTCTTGATCAAATTGTTTTTGATCAAAATTTAATCCTTTTTCTTTTAACAACTCTTCTGTTAACTCTTTTGGAAAACCATATGATTGATATAAATCAAAAACTTGTTTACCATCTGGCTTTTCAATTTTTGATAAGATTTGTAATCCTTTATTTAAAGTTTTATTAAATCTATCAATCTCATCCTTGACAACATTTTTTATCTCATCTAAATCTTTACTTTCAAAATAAATTCCTTGATAAATATTAACAATCTCCTCAACTGCTGCAAAAAGATCTTTCGCTTCAACAGTTTTTCCTTTTAATTGATATGTTTTTACAGTAATTCGTCTTAAAAGTCGACGCAAATAATAACCTCTTTCTTTATTTGATGGATAAACACCAGTTTTTATCAAAAACACTGCTCCTTTTAAATGATCAGCAATCACTCTCATTTTTCTTTTATCATCTTCTTTTTCATAAGATTTAAACAAAGTTTTTTCAAGACTTTTTATAATTGGTAAATAAACATCAGTTAAAAAAACATCAGGATTATTATTTAAAGCTGCCAAAATTCGCTCCAAACCACCGCCAAAATCAACATTTTTTGATGGTAACTCTTGAAAACCAGAACTCGTCTTTTTAAACTGCATGAAAACTGAGTTACCAATCTCCATAAATCGACCACAATCACAATTTGGATGACATTTGTGATCTTTAAAAGAAGAGTTTTCATGAAGTTTTAATCCTTCACCAAAATCATAAAACACTTCGCTATCTGGACCACCCGGCTCACCTTCTGGCATATTATCAGGCACACCTGCTCTTGACCACCAATTTTTTTCTGGTCCATAAGAAAAAATGTGACTTTCTTCAACTCCCAAATCTAACCAAATTTTTTTTGATTCTTCATCAGGAGCTAAATTATTTTTTTGATCACCAGCAAAAACTGTCACATAAAGCCTTTTTTTATCAAATCCTAAAACCTCAGTTAAAAACTGCCAAAACCATCTTAATTGCTCTTTTTTAAAATAATCACCTAAAGACCAATTACCCATCATTTCAAAAAAAGTTGTATGACGATTATCACCGATCTCTAAAATATCTTGACTGCGAAAACATGGTTGGATATTGTAAAGTCTTTTACCCAATGGATGAATCTCTCCTAAAAGATAAGGGACTAACTGTTGCATACCGCTTCCTGTAAAAAGAGTGGTTGGGTCATTTTGGGGAACAAGAGGAATTGCTGGGACTAACTTATGATTTGTTTCCTCAAAAAATTTAGAAAAATCATCACGAAGTTTCTTATGGCTAAACATAATTTATAAATTATAGCAAAAAAATAAGTATAAAAAGTAGTTGAGTAATCAAGTAATTAAGGAAAAAAAGTAGTAAGTAGTAAACAAAATAAAATTCAAAATGCAAAAATCAAAAGTCAAAATGAAAATTAAAAATTTAAAATTTAAAAAAAACTTTTGACTTTTGCCTTTTATTTTTGACTTTTGAATTTTAACTTTTGACTTATTAATTTATTGAAATATTTATTATTGATTAAAAATTTATTATTTGTTATTTTCTTTATTTTAGGTTAATTAGAACTTAGATTAATTTTTTAAATGTTAGATGTTAAGTGTTAGACGTTAGATGTTAGATGTTAGATGTTAAATGATTTTGTGCTCTCAGCGGGATTCGAACCCGCGATTTACAGGTTGAGAACCTGTCGTCCTAGGCCGCTAGACGATGAGAGCAAAATTTGACAAAAAAAAACTTAATCTAGTATTATTTTATCATCAAATCCCAAAAAATTAACTGGGATTTTATTTTTTATTATGAAAACTCAACTAACAAAACAAGGTTATGACAATTTAAAAAAAGAACTGGATGAATTAAAAACAAAAAAAAGACAACAAGCAGTTGATAGATTGTCAAAAGCTCGAGCAATGGGTGATCTGTCAGAAAATAGTGAGTATTCAGCTGCTAAAGAAGAGTTAGCTTTTGTTGAAGGTCGAATTCAAGAGATTGAGGAAATTTTAAAAAACGTTGAAGTCGTTGAAAACAATAATCAAAAAAATTATATTCAGCTTGGATCATCTGTTACTGTCGAGATCAATGGAAAAAAAGAGTTATTTCAAATTGTTGGTGAATTTGAAGCTGATCCTTTAAATAAAAAACTTTCTCATACTTCACCAATTGGTAAAGCTTTAATTGGTAAAAAACCAGGTGATTGGGTAGAGATTCAAGTTCCTGCTGGAAAAATAAAATATAAAATAGTTGAAATTAAATAATTTTTTATTATAATTTTAAAATAAACACCCTAAAAAAGAACCTAAATAAACAATATCAATCTGTAAAGCGAGAGAAGATAAGGGTGAAAGGCTTCTCTAGATTGAGTTTATTTAGCAAGATCTTTTTATCCCGAATGATTCGGGAAGGTGGCGGGAAGAAATCCCGATTTTAATCGGGAAAGTAGAACCCGACGGGAAAGCCCGTGATAGCTTAAATTCCGACTAATTCGTCGGAAAAGAGGCTGATTGACGAAAAAAATAAGCAATCAGCAATCAAGGTGGTACCGCGGTAAAAAGCCGTCCTTGAGAAATTAATTATTAGTTTTTCAAGGACGGTTTTTTATGGAAAAAATATTTAGCGATACTCCTAAAGAATATACTAGTAGTATTGGTAGTACAACTTGGCCACCTGAAAAAGCAAGTTTTGAAAGAAAAAAAGGAGTTTATCCAGAAGTAATCGATACTCCACAAAATTTAGAAAATTTTCTTGAATCATTAAGACTATTACCTTTTGATACTTCAACAAGAATTAGTGTCCGAGCATGCGTATTAAAAGAAATTTTATCTAATTTTATAAACAATAACAGAGACAATCCACATTTAAAAATTATTGAAACAATAATTTCACTTGAAGGTACAAATAGCGGTTTAGATGATTGTTGTTTAATTTATGTTGGTAAAAATAAACCCGAAAGAATGCCAAACGAACAACAATTAGCTGAACAAAAAGAGTTAGCTACGAAAATATTTTCTAATAATCATCGATTAAACCCAAAACAACCTATTAATAATAATCATCGATTAGATGATTTAACTATAAGAGTTATAAATGAAGAAGATAAAAAAAACCCTAATATTCAAATGATGTATTATGATTTATATAAAATTTTCGGTTGGAATGAAGAAGATATCAAAGCTCTCCTTTCAAATCCAAACAATATTTTAGTTGCAGCTTTTGGAGAAAATCAAACACTAATTGGTTCAGTTTTAGGAGAATTTGGGGAATTAACTTTTAAAAGAAATAATATGCCTGTAAACTTAAGATTGATAGAAATAACTGAAGCAGCAGTTAAACTAGAACATAGAGGTAAAGGTATTTATCAAGTAGTTTCAGATACTCTCATAAGCACATTTACGAGAATGAAAAATCCTCCTCATTTAGTTTTTGGCGAATTAAATCTTGAATCACCAGCTGTTCTTACAGTTGCAGCTAAACAAGGAAGAACCCCCGCTTTAAATACTGCTAAAAATTTTGACATTCCTAACGCTTGGTTTTTACCACAACATGTACCTATATCTAATGGTTCTACTAATAAAACTGGTTATAATAATCTTATGGTTGCATATTTAACACAAAAAGATTTAATGAATTTTAATACATAATATGAAAGATAAAATAATTACTCTATTAAAAAAACTCGTTTCTGTCAACTCAATTTATCCAAATGAAAAATTATTGGCAGAATTTGTAATGAATTTTATAAAATCTCAATCAAGCGATAACATAACAATAAAAAAACAATTAGTAGAAAAAAATAGATTTAATATTTTAGTTGAAAAAGGAAATGCTAAAAAAAGTATTCTTTTTTATTCACATTTAGATACAGTAAATTCAGTAAATAAAAAATGGTTATATGATCCATTTAAATTAACAATAGTAAAAGATAATGGTTACGGGCTAGGATCTTTTGACATGAAAGGAGGAATGGCTGTAAATATATTAACATTTTTATATTATCAACCAAAAAATTTTAAATTAAAATTAGCTTTTGTGGTTGATGAAGAAAATATCTCTAAAGGAGGGTATAGTTTATTAAAAAACAATTTTTTAGACGATGTTGAATGTATTTTATCTCCTGAACCTGATTTTTATTTTAATGGTAGAGGAATAACAATTGGTAGATCAGGTAGAGCTGTTTATGAAGGAAAAATAATTTTTAAATCCTTACATTATGCTCTTTATGAACCTAAAAAAGATATAAATTATTTATTAGCAGATTTTATAAAAAATCTAAAAAAATTATATAAAATTAAAAACAAAAAAAAAAGAATTTATTTTTATAAAAAAAATTAATGCTGAATCAAAAGGAATGTCTTTATTGGATGAAATTTATTTTGAAATTGATAGTTGTGTTATTTATCCAAATAATCATGAAACAATCTATAAAAAATTATTAAACATAGCAAAAAAGATTTCAGAAAAATATCAACAAGAAATAAAAATTGAGATAAAATTTAAAAAAAGAGAAACGCCTTTTTTAGAAAGTTATGAAATAGATAAAAATAATAAATATTTACAAACATTATCTAATTCTGTAAAATTAGTTTATAAAAAAAATCCTATCTTATATTTTAGATCTTCTGTCGCTGATGATAATATTTTTGGATTTAACAAAAAAAACTGTATTAGGAATTGGACCAAGTGGTGAAAATGCTCATAGCGAAAATGAATTTGTGAAAATAAGTTCTTTAATTAAACTCTATAAAATATACTTATCTTTTTTAAAAAAATGTGAAAAAAATTTATGAAAAAATTAATTAATCTATTTATTTCTCTTTGTCACATTGATTCACCAACTGGTGAAGAAGAAAAAATTGCTAATTATATTTTAGATTATTTTAAAAAAATAAAAATTTTTGCCAAAAAAGATAAATTTGGAAATATATATGCACGAATAGGGGATAATCCAAAGTTATTTTTATCTGCTCATTTAGATACAGTGGAACCGGGAAGAAATATCAAACCAAAAATAAAAGGTGAATATATTACATCAGATGGAAAAACAATTCTTGGTGCTGATAATAAAGTTGCTGTCGCCACAATTATTCAAGCAACCAAAGAACTTATTAAAGAAAAAAATAACCTATCATTTGAAATTATTTTTACTTTATCTGAAGAAATCGGTAATTACGGAGCAATAAATTTTGACTATAAATTATTAAAATCAAAAATCGGCTTTTGTTTTGACTCATCAAATCCTTTAGGCACTATCATCACTGCCTCGCCTTTTTATGAGAGATTTGATCTTAAAATCATTGGTCTTGAAGATCATGCCTCGCTTCCTGATCAAGCAAAAAATGTTCTTTATCCATTAAAAGAGATTTTAAACAATCAAAAACTTGGAAAAATTGACTCTTTTACTCTTTTTAATATTGGAAAAATTCAAGGAGGATATGTAAGAAATACTATTCCGGGTGAAATAATTATAAATGGAGAAATTCGCAGTTTTTTTGAAAAAAATCTTATTAAAACAAAAAATAAATTTATAAAATTACTTGAAAAAATCGAAAAAAAATATCAAATAAAAATTGAAAAAGATTTTGTTAGAGAAAATCCAGGTTATTTTCACAAATCAAAACAAGCAAAACAAATCATCAATAAATTAAAAAAAATTTTAAAAGATTTGAAATTAAATCCTAAAGAAAAAGTAGCTTGGGGAGTATCTGATGCCAATATTTTTAACGACAAAAAACCTATTAGTTTTTAATTTAGCTGATGCTACAGAATACACTCATTCAAAAAATGAAAGAATTAAAATCAAAGATTTGCTAAAATTAAAAGAAATAATTAAAAATATTATTATAAATTTTTAATTTTTATGATCTGGGTTGATCGATTAGCAAAAAAAATCAAAGAAAGAGGTCTTGAAAAAGAGTGGGTTGATGATATGAAAACTCCATCAGGACGAATTCATGTTGGCTCACTTCGAGGAGTAGTAATTCATGATTTAGTTTATAAAGTATTAAAAGAAAATGGAGTTAATGCTGAATTTTCTTATGTTTTTAATGATATGGATCCAATGGATGGATTACCTGTTTATCTTGAAAAAGAAAAATGGGAAAAATATATGGGTTATCCTCTTTACAAAATTCCTTCACCTGACCCAAACTATCCTAATTTTGCTGAATATTTTGCTCAAGAGTTCATTGAGGTTTTTAACAATTTAAATTGTCATCCAAAAATTATTCGTTCTTCAGATCTTCACCGTCAAGGCAAGATGAATCAAGTAATAAAAACTGTTCTTGATAATGTCAAAAAAATTCGCGAAATCTATAAAAAAGTTTCAAAAACTGAAAAATCAGAAAGCTGGTATCCTTACAATCCTATCTGTCAAAAATGTGGCAAAATTGGCACAACCGATGTTTATCATTGGGATGGAAAATATATATATTACCGATGTGAATATCATAAGGTTTATTGGGCTGACGGTTGTGGATATAAAGGAAAAGTTGAACCAATTGGCGAAAATGGTAAACTTGTCTGGAAAATAGATTGGCCAGCTCATTGGAAAGTGATTGGTATTACCATTGAATCATCAGGTAAAGATCATATGTCATCAGGTGGTTCTTATGATATTGCTTCTCATGTTGCTAAAGAAGTCTTTAATTATAATCCTCCAGAAGCTTTTGGTGGTTATGAATGGTTTACAATTGGCGGAAGAAAAATGTCATCTTCAAAAGGAGTTGGCTCATCTGCCAAAGAAGTTTCAGAGATCTTACCTCCACAAGTATTTAGATTTTTATTTGTTCGCAATCCAATTACCACTCATATTGATTTTAATCCAAATAAAGAGACTTTATTTAATCTTTTTGATGATTATGATCGATGTTTTTCAGCTTATTATGATAAACTAGAAAATAAAATCCCTCAAGGAAAACAAGGTGAAGTAAGAGAAGATTTTGCAAGAATTATTGAGCTCTCTGCAATAAAAAAATTACCTGAAAAAAGACTTTATCATCCGCGTTTTCGAACAATTTATAATTTGCTACTTCAAAAAAAAGACAATCTTTTACAATTTTTTGAAAATTTAAAAAAAGAAAAATTAAATGATGAAGAAAAACAGATTTTAGAAGAGAGGATCTTATATGCTAAAAAATTACTTGAAAGAGAAGAAAAACAAACTTCTCAAAAATCTTCTCAAACTTTTTCTTTAACTGAAAACCAAAAAAAATTTTTAAAAATTTTAAAAGAAGAGTTAGAAAAAATTAAAAATTCTTATACAAAAGAAGATATAAAAAAAATTATTTTTGAAATAATTAAAAAAGAAAACTTTTCACCTAAAGAAATATTTTTAGGATTTTATAATGTACTGATTGGTCAAAATTTTGGACCAAAAGCAGCAGATTTAATAGAAAAAATTGGAATTGATAATGTTATAAATAAAATAAATAAATACTTAAATTAAAATAAATGATCAATAAAAAATCAATCGAGACAGTTGACAAATCAAATTTAAATCAATATTTTAAAAAACCTTTATATGAATCTTATTGTTTTTCAAATATTAACAATATTATTGAGTATAATTTAGGATTAACAAACAATCTTCAATGTCCTAATGATATTCTAATTTATCCAGATAAAAAATATAAAAAAGTAATTTTATTTTTTATTGATGGTTTTGGTTGGAGATTCTTTGAAAAATTTTCTCAATCAATTTTTTTTAAATTTGCAGAAAAAAATGGCTTAATTAATAAATTTACATCTCAATTTCCCTCAACCACTTCAGCTCATGTGACTAAAATTCATACAGGATTAACTGTTGGAGAAAGTGGTGTTTTTGAATGGAATTATTATGAA
This sequence comes from Patescibacteria group bacterium, assembly GCA_026004455.1. Lineage (GTDB taxonomy): Bacteria > Patescibacteriota > Microgenomatia > UBA1406 > GWC2-37-13 > GWC2-37-13. Next base: position 25,809 of record BPJE01000004.1, on the reverse strand, counting down.
CCTAAAGTTGATGCTATAATTACGCCTTTAATTTTTTCATTTGTCGGTGATAAAAAAAGAGATACTTTGAAAAATCATATTGATCCAAAAAAAATTTTTCCTAAAAAAACCTTCTATCAACATCTTAAAAAAAATGGTATTAAAAGTTATATTTTTCAACATATTGAATATACTCCATCAACATATTCAAATATAGTCTTTAAAGGGGCAAATATCATACCTTACAAAACATTACCAAGAAGCCATCATAAATTTATTCGAATTAATTAATAAAATAAATGAAAAAAGTTATTATTTTTTATATTTTGACAAAATTGACTCAATTGCCCATAATTATGGACCATCATCAGTTCAAACAGAAGCAGAAATCTCATCGTTTTTATCAGTAATGGAAAATTTGTTTTTAAAGAACTTCAATTATTTAAAAGACACTTTATTTTTATTAACCGCTGATCATGGCCATATGGATATTAACCCAAAAACTACTTTTTACATCAATAAAAAAGCGCCTATGATTAAAAAATATCTTAAAACAAATAATAAAAATGAATTTTTAGTTCCTGCAGGTTCACCTAGAGATTTATTTTTATACATAAAAGATAATTTTTTAGACGAAGCTAAATTTTATTTAGAAAAAAAACTTAAAGGAATTGCTGATGTTTATTTAACTAAAGATTTAATAAATAAAGGTTTATTTGGAAACAAAATCTCTAAAACTTTTCTTAGCAGAGTAGGTAATTTAGTGATTTTACCTTATAAAAATCAATCTGTCTGGTGGTGGGAAAAAAATCGCTTTGAACAAAAATTTTTTGGTCATCATGGAGGATTGACAAAAGAGGAAATGGAGATACCATTTATTTTGTTATATACTTAAACAAACTTTCTTAAGCCTGTGGAACTAAACCAACTGACAATGATATTAATGTTTCTATATTAGTTTCATCAATTGAAAGTTCAAATTGTTGTTGATTCCTTGAAAACTTTTCCCATGAAGACACTCTTTTATTACCTTTAAATTCTGGTTCAGAGATTATTGTTACTTTTGCCATTCCGTTAGAATCAGGTATAAATAAATCCCTAAAGTTTTTAAATAAATCAATTGTTGATAATCCTCCAGCAAAATGACCATTTTTCCTCATTAAATTAGCTAACTTATTCCAATCAAAATCAGGATTTATTCTTCCATCGTCAACAACTACAAAAGCATGTTTATAATAAATTTCTCCATCACTACCAATTTGTGCTATACAGATTCCTGATACTGACTGCAAACGACCACCATTTTGAGAAGCAATTTGTAATTCATTGATAATCTTACCTATTCCTTCTTCGTCCTTTGGTTTTTGAATTATCACTGCTTCATGATTTAAATCATCAGGATTATCTGGAGTAAAATCAATTGCCCAAGCAGAATCAACTGCGACAATCGCCGGTGGTAAATAACCATCTTCTGCATAAATCGCAGCTATTAAAGCTTCTATTTCTTCTTTTGTATAATTAATACTTCTTCCATAATCTTTAACTAATTTTGCCACTTTTTCTTCTCTTTCTTTAATTTTTCTAGCAATCACTCTCATCGCTGCTTCAGCTTTATCTGTAGCTAACTCTAAAATAACAGGAGGAGATAACTCACTTCGAAAAGGAGGAAAAACAGCGTGATGAATGCCATTTTCTTCAATAATTTGTTCTTGAGTTCTTGTTTCAGCAACACCAATAGCTTTATTTATCTCTTGCAAAACTTCTGGTTTTACCAAATTTACAGGAATTCGAGAAAATCTTGCCATATCGCCTCTTAAAGAAGATGAAGTAAATAATTCAGGAATATTATTTAATCGAGCTCTTTCAAATGGATTTGGTGTTCTAGAAAATTCAACTTTCATAACAAAAAAACCCGCCTAAGACGGCGGGCGCATTAAGTCTTTAAAGACTTAAAAATTTTAATTTTAATTTTCATTTTTAAAAAAACCGCTCGGTTATCGGGCGGTGAAAAAATAAAAATAATTAATTTCCATATTAAATAATAGCAAATATTTTTTAAAATTTCAAAGGAAAATTTCCAATCCGACCTAAGAAATTGTGTAACATATAACGTGAAACGTGTAAATCAAAAAAATGACCTAATTTCTAATTAACCTAATTGACCTAATTATTAAGGACAGAACCTTTTTGAAAAAAAGGTTCTGTCCTTGTTACAAATAATAAATAAACAATAATAAATTCTTAATTAATAATAAATATTTTAAATAAATTAATAAGTCAAAAGTTAAAAGTCAAAAGTTTTTTAAATTTTATTAAATTTTTACTTCTCATTTTGCCTGCCCGCCGTTTTAGGCGGGACTTTTGCATTTTGAATTTTTAATTTTATTTATTATTTATCAGTTATAATTTAAAATAATGAAAAAATTACTAATTGCCACCTCAAATAAAGCAAAACTTGAAGAGATAAAATACGGACTAAAAGAGTTAGAAAAAGAAAATATTAAACTTTTTACATTAAACGACGTTGGAGTAGAGGAAGAACCTGAAGAAACTGGTCAAACTTTTTGTGAAAACGCAAAAATTAAAGCCAAGTCTTATGGTGATTTAACTAATTTACCAACAATTGCTGACGATGGTGGTTTAATTATTCCCTATTTAAACAATGAACCTGGAGTAAAATCACGGCGCTGGTTAGGTTATAAAGCATCAGATCAAGAACTTATTGACTATACCTTAAAAAGACTTAAAAATACTTCAAAAACCCAACGCATTGCTTATTTACAAACATGTATTTGTTTTTATTTAGCTAAGAAAAATGTCTTTATGTTCCAAGAAGAAAAAATTAAAGGCTATATTGCTGAAAAACCAAGCAACAAACCAACAAACGGTTATCCTTTTCGTGCTTTATTTATTGTTGAAAAATATCAAAAATATTATGATGAATTAACAGAAAAACAGCATAATCTTATCAATCATCGTTTAAAAGCTTTAAAAAAATTAGTTCCAAAAATAAAAGAAGTTTTGTTAAAATAAAAATATGTTGGATTTAGACTATATTCGAAACAATAAACAAAAAGTTCTTGAGGCTGCTAAAAACAAAAATCGAAAAATTGATCTGGAAAAAATTTTATCTTTAGACGATCAAAGGCGAGAATTAATCAAAAAAATTCAAACTTTAAGAGAAGAAAGAAATAAACTTGCTAAATCAAAACCAACTCCAGAAATTATCAGGCATGGAAAAAAAATTAAAGAAGAACTAAAATCATTAGAGGAGCAATCAACTCGAGTTGAAGAGGAATTAAATAATCTTTTAGCTTTTGTTCCCAATGTTCCTCTTGATGAGGTCCCAATTGGCAAAGACTCATCAGGAAATATTGAAGTAAAAAAATGGGGTGAACCAAGAAAATTTGATTTTCCTCCCAAATCTCATATTGAACTAGGACTAGATCTTGATTTATTTGATTTAGAAAGAGGTGCTAAAGTCTCAGGATTTCGTGGTTATTTTCTTAAAAATCAAGCTTCCCAACTTCATCTAGCAATTCTTTTTTATGTCTTTCAAAAATTAGTTAAAAAAGGTTATACGCCTTTGATTGCCCCAGCTATTGTCAAAGGTTTTACCCTTTTTGGATCAGGTCAGTTTCCTTGGGGAAAACAAGAAGTTTATAAATTAAATGATGAAGATGCTTATCTTGCTGGAACAGCTGAAGTGCCAGTAACTGCTTATTTTAGTAATGAGATACTAGATGAAAAAGATCTTCCAAAAAAATTTGTTGCTTTTTCTCCTTGTTTTCGAAAAGAAGCTGGTTCATATGGAAAAGATACCAAAGGACTTTATCGACTCCATGAATTTTGGAAAGTGGAACAAGTAATTATTGCTAAAAATGATTTAGAAGAAGCAAAAAAACTTCATGAAGAACTACAAAATAATACTGAAGAAATTTTAGAAGATTTTGAAATTCCCTATCGACGAATGCTGATGTGTACTGGAGATATGGGCGAACCACAAATTAAAAAATATGACACTGAAATCTGGATGCCATATCGAGGCGGTTATGGAGAAATTGCCTCAAACTCAATTATGGGTGATTTTCAAACAAGAAGATTAAAAATAAAATATCGCAAAAAAGACGGTCAAACTGATTATTGTTATTCTTTAAATGATACCGCTATTCCTTCACCTCGGATTTTAATTGCCATAATTGAAAATTATCAACAAAAAGATGGTAGTGTCTTAATCCCAAAAGTTCTTCAACCTTTAGTTGGCTTTGAAAAAATTAAAAAATAAAAAAATAAATTAATTATTTTCTGCTTTAGTTGGAGTAATAAAAATTTGATTTTGGCAACTGACTTTATTTTCAGTACCAGAAATAAAATACTCTTTTCTACCAAAAAAACAATATTTTTCTACCACATTATCTGGTTTTTTATACCAATGATCCTCACCAACATAATTTTTAAGAAGATAACTCATCATTCTATTCCAAATAGGAGCTGCGCCAGTGATTCCTGAAGTTAAATATGGATTCATTGGTGTACCATCATTATTACCCACCCAAACTACTACTAAAAAATCAGGCGTATAACCTATTGTCCAGTTGTCTTTTTTATTATCTGTTGTTCCAGTCTTTACCGCTACTCTAAATCCAGGAATTTCAAGTGCTGATCCTGGTCCAAATGCCCAAACTCTTGCTTGATTATCTGATAAAATATCAGAAATAATATAAGCCACTCCATGATCAATCTCTTTTATCTTAAAAGGATTAATCTCTTTTATTATCTCTTCGTTACTATTTTCAATTTTTAAATAATAAGTTAAAGGTACTTTAAATCCTAAATTTGCTAACACTCCAAAAGCTTGCGCCATATCAACCATTCTCACTTCACCACCACCTAAAGCCAAAGACAAACCATAGCGATTTTTGTCTTGCCAAGTGGTAATTCCTAATTTTTGAGCATAATCAATAAAATTTTCTACTCCAATTTTCTCCATGACTTTGACTGCCGGAATATTATAAGAATTAGCTAAAGCATATCGAAGTGGTATTTTACCATGAAATTTTCCATCATAATTAACTGGCTTATAAGGAACACTTCCTGGTATCTGAAAAACTGTTGGTGAATCATCAAGGATAGTAGCGGCAGTAAATCCATTTTGCAAAGCTAAAGAATACATTAATGGTTTTATCGATGATCCTGGTTGACGAAGGCCAGTTGTAACATTAAAAGCACCCCATGGCTCTAAAAAGTAATCAACTGATCCAACCATTGCCAATATTTCACCAGTTGATGGGCGAGTCACCAAAATTGCTCCATTTGTCACATTAAGATAACTTATCTTTTCAATCTCTTCTTTTAAAATCTCCTCAGCTTTTTTTTGAATATCTAAATCTAAAGTGGTAACTACTTTTAATCCTCCTTCCTCAACCATCTTCGTACCAAAATAATCCTCAAGTTGGCTTTTTACATAGAAAACAAAATGTGGCGCTAAAATCTTATTTTTTGGTGGTAAAACGTCCAGTTTTGAGTTTTGACTTTTGACTTTTAAATTCTTATCAATATACCCTTGTTTATACATTGCCTCTAATACTTGATTTCTTCTTTTTATTGCTGCTTCTTTATCGTTATAGGGAGAATAAATTGATGGTGCTTGAGGTAAACCAGCTAAAAATGCTGCCTCCTCAAGATTTAACTCTTTTGCTGATTTACCAAAATAGGTTTTTGCCGCCTCCTCTACCCCATATGCCGCTCCTCCATAAGATACTTGATTAAGATACATTTCCAATATTTGATCTTTTGTATAAATCCTTTCTGCCCATAAAGCTAAAATTATTTCTTTAATTTTTCTTTCCCAAGTTCGCTCAGGTGAAAGCAAAGCGCTTTTGACAAGTTGTTGAGTTATTGTTGATCCTCCCTGAATACCACCTTTATTAAAAATATTTTCTTTTATTGCTCTCAAAACTCCACCAATTAAATCAACGCCCTTATGATTGTAAAAATCTTTATCTTCTATAGCAATTGTTGCTTGAATCACATATTTTGGTAATTGAGATAAAGAGATTGGGGTTCTATTTTGATCTCGATATATCTCATAAAGAATTTTGCCATTTCGATCATAAATATGAGTTGATAATTGATAGTTAATTTTGCCAATATTTTTTGGCGAAGGTAAACTTTTTAAAAAAATATATGTTTGGTAAGTAAAAAAAATCAATGAGGCAAAAATTATTCCATAAAAAAAATACTTTAATTTAACAATAAAATTAATTGATTGTTGTTTTTTTATCTTGATTGGCGTGTAATTTTTTTTTAATGATTTTATTTTAGGTAAACTAATTTTTGGTAATTTAACAGTATTAATCTTCAGTAAAAAGTTATTGATTATTCGAATAAAAAAATAAAATATTTTCTTGATTATCTTAAAAATAAAATTAAAAATTAAAAGAAAGATTTGTTGAACAATCTCACCAATAAAAATAAAAAATGAAGATAAATAATATAGTCCTTGAAAAATAAATCTAAAAATAAAATTTAGCCTTAATTTCATTAAATAATTATATCAAATATTATAGGCTAAAGCAATCTTAATTTTGCCTTCACTACCAGTCTTTTTAAATAAGTTCCAGGAGGCACACAAGTAATAAGAGTCAGATACGAACCATCTTTTTGTTGTTTTAATACCTCAACTTGATCAGGATTAACAATAAACATATCATACACCACATATTCATATTCTAAGTCTTGAATTTTTATCTTAATAATATCTCCTTTTTCCAACGATGGTAAAAAAGTAAAGATTGTTTTATAGTCTTTGACATTATAAAGTTGAGGTAAAGTTGAATGACCAAAAATTACGACATTACCATACTCACCAGGGAGTGTTTCTGGTAAATAATGAACTAAGCTTTTATTTAAATCTTCTCCACCAACAACAACTTTCGCATCATTAATATTTAATTTTGGAATAGAAAGTTTATATTCTTTAACTGATAAGATTGACTTTGATGCACTTACATTTCCTATTGAAGGAAACCAAATACTAGCATGAGTAAAATCTCTTAGATTGTTTGAGAAAATATTAAATGATCCTAAAATGCTACCAGCCTGAGATAAAGCATTGTTATCAGAGGAAATTATAGGAGAGGCAATTTTTTGTTTTAAAAATAATTGTGAATAAATTTCAAAGGATATAATGGGATAAAAAGACCAAAAAAGCATTAAACAACCAATAATTAAAAAAACATATGATAAATAATTAATTGTCTTTTTTTTAAAAGAATTATCTTGTTTTTTATAAACACGAAGAGGCATAAATTTCAAAAACTAGAAATTTTTAAAACAATATTTTTTTTGAAAAAAGGTAAATAATTATTAAAAATCGGTAAAGAATTATTATTTAATAAATCAAATCCTTGAGTATTAAAATTATTTTTTAAAATTTGCTCTATTTGATTTTTATTTTTTCCTAAAAGTAATCTTAAAGCCTTATCTTGATCAAAACTACCAATCGCTTTTGCTTTTACATCTAACAATATTTCTAATTTATCATTATTTTTTTTCGCTTGAGTAATCTTAAATTTTATATTGTTTTTTTCTAAAGATAAATCTAATTTTAAATCTTTTTTTAATTCATTAGTTAAATATTTTAGAAGATCGTCTTTTTTATAAACATAAAACTCTACATTTATTTTCGCATCAATCGATACTGAATCAGCTTCTTCTCCTATTTCTTTAGAGAATTTTTTATCAATAATCTCATAGTTAGTTAAATCATTAATAATTAATTCATTATCTTTAAGTTTCAAATTAATTTTTTGATTTTTTGCTTTTTCTAAAACTTTATTTTCTAAACTTAAAATATCATTTGCTGAAACTGTTTTTATCTGTTTTCTGCTTCCTCCAGTTAAAGGTTTATCATTAATAGCAAAATACAAGCTTTCTGGCATACCGCTAATTTTAAATCTTGTTCCTTTATTTAGATTTGCTTCTTCTCCAATATTTTCGGCTGTTATTGAAACTTCTTTTTTACCTGGTAATTTTGCTGAAGCATCAGCAGTTATTGTTGATGAAGCTACTTTAACATCATTATCTAAGAAATATCTTATATTATTGCTTTCTAAAACTGTATTTTTACTAAAAGTTTCTTCCTTATCATCAAAATTGTAAATGGTAACTATTCCTTTTGCTTTTTCACCAATCTCTTTTTTTCCTGTTGTTAAAACAGTTTCAGAAAAATTAGCTTGAGAACTAGCAACTTTATAATCAATCAAAGTATTTAATTTTTTCTCAATTGTTTGACTTGGTAAATAAACAGTGATATAAGCTTTATGAAAAAAATATTCATTTATAAAAAGACTAATAAAAATTATTAATAAACCAAAAAATATTAAAAAATTTGAGTTTAAATTTAAAAAAGAAAGATTAAAGTTTATTTTTAGTAAAGAAAATTTTGAAAAATCAAATAATTTTTTAAGATTAAAATTAATTTTTTTTGTTTTTTCTATTTTTTTTTGCTCAATATCTTTACCAATAACAAAACCAAAACTTGACTCTGATTCATTAAAATTATCTTTTTCAATCTCAATTTGTTTAGAAAAAATTTTTACTAAAGCATCAACCACCTCATTGTCTTTTAAAATCTCAATCTTTGGCAATTGAATAAAATAGTTTTTATCCCAACGATAATTAATTAATTGATCAATTTTTTTATCTAAATCATCTGAATCATAAACAATTATTCTTGATGGTAAAAAAATTTTTTTATCTTGTAGATAAGAAATAGCAACAATAAAATCATCAACAATATTACTTGTTCTTGCCAAACTATTTTTGTAAATCAATTTTCCACCTTGATAAATAAATATGCTTAATTGATTGTTATCTAATTCTAAAATTATTGCTGATAATAAATTTTGTTCTTTTTTTTTCTAAATATAAAGAAACTGCTTCATAACATTCAATATATCCTAAAGCTTCAAGTTCTAAATTTTTCGCTATGTTTTTAATTTTTTTTAAATATGGTTCTTTAATATTTTTTGTAACATCATCAATAAAGTGAGAATAAAGAAAAAAAATTGTTTTTGAAAGAGTAACTTTATGTTTTTCCTCTAATTGATAAAGATTTTCATCAATGTCATTAATTAAATTTTCCCAACCATTAGTATAATTAAAATTAATCTGATCAATAACAAAAATCTCATTATCTTTTTTTTTCATTAAAAAAATACTTCCTCTTTGTTCTTTTAAAAATAATCCCAAATAATGATTATCGTTATCTTTATTTTTTTTAAAAAATAGCCAATTCATAAAGAAAAAAATTTTAATAATTAATATTGTATTTTGTAAACACTTGCTTAATCCCTTGATCAGCTGTTTTTAAAGCTTCACTATAACTTACTCCTTGCATAGTGGCATTAATCGCATTTTCAATATAACGAATTATTTCATCATTTAAACCATTATCATAAGTTCTTGAATTTAACGGCTGAGAAACATAATTTTCTGCTTGCTTTATTACTGGTCCAATATATTCATTTTGTATCAAAAGCGAACCTAAATCAACTCTTGAATATGGTTCACCAAAAAGTCGATAACGACTAGCAATTTCATAGAATTTAGTTAGATTTTCCTTTTCCACTAAAAACTTTAAGAATTTCCAAGCTTCTATTTGATTTTTACTATAACGTGATACACCTTCTACCCAGTAACTGGCTAATGAAATTGGTGATGAACCTGGAACAACTGGAACATTAGTTACTTTTATTTTTATTTCTGGATTAGCAGCTTTTATTGATAATATTTGCCAAGAAGGAACAATAATCATCGCCACTTTTTCTTGAATAAAAGCATTTAAAGAATTTGGCATATCTGGCGACCAATAATTATTTGGTGGTTCAGCAAATTTTCTAAAAGTTTCTAAAGCACCAATAGTTTCTTCACTTGTAAGATTAGCTAAACTACCTCCATTTTGAACTAAAAACAAACCAAAAATATCTGAAAAATGTTCTAAATTTCCAACTGTTCCAATAGCAATTCCTGAAGTAATAATATTACCATTCACATCTTTAACTGTTAACTTTGATGCATAATCAAGTATTTCATCCCAAGTAACTGGCGCTGTATTTATCCCAACTTTTTTAAAAAGATCTTCATTATATACTAAAACTAATCCATCTATTTCTAAAGGAATTCCATAATAATAATTACCTGCTTTTAGATCTTTTTGATGGATTTTATAAAATGTTTTTTCAAACTCTTCTTGTGTCATAATTTTTGAAGGAAGAGGCGATAAAATTTCTTTTAATTCAGGAAGCCAAGTATTATGAAAACGAAAAATATCTGGACCTTGATTAATTTTACTTCTTGCTAAAAGCTTGTCACGATAATTTTCAGGTGACATTTTTATATACTCTATTTTTACATTTGGGTTTTTTTGCTGATATTCATCAATTAATGGTTGAATTATTTGTTTGTCTTCCCATAATCCCCAATAAGTAAGCTTAACTGCTTGTACCGATTTTTTTCCGCTAAATAATTTACCAATTAAAAAAACAAATAAAAAAAATATTACTATTCCTCCAATAGCTATAAAAATATATTGATTTTTATTTGCTTGAAAAACAGGTGGTAAATTGCCATTATTATTAAAACTTGAATTATTAACTATTTCAGGATCAACTACTTCTTCAGGAACTTCCTCAACTTTTATATTATCAATATTTTCCTCAACAGGAATTGTCTCAAAAGTTGAATTTTTACTTACTTCTGATTGATTTTTTTCTAAATTTTCATTAATATCATCCATATTACTATGGTATCAAAAATTTTAAAAAAAATCTTTAAACTTTCTTTTTTTTTATTTGGAATTTTTTTGGGACTTTTAATAATTTTTTTTATTTTATTTAATAATTTTAATAAAAAACATAACAACTTAATTTACGAAAATGTTTTTATTGATAATGTTAATTTTTCTGGTAAATCAAAAAATGATGTTATTAATTTTTTTAATCAAAAAAATAAGGAACTTAAAAAAATTCAATTTACTTTTTTATTAGACAGTCAACCAATTGCTACTTTTTCTGCAAAACAAATTAACTTAAGTTACGATGGTGAAACAGCAGCTGAAAGAGCCTATCATATTGGTCGATCAGATTTTTATTTATCTTCTTTATATCAAAAATTATTAAGCTTTTTAAAAATCAAAAAATTTGAATTTATTTCCAATTTTAAATATGATGATTATTTTATCAAAAATTACTTTCAATCATTTAAAGATCAATACGATAAACCAGCAAAAAATGCTTTATTTGAATTTAAAAATAATAAAGTAATTAATTTTCGCAAAGAAGAAGACGGACAAGAAATTAATGTTAACTCAATATTGGCTGATTTTGAAAACGCTTTAAATAAAATAAAAACAAATCCTGAAAATAAAATTATCAACATTAAAAAAATTATCCTTAAACCAGAAATAACCCTATCACAAATTAACAATTTTGGCATTGAGGAATTAATTGCTCAAGGTCAATCAGATTTTTCTCACTCAATTCCCAGTCGAATTTATAATCTAAAATTAGCAGCTTCAAAATTTCATGGCGTTTTAATTCCTCCGGAAAAAGCGTTTTCTTTCAATGAAACAGTCGGTGAAATATCTAGTTTAACTGGTTATCAACCAGCTTATATTATCAAAGAAGGAAAAACTGTTTTAGGTGATGGCGGTGGTGTTTGTCAAGTATCAACAACACTTTTTCGAGCAGCTTTAAATGCAGGACTACAAATAATAGAAAGAAACGCTCATGCTTATCGAGTTTCTTATTATGAAAATGATATGGGACCAGGTTTTGATGCAACAGTTTTTGCTCCAACTGTTGATTTAAAAATCAAAAACAATACTCAATCATATATTCTCATTCAAACATCAATTGATGAACAAAATAATCTCTTAACCTTTAAGCTATATGGAAAAAAAGATAATAGACGAGTTGAGATATCAAAACCTTATATTTGGGATATTATCCCTCCTCCAGAACCTCGCTATCAAGAAGATCCAATTTTAAAAAAAGGAGTAATAAAGCAAATAGATTTTCCCGCCTGGGGTGCAAAAGTATCTTTTACTTATAAAGTTTATAAAGACGATAAATTAATTATTGATAATAAATTCACTTCAGTTTATCGACCTTGGCAAGCTGTTTATTTAGTTGGTACGGCTGATTAATTTATAAAATTATAATTTTTTCGCTATAATATGATTATGTTTAAAGATAAGATGGGCAAAAAACTATCAACTGAAGAAATAATTAAAAAAATTATCAATCGAATAAAAAATATTTTTTTAGAATTTGAGATTTTTTTACTACATTTAGTTGGTTTAGTACCAAGCCATCATTTTCGAAGATTTTTTTATCGGTTGGCTGGAATTAAAATTGGTAAAGGATCAACAATTCATACCGGTGCAAGATTTTATGATCTAAAAATAAAAATTGGAGAAGATACAATTATTGGAGAAAATGTCGTTTTAGATGGAAGAGATAATATTGATATTGGTAATCATGTTGATATTGCAAGTGAAGTGATGATTTACAATAGCGAACATGATATTAATTCTTCTGATTTTAAAGCGATTTCTGCTCCAGTTACAGTTGAAGATTATGTTTTTATTGGCCCAAGAGCTATCATTTTGCCAGGTGTTAAAATTGGTAAAGGAGCAATTGTCGCAGCATCAGCAGTCGTCACAAAAGATGTACCTCCATATGCAATAGTTGCTGGAGTACCAGCAAAAATCATTGGCGAAAGAAAACAAAAAAATCTTAATTATTGTTTAGGTAGAGCTCGTTGGTTTAGATAAAACTTATTCTAAAAATCTTGATTTTATTGAATAATTTGACATTCCAAACATAAATCTTCGCTTTGAATAAGTAATATAAAGTTTTTCTTTTGCTCTAGTAATCCCTACATAAAAAAGTCGTCTTTCTTCCTCAAGCGAATATAAATCATCTACTGATCGAGAATGTGGTAAAATACCTTCTTCAACACCAACAATAAAAACTATCTTAAACTCAAGACCTTTAGCTTGATGAAGGGTCATTAATTTTACTCCGTTTTTATTTTTTAAAGTTTTTTCTCCATCAAAATATTCTGATTCAACTAAAGAAATTTGTTCTAAAAAACTGGGTTAAATCAGGAAATTCTAAAGCCACTGATTTTAATTCTTTAATGTTTTCAATCCTTGAATAATCTTCCTCATCATTAATATCATATTGTTTTAAATAATCAGTTACTTGAAAAATATCTTCAATTAATTGATCGGTGGTTTTTTTGAAAATATCATCTTTGTTTTTTTGATAATAATCTTGAAATCTCTTAAATCTTCCCACTCCTAATTTTTTTTATCCTATCAAGAGAAACTTTATCATTAGGATTAATTAAAAGTCTTAAATAACTAATAATATCTTTGATCTCTTTTCGTTCATAAAATCTTATTCCGCCAATTAAAATATAAGGAATACTTCTATGTAAAAATACTTCTTCAATAACTCTTGATTGAGCGTTAGTTCTGTATAAAATAGCAATGTCTGATAATTTAATATTATTTTCACCAACTAACTTTAAAATTGTATCTGTTAAATATAAAGCCTCATCTTCTTCATTTTCTGCTTCATAAAAACTAATTTCTTCTCCAACATTTTTATCAGTGGTTAATTTAAGGATTGGATGAGTAGTGTTTTTGCAAATCACATTATAAGCAAAATCTAAGAATTGATTGAGTTGATCGATAATTTTTTTCTAAATAAAAAACTTTAGTATTTTCAAAATCTTTTTCAAATCTTTTTAAATTATCAATTTTCTGCACCTCGCCAAGAATAAATACTTTGAGAAAAATCACCAACAACAGTAATATTTTTATATTTTTGACTCAATAATTTTTGTCAATATATATTGAACAAAATCTTGTATCTTGAAATTCATCAACTAGAATATATTCAAAAATATTTTGATATTTTTCTAAAACTTGAGGATTATTTATAAAAAGTTCGACTGTTTTAACTAGTAAATCATCAAAATCAACCGCATTATTTTTATTTAGTTGTTTTTGATATTCTTCATATATTCTAAAAACATCTTCAGCAGCATAATCAGAAAAAAAATTTAAATATTTATCCACAGAAATTAATCGATTTTTAGCAGCCGAGATTCTATTTAAAAAATAAGCAGGAGTAAATTTTTTTATTTAAATTAATATTCTTTAGAATTAATTTAATCAAGCTTAATTGATCATTTTCATCATAGATCAAAAAATTTTTTTTTAAATTTATTTTATTTCCATCAAGACGAAGTATTTTTGCACAAAATGAATGAAAAGTACCAACAAATCCTAAACTATATTTAAAACCGATTCTTTTTTTCATTTCCTCAACCGCTTTATTGGTAAATGTAATCATTAAAATTTTTTTTGGATCAACAAAATGATTTTCTATTAAATTTAAAACTTTAGCGATCAATACTCTTGTTTTACCACTACCTGCACCAGCTAAAATGATTGAAGGACCTTTTATGTATAAAACAGCTTGTTTTTGTGAACTATTTAATTCTTCTAAAAAATTCTTTTTCATAAAGTATAATTATAAAATAAATAAAATTAAAAACTAAAAAAATAATGACTAAATTATTAAAAATTAAATTAATTGCTTTAATAGTATCTTTATTGCTAATTGTTTTTTTAATTATTAAACCATACCTCGATTTTATTAATAAAGATTTAAATATCTCTATTTTAAAAACTCTTTTTTCAAAAGATTCTTTAAAAACTTACGATGATCAAGTTAATATATTACTTTTAGGAATTGCTGGAGGAAATCATGATGGTCCTAACTTATCAGATTCAATTACTGTTTTAAATTATAATTTAAAAACAAATACTTTAACGACAATTTTCTATTCCAAGAGATATTTGGAGCAATAGTCTTAAAGATAAAATCAATTCTGCCTATGCTTATGGTGAAGCAAAAAAACCAAACTCTGGAGGATTTATATTAGCTAAAGCTGAAATCTCAGAGAATAGTTGGTATGCCTATCCATTATGCTTTGGTAATTAATTTTAACCAGTTTAAAAATCTTATTAATTATCTTGGAGGTATTGATGTTGAAGTAGAAAATTCTTTTGTTGATAAAAGATTTCCAATAACTGGTAAAGAAAATGATGATTGTGGTGGTGATCCAGAATATAATTGCCGCTATGAAACAATTTCTTTTCAAAAAGGATTAACCCATATGGATGGTGAAACTGCTTTAAAATTTATTCGCTCTCGTCACGCTGAAGGTAAAGAAGGAACTGATTTTGCTCGTGAAAAAAGACAACAAAAAGTAATCGAAGCTATCAAAAATAAATTAATCAAAAGACTAAAATCACTTAATATAAAAAATTACCAAGATCTTTATAAAATTTTTAATGAATTAATAAAAAGAGATATTAATAATCAACAAGTGGCAATAATTTTAAAAAACATTATTTTAAAGAAAGATTTTCAGCAAAAAAAAATTACTTCTTGACCAAAATCTTTTTTTCAATCCACCCATACCTAATAATGAATACCCGTGGTTTATGGGTTTTAATTCCAAAAAATAATGATTACACCATAATTCATAAATTTATTAGATGCAACATAGAAGGAAAAAATAATTGTGATAAATTAAAAAACTAAAGAAAAAATAATCAAAAAAAAACGCTGATCCAATTAAAAATAAACTTTTATCAAAAAAACCAGAAATAGGTAATTTACTAATTACTGTTGGTTGGATTGTTGGTGATAAGTCATTTTTTTCTTCAGTTGGTGTAATTGTTGATGTAATTATTGAACTAACAGCAATTGGTTCAGTTGTTGGTGTTATTGAAACAATGTCTGTTGGTGTTAAAATAATGTTTTCTGAAGGTTCTAAAGTTGGAGAAATTTGAACAACAAAAGTCTCTTTTATTGTAGGAGTAATAACATTATTATTTATTTGTGAATAATCAATTTTTGATTGTTTATTTATTCTAAAACTTAAAATCAAAAATATAAAAAAAGTAATTATTGCTAAAATTCCACCATAAATAAAAATTGAGGATTTTTTTTTAAAAATTATTTTATTTTACATCTTCTTCTTGGCTTTAAAGGAGTATAATTAATATTTGTCTTAATATTATCATTAAAATCAGGAAGTATTGGTTTTTCTTTTATTGTTGAAGAGATTTCTTTTTTTAATAAATAAAACTGATAACCTAAAAATATTAAAATTATAAAAAAACAAAATTAAACTAATTTTATTAATATAAGATAAAATTTGAAAGATTGTCATTAATATAATCTATAACATTATTTTAATTAAAAAACAAGAATAATGCCTACTCCCACAAGAATAAAAGCTATACTTGATAAAATTGTTAGATAATCAAAATTACCAGTTTTTGGCATATTAGTTGGAACAATTTTAGTTGGACTATAAACTATTGTTGGTGAGGGTAATGGTGAAGGTGAATAAATAACATTAGTTGGAGTTATAATATCTGCTGAATTACTCGCCTCAACCCAATACTTTTCCCTCAATTGCATCGTTACCAGTAATTTTAAAATGACGAATAATTTTTATATCTTGTTTTTTATCATTTTTTAGTTACAAATGTTAAAATATAATCGCCCAGATCTAAAATTTCCGGTATAGAATAAGTCCATTGACCATTTTAATCACTATTAATTCTTGCCGAATACGTCTTTGTTTTTGAAGATAAAATTAAACTTATTTCTGAATAAGGATAAGAAAAACCTTTAATTAAAGGTCGTCTACCAGGAATAATAGCTCCTTCTTTAGGATAAATTACATCGATAATATTTTTTATTTTCGTTTTTATCTATAGCCGATAAAACATTTTCTGATTGAGTTTAAATTATAATTTTTTCCAATAATTAAAGTATGTGTTTTAGATAATAAATCTTTTACATTACCAATCAATGTTGGTTTTTTTACCATCTTCATTAAATATTTCAATAGTTGCCTTATCATTTTCTCCTATTACTACTTCATTAATATCATCTTTTTTATAAAAAGAATTTAAAGGTATTAACCATTCACCAGAACTTTTTAAAAGGAATGATAAAGAGTATAAATTCTTAGCCTTAATTGAAAACAAAACTACACCACTATTTAAAGGAGTTAAATTTTCATTTAATATTTTTCCGCTTATTGGGGGTAATTTTGTAAGATTTGAAATTGTTTTTGGAGTTCTAAAACTAAAATATTTTCCATCTGGACGAATAATTTTTTTATTATCAGAAATAATCATAAAATAATATGTAGTATCATTTTTTAAATTTTTTAAAGTAACATAATGATTCAAATATTTATTTTGACTTGTGGTAAGATCTCTATCATCAAAGACAATCTTATCTAAAATATTTTCTTTTTCACCATAAATTAACCAACCAGTTTCTTTAGTTTCTGTTTGCCAAAAAATTGTTGTTTGAATTGGATTTAAATTAGTAATCTCTATTCTTTTTAAATCGCTTTTTGAAGCTCTAGATTCAATTTTTGCACCTTTAAAAATAGAGATAAAAATGACAAAAGAAAGAAAAAAAGCAATAATGATTAATCCAATAGAAATTTTTTGTTTTTGTTTAAAATATAAATCTGAATAAATCATTATTCTTTTTTATTTTCTATAATTTCTAAAACATCTTTTTTTATTTGGTAGTTTTCTATTTGGGGAATTTCGATTTTATCTTTAATTTTTTGTTCTGTGTTTGCATGATATAAGTCAGCAATAAGCCAAGTAATAACTGTTAAAAAAATTCCAATGGCAATAAATAAAACTTCTTTTTTATTCATAAATAATAACCATTAATTTTTAAAGTAACATTTAAAAAACTACTTTGTGTTGATTCTTTATCTTGATTAATAACTAAATTTTCAATTGTCTTTAATCTTCTTTGATTAAAAAGATCATGAATTAAATTATTTAAATTATCAAAAGTTGTTTTTCCCTCAATAATTAAAGTTATAATACCTGAATTTTTTTTTAATATAGAAAGATCGACATCAGTAATATTAGCTTTTTGAATTTGAAAATTATTTTCATCAGCAATTATTTTAATATCGTCTACCATTTTATTAACTTGAGGATATTTAGATAATGCTTGATCAATCAAATATAGTTTTTTCTCGATTTTCTTCTAATTGATTTTGAATATTGGCTATATTTATTATTTTTTGCTCATAAATATTATTAATAACTTCTAAATCGTTTTTTTCTTTTTTAAGAGAAAAAGCAGTTTTTAAAGAAGGATTAATTGCAAAAAATATAAAGATAGAAAAAATAATTAAAAATAAAATTATATAAGTATAATCTTGACTTTTACTAAATATATTTTTCTTTAACTGATTCTTTTCCATTTAAATATTTGAAAAAAATTATAAAAAATCACTTAGATTAATAATAAAATCATAACCTGTTTCTGTTCTTTTAATATTTTTTAATTCAATATGTTTAAATTTTTTATCCTTTTTTAATAAATTAAAAAAAGCTTGTAATTGTTTTGAATTAGTTGTATTACCATTTAAGGTTAATGATTGATTTTTAACTTCTAAACTAATTAATCTAACTGATTCTGGAATTATTGACATAACATAATCGAACATAGATTTGAATTTATTTTGATTATTTAAAATTTTTTCAATTTCTTTTGTTTTTGTATCAATTCTTGCTGCTTCATTTAATAAAGGTAAAATAACTTGAACAATTTCTTTTTTTTGATTAACTTCTTCTCTTAAATCAATCACTTGTTGATCAAGTTGAAATCTATAAAAAAATACACCAATAACAACTAATTGAGTAATAACAATAATATATCTTAAATAATTAAGAGCAAAAAAAGTTAATTTATCTAAAAATTTTTTTTCTTTCTCTGGTAATAAATTAATTTTATATCTCATTTAACTAAAATTTTTTTAACTTTAGATTTTAATCGATTACCTTTATTTTTATGAATAACTTTTTTCTTAACTGCTTTATCAACAATTGAATAATATTTTTTTATTAATTCAGTAACATCTTTGCTTCCTTTTTTTACTGCTTTTTTTATCTGATCAAAAAGTCTTTTATATGCTGAAATATAAGCTAAATTTTCTTTTGTTCTTTTTTTATCTTTTCTTACTTTTTTAATTGCAGATTTTGTTATTGGCATTATTAATCCACCTCCTTCTAATTTATTTTAAAAAATTTATAATTGATATTCTTTTTCAAATATTTTTTGTCCATAATCACCAGTAAATCTCAAAAGAATTTTTATTGAACCAACAATATTATGATATCGACAAGTACCAGAAGAACAAGTGCCAAGAATTATTTTTCGGCTACCTCCATTATTTGACTCTCCACACTGCCATTCTTTTTCTTGTTTATAACATTTGCCAATTACTCCTTGTTCAACTGTTCCCTCCCCACCTTCAGAAACATCATTATTAACAACTTGATAACTTAATTCAAAATCAATTGTCGAAGTATTTTTAGGTTCATTTGTTACTGTTAATAAAGCTTCTCCTTTTTTTATGAGCTTTAAATCAACTTTAGTAGAAGAGTCAACTGTTGGCAATACTTCTTGTGTTGGTACAACATAACTATCATTATTTGTTTTAGATTTTGTATTTTTAATAATTAAAAAATAACTAATTATTAACAAAACAAAAATCAATCCTCCAAAAATCAAATATTTTTTATAGTTTTGTTTCATAATAAAAAATTAATTTTTAATAGAAAATTAAGAAAATTTTTCATTAAAATATTTATTTAAAAGATCTAGACTTATTCTTTCTTGCTTCATCGTATCTCTATCTCTTATGGTTACTGTTTTATCATCCAAGCTTTGATAATCAACTGTAACACAATAAGGCGTACCAATTTCATCTTGACGACGATACATCTTACCAATGTTTCCTGAATCATCAAATTCACAATTATATTTATTTTTAAGTTCTTTATGTATTTTAAAGGATAATTCTTTTAATTTTTCATCTTTTTGTAATGGAAATACGGCTATTTTTATTGGCGCTAATTTTGGATTGATTTTTAAAACTACTCTTTTTTTACCATTAACATCTTCCTCATAATAACTATCAACTAAAACAGTAATCAACAATCTTGACAATCCAAAAGTTGGCTCAATCACATGAGGAACATATTTCTCACCTGTTGTTTTATCAATATATCTTAAATCAACTCCAGAATATTTCATATGATTTGATAAATCAAAATCAGTTCGATAAGCCAATCCCCACATCTCTTTCCAACCAAAGGGAAATTGATATTCAATATCCATTGTTTTTTTTGAATAATGAGATCTTTCAAACTCCTCATGTTCTCGCCAACGAAGCTTTTTCTCATTTAATCCTAATTCAAGAGCCATTTGCCACATCTTTTCTTGCCAATATGAATAATATTTTTCCCATTCATCAGGTTTTATAAAGTATTCAAATTCCATCAAATCAAATTGAAGAGTTCTAAAAACACCTTGACCTAAAGTGATTTCATTTCTAAAAACAACACCAGTTGAAGCAATCCCAAAAGGAATTTTTACCCTCATTGTATCAACAACTTGTTTAAAACTCATAAAAATTCCTTGAGCAAGCTCTCCTCGCAAATACGCTTTTGATTTTTTGTCTTCAATAATACCAATATTAGTTTCAAATAAAAGATTAAAACGACGAACATCAGTTAGTTCTTTTGATCCACATTTGGGACAAGTTAATTTATTTTCTTTTATTATTTTTGTCAACTCTTCAATTGGTAAACCTTCAACTTTTTTGTTTAATCTGTCCTCAATTAAATGATCAGCTCGAGTCCGATGATGACAATTTTTACATTCAACTAAAGCATCATTAAAACCAGACACATGCCCTGATGCTTCCCAAACTTTTGGATTTAAAATCACTGAGCTATCAATTAAAATAATATCATCTCTTTCCTGAATAATTTTTTTTAACCAAAACTGACGAATATTTTCTTTTAACAACACACCATAATGACCAAAATCCCAAGCATTAGCTAATCCTCCATAAATCTCAGATGAAGGATAAAAAAAACTTCGTCTTTTGGCTAAAGATATAATTTTATCCATAATATAAATTATATAATAAATGAAGGAATTTTTTCATTAGTTAATTGAAGGAAAAAATCGTCAATTTTCTCTTCGTGAATTTCTTCTTTTAAATACCCAAGTTTTAATAATAATTTATTTATGAATTGATAAAAAATGTTTTCCTTTATATTATTTTGATTTATTTTTATAAAAAAAGATTTTGTTAGATTATAAACTTCTATTTCTTTTTGATTTTCTGGCAAAATTTTGTCTAATACAAAAAAAAATTTGTAAATAAGATTAATTTTATCTTTGCTTTTTTTTAAATTATAAAAACCACTAATAAGATTAATCTCTTTTAAATAATATTTATCATTTTTTTTATCCAAAATTACATCAATTAAATTACCTGTCTCCAGATAAGATAAGCGACGACTAGTAATTTTTCTTACCCCTTTTCCTAAGACTAAAATCTTACCTTTTTCTTTTGTAAATAAAAAAATAAGAAGATCTTTATTTAAAAGAATTTTCTTTTTTAAAACAAATGCTTCAGTCTTAAAAATCCTTTCATCATTCATAACTTATTTTAATTTAATTACTTTATCTGTATCTAAAATTCCTTCAAAAATTTTTTTATTGTTAACTGTTATTTGCCATTTTTGATTATCTACTCCTGCTTGTTTTTGAATCATTAATTCATCCTTTGGAATCTCGGGCAAATCATATTTAATAACAACAGTTGCCTTACCTTGAGTTGGTACTTCTGTATAACCTTCAAAAACTGTTTTTCCTAAATCATCATAAACTTGTGTTTTTTTCAAAGATCCTTGAAAACTAATTAATTTTGCTCCTTTTGGAACATAAACTCTAATCCAATTTCTTAAAGTAGCATTCAAACATAGTCCTCCTCGCTCTAAATTACAATCAGAGTGAGGGTAAGGGTTTTTAAAATTCACAGTTAATTCTCTTGATTTTCCTGATATTTTTAGATTAACCTCCTCAGACACAAACATATTAGATTTTGCGCCAGCAAAATTAACATTATTAACATGAATGTAGTCGCCATTAAATTCTTTTATTCTTCCGGCAAAATTCACTTGCTCAATCGCTTTTTGCAAATTTTCATCAACAAAATAAATTAAAATATGCTTTTGTTGTAGATTTTCCAACATCTTAGAAGTCAACAATCCCCAATATTTTGAAGGAGATGAACGAAGCGCAGTTTGAAAAAGTGTATACATTAAATTACCCATAATCCCTTTTCTGTTTTCCTTAACATAAGCCACTGGTCGATCAACAATGTCAAAAAGAGTATAAATAGCTTGCGGACAATCACATCGAGGATCAGTTTTTGCTGAAAAAGTCACCCCATCAACATAAATATCGCCAAAAATTTTTAACATATCAATTAAAATCTTAGAATCCATAGCAATAATGCCATCATATTTTACTTTTAAACTACTTTTTTCATACAAACTTTCAAATAATTTCACTGATTGATAAAAATCAGGAGATAAATTACTATCACGGATATAAAATTGAGATACTCCCTTATGATAAGTTAAAATTTCCGGCGGTGCTTTAGGGTGATTTGATATAGACTTATCTAAAGAATATATGTCATCTGAGGTAACAATACTCATTTTTCCATTTTTTATTTTAAAAACAGCATAAAATGTCAAGAATCCTCCTGTTGCCCGTCTTTCTTTATCGTTTTGATAAAGGATTAAATATGTTTTTTCTTCTTTACTTCCTAATATTTCTGGAAGATTTTTTATTAAGGGCTTTGCATCAACAAAAAGCGAGGCTAATCCATCAAAAGTCTCTTGAAAATTTTTTATTTGCTCTTTTAAATTATATTTTCCTAATTTTCCTGGATAGTTATTTGGATTTATTTTTGAAATTCTTTTATAAGCCTCATCAATATCTTGTGCAATTGGATCAACTTTTTCAGTTAATTTATCAAGAGTTAAAATTGCGGTTTGCAATCTATCTTCAGCTGTTTTTTCTACAAATGAAGACTCTCCTTTTTTAAATCCTATCAAATCAGCATATGGCTCAATCGCATTAATACTTTCAACACCAGCCTTAATTAAATAATCTCCAGCCTCAACTCCATTTTTAAAATCAGCTACATATGGAATAAATTTTAACCAATAAATTTTCTCTGAGGTCTTTTGAAAATCTTTATAATCATTTGAAAAACTTAATAATTTACTTTTTAAAAGACTAATATCATTTTTTGAAAAATCAGTTTTTAACTCTTTAGCTTTCTTAATTAAATTTTCAGCCTTATTTTTTATCTCAATAACTGGCTTATAAACAAAAAAATAACCCAATAAAACTGTAATTAATATTACTGATATAAATATTTTTTTATAATTTTTTTTCATAATTTTTTAATTTTTCCCCGCCAGCTGGCGGATTTAATTTTTAATTTTTTTATACCGCTCCTTTTCCACTAATCATAACAAAAGGAGTTTTAAAAATAATTTTTAAGTCATTAAATAATGATAAATCATCTACATATTTTGAGTCAATCTCAATTCTTTTATCAAAATTAATCTCTGATCTTCCTGATACTTGCCATAAACCCGTAATTCCGGGTTTAACTGATAAAACTTTATTAATTAATTTTTTTGTTTTTGGATATTTATTTAATTGATCTTCTAATTCATCAGGATAATATGCTCGAGGACCAACAAGACTCATCTCGCCTTTTAAAACATTTATTAACTGTGGTATTTCATCAATTGAGTGTTTGCGAAGAAATTTACCAATTTTTGTTATTCTAGGATCATTTTTTAATTTATAACTGCTTTTTTTATATTCTTCAAATAATTTTTTAAATTTTGGGTCGGTTCGAAGAAGATAATGAGCATTAATAATCATTGTTCTGAATTTATACATTTTAAATTTTTTTCCATTCTCACCTATTCTTTCTGGTACATCAGCAAAAATAGGTCCTTTAGAATCTAACTTTATTAAAATTGCTGTTATTAAACAAAGTGGGCTAAACAATATCAAAAGTATTAAACTTAAAATAATATCTAAAAATCTTTTCAAAGTATTTTTATAAATTTTTCCCTGAAAATATTTATTCATAATCAGTACCAGAAAAACTTTCAACTAACTCTTTTACTTTAGACATTGAAGTTTTTTTAGCAATTAATATCACATCTTTTGTATTTACAATAATATTTTCATCTAAATCTATACCAACTATCAACTTATTAGATTCATAATTATATATCAAACTATCTTTAACATCTTTTAAATAAACTTTACCTCGAATTACATTCTCATAATTATGAGTTTGTAATGCTTCTTTTAATGCTTCCCAGCTACCGACATCACTCCAACCAATATCCTCAACAATAACCACTGCTTTATCTTTTTCTAATTTTTCTAAAACTGCATTATCAAAACTAATACTTTTAACTTTTCCATATTGTTTTTTTAATACTTGATTAAATTTTTTTGTATTATAAAATTTAATAATTTTTTGTGTATTTTCAAAAATATCAGGGGTAAAAATTTTAAACTGATTCATAATAAATTTTGGAGTTGTCACAAAATAACCTAAATTCCAAGAATAATCTCCGGAAAGAAAAAATTTTTTCGCTGTTTTTTCGTCTGGTCGATATTTAAATTCTTTAAATTCATAAAAATTTATATCACTTATAGTTTTTATTTTCTTACCAAATCTAATATAACCTAAATTAACACTCGCAAATCTAGGTTTATGACCAATAAAAACAATTTTATCTTTATTTTTTAAAATGTATTCTCCGGCTTTTAAAATAATTTTTTTAAACAAATCAACCTGTTTAACTAAATGATCACTCCATAAAATAACAATTGGTTCATCAATATCAATTAATTTTTCTAATATACCTACAGCTAAAGCTACTGCTGGACCGACATCTTTTTTTTCTGGTTCAAAAATAAAATTTTTTTTCGGAATTTTTGGTAATTGTTTTTTAACAAGATCTTTATACAAAATATTAGTGGAAATATAAATATCTTCATATTTAAATTCAGGCAAAAGTCTATCTACTGCTAATTGCAAAGTAGATTTTTCATCAATAATACTTTCAAATTGTTTTGGTGATTTTTTTCTAGAAAGTGGCCAAAGTCTAGTTCCTGTTCCACCAGCAAAAATGATTACTTTCATATTTGTTTTAAAAAATTTTTAATAAATTTTTCTTTTGTAAATTTTTTTATATTTACTACAGCAAATTTTAAAATTGATTGTCTTAAATTGTACTTAATTTTATGATAAGTTTCAATTGCCCTTAACAATTCAACCTCATTTTGATTATTAAAAAATAAACCAGTTTTATTTTCAATAACTGTCTCTATTGCTCCACCTTTTTTATAAGCAATAACTGGACAACCAAAAAATTGAGCTTCAAGAGATACATAACCAAAATCTTCCTCTTGCGGCATAATCAAAGCTAAAGCATTTGAATAAAAATAACCTAACTCAATATCACTTAAATTTGATAAAAAAGTAATATTTTTATTAGCGAGTTTTTTTAATCTTTTTTCTTGAGATCCAATACCAATTATTATTAAATTTTCTTTTAATTTATTAAAAACTTTAATTACTAAATCAATTTTTTTATAAAGCTCAAGTCTTGAAACCACAAGAAAAAAATTTCTATAATTAAAAAAATTTTTTGATTTTTTCTGCCGGCTGGTGGATTTAACTTTATTCCAATAATCT
>BPJE01000003.1 GCA_026004455.1 Patescibacteria group bacterium | reverse complement strand
ATTTTATTAACTTAGTAATTTCGGCAAAGCTAAGATTAATTGGGGTTTCTTCATCTGGGTTGATGCCTTTTTTAATCAAAAGTTGAACTCTTAATTCTTCCAGCATTTCTTCAATTAGATTTTTAAAATTACCACCGCTTTGGCTAAATTCCTCAATCCATAAAAATGTTTGTTTTTGATCTTTTTTTTCAATAATTTCCAGTAAATTATTTTTTCCTCGAAGACCTAAGTAGGTTTCAAGCTCATCAATTGTTTTAATATTTTGAATTGTTACTTCCTCTAAAATTTTTGTCGCATCTCTAAATGAATAATCACTATGCCTGGCTATCAATTTATAAAAATCATCTGATAAATTTAGGTTTTCTTTTTGGCCAACTCTTTTTAACATTGAAACAATATCTTTTTTTAAAGCTTTGCCAAAATTAACTTTTAAACATCGAGAAACAATTGTTTTTGGTACTTTTTCTAAATTAGTGGTAGCAAGAATAAAAATAGCGGTTTTTGGAGGCTCTTCTAAAGTTTTTAGCAATGCATTAAAACCTTCATTTGTTATCATATGAGCTTCATCAATAATAAAAACTCTGTAATTTCCTGACATTGGTGAAAATGAAGTTTCTTTGATAAGATTTTTTATTTCCTCTACTCCTCTGTTTGAGGCAGCATCAAGTTCAATCACATCATTAAAACTACCATTATCAATCGCTAAACAATTTTCGCAAATATTGCATGGTTCAAAATTATTTTTTACTTTGGTATTTTTGGCAAAATCATTGTTTAGACAATTAATGGCTTTAGCAAAAATTCGAGCGCTTGAGGTTTTGCCTGTACCTTTTTGGCCAACAAAAAGATAAGCATGAGGAAAATCACTAGATGAAAGGATTTTCATTAACTGATTTTTAACATTGGAATTATCAAGTTCACTAATTTTTTTTGGACGATATTTTAGATAAAACATCTTTTTATTTTAATTATTAACAAGATTTTCAAGACCATGAATGATAAGGTTATTGATTGTTTCATCGACTTTTTTATTTCTTTCAGCAGCAAGCAATACTGCCTGAGGATAACAGATAAAAATTTCTCCCAGTAACACTTCGTTATCTTGTTTTTCATTGTATTTAAAAGATAATACTGGTAAAGCAACTGGTTCGTTTTTATAATTTGTGGCTAATTTTTTCATCTTGTTTTTTCCAATAAAGGCAAGATTGACAACAATACTGCCTTCAATATTTTTTTTGATAAAAAAAATCATTAACCGCATTGATAATTTTTTTACGGTTTATTTTATATCTTGAAGAAGAAAAAATATTGATCATATTTTGGCAACAGGCGCTGATTTTTTAACAAATCGGTTTTTTCTTTTTTCTTTTTCTTCCTCTTTTCTAACCAGCGATGGTTTTTTATAAAATTGTTTTTTTCTTAAAGTGTTAACAATGTCTTCTTCAAGAAAAGTTTTTGAAAATTTTCGAAAAAGCGAGTCTTTTGTCTCACCCTTTTTTTTGGTAATAACAACCATAAATTCTTACGCCTCCTTTCTAAAAAGTGGAACGTGTAACGTAAAACGTAAAACGTGTAAAGATAAATAATAAATTTTTAATTTTAAATTTTCATTTTGTCCGCCAGTTGGCGGATTTGACTTTTGCATTTTGACTTTATTTTATTATACACTTTTTATTATATCAATTATTTGATTTATTGTCAGGGGGGAAGGAGTGAAAATTGGATTTTTTGATGAACCATTAAGAAGCATATTGCCTGAAATATGTAAAAACCAAGTGCCTTTTTTATCAATTGTGATAATTTTTTCATAAAGAGGTTTTAAATGATATTTTTTTTCTGGAGGAGTTTTTATACGGATATTGCCTTTATCAGGATCTTTTCTAACAACAAGTTTAAAGCCTTTTTTTAAGGCTAATTTTAATGAATCTTCGTTTTTTGAAATTAGGGCTAAGGTTTTACCCCATTTTGATTGAAATATATAACCTTTTTTAATATCTTCTTCTGCTTGAATTTTTTTAATAAAAATATTTAACAAGCTATCAATTATTGGAAAAATATGATTTAAAATATTAATATCAGTTTTTAAAATATTTTTCAAATCACTATCAATAATTGAAGGTAATAATAATTCATAATAATCATTATCAGGATTAGGAAAGTTAATTTCTCCAAAATGATCAAAAAGATTTACGGTATTAACTAATCTTTCTAAAGCTTTTTGTTGATTTTTTTTTAAAAACTTATTTTTTTTTAAGTAATTAAAAACTAATGTTGCAGCGCATACATTTTTATCTTCATTTTGATGATGGTCAAAACGGCCCATACCAGTGTCAACATGGATGATATCTGGATTTTCATCAGGATTTTTATTATCTAGAGTTGAGCCAGCAGGAACAAATTTGATCTCTGCCTCACTCCATCCTGGCAAAAATCTTTTTATTAACCAACAAGAACAAATTGCATCAAGATCAGGAGATATATGAGTGACGATTGTTTTCATAGGGACGGTCCTTTAAGGTTCTGTCCTTAGTAAGGACAGAACCTGATCAAAGGATAATAATTGGATTTTAGAACTGTTTCTTTTTTTGTATTCAATTTTATCGCCGGTTTTTTTTGAAATTATAAGTCTTGTTGGAATACCGATTAAATCAGCGTCTTTTAGTTTTTCTCCAGCTGAAGTTTCAACTCTGTCATCAAATAGAACTTCTAAACCTTCTTTTGATAATTTTTCATAAATTTCTTTTGCAAAAAAAGCTATTTTTTCATTTTTTAGATCTAAACCAATAAGATGAATTTGATATGGAGCGACATTTGTTGGCCAGATAATCCCTTTTTCATCATTATAAACTTCAACAATTGTTCCTAAAAGTCTTGTTGTTCCAATACCGTAGCAGCCCATAACTGGATATTTTAGTTGACCGTCTTTATCAACAAATTTTAAATCAAAAGCTTCGCTAAATCTTGTGCCTAGATCAAAAAATATTACCTATTTCAATAGCACGATTTTTTTCAAGTTTATGACCACATTTAGGACAATTGTTTTTTTCTTTAGCAATTTCTTCATTTTGAGCAAAGCTACAATTGGAGCAATAAATAAGATCAACCTCTCCAGCTGGAGTAATAACATTGAACTCATGACTAAATTTTTTCGTAAAAGAGCCGCCAGATGCTTCAGTAATTTTTATATCATCTAATCCGCATCTTTTAAAAATTTTTAAATAAGCATCAATGACTTTTTGATAATAATTTTCAAGATCTTTTTTGTCAGTATGAAATGAATATAAGTCTTTCATTCCAAATTCTCTGCCTCTTAAAATACCTGATTTAGCTCGTTTTTCATCTCTGAATTTTGTTGTGATATGATATAAAGCAAGTGGTAAGTCTTTGTAACTATTGATAAATTTTTTTGCTAATGGTGTGACTGTTTCTTCATGGGTTGGTGCTAAAGCATATTCATTAGACCATTGACTTTTGACTTTAAAAAGAACATCAACACTATTCCATCGATCAGTTTTTTCCCAAAGATTTTTTGGATGAAGCAAAGGCATTAAGACTTCTTGAGCGTCAATAGCATTCATCTCTTCTTTAATAATATTTTCAATTTTTGCTAAAACTCTTTTTCCTAAAGGTAGATATTCAAAAATACCTGAGGCAACCTGATCAATAAAGCCAGCTTGGGTTAACAACTTATGACTAATTGAATCATATTCTTTGACTTCTTTTTTTGTTTTTCCGAAAAGTTTTGAGTAAAGCATAAGAAAATAATTCAAAATTTAAAATTCAAAAGTCAAAATGAAAATTCAAAATTAAAAATTTAAAAAAATTTTGACTTTTTCCACCAATTAGCGGATTTTACTTTTGACTTTTGATTTTTGACTTTTGATTTTTGATTAATATATTATAACATTCTAAAAATTTTTTTTTGAAGTTTTATTTGTGTTTGAAGCCAAGGCGGTCAAGGACTTTACCAACTGTTTCAAGAGGACCAGAAGAGTAAGTATCAATCACTAAATGATAGTATTTTGGATCCCAAAAATCATAATCGCCATAGATTTTTTTCCAAGTTTTTAGATTATCTTCTTCTCTTTCTTTAATCATTTTTTTTGCTTCTTCAATTGTTACTTTATCACGATTAACAACTCGGTCGATTTTTAAAGCTGGATTTGAACAAGTTAAAAATACTCTTAAAGTATTTTGAAAATTCCTTGCCATAAAACCGGCTAGCCATGACTCAATTACATAATGACCTTCTTTTAATAAGCTAACGGTTCTATCATCAATAATATGGTGAATTTTTTCATCTCCAAGAGAAGCTAAAGGATGTTTATATTCTTTTAAATAATCACGCAAAATTTTTCCTCCTGAAGCAAACTTCCATCCTAAAGGTTCAAGATATGGTTTGAGATTTTCAAGTAAAGTATTTTTTCCAGAAGCAACGCCTCCAGATATAGTAATATTTTCCCAGTTTAAATCAACCATATATTATATTAACATTATCTAAAAAATTTAGCAATATCGTTTATCGATATAAAAATAGCCAGTCCGATTAATATTAAAAATCCAAAAAAATTCAAATATTTTTCAATATTTTTATTTGGTTGTTTTCCAGTAATCCATTCATAAATGACAAAAATTAGTCTTCCACCATCAAGAGCTGGAAATGGTAAAACATTCATTAAAGCAAGAGAAAGACTAATTAATCCAGCAAGTTCAAGAATATTAATTAATAATTTTTGACCTGATCTTTTAACTGTGTCATCAACAACAGCAAAAATACCAACTGGTCCTGATAATGAGTTAGTTAAAGTACCAGGATCTTTTTCTTTAACAGCAGTGGAAAATAAATGACCAAAAATTTTTAGATTATAGTCCATTAAGTTATATGAATGAAATATTCCGGCAAATATTTTATCTACTGGTTTTTGATAATTTAAAATTACAATATCCATCACATTGACACCAATAATATATCTTTTTAAGTCTTGGTTATAAACTGGTTTAACAGTGATTATTTTTTCCTCACCATTTTTATTGTTTTGAAGTTTAAAGCTAATTAGTTGATCTTTTGTGTTTTTAACGATATTGATAAATTCTGAAGCGCTATCAATATTTTTCCATTCATTACCATTGATTTTATATCCCAAAACAACATCTTCAGGTTTTATTCCGGCATTAAAAGCCGGTGAGTTTTTATTGACATTAGCAATGATAACTTTTTTATTTTCTTGACCAAAAGTAAATTTAGTTTTAGTAATCAAAGGAATTGATGTTGATTGAAAATTGTTTAAAGATAAGGTGATATAAAAAATAATTATTCCAGCAAGTAAATTCATAAAAACTCCTGCTAAAATGATGATGCTTTTTTGCCAAGGTTTTTTATAAATAAAAGCAACTTTTTTTAACTCTTGTTTCTTTTCTTTTTTTCCCTCTAATTCATATTGTTCTTCGCCAAAAAGCTTAACAAAACCACCAATTGGTAAAAGATTTAGAGAGTAGATTGTTTTACCAATTTTTTTTCCAAATAATCTTGGTGGTAGTCCTAAGCCAAATTCCTCTACTCTAACACCATTTTTTTTCGCTGCTAAAAAATGACCAAGTTCATGAATTAAAATTAAAAAAGATAAAATGATAAAAAAAATAAGTAGGGACATAAAAATTATATTTCTCTAATTTCAATTTCTTTTTTTTCTTTTATAACTTTAATTTCTTCCATTAGATGGGAGTTTATCTCATCGATTTCTTTTTCTAATTGATATTTTTCATCTTCAGTTAATTCTTTTTTTTCAAAAAGATTTTTTATCATTTTTCTTGCTTCATCTCTTAAATTTCTTATATGATTTCTTTTTTCTTCAATTTTTTCACCAACTAGCTTTATATATTTTTCTCGTTGTTCAGAAGATAAAGGAGGCAGTCTTAATAAAATTTTTGTTCCTTGAACAGATGGCGATAATCCAAGTGGTGATTTTAAGATTGCTTTTTCAATATCAGAGACAGTTGATGGATCATAAGGAGCAATCACTAAAACTGTTGGTCCATCAGTAGTAATTGTTGCTAACTCCATTAATCTTAATTTTGTTGAACCACCATAAGTTTCAACAATAAGATTTTCAACAAGAGCTGGATTAGCGCGGCCAGTGCGAATAGTTTTTAAATCTTCTTTTAGTGTTTCGATGACTTTTTGAGAGTCTAATTTAAATTGACTGATAATATCCATAGATTAATAATATAAAACAAAAAAGGAAAAAAAACAATAATAAAAATTTTTATATGCTCCAATAAAGTATGCGGTTGATTTTGATGTTTTCGCCAAATTTTAAGATAGCATCTTTAATAAGATCAGATATCGTTTTTGAAGGATCACGAATATAGTTTTGATTTAAAAGTTCATCGACTGTTTCAGGTTTTAATGAAGCTACTTGCATCGCAATTTCTTGACCTAATTTTTGAAACTCACTATTTCCTGAGACAAAATCAGTTTCACTTGAGATATCAACTAATGCTGCCACTTTTCGATTGTGATGAACATAAGAAAAAATCGCGCCAGCGCTAGTATTTCTTCCTTCTTTGTCTTTGGCTTTGTCTGCTCCCCATTTTGATAATAATTTTTTTGCTTCATCAATATTATTATTAGTTTCTTCTAATGCTTTTTTACAAAGAGAAAAAGATACTCCTGTTTCTTCTCTTAGTTGTTTAAGTTTATTGATGTCGTACATAAAAAAATTAAAAATTAAAAATTAAAAATGAAAAATTAAAATAAAACTTTTATTTAATATAGGTTTCAACAACTTCTTTTACTAAATATTCAATTGATGATGGTGAATCGTCATTTCCTGGTATTGGATAATTAACTTTTTCTGGATTAACATTAGTATCAACAATTGCAATTACTGGTATTTTTCTTTCAACTGCTTCTTTTAAAGCATTTTTTTCTTTTTTTATATCAATGATAAAAATTGCATCAGGAGTTTTAGTTAAAGATTCAATTCCTCCATAAAATTTTTCTAGTTTATTAAGTTTTTTTTCAAATTTAAGTTGTTCGTGTTTAACAAATTTTTTCCATTCACCTTTTTCTTTTTCTTCTTTTAGTTTTTTTAATTTTTTAATGTTTTTGGCAATGGTTTCAAAATTAGTGATTAAGCCAGCTGGCCATTTTGTTGATATGTAAGGTATATTATTTTTTTTACATAAATTATTAAGAATATTAGAGGCAACTTTTTTAGTACCAACAAAAAGAATAGATTTTTTTTCTTTTTTTAAATTATTAACAAATTTTTTTGCTTCTTCAAGTAGAAAAGCAGTTTTTTCTAAATTAATAATTGAAACACCTTGATTAAAAGTGTAAATATATTTTTTTGATTTTGGATGAACTTTATTTTTCTTATGTCCCAGATGGACTCCGGCAGCGAATAATTCTTCAACTTTTTTCTTAATATCTATCATAATCTATTCATTTTATCAGTAAGTTATTTTTTTTTCAATTAGATTTTTAATGATTTTAAAAATTCTTTAAATTTTTCATTAACATCAGGATGATTCAATGCCATTTCAACAACAGTTTTTAAATATTCAAATTTGTTACCAGTATCATAATATCG
This sequence comes from Patescibacteria group bacterium, assembly GCA_026004455.1. Lineage (GTDB taxonomy): Bacteria > Patescibacteriota > Microgenomatia > UBA1406 > GWC2-37-13 > GWC2-37-13. Next base: position 153,102 of record BPJE01000003.1, on the reverse strand, counting down.
GCCATTTTCAATTACCAGAGCATAGACTGGAACTCCTTGATTTTTAAGATAATTAATGGCATCAACAAGCCATATTTCACCGCCTTTACCTGGTTTGATATTTTTTAATGCTTTAAAAATTTCTGGAGGTAAGATATATGCTCCGTGAGTGGCGATATTTGAAGGCGCTTTGTCAGGATCTGGTTTTTCAATAATTTCGTTTATTTTATAAAGATTTTTTTCAACTGGAGAAAGATCAGCAATACCGTAACGACTTAAATCTTGTTTATTTTCAATTTTTACTCCAGAAATAACAATTCCTCCGGTTTTTTCATAAACATCAATCATTTGTTTTAATCTTGGAGGATTAGAATAAATAAATTCATCTCCCCATAAGACAGCAAAAGGCTCATCTTCAATCACAGGCTCTGCTGTTAAAACTGGTGTACCATTACCATAAGGGCCTTTTTGTCTTATGTAGACGAAATTAGCCATTTTAGAAATTCTTCTTATTTCTTCAAGAATCTTAAGTTTATTGCCTTGAATTAGATTTTGAACAAGATCTTCGCTTGGCTCATCAAAATGATCTTCAATGGCTCGTTTATTGCTTCCTGTAATAATAATTATATTTTCAATACCTGAGTTTATTGCTTCTTCAACTACATATTGGATTACTGGCTTATCAACAATTGGCAACATCTCTTTTGGTAGAGCTTTTGTTTGAGGTAAAAATCTTGTTCCAAAACCAGCAGCAGGAATAACTACTTTAGTAATTTTGTTTCTCATATTTTATTATTCAAATTTAACAGTTAATGATTGTTTGAGTTGAACTTTATTATCAACTTTGGCTTGAATTTGAGCAATACCGGTTTGAGTTGAGGTAATATTAAAAGTAACCTTTCCTGATTTATCAGTAGTTTGAGTTTGAGCATCTAGTTGTCCTAAAGTAGTCGTTAGAGATACTAATTTGTTATTTAAAGGTTGGTTTTTTTTCATTTCTTACAAAAATATTAATCATTACTTTGTCTTGACCAGTAGCTTTGGCAGTTAATGGCCAGGCAAAAATCAAAGATTTTTCAGCTGATGGATCAGTGTCTGATGAAGCTCGTGTAAAAGTAGCAATTTGTTCATTAAAAACTACATAACTTATGAAAATAGAAAAAACAAGAACTAAGAGTATTAGAAGTGATATTAATTTTTTATCCATAATATATAAAGCTTATCAATAAAAATAACTTTTGTCAAATTTTATCAGGTTCTGTCCTTATCAAGGACAGAACCTAAAAGGACCGTCCTTTTTTGAGTTGTAATTAAAAAGAATTTTTGCTAGATTTAATTTAATTTATGTTAAAGGTTTATTTTACTGCTTCGACTTTTTTTAATGGTCAGTTTAAAGAGAATTATAAAAAAATAATTCAACTTTTAAAAAAACATTGGTTGATATTAACCTCAGGTGAACAAATTGTTAATCAAAAATTGCTTGAGGAAGATAAAAAACTTACTCCTCAAGAGATTTTTAAAAGACAAAAAACTTTAATTGATAAAAGTGATTTTGTTGTTGCTGAAGTGACAAAGCCTTCTCATGGAGTTGGTGGCGAGATTGTGTATGCCCTTGTTAATGAAAAACCAGTTTTGGCTTTAGTTTATGAGAATAATCAAGATCTAATTTCGCCAATGATTTTGGGCAATCCTTCTGATAATTTTTATTTAGAGCGATATGATCTTGATAAACTTTCATTTATTATTTCTGATTTTGTTAAATTTATAAAAACGAAAAAAAACAAAAAAGGAAAGTTGATTGTCATTGATGGTGGTGATGGTTCAGGAAAAACTGTTCAAAGCCAACTGCTAATTGATTATTTAAAAAAAGAAAACAAACTAGTAAAATACTTTGATTTTCCTCAATATTACAAGACATTTCATGGTCGAACAGTGGCAAAATTTTTACAAGGAGAGTTTGGAAAAATTGATGAGGTATCGCCATATTTGGCGTCTTTAGCTTATGCTTTAGACAGATTATCAGTAAAACAAGAAATGGATTATTTTTTAAAAAAAGGAGGATTGATAATTTGTAATCGTTACGCTACTTCAAGTTTAGCCCATCAAGGAGCAAAGTTTAAAGATGAGAAAAAGAAAAAAGAGTTTTTAAAATGGCTTTATGATTTAGAATACAAAATTCATAAAATTCCAAAAGAAGATATTGTTATTTATCTTTATGTGCCTTGGCAGATTGGAATGGAGTTAACAAATAAAAAAGGACTTCGAGATTATCTTCAAGGTAAAAAAGACATTGCTGAGAGTGATATTAATCATCGAATTGCTTCAGAAAAAATGTATTTAGAACTTGCCTCTATTAATAAAAATTGGGTGAAAATTGATTGTGTTGAAAATAATAAATTATTGCCTCCTGAGGTAATTCATAAGAAAATAATTGAAGTTTTAAAACAAAAAAGAATTATTTAAATAACAATTATTCCATTTTTAGCTTCATCAGCTAAGATAATTTTTGCTACTTTATCTTCGATTTCGTCTCTTATGACTCTTTCTAAGTTTCTGGCGCCAAATTCTGGATTGTAACCTTTTTCAATTAATTGATCAATTGTTTCTTCTTTTACTTCAATTTTTACTTTGTAAAGATTATAAATTTGGAAGGTCAAATCTTTGATAATTTTTTTAGCAATTAATTTAAGAGCGGTTTTTGATAAAGGCTTATAAATAATCACGCCATCAAATCTATTTAAAAACTCAGGAGAAAAAAAACTAGGATCTTTAGCATTTGAGGTGGCAATAATTACTAGATTTTTACAATCAACATGATTGCCAAATCCATCAGTAAAATATCCTTCATCAATAACAGTTAAAAAAATATTAAGAAGATTTTTATCGGCTTTTTCCAGTTCATCTAAAAGCAAGACTCCATAAGGTTGATTGCGAATCGCTACTGTTAAAAGCCCTGGTTCATTGGTGGTTATATCGCCAATTAGTTTTGGGATATCGTATTTTGATTGATAATTAGACATATCAAATCTTATTAGATAGTTATTTTTAGTTTCAAGGTCAGTTTTTGTTGAGGAAAAAAATGTTTTGGCAATGGCTTTGGCGGTTTGCGTCTTACCAACTCCAGTTGGTCCTAAAAATAAAAATGATGCTAGAGGTTTTTTTCTTTTTCCAATAAGAAGAAATGATCGTCTTAAGGCGCTTGATAATTTTTCAATCGCTTCATCTTGTTCAACTACTTCATTTTTTAAAAGTAGTTCAAGCGATAATAATTTTTCTTTCATTTGTGAGGTTAATGTCACTGGGACATGAGTTTTTTGAGTTAAGACATAGTCGATGTCATCAGGGGTAATCAAAGGTTTTTCTTTTTTGTTTTTTACCAGACTTTTTTTATAAACACAAGCAGCATCAAGAAGATCAACGGCTTTTTCTGGAAATGGAATAAAGGTTAGATAAAACTCGCTTTTTTCAATCGCTTCTTTGATCGCTTCGTAACTAATTATTACTTGATGATAGTTTTCAAACTCAATAAATTTTTCCAAAAGAATTGTTAGCGCCTCATCTTTTGATACTTCAAAAACATCAACTTTAGAGAAGAGTTTATTAAATTTATCATTTGGAAAGATAAATTTTTGATAGAAAAATGGTGTGGTAGTGGCAATTAATTGCAATCTATCAGATGAAGCATATTTTTCAAGTGACGTCTCCCAATTAGTGTATTTTTCAAAGTTATCAATAAATAAAATGATGTTATCAGCTTCAACCGCCTCAGATAAAAGCGACTCAAATAAAGAAATATCATTATTTAATTTTTCCATATCAATTTTTAAAATTCTTTTGTACATCAGATTAACATTGGTTTTACCAAGATAGATATTTTTTGCTAAAGCATCAATAATCGTATGTTTTCCTACTCCCTCCTCTCCAACAATAATAACATTAGCCGTTTGATTTTTAGATAAAATCAGCTCAATCTCTTTAATCTCTTTTTCTCTATCAACAATGTTTTTAATATGGTAAAGATAATTGAGTGAGGCTAAATCTTTGGCATACTGATCTAAATTTGGAGTAAAGCCATATGCCCAATCACGAGCTAATGGCGGATATGATAAAAGATTTTCTAGTTTCCACCAGTCTTTTTTTAAAAGGTGTTGTTGGTAAAAATTTTCAAACCAGTTTTCTACCTCAACTTGATTTTCTTGTTTTAACATTCTTTTGCTTAAAAACTCTTTTTTCAATGCTTCTTTTTCCTCAAGCGGTGATTTTTTGAAAAGATAAATAAGATAACTTAAGGGAATTGTTAAAAAAAATATTAAAGAGATAAAAGGCAAGATAATCATATAAATTATCTGAAAAAGAAGATAGAAAATAAGAATTGAAAATCTCATAAAAAAACCAATTGAGCGTGAGATTAGATTGAAAAAGAATCGATCTAGCCATTCAGAAAAAGTAAAGCCAACTTGAGTTTTTTTCGCTTGAAGATTTTTCCAAGGATAAAATAAAGTTTTTAAAAGAGTTTTTACGGAGAAAAAATAAGGAAAAAAAATAAAAAGATTAATTACTACTTCTCCAAAATTTTTTAGTGATTGGTAATAATATTGAAACAAATTTTTCTTCATAATTTGAGTATAAATAAAAAGAGGAAAAAGAGCAAGAATAATAATAAATATAAAAAATAATAGAATACATAAAATAAAAAATTAATAGACAGATTAATTTTGATTAATATTTTTAATTTTGCACCAACTTGTTTAGATTGCTTTCAAAATTACTATTGACAAATTTTAAACATTTTCTTACTATTATTTAAAAATAAAAATTAATGAAAAATTTATAATTAGAATGCAAACAAAATCAGAAAATTCAGAACCACCGGAAGAAACGACAAAGTTATTATCACTTCAATTCTTAATTCCTAAAAAACCTGAAAACAAACATTTTTACTATAATGGATTTTCTAATCTAATTCCTAGGTTGTATTTGAAAATTGATAGTAATATTGATAGTTGTGAAAAATTATGGAACGAATTTTCTCCTAAAAATTCTTTATTTCAACTTTGGGATTTTCGTTTAGCGTGGTATCAAGGTTTTAGATATAAGCCTTTTTTTTATAGTTTGTATTTAGATAATAAATTAAAAGCAGTTTTACCATTATGGTATAATTCTCTTGAAAAAAGATATGAATGGTTTGGTGGGACTTGGCCTGAGGATAATTTATTTTTTTTATCAGAAAAAAAATATTTGCCCCTTCTTTTAAAGATTAGCCCTTCACCGATTTATTTGAATGCTATTGATATAGATAGTTTTAATCCTATTATTAATTATAAGAATTTTTTTAATCTTAGAGATGATTATCCAAAATATATTTTAGATACTAAAAATTTAAAAACAATGGATGATTATTTATATAGTTTAAATAAAAAAAGCCGGTATCAATTGAGATATTTTTATAAAAAATTTAATGATTATCAACCAGAATTAATTATTTTAACCGGTGATCAAAGCAAACTTCTTCCCAAATTAAAAAAATTATCAATTATTGATTTTGAAAGAAAAAGAGATATTTCTGAATACAGAAAACCTGAAAGAATGAAAGCTTTTGAAATGATTTATAAAAATCAGAAAGAATATGAAATACTAACTTTTCTAGTTTACATTCGAAATTTTCTAGTAGTTTATGATATTGTCGCTGTTTATAAAAAAAATTTCTATATTCTGACTGGGGCTTCTGATTTACAAAGGTTTCCTGGTGCTAATTCTTATATTACCTATATTGAAATTGAATATGCTTTAAAAAATGGTTTTCAATTAATTGATTGTATGCAAATTGATTATAATTGGAAACATAAATTTTTTTCATCAAAGCCAACACTAAAATTTGAGAAATAAAAGACATTTAATTTAGAAATAACAATAGGAGAGGTACTAAAATAAATTTTAACTCTTTTATTTTTTTAATTTTTAATTTATTTTTGTGGGCACGGATAGAATCGAACTATCGCTCTCTTCTTTATCAGAGAAGTGTTTTACCATTAAACTACGTGCCCTTATTAAAATTATAACATAATTTAAAAAATAGTGTATAATATTTTTATGCTTTATTTTTCAGAAATTGTCAATAAAAAAGTTTTTACTGAAGATAAGATTGAGATTGGTATTTTAAAAGATTTTATTTTTTTAGTATCAGAAAATCCTTTAATAACTAAAATTGTTGTAAAAAATAAGAATAAAGAAAAATATATCATTTCCACTGATTATTTAATAAAAATCAATGATTATATATTGATTAAAAAAAATTATTTGACGTCTTCTCTTGAGGAAAATGAATTATATATTGTTAAAAATCTTCTTGATAAACAAATAATTGATATAAAAGGCAGTAAAATTGTTCGAGTAAATGATATTGCTATTAATAAAATTGATAATAAATTATTTATTGCTGGCGTTGATATTGGATTTATTGGATTATTAAGGAGAATTAGAATAATTAATCCTCATTATATTTATAAATTTTTAAGTCGTTTAAATATTAAGCCAAATTCTCAATTTTTATCATGGGGAGATATTCAGCCGCTTGAGCTTTCTCAAGGACATGTAAAACTCAAAAAAAAGGAAGAAAAAATGGAAATGATTAGGCCTGAGGATTTAGCTGATTATTTGGAAAGAACTAATTTAATTAATACAAGAAAGTTTTTGAAAATTTTAGATACCGAAAAAGCCGCGGAGGTAATAAGTAATTTAAATATTAATTATCAAACTGCTCTTTTTAAAAATTTTCGCGCCGAAAAAGCCGCTAGATTTTTAAAATATATTGATCCTGATGAAGCGGTTGATGTTCTTTTAACTTTATCAAAAAAAAAGCAAACAGAGATATTAAATTATCTTGATGATAATTCAAAAAAAAAACATTTTAAAATTATTAGAATTATCAAAAAATCACATTGGTAGTTTAATAACAACAGATTTTTTAACAGTATCTTCTAATGAAATTGTAAGAGAAGTGATTGATAAAATAAAAAAAGAAACAATTGATTTTTCTACTTTAGATTATATTTATGTTGTTAATAAAAAATCTGAGTTAGTTGGTGTTTTTAGTCTTTTTGATATGCTTGTTCAAGACTTAAATACACCAGTTTATAAATTTATGACTCAAAATGTAATTGTTGTTCATTTGACAACTCCTGAGGAAATTGTTATTAAAAAAATGTTTAAGTATAAGCTTTATGCTTTACCAGTTATTGATGATAATAAAAAAATATTAGGTATAATTACATTAGATGATTTATCAGAGAAAATTATTAAAAAGTTAAATTTATAATTTTTTTATTTTATGAAAAAATTAATAATTATTGCTGATTGGGCTAACGATTCTTTAACTTGTAATGAGGTTAAAATTGCTGTTGATGGATATTTAAAAGATCCAACTTTATCTGATATTAGTTTTATATCCTCTACTCCATCAACAATTCATACTAGTTTTTTACTTAATCAAATTATTGAAGATATTGAAAGATATGGTCGACCAATGGAAACAGTTATTTTTCAAAACACTGATCCTCGACTTGAGTATAAGCAAGCTACAAAAAGAGCTGAAGGTGCTAAACCAGTGATAATTAAATTAAAATCAGGTATTTATTTAACAGGACCAAATTCAGGTTATGATTTTTCAATGATAAAAGATAGAATTGAAGAGGTTTTTCAATATGTTGGTGTAAATGAAGAAGGTCAATTTCACTCTCGAGATTTGTATGCCCGTATTTCTGCTCATTTGATGGATTATATGGAAGATGAACTTGATTTAGAAGAAATTAGTGTTGATGAAATTCCAGATCTTAAAGGTTTTTATATTGGTCATATTGATAATTTTGGCAATATTAAAACAACGATTACTCAAGAGGATTTTAAGGGAAAATATGAGTATGGAGATTTAGTTAATATTAAAATTAACAATGTTTCTAAAAAAGCAAAATTTGTTTCTAATTTGTTTGGTGGAATTCCAGGTGAGTTAGTAATTTATCCTGGTTCATCTGGAAAAAAAGATAATCGATTTTTAGAAATAACAATTTGGAGATATTTTACCGAAGAAAAACCGACAACAGGACTACATGAATTTAATTATCCAAAAGTTGGAAGTGTGATTGAGATAAGTAAATAAATAACATCTAACATTAATTATTAAGGACAGAACCTTTTTTTCAAAAAGGTTCTGTCCTTTTTATTTTTATTAAAGACTGTCTTTGCAAAAATTGCAAAGACAGTCTTTATCAAATTTATTCACAGGGAAATGCCTTGTCACTACAAATATTATTTTTTCCTTTAATTACTTAATTTTTTAATTAATTAATTACTTAATTACTTTTTTGAAGTTTTATTAATCAAGTAGATTTTAAATTTGGATATTTAAATTTAGTTTATAAAACGGGCTAGGATATAAAAAAAAGAAAGGAGGTGATCCAACCGCTCCTTCCAGAACGGTTACCTTGTTACGACTTAACCCCCATCGCCGACGATATTCTCTCCCGACTAAGTCGGGATTCGAATACCATCGACTTTGTTGGCTTGACGGGCGGTGTGTGCAAGAGGCAAGAACGTATTCACCGCGGCATGACTGATCCGCGATTACTACCAATTCCGCGTTCATGAGGTCGAGTTGCAGACCTCAATCCCCACTGAGGGATGGTTTAAGAGATTTGCTCGACGTTACCGTCTGGCAAAGCTCGCTGCTCATCCCATTGTAACATGTGTGTAGCCCAGGGCATAAGGACCATGCTGACTTGACGTCTGCCCTTCCTTCCTTCCTGACAATGTCAGGACCGTCTCTGCTGACAGATTTAACAGCAGATAGGGGTTGCGCTCGTTGTCCCACTTAAGGGTACTCCTCACGGAACGAGCTGACGACAGCCATGCAGCACCTGTGCTATCATCCTTGCGGATCGTTCCTTATTTCTAAGGAACTAAAACGATAGCATGTCAAGCCCTGGTGAGGTTTTTCGGTTTGTATCGAATTGAACCACATGTTCCACTGGTTGTGTGCCTCCCCGCCAATTCCTTTGAGTTTTAACCTTGCGGTCGTACTCCCCAGGCGGTCTGCTTAACGGATTTCCTTCGCTACACCCATCCCGACGTAAAGTCGGGATAAATGCGGCTAGCAGACATTCGTTTACGGCTAGGACTACGCAGGTCTCTAATCTGCTTCGCTCCCCTAGCTTTCGTGTCTCAGTGTCAGTTATCTTCCAGGAATCCGCCTTCGCCACTGGTGTTCCCCAAGGTATCAACGCATTTCACTGCTCCTCCTTGAGTTCCGATTCCCCTAAAGATAACTCTATCTTTTCAGTCTTTTGTCCCTTTCTGTGGTTAAGCCACAGGCTTTGAGACAAAACTTGAAAAGACACCTACACGACCCTTTATGCCCAGTAAAACCGGATAACGTTTGGGGCCCACGTATTACCGACGCTTCTGGCACGCAGTTAGCGGCCCCTTTCTAGTAGGGTACTGTCAATCCTCGACTAAGTCGGGACTTCCTCTCCTACCACAGCGGTTTACACTCTTTCGAGCTTCTTCCCGCACGCGGCGTCGCGCGGTCAGGCTTTCGCCCATTGCCGACTATTCCTGATTGCTGCCTCCCGTAGGAGTGGGGGCCGTGTCTCAGTCCCCCTCTGGCTGACCACCCTCTCAGGCCAGCTATCCGTCATAGGCTTGGTAGGCCGTTACCCTACCAACTACCTGATAGACCGCAGGCCCATCCGGTTGCGAGCAGTTACGCCCTTTATCCCGACTATTAAGTCGGGAACCATGGACTATTACCCCGCCTTTCGGCGAGCTATGGTCCACAACCGGGTAGGTTCCTACGTGTTACTCAGCCGTCCGCCGCTGTCCGACGTAACGTCGAACCGCTCGACTTGCATATCTCAGGCACGCCGCCAACGTTCATCCTGAGCCAGGATCAAACTCTTAAAAAAACAGGTAAAAGATTATACCTGTTGTATAAGATTGAGCACCTAATGATGCTCAAATCCTAACCCGTTTTATGAAACTAAATTTATTGGCAAATAAAATCAAATTTTCAAAGTGCAAAAAATAGAATGAAGACAATATTTTAATCAAAAATAAATTATAGATCAATTTTTTATAAAAATCAACCCCTAAATGATTATTTTTTCAAGTTTTTCTTTGTTTTTAGCTAATATCATTATACCACGAATTGTTGCGTAATAATTTATTTCTTCTTGAATAATATTAATTTTTAATTCTTGATTAAAAAAATTATTTAATCCTTTAATTCTCGCCATACCGCCTGTTAAATAAATACCTTGTTTATTAACTTCATCAACAATCTCAGGAGCAGCATTTTCCATAATTTCTTTAACAGCGTCAACTATTTGATTAAAACTATTTAAAAGAGCTTCTTTTATTTCAGAACTTTTTACTTTTATTGATTTTGGCAAACCTGATTCAAGAGATTTTCCTCTCACTGTTAAAATTTTTTCTTCTTCGGTAAAATTAAGTAAATTTATTTTTAATTCTTCACAAGTTCCTTCACCTAAAACAACACCATATTTTAAATATATATAGTTGTAAATTAATTTATTCATATTTTCTCCACCATTTTTTAAAGTTTTTTCACTAATGATTCCGCCACTACCAACAATAGCAACCTCAATCAAACCACCTCCCATATCAACAATTAATGCTGGTTGATGAGAAAAGATATTAATTCCCGCTCCAGCAGCAGTTGCCAAGCTTTTTTCAATTAAAAATATTTGAGTTAAACCAGCTTTTAATAAAGATTCAGTCACTGCTTTTTGTTCTATTTCTGTAGCAATTGATGGTACAGTAGCAATGCCAGTTAGCGCTGGTTTTATTATTTGATTATTAAAATAAAGATTAACAGATTGATCTAAATATTTTTTGATTAAAGCAACAGTTGAGTCAAAATCAACAATCACTCCATTTGAGATCGGTTTAATTATTTTTATAAAATCAGGTGTTTTTCCAATAATTTCTTTAGCTTCTGTACCAAAAAAAATATAGTCTCCTGAGCGATTGTTAAATGCTAAGATTGTTGGTTTTCGAAGAATAATTCCTTTATCTTTAATGGCAATTTTAGTTTCAGTTGTTCCTAAATCAAAATAAACTTCGAAATTAGTAAAAAATGGAATTTTAAATTTTGAAAAAAAATTAGTAAAATTATACATAATGAAAATTATTGACTATATCATTAAATTTTTGTTTCAACTTGTTTTTTTGATTACTCCTTTATTCTTTTTATTTAACACTTCAGAGCTTTTTGAGTTTAACAAAATGCTTTTAATTTATACTTTTACAGTTTTAATTGCTTTTTTTTGGGTTCTAAAAATGATTTTAGCAAAAAAGATAATAATTAAAAAGAGTTTTTTGGATTGGCCAATTTTTCTATTTTTATTATCTCAAATATTATCAACAGTTTTTTCTATCGATAAACAAACATCTTTATTTGGTTATTATGGTCGGTTTAATGGCGGATTAGTTTCGATTATTTCATATATCGTTTTGTATTATGCTTTTGTTTCAAATGAAATAGATTCTTATTCTATTTTAAAAATTTTACTGTTATCTTCTTTTTTAGTGATTTTATATGCTGTTCCAGGAAAACTTGGTCATGATATTACTTGTTTCTTAGTTTCAAAAGGAACAATTATTGATAATAGTTGTTGGGATAACTCAGTTTTGCAATTTCAACCTGATGTGCGAGCATTTTCTACTTTAGGTCAACCAAATTGGTTTGGTGCTTATCTGGTAGTTAATTTTTTTATTGGTCTTTGGTTTTTAAGTAAACAATCCAAAATAACAAATTTATTAACTTTTATTTATTTATTATTTAATTTTACTTTTATTATCTTTAGTCGTTCTAGGTCAGCGTTATTAGCAGTTATTATTGGTTTAATTATTTATTTTTTGACGTTATTTTTTTATAAAAGGAATTATTTTAAAAAACATTTTTTATTATTAATAATCATTATTTTTTTACCGATTTTATTTTTTAATACTGGAATAGATAAAATAGAAAAAACCAAAAACCAAATATCAAATATTTTTTTTAAAAAATCAAACACTCAATTTAAAAACAATTTAGAAAAAAAAGAAAATAAAAATGTTAATATCACAGATTCAGCTGATATTAGAAAAATTGTTTGGCAAGGAGCAATAAAATTAGGATTACAATACCCTTTTTTTGGTACTGGAGTTGAGACATTTGCTTATAGTTATAATTTTACTCGTCCATTGACTCATAATTATACCTCTGAATGGGACTTTATTTATAATAAAGCACATAATGAGTTTTTAAATTATTTAGCAACCACTGGTTTTTTTGGCTTAATTTCTTATTTAATTTTAATTTTTAGTTTTCAATTTTTAGTTTTTAATCAGTTTTTAAAGCCAGAATTATCTAATAAAAATAAAAAATTAATTGATGAAGAAAATTATGATAAAAAAACACTTTTTTTATGCTTTTTAATTGCCTACTTAACAATTCTTATTACTAATTTTTTTGGTTTTTCAACAACCACTATTAATTTATATTTTTATCTTATTCCTGGATTAGTTATTAACATAATAAATTTGGAGAAAAAAGAAAAAGATAAAAAACAAAAATTAGAGATTTCAAAGTTAAATTTTGATAAAATATTTTTGATTTTAATATTAATAGGTATTAGTTATTATTTGTTACTTTCAATTTATAAGTATTATCAAGCTGATACTTATTATGCATTAGGTAATGGTTATACAAAATTGTCAAATCCTGATTATCAAAAAGCGGCTTTTTATTTTGATAAAGCATTACAAACTCGTTATGAACATGTATATGAGGATAAATTATCTTTTAATTTAGCTTATTTAAGCGCTATTGCTGGCCTTCAAAAACAAAATAAAGATGCTCAAGATTTAATAAAGATAAGTAATTTTTATAATAATAGATCATTATTAAATTCCCAAAAAAATATATTTTATTTAAAAACTAAAGCAAAAAATCAATATTATTTCTTTTTAGCAACTGGTACAATTAACTATTTATATGAAGGAATTAAGGTTTTAAAACAAGCAAAAAAAATAGCACCAACTGATCCAAGAATTCCTTATTCTTTAGCTGTATATTATTCATTAATTTTTAAAAACTCAAAAGATAAATTAGTTAAAGAAGAAGCCCGTAAAAACGCTTTAAAAGAAATTAATGAATCTTTAAAATTAAAAAAAGACTACTCTGATGCTTTGGAGTTAATGAGTAAAATTAAAAGTAATTAAGTAATTAAAAAATTAAGGGAAATAATTTTTCATTTTGAAGTTTTCATTTTTCAATGAATATTTATTTTTTAATGAAAACTAAAAACTTATTGAAAACTGAAAATCCGCCAATTGGCGAAAAAATTGAAATTTTTTTAGGTCAATTAGGTTAATTAGAACTTAGGTCAATTTTAAGTTTTAGATTTTTTACGGGTTAGTATTTGAGCTTGATACTCCCCAAATACACCTAACATTATTACCTTGATTGTTTTTACAAAAATTATTGCAAGTAAAGTTTGTAGGATTGCTTATATAAGGTAAAATTTGTTGATTATTTTCAAGACAGGCATAAAGTTTATAATAAGTTCCATCAGATTCATATTTATAACTATTTCCAGATGGATCGTTTGGAATTTTATTCATATATATTTTTCCTGTCTCAGTATCAGTTAAAGATTGTCCAAAAGAAATATTACTTGGATAAGCGCGTTTATCTTCGTAATAAAGTTCAAGAGCTCTCTGAATTTGTTCTAAATCACCTTTTCGTCTTGCATCTCTACCTTTTTTTAATGAAATAAGAAAATTACTTGTTATAAAAGAAGATAAAACTCCAAGAATAATAATTACTATTAAAAGTTCAAGTAAAGTGAAAGCTTTTTTCTTATTCATTAAAAATTACTTTACGCAATAATAACAATTATCATTTGGATTACCTGTTGGACATCCAATAGTTGAAAGAGTACCGTCTTGATTATATTTTGTATTTGGATTACTTGTAAAAGATTTTGAAACTGGTTTATAACAAACAGCAACAACAGGTGGATCGTTTGTTCCAGTAATATATATGCTTCCTAATTGTCCACCAGCTAATTCAACAAAGTTAGGTTTTAACTCACCTGTTTGAATAATATTGTTAATAACGGTGTTTTCAAGTGACAGAGCTGTTGCTTTATTTGGATTTGTGCAGGTTTGGGAATTAGAACACCAAGGCATATAATTTCTAATAGCATAATATCTAATAATTGCCCCATGAAGTTCAGAAACAGTATTTCTTATACCAGTATCAGTTCCTTTTTTTAATTGTTCAAAAGGATCAAGGGCAGCTAAAAGACCAACAGCTAAAGAGCCAAGAAGAGCAATTACTATTAAAAGCTCAATAAGAGTAAAAGATTTATATTTTTTCATATAAGTTTATTATTAAATAAATTTAAAAAGTTGTCAAGAGTTATTTAAAAGAACTTGTAAGATTATATATTGGTGTAATTACTGACATCACTAAAAAACCAACTCCTAGTCCAAGAATTACTAATATCATTGGTTCAATAAGTGTTGTCATTGATTTAATAGCAATTTCAGATTCAGATTCAAAATATTTTGAAAGTCTCATTAAAGTATCATCAAGATTACCAGTTTGCTCGCCCACCATTGTCATTTGTACTAAAATTGGTGGAAAAACTTCTTCTTGTTCAAAAGATATTCCAAGAGATTGACCTTTTTCCACTTTATTATAAATATTTTTAAATGCTTTTTTAAATATTAAATTATCAGAAGTATCAATGACAATATTTAATGAATCAAGTATTGAAACGCCAGCACCAATTAAGATTGCTAAAGTTCTGGTTGAATTAACAAGTGAAGAAATTTTAATTATATTACCAAAAACTGGTAGTTTTAATAAAAATTGATCAAAATTTCTTTTACCAATCTCAGTTTTCAAATATTTTTTTATAAAATAAAAACCAACAAAGCATAAAACAATCATTAATGGCCAAAATTTCACCATAAAATCAGAAACCAAAATTAAAAATTGAGTTGTCCATGGTAGAGTTACATTAAAATCTTTATATAAATCAAGCAATTTTGGTATAACAAAAGTAACCATTATAAACATAACAATTATCATTGCTATTAAAATTACCACAGGATAGATTAAAGCGCCTTTTAATTTACTTTTAAACTCTCGTTCTTTTTCCAAATTATCAGCTAGTTTTAATAAAATTTCATCAAGTTTTCCTGATGCTTCTCCTGATTTAACTAAAGCAATATAGAGATTAGAAAAATTTTTGTTATATTTTTTTAACGCAAAAGAAAAAGAGTTTCCAGCTTTAATTTCATTATCAATATCAATAATTATTTTTTGCATTGCTGGTTTTAATGTTTGTTTTTTTAAAATTTCTAAACTATCAATTATTGTTAAACCAGCATTAAGCATAATAGCAATCTGTCTTGTAAAGTCAACAATATCATTAAAATTTACATTATTATTAAAAAAATTTAAAAAAATATTTTGTTTAATTTTAATTGGTTCTATTGATATGGGAATATAGTTATTTCGTTGCAAATAGTCGACTACAGCATCAATTGAATTAGCTTCAATTTTTTTTTCAACAATTTGATTATCTTTTGCAGCTCGATATTTAAAAAGCATAATTATATTAATTTTATTTTTATAAACTTTTCTAGTTCTTTGGGTCTAATAGCAAAAGAAAAAGCAGTTTCTTTACTAATAATTCCAGCGGTATATAAATTAAGAAGGCTTTTTTCAAAAAGCAACTGACCTTCTTTTTCCGAAGTTTCTAAAATATTGTTTATTAAATAAGTTTTTCCCTCCCTAATAGTTGAAGCAATAGCAGAATTATTTATTAGTATTTCAACAGCAGGAATTCTTTCAAGACTATTTAATTTTGGTAATAATCTTTGAGTAATGATCATTTTTAAAACAGATGAGAGTTGATTTTTTATTTGATTTTGTTGATGAGGAGGAAAAATATCAATAATTCTATCAATAGACTCTGGAGCTGAATTTGTATGTAAGGTTGAAAAAACTAAATGACCAGTTTCAGCAGCCGTTAAAACGAGAGAGACAGTGTCAAAATCTCGCATTTCTCCAACAAGTATTACATCTGGATCTTCACGTAAGGCTGATTTCAATGCTACTGTCCAAGAATGTGTATCTTGATAAAGTTCTCGTTGAGAAATAATTGATTTAGAAAATGGATAAACATATTCAATGGGGTCTTCTATAGTGATAATGTGTTTTGCATATTTTTTGTTAATTTCATTAATAATTGAGGCTAAAGTAGTTGATTTGCCTTCGCCAGTTGGTCCAGTTACTAATACTAATCCTTGTCTTAAATCTATAGCTTGTCTTATTATTGCTGGCAGATTAAGTTGTTCAGGGGTTTTTATTATTGAAGGAATTAATCTAAAACTAGCACATAGTGAATTTTGAGAGAAATATATGTTAGTGCGAAAACGAAAATTATTATAACTAATTGCTAAATCCAGTTCTTTATTTGAAAAAAGAAGTTCTTTTTGTTCATCTTTTAAGAAGTCTAAAATTATTTTTGCTGAAATTTCTGGAGTAATTTTTTCTAATGTTGTTAGTTGGTAAAGTTCTCCTCCAACTCTTATGGTTGGATAATAATTTGGAATGATATGAATATCTGAGCCTTGTTTATCAATTAGTATTTGTAATAACTTTTGATAGTCCATATATTAATTTTAAAAATTTTTAAACTTCAGCAACCCTTAAGACTTCCTCAATTGTAGTTATTCCATCTAACGCTTTTAAATATCCATCTTGTTTCATAATTATTAATCCTTCTTTTTTTGCTTGAGTTTCAATTGCTTTTGCTGATTCTTGTTGTAAAATCATTCGATTGATTGTTTGGCTAATTTTTAAAACTTCAAAAATAGCAATTCTACCAAGATAACCAGTATTATTACATTCCTGACAACCTTCACCTTTATAAAGAGTAATGGGTTCAATTTGATATTTTTTTGGGAGAAGATCACCTAATACTGTTTTTATATTATCTTGAATTTGTTGTACAGGTTGATATTGAGTTTTGCAATAAGAGCAAACTCTTCGACAAATTCTTTGAGCAATTGCAGCTGTTAAAACAGAAGCGACTAAAAATGGTTCAGCTCCTAAATCAATTAATCTTGGTATTGCGGTAGCTGAATCATTTGTATGCAAAGTAGAAAAGACTAAGTGTCCAGTTAAAGCAGCTTGAATGGCTAGTTGAGTTGTTTCCTTATCACGAATTTCTCCGACTAAAATAATATTTGGATCTTGTCTTAAGAAACTACGAAGACCAGTGGCAAAAGTTAAGCCAGCCTGAGGATTGATTTGCACTTGATTAATACCAGGAATTTGATATTCAACAGGATCTTCTAAGGTCATAATATTAACACTAGGTTTATTTAATCGGCTTAAAATTGAATAAAGAGTGGTAGTTTTACCAGATCCAGTTGGGCCAGTAATAAGAATTATGCCATAA
Organism: Patescibacteria group bacterium; assembly: GCA_026004455.1. GTDB lineage: Bacteria > Patescibacteriota > Microgenomatia > UBA1406 > GWC2-37-13 > GWC2-37-13. The sequence goes on along the minus strand of BPJE01000003.1, from coordinate 135,580 downwards.
GGTTTTGAAATTGCTTCTTCTACATCTTTTAATTGTGGTCCACGAAGTCCTAATTCATGTAAATCTGGTATACCGCCAGTTTTTTTTAATAATCTCATAACAATTTTTTCTCCATTAACTGTTGGTAAAGTTGAAACACGAAGATCGACTTCTTCATTTTCAACTTTAAAATTAAATCTTCCATCTTGAGGAATACGTTTTTCATCAATTTTCATTTCTGACAAAATTTTTATTCTAGAAACAAGGGCTTCATGGATTGATTTTGGCAGGGATAATTTTTCTTGTAAAATACCATCAATTCGATAGCGGACTTTTGTTCGATTTTCTTCAGGCTCAATATGGATATCTGACGCTCGACTTTTTATAGCAAATTCAACAATTGTTGAAACAATTTTAGCAATTGGTGCTTCGTTTATAGACACTTGATAATTATTATTGTTTGTTATGGTATTTTTAGATATATATTCTTTTAATGCTTGTTTAACTTCAGGAGATAGTCCTTGACTGTAAGCAATATTAATATATTTTTTAATCTCTTCTTCAAGGGCTAGTGCTAAAACAATTTTTTTATTAGTTTTTTTTTCTAAAAAATCAATTAAAGTTATATCATCTGGATTGGAGGAAGCAATATATAAAGTAGAATTTGATTGATCGTATTTATAAGGAAGAATATTATATTTTCTTGCAATTGCTTCTGGAATAAATCCAACAGCTTGAGAATCAATAGGTAGTGAATTTAAATTTACATAAGGAATATTTTTTACTTGAGCAATAGCTATCATTATCTCTTCTTTAGGAATAAATGATTTTTCAATTAATAATTTATCAATAGGAATATTTTTTTGTAATGATAATACTTCATAATGATCGGCCTCATTTTGAGATAATTGTTTATTTTCTACTAATTTTTCTAATAATTTCTTTTTAAAATTATTCATAAATTTAATATACATTAATTTTTTGATAAAATGCAATATGTATGATGCCTTTGATTTTTGTTAGTAATGAAAAAAATAAAGTTTTGGAATATTTAAAAAACAATATAAAATCTGATTATGTAATATTTGAAATTGTTCCTCAAAAAGAAAAATATTCAATTGATGATATTCGAGATATTAAAAAAGAGACTATTATTTATTTTAATAAGTTAAGAATTTATATTTTTGACAATTTTCATAATTCCTCTTTTGAGGCTCAAAATAGTTTTTTGAAAATTTTAGAAGAAACACCTTCTAATGTTTTAGTTGTTTTAACTGTTGATAATCAATATAAATTATTGCCAACAATTTTATCTCGAGGAAAAATTATTCATCTAAATAGAAAAACATTAATACTTGAAAAGGATAAGGAATTAATTCTAAGCAATTTTTTAAAAAATAAAAATTTAGATTTAAAAATTGTTGAAAATGTTACTATTGATGATCTAATTTTGTTTTTTAAAAAGAAAGTATTAGAAAATAAAAAATATTTAGAAATTTTAAATGAAGCTTTAGAAATTAGATCTCTTATTGAAAAAAATAATCTTAATTTTCGCTTAGCATTAGATCATTTATTAATAAAAATCTATAAGACTTGAATTTATTTTTAAGAATGATTACCATTAAATTTATGATTAAACGTGCTTTTACTCTGATTGAACTTTTAGTAGTAATTGGCATTATTGGTATGCTCTCTGCTTTACTTTTACCAAATTTTATGGGGGCAAGAGAAAGAGCTCGTGATTCACAAAGAAAGTCAGATTTAAAACAAATTCAAAAAGCATTTGAGATGTATAAACAAGATCAATCTCCTCCTTCATACCCTTCTCAATTACCTACAGCTGGTTCTGTTTTTAGCTATAGTGGTAATGTTTATATGAATAAATTTCCCTCTGATCCAAGTCCAGGAAAACAATATTATTATACTGTGAATAATAATAATTTAACTTATACTTTATGTGCTTGTTTAGAAAATATTGCTGATCCTGATGGAGTTCCTTGTATTAGTCCATGTTCTTGTGCTGCTAATCAAAAATGTTATATTGTTAATCAGCCATGATTAAAATTTGTTTATTTAAAAAATGAAAAAAAACTTTTTTAAAAAATCTTTTACTTTACTTGAAATGCTTGTTGTTATAGGCATTATTTCAGTAATTGTTTCTTTTGGTTTTTCTTCATATTCTACTGCTCAAAAAAAATCACGCGACGCTAAAAGAAAACAAGACTTAAAAGCAATTCAAAACGCTTTTGAGCAGTATTATTCAATCTGTAATTATAAATATCCAACATCATTACCTGCTGCCGGAAACAAATTAACAGCAACAACAACTAATTGTCCATCATTATCCTCGAATGTTGATTTAATTACTATGCCAGCTGATCCTTTAGGTGGTAACTATCAATGTGTTGGTGTTTGTGATTCTACTAGGTATACAATTTGCCCAAAAAATTTAGGGGGTGGTAAGTATTTAGAAACTGAAAATTGTAATTCAACTAATTTGAGTTGTTGTATTAGAAATTTACAATGAAAAAAAATTTTACTTTAATTGAAATTTTGGTGGTTGCTACTGTTATTGCTTTGCTTTCATCAATTATTACCTTTTCTTATAGTCAATTAACAAAAGAATCTAGAAATAATCGCAGAAAAACTGATTTAGAACAATTAAGAGCAGCTTTAGAAATGTATAGAAGTAATAATGATGTTTATCCAAATAATTTATCTAATTTAACTAGTCCAACAATTTATATTCAATCAATACCAACTGATCCTAGATCACCAACATACAATTATAATTACACAAGAATTTCTAATACTGATTATGTTTTAGGAGCATATCTTGAAGGTGTTGTTTCATCTTGTAATACAACAATTTCTTGTGGAAAGGTTAATTGTAATTACTGTCTTGGTCCATATGGAAGAAAATAATCAAAAAAAATCTTTTACTGTTATAGAAATTCTTGTGATTTTAGTTATTATTTCATCATTATTTTTAGGAGGAATTGCTAATTATCAAAATTTTAATCAGCAACAAAAATTAAAAAATGAAGCAAAAAAATTTGTTGAAGTTTTTGATTTAACAAAAAAAAGAGCTATTAGTTCTCAATTATATAATCAGTCTTGTAATAATTTTAATGGTTATAGAATTTTTATTAATTTATCAGGTAATCAATATCAAGTACAGTTTGGTTGTAATAATTCGTATTTAAACATTCAGACTTATGATTTACCAACAAACATTGTTTTTGTAATTGGGAATAATTCTTTTTTTAATTTTCCACCAATGGGAGTCAATATTAATATTAATGTAAATAATTTGAGAATAAAAAATCTTCTTATAAATCAATGTTTAAATATTTCAATAAGCAATAATGGTATTATTGAAATGGATAATCAATTAATTTCTTGTTAAATGAAAAAAAAGTCTTTCACTTTAATTGAAGTTTTAGTTTTTACAACAATTATTTCTATTTTTTTTATTGCAGCAATGTCTGTGGCTGTATTTTTTTTAAAAAATATTAAAACTCAACAATATAAAATTATTGCTACTCATTTAGTTGAAGAAACAATTGAGTGGTTAAAATATGAAAAAGAATCTGATTGGAACATTATTGCATCAAAAGATATCAACAATGGTTCAGGTACAATTTATTGTTTGAATGATTTATCTTGGGATCAAGAAGGAGTTTGTAATCAAAATTTTGGCTCACCATCGATATTTAAAAGAGAATTAATAATAAGAAATTTAAATAATCCGGTTACAAAAATAGAATTAACGATTACTGTTAGTTGGAATGATGTTGGCGGTATTAACAAAGTAATATCAAAACAAATTTTATCAATAATTGAATAATATGAAAAAATTTTTTACTTTAATTGAGGTAATTGTTGTCTTAGGAGTATTAGGTTTTATTATTCCAACGATTTTTATTATTGTGTTTACAATTTCAAGAGAACAATTAAAAGTTAAAGCAATAACAGAAGTAAAAAGACAAGGTGATTTTATAATTAATAGTTTATCAATTTTAATAAAAAATAATACTGTTTCAATCCATAGTTCAGCTCCTCCTAATTTATCAAATATAGTTTGTTTTGATTCAGATTTTAATAATAATTCAGAACTTATTTTTAAAGATTTAAATAATCAGTGGTTTAAAATTTATTTTAATAACGATAAAATTTCTTCATCTTCTGCTTTATCAACAATTGATTTAAATTCTAATTCAACAAAAATTTACAATTTTTCAATTGGTTGTCAAAGTGGTAGTTTTTATTCAGCGCCGATTGTTAATTTATCTTTTGATATTTGTTATAAAGGTAATCAAACTGATTGTATTAATATTAATGAATCGACAGCTAGTCTTCATTATCAAACAAAAATAAAACTAAGAAATTATTATATTGATTATTGATATTTAAAATTAAATTAATTATATTAAAAATATGGCAAGTAATTTTTTTTCCATAGAGTTTGATGAGAGATATATAAAAATTATTGATCTTAAAAGATTAGGTAATTTATATAAGATTAATTATATTGGTAAGATTGAGATATTAAAAGATTTTTATTCTTCTGATTTAGAAAAAACAATTGATCAACAAGCAAATCTTTTAAAAAAATTTATTGAAAATCTTAGTGTTAATAAAAAAAATGTTGTTGTTTCAATACCAAATTATTATACATATCATCAAATTTTTGAGATGCCGATATTAAAAGAAAAAGAACTAATTTCTGCTATTAAATATCAAGCTGATCAATTTATTCCAATGCCAATTGAAGAAACTAATATTGATTTAGAGATTATAAAAGAGGATCAAATTAATAAAAAACTTTTAATAATGGTTGTCGCTGCGCCAAAAAAATTAATTGCAAAAGTTCAATCAACACTTGAATTATCAGGATTAATTCCAGAAGCAATTGAAACTCAATTAACTTCATCATCAAGATTAGTTTCTGAATTTTTAGATAAAAAAATAAACGAAGATGAGATTGTTTTAATAAATTTTGATTTTTACTCTTCAACCTTTTTATCTTTTAAAAACAAACCTCTCATATTATCAAAAAATCATAATATATCTTTGGGCTATCAACTTTTTTTAAAAGAAATATCTATAAATACTGGTTTTGATGAAAACAAAGTTGAAGAATTGTTAAAAAACTATCAACTTAATCAATCGATTAGTTTTCCTCTTGAAAATATTATCAAACCATTAATAAATGAATTAACTTCTGAAATTAATAAATTTATCATCAATGACTCTCCAGAAATCATTTATTTTACCAATGAAATTGTTAATTTTCCCTATTTGATAAATTTAATTTCTCAAAAATTACCTAATATAGTTTTTAAAATTTTATCTCCAGAAACTATTATTGAGAAAAATCAGTTGGTTAATACAATTTCTTTTGAGTTACCACTTTATTTTTCTATTATTGGAACTGATTTAAGATGATAAAAAAAAGAATAAACTTAATAATTAATAGAGAAGATTATAGAAAATATGAGGAGATTTTTTATTATCTCCAAAATGGAATTTATATTATTTTATTAATTTTTTTTATAATTCTTATTTATTTTTTAATAAATATTAATAATTTAAATAAAAAAATAGACTATTTAAATTTAGAGAAAACAAGTATTTTAAAAATAATTTCAGCTAACACTGATAAATATGCAAGGTTAAACTATTTAAGAAAAAAATATTCTGATTTAACAAATTTCTTAAAAGAAGACTCTAATTCTTATCAATATTATTTACTTCTTAATACTTCTCTACAAGATAGCTCTCAATCTGCAAGTATAAAGACATTTATTATTGATAAAGATCGAAATTTTGAATTTACGGTTATTTTTTCAGATTTCTCTAGTATGCGTAATTTTTTTCAATTTTTAGAAACAGAAAAATTTTTAAAAAATTTTGAAAAAATATTTTTAAAGAACTTTCATATTATTGGGGCGACAGTTGATAAAAGTGAAAATTACGAACTTTCTTTTTATGGAGTTTTTATGCCATATGAAAAATTAATAAATAATTATTATGAAAATAATGAAAATAAAGATTAAACCATTTTTATACAGTCTTATTCGTCAAAATTTCATTTACATTATTTCTTTTATTTTTTTATTAATATTAACAATTATTGTTCTTTTTATAGGAGTTCTGAAACTAGTTAAAGCACATTCAACTATTTCTAAGTTATCATTAGAGATAAATCAACTTAAAAAGCAAGTAGAACCATATACTTATGATGATCAAACTAAATCAATTATTGAAAATGATCTGAAATTTTTAAATACTCTTATTCCTAATGTTGAAGATTATTTTTCAATAATTTATTCCTTAGAAAGATTATCTGATAAAACAGGATTTTTAATTATTAGTTATAATGTTGATTTAAAAACATCAACAAAGGATAAAATAAAGTTATCAGTTAGCGGTGTTGGTGATAGTAATACCTTTTTAAATTTTCTAAAAAATTATAATTTTGATGGTGGTCGATTAATTACTTCGGATAAAATTGAGTATGATATTAGTAAAAGTGATATTACTAAACTTAATTTAAATTTTTATACAAGTAATTCTAATAAATCATTAGATTTAAATGATCAAAGCGACCAAATTATTAATATAGATAAATTATTAAAAGAAATTGAAAAAATAAAAGAAAAAATTTCTTTTGATTTTATATCTCAAGATGTTGAAGAGAATAAGTTTGATTATCCAAAAAAATCTAATCCATTTCAATAATTATTTGTTATAATTTAAATATATGACACCATTACCAAAAAGAAAATTTTCCACTCAAAGAACCGGAAAAAGAGAAAAAACTAGAGCTAGAACACTTCCACAATTGGTTGAATGTAAAAATTGTGGAAAAATGAAATTGCCTCACAGGATTTGTAAATATTGTCATAAATAAAATGGATCCGCGGCATAAAAAAAGAATGAAGATTGTTCAGCAGCTTTTTAGCGAGGAATTTATTCCTCAACCTAATTTATTGACAAAAACTAAAGAAATATTAAAAAATAAAGAAAAATTTATTGATATTATTAAAAAATATGCACCAAAATATCCAGTTGAAAAAATAGCAAAGGTTGATTTAGCTATTTTACAATTAGCATTATATGAATTATTGATTGAAAAAAAGAATCCAAAAAAAGTGACTATTAATGAAGCGGTTGAATTAGCAAAAGAGTTTGGTGGTGAAAAATCATATGCTTTTATTAATGCGATTTTAGGTAAGGTAGTTTCTGAAATTGAATAAATTATTATCTATGAAAGATTATTCTAATTTAGAAAAAATTATTAATTATAGTTTTAAAGATAAAAAACTTCTCGAGAACGTTTTTGTTCATCGATCTTATCTTAATGAGCACAAAAATTTTTATTTACCTTCAAATGAGCGCCTTGAATTTTTAGGTGATAGTGTTTTGTCTTTAATAACTTCAGTTTATCTTTTTAAACATTATCCATTTTTGAAAGAAGGTGAATATACAGAGATTAAAAGTGCAATTGTAAAAACCGAAAGCTTAGCTGAAGCAGCTAAAGATATTAATCTTGATAGATATTTATTTTTATCTAAGGGTGAAGAGAAAATGAATGGTCGAAAAAACAAAAATATTTTAGCTGATTGTTTTGAAGCTTTTATCGGATCAATTTTTCTTGATTCAAATTTTGAAAATGCTTATCAATTTGTGGTTAAATTTCTTTTTAAAGAAAAATTAGACAAAATTGTTAGAAACAAAGAATATCAACCTTTTAAAAGTCGTTTACAAGAGTTAATTCAAGCAAAATATAAAAAATTACCAGAATATAAAATTCTTGAGGAGAAAGGACCTGAACATAAAAGAGTTTTTAAAGTGGGTGTATATTTTAATGATAAAATAATTGGTGAGGGTGTTGGAATGTCAAAAAAAGAAGCTGAGGAAAAAGCAGCTAAAAAAGCCTTTGTAAATTTTAAAAGTTTATGATATATTTATAAATTAAGATTTAAGTTATTAATTTGTCATCCCGAATTTATTTCGGGATCTCAAAATAGAGATGCTGAACCAAGTTCAGCATGATAGTTTTTAATGATATATTATGGCAGTTGCAATTAGACTTTATCGAATTGGAAAAAAAGATCAACCATATTATCGAATTGTTGCTGTTAATAAGCGTTATAAAGCTAATGGTAAATATATTGAAGAAATTGGTCGTTATAATCCCCATAAAGACCCAGCAGAAATAGTAATTGATGAAAAAAAACTTGAGTATTGGTTAAATTGTGGAGCAGTTGTTTCTGAGGGTTTAGCAAAGATTTTAAAATATAAAAAAAAATTAGATAAAAAATCTTCTAAAAGTTAGTCATTAGTGATTTTTTCTATTTCATAATTTTTAAGTCTTTGTTTTAAATTTTTATAATCATCAATTTTTTTATTTATTATAAAATATTCAACTGCTTTTTTAACTTTTTTAATTAGTTGATAATCATTAAGATTAGCGATTTTTAGCTCTATTATTCCATGTTGTTTAGTACCATAAATATCTCCTGGTCCTCTAAGTTTTAAATCTTCTAAAGCTAGTTGACTGCCATTTTTAATTTTGGCAAAAAGATTAAGTCTATCAATGATATTTTTATTTTCATTTTCACTAAACAAAAAACAATATGATTGTTTGTTATTTCTACCAACTCTTCCTCTTAACTGATGTAATTGTGCTAAGCCAAATCTTTCCGCAGCTTCAATTAAAATAATCGTTGCCCCTGGAATATCAACTCCTACTTCAACTACTGGTGTTGTTACTAAAATATCAAATTTATGATCTTTAAAATCACTCATAATCTGCTCTTTTTCTTTAGTTTTCATTTTTCCATGAAGAAGACCTAATTTAAACTCAGAAAAAATTTTTTGTAGATTTTCATACTCTTTTTTTGCTGCTTTGACTGATTTCATTGTTTCAGCATTAGATTCTTCAATTAAAGGACAGACAATAAAAACTTGAGCCTTATTTTCTTTTATTTGTTTTTTTATCCATTGATAACAATCATCTCTTTTTGATTTTTTTATAAAGAAAGTTTTTATTTCTAATCTTCCTTTTGGCATTTGGGTAATGGTTGAAAAATCAAGTTCACCATAAAGTGTCAAGGCAACAGTGCGAGGAATAGGTGTGGCAGTCATTGTTAAAAGATGAGGATTTAATCCTTTATTTTTTAATTCTGCTCTTTGTTTAACTCCAAATCGGTGTTGTTCATCGATTATTACTAAACCAACATTTTGATAGTTATTTTTTTTTGAAATTAAAGCGTGAGTACCAATGATAATATCAGCTATGTTTGGTTTTTGATTTTTATAATTAGTTTCTTTAATATTGCTTGTGATTAAACCAATTTTGACATCAGTATTAGCAAAAAGTTTTGTTAATGTTTGATAATGCTGTTGAGCTAAAATTTCAGTTGGCGCCATAAATAAACTTTGATAACCATTTAAAAAACTAAAATAACAAGCTAAAGCAGCAACAACAGTTTTTCCACTACCAACATCTCCTTGTAAAAGTCTGTTCATTGGTGAGGATTTTTTTAGATCATTAAATATCTCATTCCAAACTTTTTTTTGATCATTGGTTAACTTAAATGGTAAATTATCAATAAAACTTTTAAGCTTGTTATCGATTTCTTTATTAAAAATAAATTTTTTACTAACAACTTCTTTTTTCCAGTTTTCTTTTACAAGCGATGAAGAAAGTTGAATTAAAAATAACTCATCAAAACTTAATCTTTCTTTGGCTTTTAAAAGTTGTGTTTTTGATGATGGAAAATGAATTTGTTTATAAGCATTAATTTCATCGAGTAACTGATTATATTTTATTATCTCTTGAGGTAAGAATTCATCAGGAGGATAATTTAAGGCATAATAAATTTTTTCTCTAATTATTTTTGAAGAAAGACCATTTTTTTCAGGATATATAGGAATAATTCTGCCAGTATGAATTTTACTCTCCCCTATTTCAAACTCTTGTGGTTTTAAACTTAGTTTTCTTCCATAACGTTCAATTTTTCCAGCAACACTGACTATTTGATCTTTTTTAAATAAATTTAATAGATATGGTTGATTATAAAAATTAATTTCAATTTGTCCTGTTTCATCAGCTAATAAAAAAATTTGTAAAGATAATCTTGATCTTATTATTTGATTTTTTTTATCAATGATTTTTCCGGTAATTGTTACAATTTCTCCTTCTTGTAAAAGACCAATTTTTGAGATTATTGAGTAATTCTCATAACGAAAAGGAAAATAATTTATTAAATCAAAATAATTATTAATACCAAGTTTTTTGAATTTTTTTATAGTGGTAGCACTTGTTTTAGGTAATTCATTAATGGTTTTTATCCCATCCATAAACTAAATTATATACTTTATTTTAAATAGTTTACCTTAAAAATAAGGGTAATATTGAAGAAAAAATAAGAAGAAGTGATGAAATAACAATAATTATTTTTAAAATTGTTTCTTTTTTTATTTTTTTACTAAAAACTCTCATTTTTTTATTATAACAAAGTTTTTTTAAATTTTGCCTGCTCTCGCCGTTTTAGGCGAGACTTTTGACTTTTCCCCGCCGTTCGCAAACGGCGGGGTTTGAATTTTGAATTTTTCTTTCTACTTATGTTAAACTAATACTTATGTATATTTCTCGAAGGTCAATGTTTCGTAGCCGATATCTAAAACAACGAATATTGATTTATGGATTAATTTTTTTCTTTGGTTTAATTTTAATTGGATTTATTTTTTCTTTTTTAATTTTTGCTTGGTATGCTAAAGATTTACCATCTCCAGCAAAACTTTCTAAAATTAGTGGTTATTCAACAGTATTTTTAGATCGCAATAACAAAGTGTTATATGATATGTATAAAGACAAAAATAGAATTCCAGTAAAATTTGAGGAAATCCCTGATTATTTGAAAAAAGCTACGATTGCTATTGAAGATAAAAATTTTTATAAACATCAGGGTGTATCTCAAACTGGTATCATTAGAGCTTTTATTAACATTATTTTAGGTCGAGGTCTTCAAGGTGGTTCTACCATTACACAACAGTTAATAAAAAATGTTCTTTTAACATCAAGACGAACAATCTCTCGAAAGATTCAAGAAATTATTTTAGCTTATGAAGTTGAACGTCGTTACACTAAAGATGAGATATTACAGATGTATTTAAATGAAGCTCCATATGGAGGTACATATTGGGGAGTAGGATCAGCAGCAAAAGCTTATTTTGGAAAAGAAGTAAAAGATCTAAATCTTTTAGAATCAGCGATTTTAGCTGGTCTTCCTCAGTCACCAAGCATCTACTCGCCTTTTATTGGTAAAAATGATGCTTGGCGTGCTCGAACAAAAGATGTTTTGAGAAGAATGAGAGAGGATGGATATATTACTAGAGAGCAAGAATTAAAAACTTTAAATGATTTGGAAAAATATCGATTTTCAGCTCCAAAATTAACAATTAATGCACCACATTTTGTTTTTTATACAAAAGATTTGATTGAAAAAGAATATGGTGAAAAGATTATTGATCAAGGCATAAAAGTAAAAACGACTTTAGATTTAGATGTTCAAAAAACAGCGGAAAAAATTGTAAAAGATGAAATTGAAAATTTAAAAAAATATAACGTTACCAATGCCGCAGTTGTTATCTTAGATTCAAAAACTGGTGAGATTTTGGCAATGGTTGGTTCATATGATTTTAATGATGAAAAATACGGTAAATTTAATGCAGCTTTAGGATTGCGACAACCTGGCTCAACTGTTAAACCAATCACCTACGCATTAGCTTTTGAAAAAGGTTATACTCCAGCAACAGTTTTAATGGATGTAAAAACTGAGTTTACTAGTGGTGCTTCTTCTGATAAACCTTATGTTCCTGTGAATTATGATGGTAAATATCGTGGTCCAATGCAAATTCGTTTTGCTTTAGGAAATTCAGAAAATATTCCAGCAGTAAAAATGTTGGCAATTGTTGGTATTAATAATTTTTTAGAAAAAGCTAGCCAAATGGGATTGATTCAATTTGCACCAACTCAAGAAAATTTAAATAGGTTTGGTTTGTCAATTACTCTTGGGGGTGGTGAAACAACTCTTTTAGATCTTACCTCTGCCTTTACTGTCTTTGCTGATGAAGGACAAAAAAAAGATGTCTCTTCAATTTTAGAAATAGTTGATTTTTCGGGAAAAACTATTTATAAAAAAATAAAAACTAAGAAAAAACAAGTGTTGTCTCCTGAGGTAGCTTTTTTAATCTCTCATATTTTGTCAGATAATAACGCTCGACTTGAAGTTTTTGGACCAAACTCTTATCTTAATATTCCTGGAAAAACTGTTGCTGTCAAAACCGGAACAACTGATGATAAACGAGATAATTGGGCGGTTGGTTATACAAAATCAATTACTGTTGGTGTTTGGGTTGGTAATAATGATAATAGTAAAATGGATCCACGAATTGCTTCAGGTGCTACTGGTGCTTCGCCAATTTTTTATAAATTAATGCGCGAGCTTCTTAAAAAATATGAAGATGGCATTATGGCAAAACCAAATAAAGTTAAGGCTTTGACAATTGATGCTTATTTGGGTGGTTTACCTAAAGATGGTTATCCAACTAGAAGTGAATATTTTATCGAAGGTACAGAACCAAAAGATATTTCACCATTTTATAAAAAAATTAAAATTTCAAAGGCTAATGGTAATAAGTTAGCTAACGATGTTGAGATAAAAAATGGCAATTATGAAGAAAAAGAGTTTATTGTTATTACTGAAAATGATCCATTATCAACTGATGGTCGCAATCGTTGGCAGGAAGCAATTGATGCTTGGGTTAAAGATCAATCTGATCCAAAATATCATCCGCCAACTGAAGTTTCTGATGCATCAGTTGATGATGTTGTTGTTTCAATTAAAAATCCAATGGGTCAAACAACTGTTTCAACAAATAGTTTTAATATTAAAGCAAAAATAATAAGTATTGCCAAAATTAAAAATATAAAAATAAAAATTAATGGTAATGAAGTTAAATCACTTGATGGAGATATAAAAGAAATAAATGAACCAATTAATTTAGCTGATGGTATTTATGAATTACAGATTATTGCCACTAATGAAAAAGACAAGCAGGGTGAATCAACAATAAAATTTGGAGTAAATAAACCGTGGGATTATGTTCCTAGCCCAACTTTAAATCCAACAATCTCTCCTACCCCTTAAAACTAAAAATTTATTATATTTTTTCCAATTCTTTTTTAGCTTCTTCCTCAGTAATATTTCGAGAGTTTGAAGAATAATAAAAACGCAAAGTTAATTTATTTTCATATAAAGATACAACCTCAAGTTTTTTCAAAAGAGATGATTGAAAAGCTTTATTTTTGATAGTCTGATAATTATTTTTTTCATTAAGAATAAAAGTTTTATCAAGTTTTATTACAGCATAAGGATTAATTGGTTGATATTTTGGTAGGATTTTCCAATTATTGATTAAATAATCAACATCAATTTCTGAAAAATAAAAATTATCTTTTTCAATAATTTCAAATTTATTAACATTATCAAGATCAATGTTTAATTCTTTAAAAAGACTCTCAACAATTCCTTTAATATCAAAATAATCAGTATTAACAGCAATTGCCAGCATATATTTTTCATCTGGTAAATCGTTTTTTTTTCGGTAAATAGACTTTAGCGATTTCAAAAAATTTTAAAATCTCTTTTTTTCCCGTATTTTCTTTCAAATTTTTCCATAATGAAGGCAAAAGGGTTTGTCTCATATACTCTATTTCTTCAGAAATAGTATTTTTTAATCTTAAGTGTTTTTTAGGATCAAGAGCCCATTCTTTAAGTAATTTTTCACTAACCATTGAATAATTAATTACTTCATTTATACCTAGATGCTTTAAAAAATATTTGATTTGTCTTATGATTTTAAATAAATTTTTAAAATCTTCTGGTTGATTAACATGTGCTGGAGGAGGTAAATTATTGGGAATTTTATGATATCCATAAACTCTAGCTACTTCCTCAACAATATCTTCAGGAATAGAGATATCATATTTTCTATATGAAGGAACAATGATGTTAATGTTATTTTTGTTTATTTGAACATCAAAACCAAGATTAATTAAAATATTTTTTATTGTGTTATTATCAATCTCTAAACCAGTTTTTTGATTAATTAAAGATATATCAAAATTGATAATCGCTGGTTGATGTTTAATATTTTTAATATCAATTATTTTTGACCCGACTTTTCCTTGAGTATATTTTTCAAAAAGCTTAACTCCAAAAACTAGTGTTGGTTCGACTCTTTCTTCATCTAATCCTTTTTCAAAATAAGTAGCAGCCACTGTTCTTACTCCGGTTGTCATTGTTGTTTTTCTTATTTTTGTTTTGTTGTATGTTTGAACAAAAAGAAGAACATTTTTAGTTTTTTTACTGATTGCGCTATTTAATCCTCCCATTATTCCGCATAGATCTATCAGTCGACCTTGACCATCTTCAATAACAATATCGCCACCTGGTAATTTTACTTCTTTTTCATCAAGAGTAATGATTGTTTCACCAGGTTTGCTTTCTCTGACAATCATTGTTTTATCTAATATTTGATCAAAATCAAAAGTATGAACAGGTTGGCCTAAAGTTAACATTAAATAATTTGATATATCAACGACATTGTTTATGACTTTAATACCAGCTGCATTTAATCTTTTTTGGATAAATTCTGGTGAAGGCCCAATTTTTACATTTTCTAAAACAATAGCGCTAAATCGAGAACAAAGATTATCAGATAAAATTTTTACTTTTAGATTGTTTTTTTCCACTTGTTTAGATCTAATTTTTTCAAAAACATATTCTTTTAAAGGATTAAATTTTAATTTAGCTTTTTTTCCATACATAGGTAAAATTGCTGTTGCTTCTTGAGCAATACCAATCACCGAAGCAGTGTCAATTCTGTTGGAGATAATCTCAATATCAAAAATATAATCATCTTCAAATTTTTCTACTCTTTCAATTGAGGGTCCAGATAAAGATAAATATTTCTGAATTTCATAAGGATTAGCGTTAGTTTCTAAATAATCCAAAATCCAGTTGTAGGTAATTTTAATATTCATATAGTTAAAAATTTTCTAAAAATCTTATATCGCCACTGTATAAAATTCTAATATCATCGATTGCCATTTCTTCTCTCATCATCATACAGCGTTCAGGTCCAAAACCAAATGCCCAACCTGAATATTTATTAACATCAATTCCACCAGCTTTTAAAACATTAGGATGAACCATTCCTGCTCCGGCTAATTCAAGCCAACCAGATTTACACACTTTACATTTTTTATTATTGATCTCTCCAGTTCCCCCACAGACACCGCAAGAAACATCAATCTCAAAAGATGGCTCGGTAAATTGAAAATGCGCTGGTCGAAGTCTGATTGTTCTTTTTGGTCCAAAAAATTTTTTAACAAAATAATTAATTGTTCCTTTTAGATGAGTAATATTAATATTTTTATCAATACAAAGACCTTCAAACTGATGAAACATCGGTGTATGAGTTGTGTCCCAATTAGGTCGATAAGTTTTAGCAATGTTGATCATTCTAATTGGTGGTGTTGTTCTTTTCATTTCTCGATTTTGACCAGATGAAGTATGGGGTGATAAGACCATTTTTCCATATTGTTTATTTTCGGGAAAATCAATAAAAAAAGTCTCAAAATCATCACGAGCTGGATGTCCTTTTGGCATATTTAAAGCTTCAAAAGAAAAATATTCCCATTCAACTTCAGGATAAGAAACTCTAATAAATCCAAGAGAAGAAAAAATTTCTGCAATTTCCTCAATAATATAAGTTAAGGGATGAAGACTACCTTTTGGATAAGTTTTTCCCGGTAAAGTTTTATCAAAAAAAGATTTTGTTGAGTTTTTTTTCAATATTTGTTTTTTTTCTTCAATTTTTTCTTCAATTTTTTTCTTTAAGCTATTTACTTTTTGTCCGTATTCACGTTTTTGATCAGGAGGAATATCTTTAATTTTTTTTAGTAAATTGTTTATAACGCCATTTCTTCCTAAAAGTTCAATTTCTATTTTTTTCAGTTCATCAGTTGTTTTTGCTTTGTTAATATTTTCTAAATATGTGTTTTCACTAACATCATTCATGTTAAATATTATTATAACAAATACTTTTGATTCTTTATTTTACTTTTTCAACGATTTTTTTGAAGACATTTGGGTGTTCTAAAGCAATTTTTGAAAGAATTTTTCTATCTATTTCAATTTTTTTATCTTTAAGTGATTTTATAAATTGAGAATATTTAAGCCCAAGTTCTCTAACAGCAGCATTAAGTCTGGTTATCCAAAGGCGTCTAAAATCTCTTTTTTTTCTTTTTCTTCCTGCAAAAGCGTACTCACCTGCATGTAAAGTAGCTTCTTTGGCTTTTTTAAATTGCTTTCTTCGACTCATCCAATAGCCTTTGGCCATTTTCAAAACTTTTTTGTGTCTTTTTCGAGTTTGAACTCCTGGTTTAACTCTAGTCATATTTTATTTTAAACCCAACATTTTTAATAATTTTTGCTTGATAGTTCCTTGAACACTTTTAAGTTTTTTTGCTCTTCTTAACCAGCTTTTACTTTTTTTTGATCTTAAGTGTCTAAATCCTTTGGATCGATGAAGAACTTTACCACTAGCAGTGACTTTAAATCTTTTTGCCGCTGATTTTCTAGTTTTTTGTTTTGTTTTCATAGGTTAAAGTAATATTATAAAAAAGTTATTTCTTTTTTGCAACCACAGTTCTTACTACTCTTCCTTCAAGTTTGGGTGGTTTTGAGATATTTATTTCACCAAGTAATCTTAAAAATTTATTAATTAAATCAAAAGCCATTTGTTTTTTAGCAATTTCTCTTCCCTTTAAAGTTAAATTAATTCTTAATTGATTACCATCAGCTAAAAATTCTTTGCCTTTTTCTACCAATCTTAATAAATCTCCTTCAGCTATAAATAAACCTAAATTAATGTCTTTAGTAATACTTTTTTTTACTCCTTTTTTAGCTTCTTTAGCTTTTTTTTCTTCTTGATACAAAAATTTTTTAAAATCAATTATTTTTGCTACTGGTGGTTGAGCGTGAGGAGCGATTAAAACTAGATCAAGACCTAATTCTTGAGCTTTTTTTAAAGCTTCATTTTTTGACATTACTCCTACTTGCTCACCTTTTTCATTAATTACCCGCAGATTATCTGCGTTGATTTGATAATTGATTTCGTAATATTTTTTTTGTGGTTGTTTATGAGAATGTCTCAATTTGTCTATTTAAATTTAAAATAAACTGATTAATATTAATTTGACCCAGATCTTTTCCTTCTCTTGTTCGAATAGCTACCAATCCATTTTTTTCATACTCTTCTAGACTTAATCCATTTACTTCCTTTTCTCCTATTATAACTAGATAAGGAATTTTTTTCAAGGTAGCAGACCTAATTTTTTTACTTAAAGTTTCATTTTCAAAATTGTTTTCAATACGAAGGTTATTTTTTTGAAAAATTTCTGCCAGTTTATTAGCATGATCAACAAATTTTTCTGACACTGGTAAAATCGCTATTTGAACTGGCGATAACCATAAAGGAAAAGCACCAGCATAATGTTCAATTAAAATAGCGACAAATCGCTCTAAAGATCCAAGTGGTGCTCGATGAATAAGCGCTGGTCTTTGGATCTTGCCATTTTCATCAATATACTCAAGTCCAAATCTCTCTGGCAACATAAAATCAACTTGGATTGTGCCACACTGCCATTGACGACCAATAGCATCTTTAATGATCACATCAAGTTTTGGTCCATAAAAAGCTGCATCTCCTTCACTTTTGATATAATTTAACCCTTTTTTTTCAATAGCTTTAACAATCTCTTTTTCTGCTTTTATCCAAATTTCATCATTACCAAGATATTTTTCTTTTGGTGATCTTAGGCCCAATCTGAAATAATAATCTTTAAGACCAAAAATATTAAGCAAATAAATCATATAATCAAAAACCCCCAAAAATTCATCAACGACTTGATCTTCACGACAAAATATATGAGAATCATCTTGAGTGATGTGTCTGACTCTTAACATTCCTGAAAGCTCTCCTGCTTTTTCATAACGATAAACTGTAGCAATTTCAGCAATTCTTAAAGGTAGATCTTTGTAACTTCGAAGTTCTGATTTATAAACCATCATATGAAAAGGACAGTTCATTGGTTTGACTAGATATTCATCTTCATCGATTTTCATTGGCGCATACATTTTATCTCGATAAAGGTCCCAGTGTCCTGATGTTTGCCACAAAGTTTTTTTACCAATATGAGGAGTATAAACATGAAGATACCCACGTTTTGTTTGTTCATTAATTATTAGCTCTTCAATTTTTCGTCGGATTATAGCTCCGTATGGTGACCAAATTAAAAGACCTGAGCCAACATCTTGAGGTAAAATAAAAAGTTTTAACTCTTTACCAATTTTTTTATGATCTCGTTTTTTTGCTTCCTCAAGTTGCCATAGATATTTATCAAGTTCTTCTTTTGTTGGAAACACAGTACCATAAATTCGGGTTAACATCTTATTTTTTTCATTTCCTCGCCAATAAGCTCCAGCAATTGACAAAAGCTTAAAATGTTTGATTTCTTGACTTGGATTTTTAATATGACCACCGCGACAAAGATCAATAAAATTACCACTTTTATAAATAGTGATTTTCTCACCTTTTTTAGTAATTTCCTCTATTAACTCAAGTTTGTATTGATTATTTTTAAAAAGTTTTTTTGCTTCATCTATTGAAATTTCTTTTCCTTCAACACTTGTCCAATTTTTAACAAGTTGTCTCATTTTTTTTTCAATTTTAGGAAGATCTTCTTCAGAGATTTTGTCATTACCAAAATCTATATCATAATAAAAACCATTTTCAATTGGTGGACCCAAAGTGATCCTGGCATAAGGATAAAGTTCTAAAACTGCCGCAGCTAATAAATGAGAAGTAGTGTGCCTTAAATTATCAAGATTATTTTTCATAAATTGTTGTGGTCGCGAGAGGACTTGAACCTCTGACCTTTTCAATGTCAATGAAACGCTCTAGCCAACTGAGCTACGCGACCAATAATAATAATTTTAACACAAAATAAAAATTCTACAACAAAAATAAAAAAATAAAAACAGTCTTTGTTGAGTTTGTTGAGGCTAGAAAATACTGTTTTTCAACACAAAGACCTTCTTTATAAAAAACTTGCATTTCTTATAGTATTATGCTATAATACTAATTAGATCCTAAGGTTTTTCAATTTTTTTGAAAAGCTTTAGGATTTTTTTTATGAAACAAAAAATCCTTAAAACAATAATTACAGGATTATTGTTTTTATTTTTGTTAGCAAAAACTGTTTTTTCCCAAAGTGTAGCTAGTGGTTCATCAGCTCAGTTAGTAAACAATCTTAAGATTGAAGAAGATAGAAAAATTGAATATAAAATTAAAGAGATTGTTATTAGAAGAATTTTAGAAAAGTATAATTCTCCTTTAGTTGGCGAGGAAAAATCATTTGTCTCAACTTGTTATAAATATAGTTTAGATTGCTATCTTTTACCTTCAATTGCCGGACTTGAATCAACTTTTGGCCGATTTATTTTACCTAACTCTTATAATCCTTTTGGTTGGGGCGGTGGTTATATAATTTTTGATAGTTGGCAAGATGGTATTGAGACAGTGGCATCAGGTCTTAAAAATCATTATATTGATAAAGGTGCGGTTGATGTCTATCAAATTGGATCAATTTATTCAGAAAGTCCTACCTGGGCAATAAGAGTTAATTGGTTTTTAAAGCAATTTAAACAAGAAGAGGAAAAAATCAAGTTGCTTTTTACTGAATTTCCTGTAAAATTATAATTCAAATGTATACTTACAAAATTAAAAAATTACCAAAAAGCACAGTTGAGATTGAAGTTAAAATCACTGCTGATTATTTAGATAAAAAAAAGAATGAAGCTTTTTCTCGTCTTCAAAAAAATCTTGAAGTCGCTGGTTTTAGAAAAGGTAATGTTCCCGATGATATTGCAAAAAAACATATATCAAATGAAGATATTGTTCGGGAGATGATCACAAAAGTTTTACCAGAGATATATTCTGAAATTGTCAAAAAAGAAGATATTAAACCAATTTACAATCCTAAAATTGACTTTGTTAAAGCAAAAGACGGTGAAGATTGGGAAATAAAAATCACTATTGCCGAAAAACCAATTGTTGATTTAAAAGATTATAAAAAAATTATTAAAGATGTTAAACAAAAAGAGAGAAAGCCAGATATTTGGGTTCCTGGAAAAGATAAAGATAAAAAACCTGATGAAGAAGATAATACTCAACTTTTAAACAAGATCTTAGAGGCTTTATTAAATGAAGTAAAGGTTGAAATATCAGATCTTATTCTAGATGAAGAATTAAATTATAGATTAACTGGTTTGGTTGATGATATTAGAAGACTTGGTTTGACAACAGAAAGCTATTTAAAATCTAAAAATATAACCATGGATGAATTAAAAAAATCTTATAGGAAAGAGATTGAAGATACTTATAAACTTGAGTTTATTTTGCAAGAGATTGCTGATAAAGAAAGTATAAAAGTAGATCAAGCAGATTTAGATAAATTATTTGCCAATATTACTGATGAAAAACAAAAACAAAAAACTAAAGAAAATAGTTATTATTATGCTACTATTCTTCGCAAGCAGAAAACCCTTGATTATCTAATTAGCCTGTAGTATAATAATTACTATACAAATATGGCTAACTCAACTAATCAAAAAAAATCTGTTCCTACTTATAAAAATCCATTAGAAGCAATTTCTGATTTGGCCTCTTCTACTGTTAAAAATACTGCTAAAGCCATTGGTGATATTGGTGGCGGTATGTTTGATCAATTATTAGGCAGATATAATGAAGAAAATGATGATGAAAAATCAAAAGGATTAACCTCAGAAAAAATTATTAACGAAGCAAAAAAGCAGTTAAAAAAAGAAAATCGTATTTTTAGTTATCAAGAGTATTATGAAACTACTCTTATAAAACGTGAGATTGCTCAGTTAACCGAAATGATAAGAAAAGAGATTGAAGCAATTAAAAAATCAAATGCTTCTTTACTTTCTGAAGTTAAAGATGTTGAAAAATTAGCAATTAATGAATTACCAGAAAAACCAGGTATATATCACGTAAGATTTTTAGAGATTGTTTTAAATTTATTGCGAACTCTTAGAGCTAAGGTTGGTGAATCTCATACCTGGCTTCAAACATTTATTTCTCGCAAGAAAAAGCGCGGCTCACTTTTTGCTGTTCTCAGCAAGAAAAAAGGAACCGCTTATTCTTTATCTCAAGAGCTTCAAAACGCCAGAAGCGTACAATAAATAATTGTGTAACGTATAACGTAGAACGTATAACGTGTAAAAAAATAATAAACAAATAATAAATTTTTATTCAATAATAAATAATTCAATAAATTAATAAATTGTAAAATTGCGGATTACGAATTACGTATTGATTTTTTAATTTTTAATTCATAATCTGCAGCCTGTGATTCTTTAATTCTATAATTTCTTAATTACTTTATTACTTTCCTTTTTTCTTTATCATTTTGACTTTTGACTTTTGAGTTTTGACTTTTGACTTATTTTATAGTGCCTCTGGGAGGAATCGAACCTCCACCAACGGTTCCGAAGACCGCTACTCTATCCATTAAGCTACAGAGGCTATTTCCCTTTTAAATTAATTTTGATTATATTATACTAAACAAATGATTGGATTTTTAATCTATCTAACTGTATTAATACTCCTTTTGTTTTTTCTTATTTTTATTTCTATTTATACCTTATTATTAATTTATTCTTCTTTAAAAGGCTCTCCATATGTGGCAACAAGAAGTAAAATAATAGATGATATTTTAAAAAATGCTAATTTAAAAAAAAATAAAATTTTTATTGAACTTGGATCAGGCGATGGAAGAATAGTGAGAGCTGCTGTTGAAAACTATGGAGTAATTGGATTAGGGGTTGATATTAATCCTCTACTTGTTTTTTGGTCAAAAATTTTATCAAGAAAATTAAAGGATAAAATAAATTTTAAAACTCAAGATATTTTTCAAACAGATTTAAAAAAAGCTGATTATCTTTATTTATTTTTAATGCCGAAATTAATTGAAAAGTTAAAACCAAAAATGGAAAAAGAGTTAAAAAAAGGTGCTCTTGTTATTTCCCATGGTTTTAAAATTATTGGCTGGGAAAAAAAACTAGTTAAAACTCTAAAGGTTGATCCATTTTGGACATACTATTATAAAGTCAAAAGTCAAAATTCAAAAGTCAAAAGTTAATATTTAATTTTTCCTCTTTTTTTGCTATTCTTAAATTATGGTAAAAAAGCTAATTTTTTATTTGATTTTATTCATATTTTTAGCGACTATTAATTTATTTTTAAGTATTAAAGCGTTAGCTTATTTTGAAAAACAATCTCTTATTGAAAAAATGATCGCTGATATTGATCAAAAAAAGAATAATTTTTATTCATCATATATTGTCAACTCAAAAAAAACTGTTAAGACTGAAGCAACAATTGCTGATGGTCGAGTGGCTAATTTAAAAGCTTTTTTTAGGAAGTATAATTCTCCTTTATATGATTATGCAGAAAAAATTGTTGAGGTTTCAGATAAATATCAGTTTGATTATCGATTATTACCAGCAATTGCTATGCAAGAATCAAATCTTTGTCGAGTTATTCCAGAAAACTCTTACAATTGTTGGGGTTGGGGAATTTATGGGTCGCTTGTGACTCGTTTTAGTTCATATGAGGAAGCAATTGAAACTGTGGCTAAAGGATTAAAAACAGAGTATATTGATAAAGGATTAATCACTGCCTCAATGATTATGAAAAAATATACTCCTCCATCTAAAGGAAGTTGGGCTCATGGAGTCAATACTTTTTTAAGAGCATTAGAATAATTTAAATAATCTCTTCTTTTCTTTTTCTAACAAAGTTTATCCATTCTTCAATTACTTCAAAAATAAGTTTAAAAGGTGCTTCAATTATAAAATCAAAAATAAATATAAAAAAGTTTAGTTTTGCAATCTCTGAACTAAAAAATTTTCCAAGTGACAATATTGGCATAAAGAAAAAATCAATAACTGGTGTAAATATACTTTCTTTTTCCTGAAGAGTAATTTCTTTTGACACTTGACGGATTTTAAAGGAAAAAAAAGTGACTACACTAATAAAAAATATAAAAATTGCTTCAGATATAAGGTTAAAATTTAAATTTATGAGAAATTCATGGATTAATGTTAAAGTGACTAAAAATGTCATACTATAAAAAACAGTAAATCCAAAAATTAAAATTGGTCTTTTTGGTTTTGATTTTTTTGGTATAAAAGCAATTTTAGTTTCAAAAGTTTTGTCAACATCAATAATCTCAATTATTCTTTGATAAATTTTTTTTGTGTTTGACTCATCAGGGACTTTAAAAAACATTAAAATTAAAATCATTAAAAGTGGCGGAAAAAAAGTATTAATAGCGATTGATTGATAATTTACTTCATCATAAATTGCCTTTGACAAAGGAAATTCGAGAATTATCGCAAAAATCATTTTAGTTAAAAGGATATAAGTAAAACTTTTTATTCCAAGATTTCTCATTTTTGTACCCATTTGAGCGTATTTTTCTCGACAGACTTCATCCACTTTTTCCCAAAGCTTATCTTTATCAATTAAAATCGTTTCAATATTTTCAAAATTTTTATCAATAAGATCAAATAAAACAATAAAAGGGGGGTAATTGTTTTTTGGTAAATTTTATTAATTTATCAACGTATTCATTGTTAATAATATCATCAATTTTTTTAAAGATTGTTATGATTTGATGAGACAATTTTTCTAATTCATCTTGAGAAAATTCAGATAATTTTTTATAAAAAGTAATAAATAAGTGATAGCGCAAATATGCCTTATCACTTTTACCAAAAACTTTTTCAATTGCGGCTAAAAAATAAGCATCTTTTTGTTCACTACTTAATTCTTCAATTTTGATTTTTTGTCTTAAAACTTGATAAATAAAAAAAGTTAGATTAGCTTGTTTTTGAGCGGAAGCAGGTTTTAAATATTCTTCAATCTCACAAGTTAAAATATCAACCAAAAAATCATTTAAAAAAGCTTGGGTATTTGAGTCTCTTCCTGGAAGAGTTTTTTTTCTTAAAAAAATAAATCTATCAATTAATTGTTGAATTTTTACTACATCTTCACCTCCAAGACTACCATTGTCAAAATATCTTGCCCAAAGTAATTCTCGAAGTAAATTTTCTGCCTCTCCTTTACCCTCTGGATTAATAGACAATCTTCGTCTTAAAATTCTTTCAATTGCTGCTCGAAGAACAAGATGATCTTCTCTAAACTCAACGGCATTTCTAACTTTTTCATAAACAAGAGCAAAAAAAGATACAGTTTGAGAAACTGATAAAGCAGAAATATCATCAGGTCGAGGTTTAGATTTGATAGTTCTTAATGCGTTTAATAATGCTTGAGTGTATTGAGACAGTTTAATTTTTTTTTGTTTATCCATAAACAAAGGATATTATATCAAATTTTAGTCTATTTTAGCGCCTAAAGAAAGAATTTTTTGTCGAAGTAACTCAGTTTTTTCTTTGGTGATTTGAGGATTATCAGACTCAACATTAAGTCTTAATAAAGGTTCAGTATTTGAAGCTCTAATATTGAATCGCCAATTTGGATAATCAACTGATATACCGTCTAACCAATTAATTTTTCCATCAGAAAAATCTTCAGCAATTGTTTTCATAATATCTTGACTAGTAACTCCTTCATTTAATTTGAAATTAAACTCACCAGATTCATAAGAAGTATAAAGATCTTTAACAATTTCCGACATTGGTTTGTTTGCTTTTGATAAGATTTCAAAAATATAAGCAATGACAGAAATTGAACTTTCAGCAAAACCAGTGTCTCTTAAGAAAAAATGACCAGAAGATTCACCAGCAAAAATACCATTAACATCAGTTAATTTTTTACTGATAAAGGCATGACCAACTTTTGTTAATTCAACTTTACCGCCAAGTTTATTTACTAAATTAATAACATTTCTAATGTAGCGGACATCAACAACAATTGTTTCATTTTGATTTTCTTCTAAAATTTTTTTGGCAATCATGCAAGTAATCATTGTTGCTGGAACAATCTGACCTTTTTCATCAATAAAAAATACTCTATCTCCATCAGCGTCAGGAGCAATTCCAAAATCAGCCTTTTCCTCAACGACCTTTTTTTGAAGCCATTTTAGATTTTCAAATTTTAAAGGATTACCTTCATGATTTGGAAAAGTTCCGTCCAAATCATCAAATATTCTTATTACTTCAACATCAATATGTTTAAAAAATTCATTTAAGTATAAAATCGCCATACCATTGGCAGTATCAGTAACCACTTTAAATTTTTTTAAAGAATTTTTATCAATTCTTGATAAAGCTTCATTGACTTCATCTTTTAAAACATTATCATTTTTAATAATTTTTCCGTCATTTGTATCAAGGGAAAATTTTTTATTTAAAGTAATATCTTTAATTTCCTCCATTCCAGAGCCTGAACCAATTTTAATTAGTTTATTATTATCTCTTATGACCATTTTTACACCATTGTATTCTTTTGGATTATGAGAGGCAGTAATCATCATTCCTCCATCATATCCGTATTTGAGCGCTCCATAATAAAAAGTTGGTGTAGTTGTTAAGCCAATATCAACTCCTGTGATTCCTTGATCAATAATTGCTTTTTTTGTTGCTTCAACTAATGGTGGAGTACTAGTTCTTACATCATAACCAAAGGCAAGAGTTAATTTTTCTTTTTGAAGATTTTTTTTAATATAAGTAATCACTCCTTTAATGACTTCGTAAAAATCTTTTTCATTAAAATCGCTTCCATAAATGCCTCTTATATCATAAGCTTTAAAAATCTTTGGATTCATATATATATCATAAATAATAACATGCTAAAATTTCAAGTGATTTTTTTATATTATAAGGAGTTGAGGAGGTTTTTTGTTGTAAATCAATTTTATAAAGACCATCATAAAAAGATAATAATTTATCTAGCTCCCATTTTTCTGCTTGATATCTTAGTTTTGATAATTTCCATGGAGCAATTTTTTTATCGATTTTTTCAGTTTTTATTAAAATTAATTCTCGTAAGTGTTTTGTTAACATATTAAAAATAAAAAACTCATCTTGAGTTTGAGTTAAGGTATTTAGAATATGAATAAAATTTTTTAAATTTCCAGGCAATATTGATTCTTGAAGTTTAAAGATATTTTCATTTAGTTTGAACTCTTTAATAGTAACTTTTTTAGAAAATTTTAAATAATAAGAAGATATTTCTTCCTCATAATCAAAAAGTTCTATATTTTTATTATTAATTATTTCTTCAATAATTTTGTTAATTTTTAAATTTTGTTTTTTTGAGATTTTTTTATTTAAATTTCGAGTAAAAAAAGCTTTTTTATTGGCAAAAAGCATAACTGATTCATTCATCCATAACGAAATATTTTCTATTTCTGATGGTTCAATATCAAAAACTTCATAACCATCTTTTTTATATTTATTTTTAAGCTCCGAATAATAATTAAAAGCAGCCACTGTATCTTCTCCGCAAATGACTATTAGCATAAAATGTATTTTAATTTTTATATTGTATATTTGATATTTTATATTTTATATTTTATATTAATATTGTACTATGTACGATCTTATTTGTGTTGGCAGTATCAGTGTAGATCTTTATTTTGACGCGAAAAACTTTACAAAAAAAGATAATCGTTTTCAATTGGCAATTGGTGGCAAATATTATTCTGATTTTTTTTATGAAGATATTGGTGGTGGAGGAGTCAATGTGGCTGTTGGAGTGGCTAAACTTGGTTTAAAACCAGCTCTTTTTGGAAAAATTGGTAATAATGCTTTTAAAGAAATGATTTTAAAAAAATTAGCTGATAAAAAAGTTTCCACTGAGTTTTGCCAAATTGAGGAGGATTATTATAAAATTTCAGCTATTTTATTATTTAAAGGAGAAAGAACAATTATCCATTATGAAAAACCAACTCATTTAATCAAAGAATTTTTTTTACATAGAGATTTAAAAAAAGCGAAAAATATTTATTTTTCTCCTCTACCTCATTTAAGTTTGTCAGAAAAAAAACGAATGATAAAATATTTAAAAGGAGATCAGACTTTAACTTTTGTTAATTTTTCTGCTGTTGATTGTCAGCGACCAATTAATGAACTTGTTGATTTTTTTGATGCTTTAGATGTTTTAATAATTAATGCTCATGAATACTCTCTTTTAGTTAAAAAATCATATGAAAAGATTAATTTTAATAATTTAAAAATCAATCTTCCTTTTTTAAAGGATAGAATTTTAATTATCACTGATGGTGAAAAAGGTAGTTATGGATATTATCAAGATAAATTTTATTATCAAGAAGCTATAAAACCAAAAAAAGTTATTGATACGACTGGCGCGGGTGATGCTTATACTGCTGGATTTATTGCTCAATTTATTAAAACTAAAAATATTCCTTTATCAATGCAAAAAGGTGCAGAATATTCTGCAAACAAAATTGAAAGAATTGGCGCTAATTAAATTTTATTAATATATAAATAAGCTAATCCTAAAGCAACAGCATCAGCTTGATCATCTTGATTTAACTCTAAGTTAAATTCTAGTTTTAACATTTTTTGAATTGATTTTTTGTCAGCTTTTCCGTAACCGGTAATAGTTTGTTTTACTTGTAAAGGAGTTAGATATTTTATTTCAATATTATTTTGAGCGGCTAAAAGGATAATTGCTCCTTGAGCTTGACTGACACGAATAGCCGTTTTTAAATTTTTAAAAAAGAATAATTGCTCAAGAATAATAAACTTTGGTTTATATTGAGAGATAATATTTTTTAATTGAAGATATAGTTTTTTTATTCTAACTTCATCAGGATTTTTTTTACTGGTTTTAATTAAACCAGAAGTTAGATACTTTTTATTTTTAAAAACTGCATATCCGTTTTTTTCAATACCACAATCAATAGCAAGAATTGTCATTAATAAAGTATAACAAAAGAAGATTTTATAGATTTTGATAATAAAAATGATGGGAGAGTCGCCAATTAGTACCTCTCGGCATACACCTGAGGCCTATTAATCCCGTAATCTACGGGATGGCTGCCCCGCCTAAAGGCGGATGGATTCCTAATCTTGGGGTCTGCTTCACACTTTAGATGCTTTCAGTGCTTATCAGTTAGAGATATAGCTACCCGGCGCTGCTCTTTTGGAACAACCGGTACACCAGGGATCTCCACTTTCCGGTCCTCTCGTACTAGGAAAGTCCCCCCTCAAGAGTCAAAACGCTTACACCGGATAGAGTCCGAACTGTCTCACGACGTTCTGAACCCAGCTCACGTACCCCTTTAACGGGCGAACAGCCCGACCCTTGGAACCTGCTCCAGCTCCAGGATGGGATGAGCCGACATCGAGGTGCCGAACCGGACCGTCGATATGAACTCTCGGGTCCGACTAGCCTGTTATCCCCGGGGTAACTTTTATCCGTTAAGCCCGTCCCGCAATCACAACGGGATCGAGGATCACTAGGACCGTCTTTCGACTCTGCTCGGCTGGTCAGCCTCGCAGTCAAGCCGGCTTATACCCTTGCGCTTACACGCCGATTTCCATCCGGCGCAAGCCGACCTTTGTACGCCTCCGTTACTCTTTAGGAGGCAACCGTCCCAGTTAAACTGGCCACCAAACACTGTCCCCCAAAAAGTTGGAGTTAGGCGTTAATACAGTAAAGAGAGGTGTTTCATTGGCCCTACCTAAAACGGTAGGTCCCTCCTACGCTAAACAGTTACTGCATCAACACCAATATCTGGATCCAGTAAAGCTCCCGGGGTCTGTTTGTCCTGGTGTAAGTAGGCCGCATCTTCACAGCCATTTCAATTTCGCCGAGGAGTGGTTTAAGACAGTTGCCAACTCGTTGGGCCTTTCATGCAGGTCGGAACTTACCCGACAAGGGATTACGCTACCTTAGAACCCTCAGGGTTAGGGCTGACGTTTACCAGGGCTTACACTAGAGCCTCATTCCGATTAAAAGATCGGAAATCAACCCCAGCGCTTAACCTACCGGCACTGGTCAGGCTTCACCCCCTATACATCCCTTTTTCAGGTTAGCAGGGAGCTGTGTTTTTGATAAACAGTCGGTTGGCAAACTTTAGCTGCGGCCCCGACAACTGGAGGCAAGGCTTCTCCCAAAGGTTACGCCTAGCTTTTTTGCCGAGTTCCTTAAACCACTCTTTCCCGAACGCCTCGGTGTACTCCACCAACCCACCTGTGTCGGTTTGCGGTACGAGCTCTGATAAAACTCCTTAAATTAGCTTTTCCCGGAGATTTAAAGACTTCCAGTCCTCTGATAAAATCAGAGTCCCCATCACCTCTTGCCAGCAAAGCTGACTTGAGGTTTAGACTTTGCTTAACCCATAAGGGCAGCAAAGCTGGAATCTTCAAATCTCGCACTAATTAAGTAATAACGCTTTATCAGAGGTAGCGGAATATTAACCGCTTATCCATCCCCTAAACCCGAAGTGGTTTAGGGTTAGGCCTCGACTAACCCTTAGCTGATTAACATTGCTAAGGAAACCTTGGGCTTCCGGCGTCCCGTTTTCTCGACGGGAGAATCGCTACTCATGCCAGCATTCTCGCTTCTTGCCGCTCCACCCAGACTCACATCTGAGCTTCAACGCAACAAGAACGCTCCCCTACCCCCGCCTAAAACAGCGGGCCTCAACTTCGGCAGATTCCTTAAGATCCGTTCATTTTTGGCGCTTAATCTCCATTCCGATATGCATCGGAAATATTCAGGTGAGCTGTTACGCACTCTTTAAAGGATGGCTGCCTCTAAGCCAACCTCCCTGCTGTCTTGGAAATTAAACGACCTTTACCACTTAGGAATCATTTAAGAGCCTTAGTTGGAGATCTGGGTTGTTTCCCTCTCGCCACACCAGCTTATCCCGGCATGACCGACTCCCTTTGATTTCACAAAGGGTATTCGGAGTTTGGTTATCTACAGTCACCTAATGGCTCCTGCAGATATCCAGTAGCTCTACCCCCCTTTGCTACTCAAAGAGGCTATACCTAAATATATCTCGGGGAGAACCAGCTATCTCCGGGTTCGTTTAGCGTTTCACCCCTAACCACAGGTCGTCCCATACTATTTCGTCAGTAACGGGTGCGGGCCTCCCTTCGATTTTCGTCGAAGTTCACCCTGCCCATGGTTAGATCACCCGGTTTCGGGTCTTTCGGCTAGTACTAACACATCGTTGCCGATGTGCATGCGCCTTATTCAGACTCGCTTTCGCTACGCCTACTTCCGCCCTGCGGAATTAAGCTTGCACTAACCGAAAACTCGCTGGCTCATTCTTCAATAGGCACGCGGTCACCCGCCGAATTAGGCGGGCTCCCACTGCTTGTTAGCTAACGGTTTCAGGTTCTATTTCACTCCCCTCAACGGGGGACTTTTCACCTTTCCCTCACGGTACTGGTTCACTATCGGTCGGATTGGGTATTTAGCCTTGGAGAGTGACCTCCCCAGCTTCCCACAGGGTTTCCCGTGTCCCGTGGTACTTGGGAATCTTATCTTAAGATGTTTTTGATTTCGGATACAGGGCTTTCACCTTCTTTGGCTGTTTTTTCCAAAACATTCTCCTATCAAAAACATCTTGTTATGATAAGTCCCGCAACCCCCGCCTAAAACGACGGGTTTAGGCTCTTCCGCTTTCGCTCGCCGCTACTTACAGAATCTCTACCCGCCTAAAACGACGGGTAATATTGATTTCTCTTCCTCCGGGTACTAAGATGTTTCAGTTCCCCGGGTTCCCGCCCGCCTAAAACGGCGGGCGCTCCGGCTTAACACCAGAGCGGGTTTCCCCATTCGGAAACCAACGGCTAATAGCGTTTGCTTGAGAACTCACCGTTGATATCGCGCTCTAGCACGCGTCCTTCATCGGCCCAATCCGCCAAGGCATCCACCGTTAGCCTTAGCGCTCTCCTATCTTTCTTTGTTCAATACCAAACTTTTAAAGTGCTTGTGGACCTAAAGGGACTCGAACCCTTAACCTCCCGCGTGCAAAGCGGGTGCTCTAAGCCAATTGAGCTATAGGCCCTGCCCTTGATTTAAATAAAAAATAATATAAATTTATTTGAAGGTCTTGTTAGGAGTGCAAGTTTTGCATCCAATAGCCTTTCATGAATGCGAAATTTTCATTAGTAAATATAATAATAACAAAAGAAATTATTAATGTCAATATATAAAAAATACTATTTAAAAAGGTAAAGACATTTTTAAATGGTTAAGAGCTTTTTGAGTTAGTTGACGACCGCGACTAGTTTTTTTTATAAAACCAATTTGAAGTAAATATGGTTCAATAAATTCTTCAACTGTTTTTACATCCTCAGATAAAGCTGAAGCAATTGTTTCAACGCCAACTGGTTGATTATTAAATTTTTCTGATAAAACTTTTAGGTAATCTTTATCAATATCTACTAATCCTAATTCATCTATTTCTAGTAGTTTAAATAATTTTTCTAATAAAGCCTCATCAATCTTTTGATGTTTATCAACCTCTAAAATATCTCTTGCTCGTTTTAAAATTCTATTGGCTATTCTTGGTGTTTTTCTTGATCGTAAAGCAATCTCATAAGCCGCTTTATCAGTAATTGGTATTTTTAAAATTGCTGCTGATCTTTTAATAATTTCTTTTAATTCATTAACGCTATAATAGTCTAATCTTAGTATTAATCCAAACCTATCTCTTAAAGGAGCAGAAAGTAAGGCTAATTTTGTTGTTGCTCCAATTATTGTAATTCGAGGCACATTAAGCCTAACAGTTCTTGCTGAGGGACCTTTACCAATAATAATATCCAATGCATACTCTTCCAAAACAGGATAAAGCATCTCTTCTACTGATTTTGGCAAACGATGAATTTCATCAATAAACAAAACGTCATTATCTTTTAAATTAGTCAGTATTGCTGCTAAATCACCAGTTTTTGTAATTGTTGCTCCTGAGGTAATTTTTATATCTCCATTAAGCTCATTGGCAACAATATAAGAAAGAGTTGTTTTTCCAATTCCTGGAGGACCAAAAAATAAGATATGCTCAGATGGTTTTCCTCTTTTTTTTACCGCGTCAATAAAAAGTTTTAAAGTTTTGACAATATTTTTTTGACCAATATAGTCTTTTTAAAAACTTTGGTCGAAGATTTTCTTCATTGTTAGACTTCATAACTCTTATTATAATTTATGTTTTATTTTTTATTAATTTTTTTTTAAAGCAAAAGTAATTTTTTTCCTCAACTGACAAGTTTTTAGGAATATCATTAATTATTTTTTTAGCTTCATTAACTTTAAAACCCAAAGATACTAATGCATCAACTACTATTTTATCATCATTTGATAAAATTACATTTTTTAATTCAAAGTCATCATTTATTTTTGAAGACAACTCTAAAATAATTTTCATCGCTGTTTTTTTTACCTAATCCAGGAACTTCTGTTAGTATATCAACATCATTTTTTTTAATTGCTTCTATTAGGTCTGGAGTTTTAATAAAAGAGATAATTGAAAAAGCAGTTTTTGGACCAACACCTGAGACTGTTAATAATAATTTAAAAAATATCATATTCATTTTTTGTTTCAAATCCAAAAAGAATCATTGCATCTTCTTTAACATGAAGATAGGTATAAACTTCAAAATTTTCATTATTTAATTGGTTTTTTGATAAAGTTGAAGGTGTAAGAAAAATATTGTAAAAAACACCACTAGCAGTTTCAACTAAACCAATATTTCCTGAGACTTCAACTAATTTTCCTTTAATTTTCCCAATCATATGATAAAAAGTTAAAATTCAAAATTCAAAAATCAAAAATCAAAAGCTATTTCTTTATTAGCTCTTTTTCAATTTCAAGCAATCGATTGTATTTAGCCACATTTTCACCATGAACAGGTGGACCAAATAAAACAAACTCAGCATCTAAACCAACGCTTAAATCCGCTAAATAATTTTCATTAGTCTCCCCAATCTCTGAAGCAATAATAAAAGATAATTGATTTTTTTTCAAATAATCAATCATTAAAACGATTTCTGTAATTGTTCCAATTTGATTTGGTCTAATAACAACAGTAGTAAATAATTTATCTTTAATATATTTTTCTAACTGATTTTTATTTGAAAAAATTAACTCATCAATTGATAAATAAGTATCTTTATTTAAATTATCATAGGCTTTTTTCCAATTATCAAGATCATTATTAGAAAAACAATCAATTACTACTAAAGGAGTATATTTTTTAATAATTTGCTCAATTAAAAATTGATAATATTCAACATAAGACATTGAATCTTTATCTTTTAAATAATAATGATTAGCAGAAAAATAATTATTAGCACCAAAATGAATTGATAGAAAAACATCATGTCCAAATCTTAGTTCTTTTTTTTCAATTGATTCTTTAATTGCTGATAAAACATCTAAATTAAAATTAAATTGAAATTTATATAAATGACGCATTTGATGATATAAATCAACGCCTAATTCATAAGCTTTTGAATATGTAAAAGATGAAGAGGGAACAATTTGAAATTCTTGAAAATCCAAATTTATCTGCCCATGGCGACCGCCTTTTAATAAAGAAAAAATCGGTGAAGGAAAAAACTCAAGTTTTAGATCAGTTTTATTAACTTTATTAAAATAATTATTAAAATACAAATATAGTGGTTGATTATTGTTTAATGCTGCTGCTTTAGCCACTAATAAAGAAATTGTCATTATTGTATTAACTCCAAGTTTTCTTTTATCTTTAGTTGAATCGGCACTTATTAACCAATTATCAATTTCATATTGTTTTGAGATATCAACTCCTTTTAATTTTGGCGCAATTAGGTTATTGATATAGTAAACCGCAGTTTGAACTCCAGCTCCTTTAAATCTTTTTTCATCATTATCTTTTAATTCTTTATTTTGATAAGGAAATAATTGTTCAAAAGAAGCAAAACTAGCATAAGCTTCTTTTTGATTATCAAGAATTATCTTAGCTTCAATTGTTGGATAACCACGAGCATTAATAATCTCACGAGCAATAATATTTTGAATTTTACTCATATTTTTATTTTATTATAAAGAAAATTATCTATGTTGGAGATTTTTTGAGATTAGTTTTTTTTCAATGTTGTAAATTAATTCTCTTGTTCTCTCAATTGCATCAGGAGATACAGAAACACTGGTAATTCCTGCATTGATTAGTTTTTCAACAACTTCAGGATAATCAGAGGCAGCTTGACCACAAATAGATGAAGTAACATTATATTTTTGGCAAGTTTTAACAACATATTCAAGCACTGATAAAACAATTGGTGTTCTTTCATCATATATTTGAGAAACAGCTTCATTATCGCGATCTACTCCCAAAAGCATCATTGTTAAATCATTTGTGCCAATTGAGATTCCATCAATACCAATTTTTAAAAATTCTTCTAAATTTAAAGCCACTGCTGGTACTTCAACCATAATCCAAAGTTTGAATTCAGAATAGTTAAAAAGACCTGATTTTTCAATAATTGATTTTATTTTTATTAATTCCCATGGTGATCTAATAAAAGGAATCATTAAATGCAAATTTTTATATCCCTTAGACCAGATTTTTTTAATAGCTTCAAGTTCTAAATTAAAAACTTCAGGATTAGTAATATATCGATAAGCACCTCTAAAACCAAGCATCGGATTTTCTTCGTGAGGCTCAAATTCTTTTCCACCAATTAAATTTCGATATTCATTAGTTTTAAAATCAGTGGCTCGATAAACTACTGGTCTTGGAGAAAATGGGCCAACAAATTGTTGTAATTTTTTTGCTAAATGATTAATAAACAAATGTTCTTTTTTTTGTTTAATAAATTGTTTTGGATGAATACCAATATCAGCGATTATAAATTCGGCTCTAAGTAAACCAACCCCATCAACATGTTTTTTTGAAACGGTTAATGCTTCTTCAGGTTGGGCTAAATTAACATAAACTTTTGTTGCTGTAAGTAGTTTTTTATGATTTTGTTTTTCTTTGTTTGAAATGATTATTTTTCCCTCAAAAACTTCTCCAGTTGAACCATTAACAGTAATTATTTGATTATTTTTAATAATTTTAGTCGCTCCTTCAGCACCAACCACTGCTGGAATACCTAACTCTCGAGAAACAATTGCTGCATGAGATGTTCGTCCACCTTTTTCTGTAACTATTGCTGATGCTTTTTTCATTGCCGGCACATAATCGGGATTCGTCTGAGGAGCAATAAGGACATCACCAGTATTAATTTTATTGATCTCTTTAGGTGAAAAAATAATTTTTGCTGGTCCAATACCGATTCCTGGCGATGCTGGTGAACCAACAAGAATTGGTGTTTGATTATTCTTTTTATCAAGATTTAATAATTTAAAATTATTTAATGTCGTTACTGGTCTGGATTGAACTATGTAAACCTGATCATTTTCAATTGCCCATTCAATATCTTGAGGAAAGTAATAGTGCTTTTCAATATCAGAAACTAACAAGGCTATTTTTATAATTTCATTATCTGTTAATTTTTGTTTTTTTCCTTCTTTTCCAAGTTTTATTTCTTTATTTTCAATATTAGCCTTAACTAATTTTACTGATTGATTTTTTATTTCTTTTTTAATAATTAAAAAACTTTTTTTATCAACTTCATAATGATCAGGAGTGACTTTTCCTTGAACAATGTATTCGCCTAAACCATAAATTGCTTCAATAACAATTTTATTTTTATCATTAGTGATTGGGTCAATAGAAAAAGCAATTCCTGATTTTTCTGACTCAATCATTCGCTGGACTACAACTGCTAAACCAACTTTATCATGATCAAAACCTTGTTGATAGCGATAATAAATCGCTCTTTCAGTAAAAAGTGAAGCAAAACATTCTTTGACTTTTTTAAGTAAGTGATTTTCGCCTCTAATATTTAAAAAAGTTTCTTGTTGTCCTGCAAATGAAGCTCCTGGCAAATCTTCAGCGGTAGCCGAGGATCTAATAGCAACAAGGGGCATTTTATAAAGATGACGAATTTTAAGTAAACCTTGAAAAAACGAATTATTTTTCAGCTTATAATAATGATTTTCTTTTATTATTAAATTTTCATAATAATGAAGAATTTGTTTTGATAAATCAAGTGGTAGACTAGCTTTATTAATTAATTCTTGGATATTTTTTGATACTTGTTGAAGTTCAACAGGATTATCATAATTTAAATTTTTTAATAATTGACTGATTGTATTTTTTAATCCTGATTCTTTTATAAAATCAAAATAAGCCTTTGAGGTAATAATAAAACCATAAGGTATAGGAAATCTTGCATTAACCATCTCACCTAAATTTGCACCTTTTCCACCTACTAATCCAACATCATTTTTATCAACTTCCTCAAACCAAACAATAGATTTTTTAACCATATAATTTTATGATAAACAAATCAATAGTGAGTGTCAATGATATAAATTTATGAAGAATATTTTGAAGTTTATAATAAAATTTGAGCCTGCTCGCGGATTCGAACCGCGGACTTGCTGTTTACAAAACAGCTACTCTACCGCTGAGTTAAGCAGGCATTTTTTTATAAATGGAGTGCCTGAGGAGGGACTCGAACCCTCACGGCTTATGCAGCCACAGGATTTTAAGTCCTGCGCGTATGCCAATTCCGCCACCCAGGCAACCTTTTGTGATCCCGAGGGGATTCGAACCCCTGATTCTCTGGCTGAAAACCAGATGTCCTAGGCCGCTAGACGACGGGACCTTTATCTTTTAAATATTATAACATATAAAAAGAAAACCTATCCTTATTATTTTAAGAATAGGTTTTCTTAAATTTTAATTTTATCCTTCAAGTTTTTTCTTTAAGCTTTCTAACAATTCTTTAGCAACATCTTTTCCTCCTAAACCAAAAGCTAAACCTCCAGCTAAAGCTAACATCGCCACAATCCCTGTAAATAAAATTCTTACTAAATCTTGAGCAACCCCAAGTTGATTTAAAACAACTAAAATAGTAAAGAAATTGATTGTCCATTTAGCAAAAACTGCTAAAGCTGAGGCTGATTTTGATCCTAATGTTTTAACACTATGTTTAACCAAATCTTCTGTTAAATTTCCT
Source organism: Patescibacteria group bacterium (assembly GCA_026004455.1). Taxonomy (GTDB): domain Bacteria; phylum Patescibacteriota; class Microgenomatia; order UBA1406; family GWC2-37-13; genus GWC2-37-13. Next base: position 98,299 of record BPJE01000003.1, on the reverse strand, counting down.
GCTAATAAACCAATAAAAGCAATAATTACAGCAACAATGACGTTTGGAAGATAATATAAAAGATCGTTTAAAACACTGGTCGCTCTTGATAATCCCCAAATCTCAAGTGTTGGAATTAAAAAAACAACAATAAGCATCCATTTAAAAACCTCAGTTAAAATCTCTATCCACATTTTTAGTTGACCTTTTTGCATCAGTTTTACTTTATGAAAAAGATCATCAACTCTTAAAAATCCAAATAAAGTTAATAAAAGATGCTTAACAATATTACCAATTAAAAAACCAATTAAAAGCATTAGTATTCCAGCAAAAAGATTAGGTAAAAAACTTCCTACTTGTTTAAAAAAATTGACTAAAACAACATTAATAATATCGACCATTTTTTTTATCACCTCCTTACATTAGGTCATCATAAAAATTTATAATTTGTTTTTCATTATTAATAATAATCGAAATTACTACTATTTTCATTTTATAGTCTTTAAATTTAGATTTCAATATAAAAAAATTGCTTGCTTTTATAATATGATCAATTTTATATTTATTAACCGCCTCATAAGGAGCGCCTTTTTTCAAGTTGGATCTTGTTTTTACCTCAATAAAATATAGTGTTTTATCTTTAAAAGCGATAATATCAATTTCACCTAATTTTGTTTGAAAATTTTTCTTTAAAATTTTAAAACCATTATTTTGAAGATAGACAGATGCAAGGTTTTCTCCAATTTTGCCTAAATTTTTTTTATATAGGCTCATTTTATATTTTATGATGTTTTTTTATTTTTTTCTTTATATAGCTTTCTTTTTAATTCACGATCAGATAAATTGCGGATAAAATATGCTTTAGCTTTTTTATAAGTAGATTTTTTTATTAAAACTATATCATCAATATATGGAGAGTTAACAGGAATAATTCTTTCTACACCAATACCAGATTTACTAATTTTTCTGACAGTAAAAGTTTTTGTATTTTCGCTATCTCCTTTAACTTTGATTAAAAATCCTTTAAAAATTTGAATTCTTTCTTTATCACCTTCTTTAATTTTATAGTGAACCGAAATAGTATCACCAATCTGAAATTTTTTGTCTTTATAAATTAAAGTGTTTGCCATTTTTTAATTATACATAATAAAAATATTTTTAACAAGAGAAAATTAATTATTTTTAACTTCTTTTAAAAATCTTACAAAAATAGGATGAGGTTTTAAAGGGAGTGATTTATACTCTGGATGACCTTGAATACCAAAATAAAATGGATGAATACTTTTTGGCAACTCAATGATCTCGCAAAGATTTTCAACAACTGATCTGGCGCTAATTATCAAACCAGCATTTTCAAAATCTTTTGCAAATTTGTCATTAAATTCATATCGATGTCGATGCCTTTCGGAAATAATTTCTTTTTTATAAATATCATATGCAAGAGTATTTTTCTTTATTTTCGCTTCCCATCCACCTAATCTCATTGTACCTCCATAAGCTCGACGTTTCATAATTTCTTCTTGTTTTGGCATAAGATGAATAACATTATGTTTGCTTTTTTTATCATTTTCTTCAGTGTTAGCATCTTGCCAACCCAAAACATCTCGAGCAAAAGCAACTACAGCCAACTGCATTCCATAACATAAACCTAAATAAGGAATTTTGTTTTCACGAGCGTATGAGGCAGCTTTTATCATTCCTTCAGCGCCTCTTTCACCCCAACCAATTGGAACAATAATTCCTTGCGGTTTACCAATAATCTCTACCCCTTCCCTTTCTACTTTTTCTGCATCAATCCATTTAAGATCAAGTTCAACATCTACTTGCCAAGAGGCATGATCTAGTGCATCAAATAGAGCTGCATATGAGTCGCGAAGCTGATAATTACCAGTGCCAAAATACTTGCCAACAATAGCAATTGTTACTTTTTTTTCTTTTTTTTGATATATTTTTTTAACTAATTCTTCCCAGTCACTAATATTTGGTTTTCTCACTTTAAGATTAAGTTTTTTTAAAATTTTTTCAGCAAAATTTTGTTTATTTAAAATTAATGGTACTTCATAAGGATGCTTTGTGTCAGGATTGGAAATAATATTTTCTGGATGGACATTACAAAAAATCGCAAATCTATCTAATCTTCTTTTGTCTAAAAAATTTTCACTTCTGGCAACAATAAAATCAGGCTGTATTCCCATTGAGTTTAAAGTTCGAACTGATAGCTGAGTTGGTTTTGTTTTTGGCTCACCTAAATGTTTTGGAGTTGGTACATATGAGACATGAATATGAACGACATCACCAGGATATTTTAAAGTAAGAAGACGTGAGGCTTCATAATAAAATACATTTTGATACTCACCAGCAGTGCCACCTAATTCAATTAACACAATGTCAGCATTATTTTTTTTTCCTAAATATTGAATTCTTTCAATTATTTCATTAGTAACATGTGGTATCGCTTCAACATCTTCACCATTATATTCGAATCTTCTTTCTTTATCAATCACTGTTTTGTAGATTTTTCCCATAGTAACAAAGTTGTCCTTACCCATTTCCTCGCCTAAAAATTTTTCATAAGTACCAATATCCATATCAGCCTCAGTACCGTCTTCACATAAAAACACATCTCCATGTTCAATCGGATTGATAGTTCCCGCATCAAGATTTAAATAGTTTTCAAATTTTAAGGAAGCAATTTTATAACCAGCTTTTTTTAAAAGAAGAGCGATCGAGGCAGAAGTAATTCCCTTACCAATTCCTGAAATTACCCCACCGGATATAAAAATATATTTCATGTTAAATAATTATAACAAATATAAAATGAAAAAAATCAAAATTCAAAATTCAAAATTCAAAAGTCAAAATGAAAAGTAAAAATTTAAAATTTAAAAAAACTTTTGACTTATTAATTTATTTAATTATTTATTATTGATTAAAAATTTATTTATTTGTTTATTTATTATTAAAAAGGACAGAACCTTTTTGAAAAAAAGGTTCTGTCCTTAATATAATTAGGTCAATTTTTTATAGTTCCATTCTTGATAATTACATTTTGGGTAATTAGAGCAGCCAAAAAACTTTTTTTTATTTTTAGTATATTTAATTACAATATCACCACCACATAAAGGACATTTTTTATTAGCAACAGTTTTGACAATTGATTTTGTATATTTGCATTTTGGATAATTAGAACAAGCAATAAATTTACCAAATTTTGAGTTTTTAATTACTAATTTTCCTTGACATTGAGGACAAATACCCACTTCTTCTTCCTTAACTTCAATCATATTTTTATTTTCTTTTTCAGCATTTAAAAGACTTATAAATGGTTGATAAAATTCTTTTAATACTTCCAGCGGCTCTTTTTGATCTTCAGCAATCTGATCAAGATCTTCTTCCATTAAAGCAGTAAAATCTAAACTAAAAATTTGTGGAAATTTTTCTGATAAATAATCTGAAATAGCAAGTCCTAAATTTGTTGGAATAAAATAGCGACCTTGTTTTTCAAGATAACTTTTTGTTTGAATTAAAGAGATTATTGAAGCATAGGTTGATGGTCGACCAATACCTTTTTCTTCTAAAGTTTTAATTAATGAGGCTTCAGTATATCTTGGAGGTGGATTAGTTGTATTAACCTCTTCATTTAAATTTAAAAGATTAACTTTATCATTTGGTTTAACATTAAAATTAAAATTTTTATTATTTAATTCAATGTCACGATAAAGTTTTAAAAATCCATCAAAAATAATATTTTCTTTTTTTCCTTCAAATAAATAATTTTTCTTTGATCTGATTTTTATTGTTAATACTTTTATTTCTGCTTCTTTCATTTGTGTTGCTAAAGCTCGATTAAATATTAATTGATAAAGTTTTTTGTGATTAGTAGATAATCTTTCAAGTTTAGGATTAGATTCAAGCTTTGTTGGTCTAATAGCCTCATGAGCTTCTTGAGCTAAACGACTTTTAGTTTTATAACCGCGTGGTTTTTCCGGAAGATATTTTTCTCCATATTTTTCTTTTATATAGTCTCTCGCTTTAAAAACAAAATAAGTTGATAAGTTAAAAGAATCGGTACGATGATAAGTTATCAAACCATTTTCATATAAAGATTGTGCTAAGCTCATTGTTAGTTTTGAAGAAAAACCAAATCGATTAAAAGCTTCTTGTTGAAGAAGCGAGGTGGTAAAAGGAGGTGGTGGATAACGTTTTTGAATTGTTTCCTCAATATCATCAACAAAAAACTCATCAGTTAATAAATCATTTTTAATTTCATTAATATTTTTATCATTAATATTTGTTTTTACATATTGATAATTTCCAGCAAAAAGATTTAATGTGATTTTATTTTCATAAGACTGATTATCTTTTGATATTAACTTTATTTTTAAATCTTTATCAAAATCAAAAAAAGCATATATCTGATAATAATTTTCTTTTATAAAATTATTGATTTCTTTCTCTCTTTCAACTACTAATCTTAAAGCTACTGTTTGCACTCTTCCGGCAGATAACCAATTTTTACCAATTTTTTTCCATAAAATTGGTGACAACTCATAACCAACAATTCGATCTAAAATTCTTCTTGACATTTGCGCTTTAACTAAATTAATTCTGATTTTTTCCGGATTTTTTAAAGCTTCCATTAATGCTGATTGAGTAATCTCATGAAAGACAATTCTTTTTAAATTTTGATTTTTTAAAGTTATTTCTGGCCAATTTTCATCAACTTGATTTAAAATATAAGCAACATGATAGCCAATTGATTCTCCTTCACGATCAGGATCTGTGGCAATAATGACTTCATTATTTTCTTTAGCTAATTGTTTAATTTTTTCAATAATTTTTTTCTTTGAGGGAATTAATTCATATTCAGGTTTGAAATTATTTTCATAATCAATTGCTAGTCTATTTTTTGGAAGATCACGAAAATGACCCATTGTAGCAAAAACAAAGTAGTCTTTTCCTTGAAGTATTCGATTAAATGTCCTTGCTTTAGTAGGTGACTCAACAATAATTAATGCCATATTTAAAAAGTATATAAAATAAAAGTCAAAACTTAAATGTCAAATTCACTAGATGTTTGAAAAACTAAAAAAATAAAAAAACTATGTAATTATTCATTATCTTATACTCTTTCTTTTTTTAAGAAGTTTTGAGTCAATGATAGCACGACGCATCATTGATATAGCAGCCTGACGACTTTTTTCATCAGAAGCTTGAGATAATAATTTTTGCGCTTCATTTATTGCTTCATTAATCAATTTTTCATCGATTTCATCTTGACCATAAGCTCGAGAAACCAATATTATTACTTCTTTTCCATCAGTTTCTACATATCCAGCACCAATTGAAAAATAATCCTCATCACCTCCTGATTTTACTTTAATAATACCTTCTTTAAGAAGTGAAAATAAATTAGAATGACGAGGCAAAATAGTAATTTCACCATCAGCTGCTGGAACAGTAACTGAATTAACATCTTTTTCAAAAACAACTTTTTTTGGGGTAATTATTTTTAAATGTAACATGAAAATTATCTATAAAATTACTTAACTTCATCAATTGTTCCAACCATATAAAAACTCATTTCGTTTTTATCATCATGTTTTCCTTCTAAAATTTCTTTAAATCCACGAATTGTTTCTTCAATTGGTACATATTTGCCTGGTCGACCAGTAAAAGGTTCAGCAACAAACATTGGTTGAGTTAAAAATCTTTGAATTTTTCTCGCTCGAGAAACAGTAATTTTATCAGCATCAGATAACTCTTCCATTCCTAAAATAGCAATAATATCTTGAAGATCTTTATATCTTTGTAAAGTTTTAATCACTTCTTTAGCTACTTGATAATGTTCATCACCGACAATCGATGGATCAAGAGCTTTTGATGATGATGTTAAAGGATCAATTGCTGGATATAAACCTTGTTCAGCCAAAGATCTTTCCAAAGTTAATGAGGCATCAATATGAGCAAATGTTGCTACTGGTGCTGGATCAGTATAATCATCAGCGGGAACATATACCGCTTGAATTGAGGTGATTGAACCTTTATCAGTTGAGGTAATTCTTTCTTGTAAAGCAGACATTTCTGAGGCTAAAGTTGGCTGATAACCAACTGCTGAAGGAATTCTTCCTAAAAGCGCTGAGACTTCGCTTCCAGCTTGAGCAAATCTAAAAATATTATCAATAAAAAGCAACACATCCATATTTTTTTCATCACGGAAATACTCAGCCATTGTCACTCCAGTTAAAGCCACTCGAAGTCTATTTCCTGGTGGTTCATTCATCTGACCAAAGACTAAACAAGTACTATCTAGTACTTTAGTTGCCATCATTTCATGATATAAATCATTTCCTTCACGAGATCTCTCACCAACTCCAGCAAAAACTGAAACACCATGATGATTTTTAGCCACATTATGAATCATCTCTTGAATTAATACTGTTTTTCCAACACCAGCACCACCAAAAACCGCTACTTTTCCACCTTTAATAAAAGGCACTAACAAATCAATTACTTTAATACCAGTTTCAAAAATATTTTTTTCAACTTTTTGTTCAACTAAAGATGGGGCTTGTCTGTGAATTGAGTATTTTTTTTCTGACTTTACTGGTTCTTTTTCATCAATTGGTTCACCTAAAACATTAAAAAGTCTACCTAATGTTTTTTCACCTACTGGAACTTCGATTGATTTTCCTGTATTAACAACTTCAAGATTTTTTCTTAATCCATATGTATCACCCATAGCAATTGTTCTTACTTTTCCTGGCTCAAGAATTGCTTCAACCTCAAGAACTATTTTTTTATCTTTTAAATTGACTTCTAATGCATCATAAACTTTTGGTGTTTCTTCTTTATTAAATTCAACATCAACAACAACACCTCTAATACTGACGATTTTTCCAATATTTTTCATATCTATTTATCTAAAAAATTATAAATTTTTAATCTCCCTTAATTACTTTCTACTGATATCTTAGCCGAAACCATATCTAAAAGTTCATTAGTGATTTTTTCTTGTCTTACTTTATTTCTTAAAAGAGTTAAATTATAAATAATTTCTCCAGCATTGTCTGTGGCATTTTTCATTGCCAACATTCTTGCTGAATGTTCAGCTGCTTGTGATTCAATAATTGCTCCTCTAATTTTTTCTTCAATTAAATTTTTTAATACTTCATCAATAACAGTTTTTGGATCAGGTTCAATCAAATATTCGTTTATTTTTTCTTTAGTTTCGACTTTTTTTATATAAGAAATAGTTGTTGGTAAAAGCTGTGTTTTTATTGTTTCAAATTTAGTCGCACTAATAAAATGGTTATATATTAAAAACACCATTTCATAATCACCTATTAAAAATTTTTTTAAAGATTCAGTAAAAATTGGTGAAACAGCATTATTAAAATTAATAGTAGAAAAATCAGCAATAATTTTTCCACCAATTTTACTAATAAAATTAGCTGCTTTTTTACCTAAAACAATAAATTCACTATTTTTTAAATCAATCTGATTATTAATAAATTTAAAAATACTAAAATTAAAAAAACCACATAATCCTTTATTTGATGAAATAACAATATAGAGATATTTATTATTATTAGTTTTTGATGATAATAAAGGTGAATGAGCTTTATCAACTTGAGACATAGATTTTAAAATTATTTTTTCTAAGAAAGTTCGATACGGTATAGTCTCAATTGCTTCTTGTTGAGCTTTTTTCATTTTAACAGCTGATACAAGTTGCATTGCTCGAGTTATTTTTTTAACATTAGCAATTGATTTAATTTTTTTTCTTAAAATTCTTAAATTCATAATATTGCCTCATTGATTAATTTTTTTAACTCTGCCTCATCTTTTTCATCAAAAGTTTTATTTTTATTAACTTTTTCCAACCATTTTTTACCATTAACATTTAAATAATTGACTATCTTTTCTTCAACTTTTTTAATATCACTTACTGAAAATTGATCAAGCAAGCCATTAGCAGCAGCATAAATGACCGCTACTTGTTGCGCTAAAGAATAAGGATTATTTTTATCTTGAATTAATATTTGGGTTAATCTTGCGCCACGATTTAAAAAGTTTTTAGTTTGTTCATCAAGTTCGCTTTCAAATTGAGAAAAAGCTGCCATTTCCCGATACTGAGCTAAATCAAGTTTTAGTTTACTAGCGACTTTTTTCATTGCTTTAGTTTGAGCAGCGCCGCCAACACGAGAAACTGATAAACCAATATTGACTGCTGGTCGAATCCCAGAATTAAATAAATCAGTTTCTAAAAATATTTGTCCGTCAGTAATTGAGATAACATTAGTTGGAATATAAGTTGATAAATCTCCCTCAAGAGTCTCAATAATTGGCAAAGCCGTTATTGAACCTCCACCGTATTTTTGATCCATCCTACAAGCTCTTTCTAAAAGTCTTGAATGAAGATAAAAAACATCACCAGGATAAGCCTCACGACCTGCTGGACGACGTAAAATTAATGAAATTTGTCTATAAGCCCAAGCATGTTTTGACAAATCATCATAAACTATCAAAACGTCTTTTCCTTTATCCATAAAATATTCACCAATAGCTGTTGCTGAATATGGAGCTAAATATTGTAGTGATACTGAATCAGTTGCTGAAGCAGAAACAACTATTGTATGATTTAAAGCATCATTTTCCTTTAATGTTTCAATTACAGCAGCAATTTTAGAATTTCTTTGACCAATAGCACAATAAATACAAATTACATCTTGATCTTTTTGATTAATAATTGTATCAATTGCTAAAGTAGTTTTTCCCGTACCCCTATCACCAATAATTAATTCTCTTTGACCACGACCAATAGGAATCAAAGCATCAATTACTTTTAAACCAGTTTGAATTGGTGTGTCAACTGATTTTCTTTTTATTACTCCAGGAGCAATTTTTTCAACAGGATATAACTTGGTATTTTTAAAATCACTTTCTCCATCAATTGGCTCACCTAAGGCATTAACCACTCGACCAATCATCTCATCAGATACTGGTATTGATAAAATATAATTTAGTCCATATACTTTATCTCCTGATTTTATACCTAAATAATCACCTAAAACAATTACTCCAATTTTATCAACATCAATATCGATAACATATCCTTTAATACCATTTTCAAATTGGACAACTTCACCAAAACTAATATTAGTTAATCCGGTAATCAAGGCTACCCCATCTTTTACTTCGTAAACTTCCCCATACTCTTTTACTTGATCTTCTTTTGTTAATTCAATAATTTTTTCTGCTTTTTTTAAAAAATCATCAAATTTGTTCATATAATTTTTGAAATATTATTTTTAATCGATTTTTTAAAGATAAATCAATAATTTTGTCAGAAAATTTAATCACTATTCCAGCAATAATTGACTTATCAACAATATTTTTTATCTGATATTTTTTTAATTGAGGTATTTTTTTAATCAGACTTTCCAATTCATCATTACTTAATTTATATGTGCTGTAAACAATTGCTTCATCCATATTTTTTAATTAGTGACTTTTAAATTTTTAAGAAGTCTTTCATTTATCTCCTTTTGTTTTTTTTCATCTAATTCTTGATACAAAGTCTTTTCTAAAATCATTGATGATAATTCTATGACTTTTTTATTTAATTCTTTTTCTAAGGCTTTTTTTTCAACCTCAATTTTTTTTCTTGCGTTAGCAATAATCTCTTCAGCTTCTTTTTTTGCTTGAGCAATAAGTTTTTCTTTATAAGCTTTAGCTTCATTTTTTGCTTTTAAAATTGCTTCATCATATTTTTTTTCTAATTCTTTTTTTTGTTTTTCAAGATTTTTTTTCATTTTCTCTTCTTCATCTTTTAAATATTGCTCCATTTTTTCTTTTGCTTGTTGTTTTTTTTGTTCTTCATCTAAAAATTTAGCAAAAGGCTTAGCAAGATATTTTTTAAAAATTAAAAAAAATAAAACAAAATTTATGACTTGAGCAATCATTAATTTAAGATCAATTCCTAGTCCTTCCATAGTTTTTTTATACAAATTTAATAATTAAGGCAACCACCAAAGCATAAATAGCCACTGCCTCAGCAAAAGCAATTGCTAAAATCATATTGGTTTGGATCTGAGATGATGCCTCTGGATTTCTACCAATTGCCTCAACTGCTTTACTACCAATCATACCAATACCAATACCTGGTCCTAAAGCACCAAGACCAATTGCTAAAGCAGTTCCAATTAATTTCATTGCATCTGCGTTCATAGTTTTTAACCTCCTTATATTAAAAAAACTTTTAATGATGTTTAACAATTGCACCGCTGATGAAAACAGCTGACAACATTGAAAAAACTAAAGCCTGAACAAAACCAACAAAAACCTCAAGCAATAAAAATGGAAAAGACACTAATACTGGTATTAAAAATGCCATTACTGCTAAAAGCACCTCACCAGCAAAAATATTACCAAATAAACGAAATGAAAATGAGATTATTTTTGAAATTTCAGAAATTGTCTCTAAAATTCCAACAAAAAAATTAATTGGATTACTAAAATTAATAAATTTTTTAATATAATTCTTAAAACCAAGATATTTAATACCAGCGTATTGAACAAATAAAACTGAAATTAACGCAATAGCTAAAGTCGTATTTAAATCAGCATTATTTCCTCTAAAAATCGGAAAATACTCAACCTTTCCATGTTCAACTACTTTTATTAATAAGCTTCCAACTCCAGGTAGTAATCCTGCCCAATTGTTTAAAATAATAAAAAAGAAAAATCCGCCAATAAGAGGAAAAAATACTTTTGTATTTTCTTTTAAAGCTGATTCAAAAAAAGAATAAATTGATTTTAAAATAAAATTAACAAAATAATAAAATTTATTTTTATTTTTTGAGTTAGCAATTTTATTGTAATAAAAAGCAAAACCAAAAAAACCAATTAAAACCAATATACTTAATAAGAGTGAATTAGGAATATGAAAATTTCCAACAGATATTATTGGCTCAGCTTTAATGCTGATATGAGACATTTCTGTTAAAACTTTAAAATCAAATTTAGAAGTTTCGGTAGTTAATTTTTTAGTATTAATTATTTCTTCTGTCATTTTTTATATCTTTATAAATTTCTCTTAAATTGTAAAAAGTACTAAGAATTCCTATTAAAAAACCCATTATAAAAAAAAATTTTTTTGTTTTCAAGAGAAAATCAAGAAAAAAACCAAGGCTTATTCCTAAAATTATTGGAACAATTAAATAATAACCAAAACTTGAATATTTTGCAATGGCAAAAAAATTAATTTGAGATTTTTTTTTGATATTATTTTCAATTTTTTTTTCTAATTTTAAATTTAAATCATTATCAAAAGAATAAAATTTTTTCATATTAAATATTGATTTTTTCTAAATCAACCGCATTTTCTAAAATTATATTTAAACGATTATCTCTTTGAGAAACTTTACCCTTAAAAAGAATAATTTTATTTATACCAATAAAACTTTTTATCTTCGCAAATACTTTTGGAAAAATTACTACTTCAACATTGCCAGTTTCATCAAATACTTGAATTATTGCCATCTCATTATTATCTTTTTTTGTTTTGATAACTTTTTTTCCGCTAATTACTCCAGCTAAAATAACGCTCTTGTTATTATCTTCTTCTGTTAAATCACCAATTTTTTTAGTAATTTTTTCATCAATAATTTTTTTAAATTTTGATAAAGGATTTTTACCAATCAAAAAACCAATTACTTCTTTTTCCATAGCAAAAAGTTCCTCTTCAGAAAATTCTGGCAATAATTTAAAATCATCTTTTTTTAATGATGAATCAATTGATGTTTCAAAAAGATCAAACTGACCTTTAGCAATTTTTTCTTTAAAAGCTTGAACTTCATTAACCAGTTGAGGATAATTAGTCATTAATGTTGACTTGTTAGCAAATTGAGAAAATGCTCCAGCTTTAATTAAGCTTTCAACAGTTTTTTTATTCACTTTTCTTAAATCAACCCGATATAAAAAATCTTTAAAACCGGAAAATGAACCATCTTTTCGAGCTGTTAAAATTGATTCAATTGCTGCCTCACCAACATTTTTTATTGCTGATAAACCAAATCTAATTGATGCTCCTTCAATAGTAAAATTCATTTCTGATTTATTAATATCGGGCGGTAATACCTTAATTCCCATTCGATTACATTCTTCAATAGCCTGTGACATCTTTATTTCTCGTTGTGGACCAGCTACTCCTTGAAGCTCGGCTGATAAAAGAGCAGTCATATACTCTACTGGATAATTAGCTTTCATATAAGCTGTCCAATAAGCAATTAATCCGTATGAGGCTGAATGAGGTTTGTTAAATCCATATGAGGCAAATTTTTCCATAAAGTTCCATAACTCTTCAACCATTTGTTTTTTATAACCATTTTTAAGACAGCCTTTTAAAAACTTTTCTTTTTCTTTTTTCATCAATTCTTTTTTCTTTTTTCCCATTGCCATTCTCAAATTATCTGCCTCACTCATTGAATAGCCAGCCAATCTATGAGCAATTTCCATCACTTGCTCTTGATAAACTAATACGCCATATGTTTCTTCCAAAATCGGTTGTAAATCTGGGTGAAGATATTTAATTTTTTTAGGATTTTTTTTACCTTCTAAAAACATGGGAATAAGATCCATTGGTCCTGGTCGATATAAAGCCACCATAGCAGAAATATCAGTTATTTTAGTTGGTTTTAAATCTTTTGCTAGTTTTCTCATTCCTCCTGACTCAAGCTGAAAAACACCAATTGTATTTCCTTCGGCAATTAATTGATAAGTTTTTTTATCATCCATTGGTATATGATGAATATCAATTTTTTTTCCGGAATTTTTTTCTACATATTTGATTGCATCTTCAAGAATAGTTAAATTTCTTAAACCTAAAAAATCAACCTTTAAAAGCCCGACTGCTTTTTGATCAGAAACTGCATTTAAATCAAGACAATACATATCATATTGAGTGATGATTTTTCCTTCTTTAGTATCTCTTTGAAGTGGTACGTATTCAGTCAATGGTTTATCAGAGATAACAACGCCTGCAGCATGAACTGATGAATGACGAGGTAAACCTTCAAGTTTTCGAGCAATATCTAAAACTTTTTTTACATCAGGCTCAGTTTGATAGGCAAATTTTAGCGGTGCGGACTCTTCAAGAGCAGTAGAAATCGTCATTGCAAATCCTTGTTTTCCAAAAGGAATCATTTTGGCAATTCTATCTCCTTGACTGTAAGATAAACCTAGAGCTCGCGCAACATCTCTAACTGCCAATCTTGCCTCCATTGAACCAAAAGTAATAATTTGAGCTACTTTATCTTCACCATATTTTTTTGTCACATAAGCCAAAACTTCATCACGTCGACGATCAGCAAAATCAATATCAATATCTGGCGGTGTTGGTCTATCAGGATTTAAAAATCTCTCAAAAGGAAGATTATAATCTAAAGGATTAAGATCAGTAATACCAATAATATAAGCGACTAAACTTCCTGCCGCCGATCCTCTTCCTGGTCCAACACCAATACCATGATTTTTTGCCCAATTAACAAAATCTTGAACAATCAAAAAATAAGTCGCATAACCTTTTTTAATAATAATATCTAACTCATAATTTATTCTCTCATTAACAATTTTTTCTGGATAATTTTTGACTCTTTTTTTTCTTTCTTCAACTATTTTTCTTAAATATTCCTCAGGTGTTTCATTATTTGGAGTAGGAAATTTTGGTAAAACCCATTTACCTAAGGGAATTTCTAAATTACACTCTTGGGTAATTTTTAAAGCATTATCAATTGCTTCAGGTATATCAAGAAACATGCCTTTCATCTCTTTATCAGATTTAAAATAATAGTCAGGTACATCAATCATCGACATTGGTCGATTTTTTTCTAAAATTGTATGTTGAGTGCCAATACATAAAAGAATCTCCTGAGCATAAGCATCATCTTTTTCTATATAATGAACATCGTTGGTAGCAACAATAGGTACACCAAATTTTCTTGATAATTTAATTAAATTTTTATTCACTTGTTCAAGTTCATTAATTTGCGGATGTCTTTGAATCTCAAGATAAAAATTATTTTTAAAAATATTTAAATATTTCTCAAGAATTTTTTCTGCTTGTTCAAATTGACTTTCTTTTATTAAACTTGGAATTTCACCCTGAAGACAACCAGATAAGGCAATTAATCCTTCTGAATATTTTTCAAGCAACTCAAAATCAACTCTTGGTTTATAATAAAATCCTTCCAAATTTGAAGCGGTTACTAATTTTAAAAGATTTTTATAACCAATATAATTTTTCGCTAATAAAACTAAATGATAATAATCACGATCACTACTACCATTTTTATCAAAACGTGAATTTTTCGCTTTGTAGACCTCAACACCAATAATTGGTTTTATACCAGCCTCAATTGCTTTTGTATAAAATTTAATTGCTCCATATAAATTACCATGATCAGTGATTGCCACTGCCGGCATATTATAGCTTTTTGCTTTATTGATTAACTCATCAATACGACACATCCCATCAAGCAAAGAATAACCAGTATGATTGTGCAAATGAACAAATGACATAATAATAAAAGTCAAATCCGCCAACTGGCGGAAAAAAGTCAAAAGTTAAAAATTAAAATTTATTAATACTAAATACTGCATCACGGGCTTTGTTTTCTAAATCATCATTTAGTTTTTTTAATTTTACTGTTTTTTTGTATTTAATCTCAAGCGCTTTGCTGATTATCCAATCAGCTACTTCTGGATTTTTTGGCAAAATCGGTCCATGCATATAAGTACCAATGCTGTTTTTATAGATCATTCCTTCAGTTTTATCTTGACCATTATTACCAAAACCCTTTAAAACATAAGAAAAAGGATTAACATTTTTTCCTAAATAAGTTCTTCCGGTATGATTCTCAAAACCAACCAACTTTTTATTTAAAATTTTTGACTCAACTATTAAATCACCAATCAATCTTTTTGCATCAATTCCCGGACTTTCAGTGTAAAGATCAAAAATACCTAAACCTTTAATTATCTTTCCTAAGGCAGTTTTATAATATTTTCCTAAAAACTGATAAGCACCGCAGACATAAATTCCAGGAGTATACTCTTCAATTTTTCTTTTTAAAAAAATAGCTTTATTTTCAATTAAATCTTTATTTACTATTTCTTGTTGAGTATCTTGTGCTCCACCCATAAATAAAATATCTGATTGTAAAATCAAATTTGGATCATCTTTTAAAGAAATTTTTATTATCCTGCATTTTATTCCTCTTTTTTTAATTCGATAAGATAAAGCAATGATATTGCCTCTATCGCCATATGTGTTCATCAAGTCTGGATAAAGCCAACCAATGTTTATTTTCATAACTAAATGAATTTTTTACCAACTAAAAACTTACGTACTTCAAGCATTGCTGAATAAGTTGCTAAAACATAAATTATTTCATCATTTTTGGTGCTTTTAATTATTTTCTCAATTGCTTCTTTAAAATTAACAAAATTTTTAGTGTTAATATCCTCATATTTAAATCTTAATGCCATATCATAAACTCTATCACCAGATACAAATAAATTTTTTACATTTTTTCTAATCATTTGAAAATCAACATCCCAAATCCAAGAAACATCAGTACCATCAGGAATACGATTATTTAAAATAATTAATATATTACCTTTTTTATTTTTTAAAATCTTTTTAATTATTCTTAAAGACTGATTAAATCCAGCTGGATTTTTTGACAAAAGAAGAAAAAAAATTCGATTTTTATAAAAGATTTTTTCTTGTCTACCAAAAACTGGTTGAAAATCTTTGAGTAATTGATTAAATTTGTCTATTTTTAATACTTCTTTTAAAAAAGATAAAACTGCATTAGTGTTATAAATATTATAAAGTCCTTTTACTGGATAGTTGATCTTTTCATTAGCAAAATCATAGATATCTGAGGATCTTTTAAAACCGCAAGAACAATAAAAATCTCCTAAATGAGAATAAGCAATTGCTTGGTAGTTTAAAATTTTTTGACAATTTGGACAGTAATTAAAATCTATATCATGAGTTAATTCTTTTAATTTCATCGATTTTTTTGTTACGCCAAAATATATTTTTTTGTTTTTTAATTTTTCCGCATTAAAAAATAAAAATGGATCATCACCATTAACAATAAAGATTGTTTCTTTTTTTAATTTTTTAAAAGACTGAAACCAGCGATAACCAATAGTATTAACCTCACCATATCGATCAAGTTGATCTCTAAATAAATTTAAAAGAAAAACATAATCTGGTGAGATTTTATCAATTATCTGAGGAAAACTAAACTCATCAACTTCAAAAACTCCATAATCATAATTAATTTTTCCAAATAAATTAGTTTTTTTAATAAGAATTGAGGCAATACCATTTAAAAGATTAGCGCCTTCATAATTATAAAATACCTTATAACCTAATTTGTTTAATACATGAGAAAGCAAAGCAGTAGTGGTTGTTTTTCCATTTGTTCCAGCAACAATAATGATTTTTAAATGAGGATTTTTTTTAATTATTTTTTCAATAAATTTTTTATCAGTTTTTAAAGCAATATGTCCAGGCCAAGTCGAACCAGAACCAATATTAAAAATTGCGCTTATTTTGCCCATCAATTTACCAATTAATATCTTGACAAACATAAAAATATTATATCATCTAACATCTAACACTTAAAAATTTAAAAATAATAAATAAACAAATAATAAATTTCTAATCAATAATTAAAAAACTCAAATGTCAAATCTCAAATGTCAAAACTAAAACTTAAAACTAAAAAACTTGTCATGCTGAACTTGTTTCAGTATCTCATTTCAATATCTTCTTTTGTCATACCGAACTTAGCTTGTCCTCCGTCTTAGGAGGGTTTCGGCATCTCTTTTTGAGATCCCGAAATAAATTCGGGATGACATTATTTTTTTATTTTTTCATTTTAATTTTCATTTCTTGTTATCCCGACCTTTAATCGTGGATCCATAAAAAAATAGATTCCTGCTTTCGCAGGAATGACAGAATATTTTGCCTGACCGCCGTTTTAGGAAAGTCTCCCAACGTTTTAGGTAGGACTTTTAACTTTTGATTTTTGACTTTTGAATTTTATATTACATTTCTCTTAATATTTTTATTCTTTCTTCAATTGGGGGATGAGTAGAGAAAAGATTTAAAAACCAATTAGTTGAATTTTTTGAATTTAATGGATTAACAATAAAAAGATGAGCCATTGAGGTTGGAATAAATCTTTTTGATTGATATTGAGAAATCTTTGTTAAAGCATCAGCTAATCCTTTTGGATTACGAGTGATTAATACTGCTGAAGCATCAGCTAAAAACTCTCTTTTTCTTGAAATTGCTAATTGAATTAAAGTAGCAGCAATTGGAATAAGAATTAACGACAATAGAAAAATTATTGAAAAAATTGGACTTCTTTTTTCACCATCATTTCTATATCTTCCCCACCATAGACTTCTTAAAATCCAATCAGCAACAATTGAAATCGCACCAACTAATACTGAGACAACGGTTGCTAATAAAATATCATAATTTTTTATATGAGAAAGTTCATGAGCAACAACACCTTCAATATCAGATCGATCAAGTATTTTTAAAAGACCAGTAGTCGCACAAACTACCGCATGTTTTGGATCACGACCAGTAGCAAAAGCATTTGGCGCTGGATCATCAATGACATAAAGTTTTGGCATTGGTAAACCAGCAGCAATACATAAATTTTCAGTCACGGTATAAAAATCAAAAAATTCTCTTTTACTAGCTTCTTTTGCGCCCAAAGACCATAAAACAATCTTATCACTGTAAAAGTAGCTACCAATTGAAGATAATGTTGAGATTGTTAATCCTAAAAATAAATAACCAACAGGATCATCAAAGTATTTACCAATCAAATAAAAAAATCCTGTAAAAATTAGGATAAATAATATTAATATCAACCAAGTCTTTCTTTTATTTTGGTTTATTAATTTATATGGTGACATAAAATTAAAACTTTACCTCAACTTTTTTTCTTTCTTCCTCATTAGCGGCAAAAAACTCAAATTGCTTAAAGCCAAAAACCTTGGCGATGATGTTTGAAGGAAACATTTGTATTTTAGTATTAAAATCCAAAACATTAGCATTATAAAACTGTCTTGAATAAGCAACTTTATCTTCAGTATCTTCAAGTTGTCTTTGTAAATCTTTAAAATTTTCACTAGCTTGAAGTTGAGGATAAGCTTCTGCCACTGCAAATAATGTTTTTAAAGCTTCAGTTAACTCATTATTTGCTTTAGCTTTTTCTTCAAGTGTTTCTGCTTTTATTAAATTTGATCGAGCTTTGGTCACATTTTCAAAAATCTCTTTTTCATGTTTTGCATATCCTTTAACAGTTTCTACTAAATTAGGAATTAAATCAGCTCGTCTTTTTAACTGAACATCAATCCCTGATAATGCCTCTTGAATGCGAGTTTTTAAAACAACAAAGTTATTGTATTGACCAATAATATAAAGAACAAGAATTAATAAAACACCAAGAAAGATTAATAACATATGATTAATTTAATTTTTAATAGCGCGATCGACGGGTCTCGAACCCGCAGCCTCATCCGTGACAGGGATGCGCTCTAGCCAATTGAGCTACGACCGCTAAATAATATTTTATAGATTTTTCTCTTAAATTACAAGTCTAAACTTTATATTAATGATTTTACAATATATTAATAAAAAAGCTTATGATATAATACCAATATGAAAAAAATCTATGAAAAAACTCCAAACTATCAAAAGGCTTTATCTAATTTAATTCAAAAAAAATATCCTCAATTAATTTTAGGAATATTGGTTTCATATTTGATTTCTTCTTATTCATATAATATTTTTTTAAAAAATATAAAAATTAATTTTGCTTTACCAAAACTTTCTTTTAATTTATTTACTAAACCAAAAAAAATTATTCTAAAAAAATCAACTCCACAAATAAAAACTTATATTGTTCAGCCAGGCGATGATCTTTGGCATATTGCAGAAAAGTTTTACGGATCTGGATTTAATGCTTATGATATATCAATTGCTAATAATATTGATCCATCATCTCCTATTATTGAGGGTCAAAAATTAATCATTCCTTCAGTTAAACCTCGACAACCAACAACTGGCGAAACTTCATCGCTTCAAACTTCTCAAGTTGTTTATACTGAAGGAAAATATGTTGTCCAGCCAGGAGATTCTTTATCTTTAATATCTTTTAAAGTTTATGGTGATTTTTATTCTTGGCCAAGAATTTTAAAAGCCAATAATCTTCAAAATCCTGATCTAATTGAGATTGGTATGGTTTTAAATATTCCTCGTTAATTTTATCTTATTTTTAGATATAATAATTTTGTAATTTTGCGGTGGTAGTTTAGTGGTAGAATGTCTCCTTCCCAAGGAGAAGGTCGGGGGTTCAAATCCCCTCCACCGCTCAAAAAATGATAAAATTATTGCTGGGATAGCTCAATTGGTAGAGCAACGGTATCGTAAACCGTCGGTTCCGAGTTCGATTCTCGGTCCCAGCTCAATATGACAAGAAGATTAAATAATAATCCAATTTTTCAAAATTTTTATTTTATTATTTTTTTAATTGTTATTCTTTTGATTTTCATCTTTACGGTTGGTTTTAAAATCCTTTTAAACACCTCAGTTTTTATTGCCAATATTTTTTCCAATAACAAACCAACTGAAACAATTAAAAATACCAATGAATTCCTATCTTTAACAATTGATAATATTCCTAGTGCCACTAACAGCGCCTCAATAATTGTTTCTGGATCAGCGACTAATATTGATGAGATTCAATTTATTTTAAATAATAAAAAGATTAAAGAGATAAAAAATTTTTCTTTAGATAGTTTTAATGAAGAAATTTCAGGATTAGTTGAGGGAGAAAATCAAATTTATCTAATTGGAAAAAACAATAATGACAATATCACTAAAAAAACTCAAAAATACACTGTTATTTACAAAAATACAAAACCAAAATTAGAAATCATTGATCCTAAAGATGGCGATACTGTTAACAAAAACGAAATAATAATAAAAGGGGAAACAGATAAAGAAGTTTTTGTAAAAATAAACAATAGTCCAGTGATTGTTGATGCTTTAGGAAAATTTCAATATCAAATTAGATTAAATGAGGGTGAAAATTCTTTTGAGATTATTGCTCAAGATATTGCTGGAAATATAGAAACAAAAACTCTTAAAATCAATTATCAAAAAGACTAGTAAAAAATAAAAATAAAATAAAAGGATGGAGAAAAATATTGTCAAAAAAAGATGTTAATCCAATTAAAATTAATAGTTCTCTTTTATTCTTAAATTTTTTCCAAAAAAAATTTAATAAAAATAAAAAACTTAACAATCCCAAAAAACCTGAAGAAACTAAAATTGTTAAATAACTTGAAGAAAAATTAGAAGCCGCATGTGAGTTTTCAATATTTCTTACATATCTTAATCGATTATATCCCCAGCCAAATATTGGTTTTTTTAAAAACAAGTTCCAGCCTTCTTTATAATCATTTATTCTTGAGATAATCGTATAAGTTCTGGTTAATTTACTACCCTCACCAAAAGGTTTTGGAACTAAGATTAAGACAATGATTAAAAAAATAATAAAAATAATTAATCTAAAAACTGATTGTTTATTTTTTAAAAAAACATATAATAAAGTAAAAATAAAAGATAAAATTACTCCTCGAGAAAAACTAAAAATTAAAAAAAATAAATAAATTATTTTTATAAAAAAATTATTACTTATAAAAAAAATTAATCCATAAATAACTGCGGCAATACTTGTATCAAAAAAAACTCCAAATGTTCTTCCTAAATGTGGGTCCCAACCTAAATACATAAGATTTCTAAGATCAGGATATAAAAAAAATTGAGTGATCGTTGAGATAATCGTTAAAATAATAAAAATATTTAAAGAGACTTGAATATTTTTTTTAAAATATTGATGATTCCTAACAAAATAATAAAGATAAAAAAAATAGACAAAATAAAAAAACAATCTTAAAAAATAAAGTAAACCAACTAAATTTTGAAAATATACAAACTGATTAAAATTAAATATTAAAGATAAAATTAAAATCAAAAAAAATAAAAAAAATTCTTTGAAGTTTTTCCAAAAATATTTAATTGGCTCGAGTTTAAATTTAAAAATCAAAGTTAATAAAACAATTAAAAGAAAAATTTCATAAATATAAAAATTAATCTGTCTTTCAAATAAAGTTATCCTAGCAAGTTGACCTAAAGAAAAAAATATCGTTATTAAAAAAAATAAAATCTCCATATGTTCTTAACAAGGACAGAACCTTAAAGGACCGTCCTTTGATATAATTTGGCTCTCACTAAAAACGAGTGAAAACTCATCATAAATGAATAAACAAAACCTGCTTCGCCATCTAAAAAACCTAAATAAATAAAATAAGTCAAAATAAATTTAAAAAATGGAAAAAAAATAATCTCTAAAACATTTGTTTTTTTACCCAATTCTTGAAGCTCTAAACTTCGCAGTGTTGAGTAATAATTGACATCGTTAATAAACTCTCTTAAACTTTGATGAGGATAATGATTAATAAAATTTTTTAATTTGCCAATTTTAAAACCAGAGTTAACTTTATATTCTTCATGAACTTTGCCTTGCCAATAACCAGAGTTTTTTTTCACTAATCTAATTATTCCTTCTGATCTTATTTTTCTTACTTCGCCAAATCGCACTTCTCTACCCCAAAAAAAATCACGTCGTTTAATATAATAAGCAGAAAAGTTTTGATTTTTATTATTAATTTCATTGATTATTTCTTGTTTTAACTCCGGAGTAATTTCTTCATCACTGTCTAAAAACAAAATCCAATCGCCTTTTGTCTTGTTTAAACCATAGTTTCTTTGTTTGGAAAAATCATTATTTAACTTCCGATAAAAAATCTTAATTCTTTTATTATTTTTTACATTGTTTTCAAATTCAAGATTTTTATTTTTTTCATCAAAAATAATAATTATCTCATCAGCAAAATCAACTGATTGCAGACATCTTTCAATATCTTTTTCATTTTTATGCAAAATAACTACTGATATCATATTTATTGATATAATTTTATCAATTTTTCAACATATTTTTTCCAACTAAATTTTTCTTTAAGTTCATCAATATTTTTTTTGTCTAATTTTCGAGGTATTTTTTTTAAAAAATTAATAAACTCATATTCATTTTTTGCGATATTAACATAATTTTTAAATTCCGGTATTGCTGCTGATTTCAAAGCAATTACAGGGTTGGCAAAAAAAAGAGTTTCTAAAATTGGAAAATTAAAACTTTCATAAAAAGATGCTGTTAATAAAGCCTGGCTTTGAGAATAAAGATTTATTAATTGAAAACGACTGATATTAAGAAAATATTTAATATTTTTTTCTTTAATTAAGCCATCTGCATTGTTGGTAACAACATAAAGATAAAAGTTTTTGTCTACTGTTGCTTTTAAAAAATTTTCAATTATAAAATTAAGATTTTTTATTGGCTGGTTATTAGCAACCACTAAAAAATATTTTTTATTTATTTTTTTAAAATTTTTAAATTCCAAAACATCAAAAGGTATGCCAAAAGGCAGATTAATGATTTTTAAATTTTTATTTTTTTCAGATATTTTTTCTAATTCATTTTTTACTTTAATTGAAGAAACAATAATCACTTGAGATCTTTTTACCATTATTGACAACTGTTTTTTTAATCGACTAACATCATGTTTTGAATAATACTCTGGATAAAAATAATAAGACAAACCATGAGAAAAAGAAATTATTTTACCATTAACGTAAAAAGGAATTGATTGATTTAGAGCTAAAAAAACATCAGGTTTATTTTTTAATTCTGCTAAACTTAATCCTAATTGACTCCAAAATAATTTTGGTTTAACAGTTTTAAAATCATAAAAAATATAGTCATTATTTTTATCGTATTTTAATAAAGCTTTTTTTAAATTTTCAGAAAAAATTTTTGTTCCATAATAACCTTTGCCTTCAACTGCTCCAAAATCAACCGAAATTTTCATAATATTTTTTATAAAAATAAATAGAAATTAATAGATTAATAACTTCACCAATCAAAGAAATATAAGAACTGGCAAAATAACTATACTTTGGAATAAAAATTAAATTAGCGCTAACATTAAAAATTAACTGAAAAATCATTAAAAACAAAATTATTTTTACTTTGCCAACAACATAAAAAAAATTGAAAAAAATTGATGTTAGAAGAATTAATGGCAGATTAAAAATAATGATTTTTAATATTGGTATTGCCAATAAATATTTGTTTTTAAAAAAAAGATTCAAAAATATATCAGAAAAAAAATAAAATCCAAAACTTATAACAAGCGCAATAAAACTTAAAAAAACAAAATCTTTCTTGATTTTTAACTTTATTAAATCAAAATTTTTATCTTTGTAAAAAGAAACTAAAATCGGCAATGATGATAAATTATATGCTGTCACCATAAACATTAATGCTTCTAAAAATTTATAAGCTGATGAATATATGCCAACAACCTCTTGATTTTTTAAAAAATTTAGCAGAAAAATATCTGCTCGGCTATACCAACGAGCAAAAATTGCAATCAAAAGATAAATATATGAGATTTTAATAATTGATAAAAATTTTTTAAGATCAAAATTAATTTTGATATTTAATTCAATTTTTTGTAAATAATCTAAAAGATAAACTAAATAAAGTCCATATAAAATAAAAATTACTAAAAAAACTGTCAATATATCTTTTGTTAATAAACTAACCAAAATCACAAAAAAAGTTAATAAAAACTGAAAAATAAAACTAATAATCGAAGATAAATAAACTTGATTAATGTTAGTTAATTTAATTAACAAACTGCCAAAAAAACTTGTTTGAAAACTAACAATTGAGATAAAAAAAATCGTAATTTTTGTTGTTAAGTTATAAGGAATAAAAAACAAACTGATTATTGTTATTAAAAAAACTATTAATGATAAAAAAAATCTAAAGCTTAAAAGATCAGAAAATACCAGCTTTTTTTGCTGAGGTAAATTAATAATGCCGTAATTAGTTGATCCAAAATCAATTAACGGCAAAAACATTGATAAATGAGCCCAAGCTAAACTATAAATTCCATATGTCTCCGGAGGAAAAACTCTAATTAAAACAATAAACTGAATAAATGTTAATAATTTATTTAAAATAGAAAAAATATTATAAGTAAAAAAATTTAGATAAAAAATTCTTTTTTTAATTTCCTCATATATGGTCTTTGGAATTCTGATTATTTCCCTGATTTTTTGAAGAGGAGTAGAATACTTTAAAAAAAATTTAAGTCTGTTTTTAAAAAGATACCAGTTTTTTTTGGGATTATTAGTTTTTGAAATTTCAAAATGATCGTAAATTAATTTTGTATCAACACCGATTTTAAATCCTGCTTTTTTTGCCCGATAACAATAATCAACATCCTCATAATACATAAAATAACTTTCATCAAAAAAACCAACTTTATCAATGACATTTTTTTTAATAATCATTAAAGAACCGGAAACAAAATCAACTGAAAAAAATCTTTGTTTTGGTTTTTTGTCAATTAATCCGCCGCTCATTCGCCAACGATCAATTTCTCCGCCATAATAAATTTTTCCTTCTTGCTTCATCGCTAATCCCCAAATATCAAAAAATTTTCCAGCTTCCAATATCTCTTTTATTTTTAAATTATTAAAAGAGATGTCATAATTGCAAATTAAAAATAAATCAAAACCATCATTAATAGCTTTTTTTAAACCAATATTTACCCCAGCAGCATAACCTTTATTTGATGAAGTATTATCAATAAAATAAATCTTGTAATTTTGTAAACCCATTTTGCTAATCTCTTTTTCCAGTCTTAATATTTCTTTTTTTGAAGTTTTATACAATACAAAAATAAAAGCAATTTTTTTATTCATATTTCTTTCTTAACTGCAAAATAAATAATACCAAATAAGTTAAAAATTCCATATAAGTAAATCCTAAATCAAGGGGTATTCGAAATAAGCCATCTTTAAAACCTTCATCTTTTATAAATCTTGCATAAAACATATGCAAAGAATAAAGAATTATTTTTTTTAAAGAAGATTTTTCTCCTTTTTTAAACTTTTTCTTTGCTTCTTCTATCGCATAATAAGTAAATTTTTTTAACATTTGAGATAAAGATCTGTAAGAATAATGAATGATCTTATTTTTTAAATAACCGATTTTTTTTGAAGTTAAAATATATTTTTGATGAGTTGGCTCTGAGGTAATTTTAATTTTGTTTTTTTTAAATAATCGAAGCATAATGTAATTTTCTCCTCCATAATTAATTGGTCTTCCTAAAAAATGATTTTGAAAAGGAATAAAATAACCATCAAAATTATTTAAAGACTTATTTTTGATTTTATCTTTTATTTCTTTTTTTAATTGTTTGCTCAAATACTCATCGCTATCTAAAATTAATACCCATTGATTTTTAATAAGTTTTAATCCTTTTTGATACTGTTTACCTAAATTTTTCCCTTTATAAAAAATAATTTTTGCCTGATATTTTTTCGCAATTGCCAAAGTTTTATCTTTTGAACCATTATCAACAACAATTATTTCATCAACTAAATCTTTTACTGATCTAAAAGTTTTTTCAACTGTCTCTTGACTATTTTTTGTTGCTGTTAAAAGCGAGATATTTAATCTTGTCATGAAAGATATTATACATTTTGAATATTAAAAATATAAAAAAGATTATTATTCCTAAAATTGAATAATAAATAAAATTATTACTTTTTTTGTTTTTTAATTGATTAATCTCTTTTTTTTCTGTTTTTTCACCTAAAATTTTTCTATTATTATCATTGTTTAAATTTTTATTAGTTTCATTATCTATTTTTGAAAATAAAATTAAAGTTGGTGTCGGTGTAGGTTTTGATGAAATTTGCTCATTTGAATTTGATGTTAATAAATTATTTGAGTTATTAGAAGTTGTTGATTGATTAGTTGTTTGTGACAAAATTGGTATATTTTTTGGAGTATTAGTAGGGTCAAAAATTTTAGTTGGTGTTAAAGTTGAGGTTAAAGCTGGAGTTGAAGTTAAGGTTGGTGTTGAAGTAGGAAATATTGAATATGAGTTTTCGTTGTTATAATTAATAAAATAAGTGTCAATTTGTTGATCCGGAGGATTATTAGTTATTTCTCCATTAATTGTCTCCCAAATATCATTGTTATCTGAAATTTGACCAATAATTACTTGATACTGACCAAAATCTGTACCTTGAACATTTAATTGATAACCCCCTGTTTCTGCATTAGGTATAAAAATTATTCCATCATTTTCTTCGTAAATATTATTATTAAAATTAATACTCATTTTTGCTGGAGATTTAATAAGAAAGATCAATGATCTAGCAATATTAGTTTTTTCTCCCTCAACAATTTTTTCTTCATTATAATTAATACCTAATAAATCTAAAATTTTTTTTATTGCTTCTTTTTTAGTAATAATTTCTCCATGATCAAAAACTAATTTTTCCGCATCTTCATCTTGTTTAGCGCTTTTTGTTAAAACAGTATAATCACCATAATCAAAATGTGTCTCTATTGGATAACCATCTTGATAATTGCCTAAAACTTGATCAATCAAATTTGGCGAATCAATTATAAATTCTGAAGGAGTATTTTTATCTTTTTCACCATAAATAGCAGTAAAAATATCATAAATCTCATTTAGTGATTGATTAAATTGATTCAATAGAGTATTTTTTACATTTAAACTACTAATTGGAATAATCTGATTATTTTTATTTTTTAAAAAATCAAAAGTTGGAAAAAGATCATAAGCAACAGGAAATTTGTTAGCTATAGTTTGTCTATCAGACTCAATAGCATTTTTATTTAAAATTAAAATCATTTTTTGAGCTAACCATAAAAGTGTGTTTTCTCTATCAATCTCACCTGCTTCAATTGGTTTATAAACCTGAACCACTCCTTGATGAGGCGAGCCAACAGATATTATCTTATTTACTTTATCTTTATATTTTTGAGTATATATTCTTGCCACTAATCCACCTAAAGAATGACCAACAAGAGAAAATTTATTAAAAGTTTGAGATAAATGACTATTTATAAAACTATTTAAATTCTCAACTGTTTCCAATACTGGTTTTCGCCAATCATAGGCGAATACATAAAAATCTTCATTTTCTTTTAAACCAAGATTTTTTAAAGTATTTATCAATCCGTTATACTCTTTAACAAATGGCGCTAATTTCCATTCAGTATAATTTACATTTCCATTATGCAAAATCGCCTCTTTATTCCACGACCCCATAAATCCAGGTAAAATTATTATTGGTATTTTTGTGGGAATTGGAGTAGGAGTAATAGTTGGGGATGGTATTAAAGTAGGAGTTGGTAAATTAAAACCACAAATAGTGTCTGTACAAGCAAAATTTAAACTCCAATTATTAAATGAACTTAAACCACTATAAAATAGTTTAAAATCATTATTTTCAAACAAAACTGAAGGAAAAATCAAGTGCTTAGCATCATATGTGGATCCTTTTATTAATTGATAACCCTGGTCTTGAAAACTCATATTACAGCTAATAGGAAGATTAGCTTTTGCTAGCTTTATTCCTGAAGAATTTGATTTGTGATAAAATAAAAATAATGAATTATCTAAAATTAAAGGAAATGGACCATCAGCACCATCCGATATTAAATTAAACTGACATTTTGTCCATGATTGTAAGTTATCTGAATAAGCCAATCTAATTTTAAAACCATCACTTCCCCAAACACCATAAAACATATAATATTTATCTTGATATCTTAAAATCTTGGCAGCAAAATAACCGTTTTTTTCTGTATAATCATTTTTGTTTGGGTTAAGAATAAGATTTACATCATTTGAACAATTTAAATTGTTATCACAATTTGTTGAGTATATTCGATAAAAATCCTGATCATCTTGTATTGTAAAAAACAATATTTTTTGATTGTTAGTATCAACAAATAATCTAGGATTAGTTATATCTCGCCCTAATCTTAGAACCTCTTTTTTCATTACCCAATTAACACAATTATTTGATTCAATTTTTACTAATGAATAAAAACTATCGTTTGATTTTCTTGCCGCTGCAATTCCAAAACAACCATTATTATTTTTTTCATAAACATCAACTTGCAAAACATAAGAATAATCATCTATTAAAGAAATATTTAAAGGATTGTTTTGATATTTATAAAATTGCAAACCATAAACTTCTTTAACAAAAAAAATATTAAATAGAAAAAATAAAAATAAAAAAATGTAAATTTTTTTCATATATTTTTTTATAAAAAGAAGTTTATAAATTGTCTATGGATTATAACCTACAAAAATGAATGTTTAGATTATTATGACAATAATTTTTTTTCAAAGTATATCTTTAAAAAATTAATTGCAAGTATAAACCAAAAAACAAAAGATATTAGGTTAAAATAAAACATTTTAATATTAATTACCCAAGAAGCATAATTAAAAATCAAATAAAAAGTAATTAAAAAAATTGGAAAAATATATTGTCTTTTAAAATTTAAGATAAAAAAAGGGATAATCCAGGAAAAATACTGAATAGAAAAAGTTGGAGAAAAAATGATAAAAATAATTAATAAAAAAAGAATTTCTTTTTTAATATCTTTATTGTTTTTTAAGTATGAAATTAAATAAAAAACTATTAAAAATAAAAAAATCATAATTTTTTGATAACGAAACCTCAATGTTTGAAGTAAAATTGACCAACCCCAAACTCCCCAAACACTCTGATAACCTAAAATTGTTTTTAAAATATTAATAAAAGAATTTTTAAATAATATAGAAAAAACCAAAATCGAAATAACTGGAAATAATAATGCTAAAAAAATATATATTCTATTTTTTAATCTTTTTAAAAATAAAAACATAAATAATATTGGCCAAGTTTTTATTAATATTGCTAAAGAGTAAAAAATCATCGAAATAAATTGTTTTTTAGTTTGTAAAAAATAAATTGTTAAAAGCAAAAAGAAAATAGGAATAGCATCAAATTGTCCATGCAAACAAAAAATTAATATTGAAATTGGATTTATTGCGTATAAAAAAGCTTTTTTATAACTTTTTGATAATAAATAAATTAAATATATATTTCCAATATCAAAAAAAGTATTAACAAACCTTATGATTATTGAAATGATTAATTTATTTTTTCCAATTATATAAGCAAAATACTCAATATAAAGAAAAAAAGGCAAATAAGGATGATGAAGTTTTG
Organism: Patescibacteria group bacterium; assembly: GCA_026004455.1. GTDB lineage: Bacteria > Patescibacteriota > Microgenomatia > UBA1406 > GWC2-37-13 > GWC2-37-13. Next base: position 68,955 of record BPJE01000003.1, on the reverse strand, counting down.
CAATATCTGGATATATTTTTATACCTTCAAAAATTGATTTACCAACTAAATAATATGATTGAATATCATAATTATCTATATTTTTAAAAACAAATATCGTTAATAATCTCAAAAAAAATCCTAATATTAAAATAATTCCCATTAGCAACATTTATACTATATATTTTTATTTTTTTCAGTCGTTTATAACCTACAAATTTAAGATTTACATTATCATAACTTATCTTAATCCATCAACCTAAAACTTATTTAACGATTACAATTATATGACGATCGTCACATAATTTTCATCACTTATAGTAGGTTTAGATTATTCCAACAACAAAAAATATTTTATTATCATCAAAAAATGATGCGATCATTTCATTTTTTGGTGATTGAAAAAAGATTTTGGGTTGATTTAAGAATATAAATTAAAAAATTAATTTGATAAAGACTGTCTTTGCAAAAATTGCAAAGACAGTTTTTAATAAAAAAAACAAGGACAGAACCTTTTTGAAAAAAAGGTTCTGTCCTTAATAATTAGATCAATTAGGTTAATTTTTTTCAAATGTTAGATGTTAAACGTTAGATGTTTTTGTGGGCTTACCTGGACTTGAACCAGGGACCTTTGCAATGTGAATGCAACGCTCTAGCCAACTGAGCTATAAGCCCAAATATATTATATAAAATCTGTTGTAAATAAACCAGTTTTTATCTACAATAAATATTTATGGGAAAAATCATCAAAGATATTATTGACTTTGTCTTTGATATTTTAGAAACTGTTGTTTTTGTTGGTTCACTTTTTATTGTTGTTTATCTTTTTATTCTTACTCCAAATCAAGTTAAAGGTGCCTCAATGGAGCCAAATTTTCATACAGGCGATTATATCCTAACAAGTCGGATTACTTATAAATTCAGACGTATTGAACGTGGTGATGTTGTTGTTTTAAAATCGCCAAAAAATCCTGATATCGAGTATATAAAAAGAGTCATTGGTCTTCCAGGTGAAACTTTGATGATAAAAGATGGTGAAGTATCAATTAATGGTAAAGTAATTAAAGAAAATTATATTTCAGATGTTACCAATCTTTGGGAAGGAGGATGCATAAAAAATGGTGAACCTTACAAAATCCCAAATGATGAAGTTTTTGTTATGGGTGATAATCGTCCTCGATCATCTGACTCAAGAGAATTCTGTTCAGTACCGATACAAAATTTAATAGGTCATGTTTTTTATCGTTATTTTCCACCAAATGCTGTTGGTTGGATCACTAATCCTTTGCCTCAATCATTGCGTTAATTAATTTTTTTATCAATTTTGAAGTTTTTTCTAAATTATCTTTTATCTCAATGTTTATTTTACCTTTTACTTTTGATTGAATTATTTTCAAATTAGAATTTTTATATTTATTATTAAATTTATTAATTAAATTATTCTTTTCATTAATATCTAAATACTGACCTTTATTTTTTATTTTGTATAATTCTTCTCTTATTAACTCTTCTGTTTGCTGAAATGTTAAATTATCTGACAAAATTTTTTCATAAATATTAATAAGCTTCTCTTGATCACTAATTCTTGATAATAAAAACAACTGGCTAATATTAATCATTTTTGAATAATAACCATCAATAATAATCTCCGGAAGATTAAGAAGTCTTTCTAAATGACAAATATAAGATGAAGAAACATTAAGGTTTTGTGCTATCTGTTTAACTTGCAAACCTTTTTCTTTAATTAAAAACTTAACAATTCTTGCTTTATTAAATATATCTTCTTCTTTTTTGAATTTTTCAAAAATTTCCTCCATGAAGATATTTTAGCACGAACAAAAACCAATTTTATACCACAGAAACAAAAAGCTCACCTCTTCTTTTGTAGAATTTAACTGTTCCTTGTTTTAAAGCTAAAATAGTAAAATCTCTAGACAACATTGTTCCTGGACCAGGATTAATCTTTGTTCCTTTTTGACGAATAATGATATTACCTGGTTTTACTTTTTCACTACCATAAACTTTCACTCCCAGTCTTTTACTTTGTGAATCTCGATTACCACGAACTGTTTTTTGTGCTTTAGTATGCGCCATAGTTAGTTATAAATAATTAAAATTAGTTATAAATAGTTAAAAATAGTTAATTAATTTTAATAATTTTTAATGTTGTTAGCTGTGGTCGAAAACCTTTTACTTTTCGATATCTTACTTTCGCCTTAAATCTTGCTATTCTAATTTTTTCGCCCTTCTCATGAGAAACTATTTCTGCCTGAGTTTTTTCTTTTAAAAAAGGACTACCAATTTCAATATTATCTCCATCATCAGTAAAAATCATTAATGTTTCCAGCTCGATTTTTTCTTGTTCCTTATTTTCTAATCTATCAACAACAATCTCATCTCCTTCTTTAACTAAGTATTGTTTTCCGCCTGTTTTTATAACTGCAAATTTAGTCATAAAATAAATTATACAAAAAAAATTGTCTAAAGCAAATTGTTTTTTAAGGAACAAGTGCTAAACTAATCATTAACGCCATAATTGATGATCCTCCATAAGAAATAAATGGTAAGGCTACTCCTGCTACTGGCAAAATCCCCATATTCATACCAACATTAACAAAAAATTGAAAAATAATATATGATATTACTCCTAAAGAAAATAAAAATTTCATTTGATTTTCTTCTTCTTTTTTAAATAAATAATAACTTGTTTTTTTTAAAAGAAAAAAAATTAATATTAAATAACAACTAATCACAAAAAAACCACCTAAAAAACCAAATTGTTCAACAAGTGAAGCAAAAGCAAAATCAGTGGTACTTTCTGGCAAAAAATAAAGTTTTGACTGTGATCCAAGTCCTAGTCCTTTTCCAAAAAAACCACCGCTACCAATGGCGATGATTGATTGGATTATATTATAAGATGAACCCTGAACATCATAATGTGGATTTAAAAAAGATAAAATTCTCATTTTTTGATATGGTTTTAATATAAAAAATACCATCGGCATACTAACTAAACCAATTATCAAAAAATAAATTAAATATTTTTTTGGAATTTTTGAAAAGAAAATTAAAACTAAAAAAATCACTAAAAAAGTCATTGAATTAGCTAAATCTGGCTGTTTAAAAATAATTAAAAATGGCACAAAAAAATATATAAAAGCTTTAAATAAAATAAATAAATTATTTTCAAAAATTTTTTTTGAAGATAAATAATCACTTAAAAATAAAATAAAAAAAGGTTTTAAAAACTCGCTTGATTGGAAACTAAAAAAATATAGATCTAACCAACGTTTTGAGCCTTTTACTTCAATACCAATGATAAAACTGACAATTAATAAAAATAAAAATAAAAAATAAAAAAATCGAGAATTTATCTTAAAGAAATTAAAAGAAAGTTTTTTAACAATAAAAAAAACTCCAAAAGCAATGATTACATTTAATAATTGTTTCCAAAATAAACTTTGATTTATACCAAAAAGATTAATTAAACCAAAAATTGATAAAAAAAGTGAAGGTAAAAATAATTCCATCTTTTTATTTTAACATTAGTTTTCTTTTTAAGAAATCCTGACTGTTTTTGAATTCTGTCGGAATCTCAAATTCAAGATATTCATTTGGTTTTAACCTCATCTCTTTTCTTTTTGCTTGAACTTGTCTTATAAAATCTCTTAATTTACCTTCATACTCCAATTCTTCTTGAGATACTTGTTTTTCTTTTTCCGGATAAACTAATTTTCCGTTTATATAAAGATTTTTTATATTCAATTCATCCAATACCACTTTCCAAATTTTATCTGAAACATCATTGATATTTTCTGAATATTCAATATCTAATTTTAAAAGTGGCATTCTTACTTTTATTTTCATTTCTTTTCTTTTTGCATGACCTGTTTCAACAACTTTTCTTGCTTTAGTCATTGCTTCTTCTAACTTATCATTTTTAATTTTTTTCATTAACTCTTCATCAGGCCAAAACTCTAGATGTACTGACTCATTTCCAGTTAAATTAGTATAAATTTCCTCAGAAATAAAAGGTAAAAATGGAGATAAAATAATTGATAGATTAACTAAAACAAAATACATTGTCTCATAAAATGATTGCTTATCATCCTTATCATCAGAATTAACCCAAACTCTGTCTCGACTACGTCTCACATACCAAGTTGATAAATCTGAAACAAATTTTTCAATCTCAAAAGCAGCATCTTTAGCATTAAACTCTTTTAAATATTTTTCAACATTTAAAACCATTGTTGCCAAACGACTTAAAATCCATTGATCTAAAATGTTTATATCATTAAGCGAAGATATCAAAGTTTTTTGCAACTTTGGATTTCGCGACTGAGAGGCGTTTTCAACAGCTGAGTCAAAAAAATCTTGATATCGAGCGTTAAAATTATCTAAATTCGCATATTCTATAAAAAATTTATAAACATTCCATAAAATCAAATAAAACTGACGCCTGACTTCATCAGCTTTTTTATAACCGAAAAGCATATTATCAGCAGGATTTTGACGAGCAAACATCCATCTCATCACATCAACCCCAATTTTATCAGCACCTTCATTAAACTCTATCGCATTACCCCAACTTTTATGCATTGGTCTACCATCCTCACCAAGCAAAGTACCATAACCTAAAACTCGCTTAAATGGTGGTTCATTTTCCATAACTGTTGACATGGCAATCAAAGCATAAAACCAGTTTTTAAACTGACCAGGAAAACTTTCAGTAATAAAATCAGCTGGAAACCATTTTCGCCATTCTTCTTTATTGATTTTATAAAGCGGTTCACCTTGATTATTTTCTTTAATAGTTGAATAAGCAACAATTCCTGCATCAAGCCATGGATTACCAACATCATCAACTCGAGAAACAATTTCACCACAATTTGAACATTTAATTTTTACTTTATCAATATAAGGCTTATGAGGAGATTTACCTTCAAATTCTTCCCAACCTTCAACTGCCCTTTCTTTTAACTCTTCTTTGCTACCAATCACCTCAAAATGACCGCATTTTTTGCATTCATAAATAGGCAAAGACAATCCCCAAAAACGATTTTTTTTTGAGATAAGCCAATCATGCATATTTTTAAGCCAATCAAGCTCTCTATCAAGACCAAATTCAGGCATCCATTTTATCTTTTTCGCGACATCAATCATCCTCTCTCTTAATGTTTTATTTTCCAAATTTTGATTTTTGCTTGATTTATCCATTGCGATATACCATTCATCAGCGACTTTCCAAACTAATTCTGTCTTACAACGCCAACAAGCAGGATAACGATGTTTATAATTGTGAATTTTATAAGCATAACTGTTTTTTTCCATGTAGTCTAAAATTAAACGAGGATTTTTTTTAGCATTTTTGCCCGAAAACTCACCTAATCCTTCTAAATAATTAGCCTCATCATCAATCACTGGTATCATTGGCAATCCTAGTTTTTTACCAAGCTTATAATCTTCTGTTCCCGCAGAAACTGCTGTATGAACTAATCCTGTACCCTCTTCAAGCGATATTGGCATAATATTTTCATCAGTAGCAATAACAATATGAAATTTACCTTTGTTATTTTCAGCTACTTTTTTCACTGCTTCTAAATTATCAAAAGGTCCTTCATACTCTAAACCAACCAAATCTTTACCTTTAACTGTCTTAATAATTTTATTAACATCTTCACCTAAAACAGTTTTTACTAACTCTTTTGCTAACCAATATCGCTCACTATTTTTAACTTCAACCAAAGAATAATCATATGTTTTCTCAACAGCAACAGCAATATTAGCAATCAGTGTCCAAGGAGTAGTTGTCCAAACAAGAAGATATTCATTATCTTTTTCTTTAAGTTTTAATTTAAAATATATTGATTCATGAACTACTTCTTTATAATCTTCAGTTAAAATCTCGTGTTGAGATATTGCTGTTTGGCATCTTGGACACCAAGGCACTGATTCTTGACCTTTATAAATCCAGCCGTTTTCATAACACTTTTTTAAAAAAGTCCAGATCATATAGTTATTCTCATCACTCATTGTAAAATAAGAATTCTCCCAATCAGCAAAATAACCCAATCTTTTTGACTGCTCTGTCTGAATTGCAGAAAATCTTTTTACTCTATCTTTGCAAAGCTGAACAAATTTAGCAATTGAGGCAAATTTATCACCTGGGACTAAATTTTCAATGTCTTTTTTTGTCTTTAATCCAAGCTCTTTTTCTACTTCGACTTCAACCCAAAGCCCCTGACAGTCAAAACCATTTTGAAAACGTTGTTTATAACCTAATAAATTATAAAATTTTGGCCAAAGATCTTTGTAAGTTCGACCCCAAGCATGATGAACACCCATTGGATTATTAGCAGTAATCGGTCCATCAAGAAATGAAAAGTATTTTTTTGAATCTTTGTTTTTTTTCAAATATTTATTAACAACTCCTTTTTCATACCAATGCTTTAACCAATTCTTTTCCATCTCAATAAAATTATGATTGTCAGCAATTGGTTTAAACATATGAAAAAAATTATATTAAAAATAATTTTAAAAAACAATGATAATAAATAATGAAAAATGATAAAGACTAATTTATTAAAGACTGTCTTTGCAAAAATTGCAAAGACAGTATTTGATAAAATAACAAGGACAGAACCTTTTTGAAAAAAAGGTTCTGTCCTTAATAATTAAGTTTAATTTAAAAATTACTCAATTTTGTTTATTTTTATATTGTCCCGGCAATCCACAGGCGAACTCGTAGGTCGGATTGGAGAAGATTGGATTCCTGGTCAAGCCAGGAATGACAAAGTAGTTTTTTTCCATTTTTAATTTTGAATTTTCATTTTGACTTTTGAATTTTGACTTTTGACTTATTTTTAAGTGTTAAATATTTTTATTTTTTCCTCAAAAAAGCAGGAATATCAAACTCAGAGGAATCATCAAAAAATTCTTCATTTTCATCAACTAATTCTTCATTTATATCATCTTTTAATTCTTCTTTAGGTTTTATAACTTCTTGCTTTTCTTCATCATTTTTTCTAAATTTAAAAAGTCGAATCTTATTATCATCAAATCTGGTAGCAATAAGAGTGATTTTTATCTGATCCATCATCTTATCATCAATAACTGCTCCAAAAATAATATCGGCATCAGGATCAACGTTTTTAGCAATCACTGAAGCTGCTTCATCAATCTCAGACATTGTCAGATCTGGACCGCCAACAACATTAAATAACACTCCTTTTGCTCCTTCAATTGAGATATCTAAAAGAGGTGAGCTTATTGCTTGTTTTATCGCGGTAATTGCCCGTTTATCACCGCTTCCCATACCCATACCCATTAACGCTGTCCCTGAATTAGTCATAATTGATTTGACATCAGCAAAATCAACATTAATTAGTCCTGGAGTAGTAATTAACTCAGCAATTCCTTTTACCCCAGAAACCAAAACCTCATCTACTTTTCTAAAAGCATCAAGAATTGGAGTTTTTTTATCTATAACACTTAAAATCCTTTGATTGGGAACAACGATTAAGGTATCAACCTTTTCTTTTAAATTAGCAATTCCATCCTCAGCAGTAAACTTTCTTTTTACTCCTTCAAAATCAAATGGTTTAGTAACAACCGCGATCGTTAAAGCTCCAGTTTCTTTGGCAATCTCCGCAATTACTGGCGCTGCTCCTGTACCAGTACCACCACCTTCACCGCAAGTCAAAAAGATCATATCAGCGCCGGATAATTCCTCTTTTAATTTCTCTCTTGACTCCTCTGCTGCCTGTCGACCAATTTCTGGATTACCACCAGAACCTAATCCTTTAGTTAAATTTTCTCCAATTTGAATTTTAACAGTTGCTTTATTAGCAAGAAGAGCTTGAGCATCAGTGTTAACGGCAATAAACTCAACTCCTTTTATTCCTCCATCAGCAATCATTGAAGAAACAGCATTACCGCCACAACCACCAACACCAACAACCTTAATTTTTGCTTCTTGTCCTGCTCTTGGTTTTACCAACATATTTTTTCCACTATTTTTAACTATTTATAACTATTTTCAACTATTTATAACCATTTTTAACTATTTTCAACTATTATGGTATAAATTGTTTAAAAAAATCTTTTATTTTATTAACTGATACTCCTAAATTAAATTCTTTTAAAATATTACCAAAATTTTTAAAATTATTGTTTTTATTTATTATATTTTTAAATCCATACAAAAGCAATCCTATGGCGGTGGAATATTGAGGGTCGTTTGTCTCATCAACAAGACCTGAGACTTTATCAGGAATACCGAGACGAATTGGTAAACCAAGAACTCTTTTACCTATTTCAATTATTCCAACAGTTAATGCGCCTCCTCCTGTAATTACTAATCCTGAAGGAATATTTTGAGTAAATCCGCTTTTTTCTATCTCCTCAAAAATTAGTTTATAAATCTCCTCAAGTCTTGCAGCAATAATGCCGTCAACTAATGTTGGTAAAGAAATATCAGTAATGTTCTCTGGTAGATTAAGAGAGGAAAAATCAAGCGATGTTGCCTTTTTTTTAGAAGTTAAATTTTTGCTTAGATAAAGTTTTATTTTTTCAGCTGAATCTAAAGATACTCGCAAACCAACAGCAATATCATTAGTTATATGACGAGCGCCAATTGGAATTGATGATGAATGCGATAATGCTCCCTCAACAAATATTGCTAAATCAATCTTTCCTCCACCAATATCAACAAGTACTACTCCTAATTCTTTTTCCGTATCAGTTAAAACTGCCTCCGCTGAAGCTAATCCTGAAAAAACAAAACCAGAGTTATTTAATCCTAATTCGTCTAAAACTCTTTCAATATTTTTTAAATTAATTGATGAAGCAGTTATAATATGAGTATCAGTTTCAAGTCTTACACCAGTCATTCCTACAGGATTTTTAATTCCATTTTGACCATCAACAATAAAATCACGAGGAACAACCTCAATTATTTGTCTTGTTGTTGACAAAGATATTGCCCGAGCCGCCTCAATTACTCTATCCACATCAATATCATTTATCTCTCCTTGAGGATTAGAAATAGCAACAATACCATGAGAATTAAGAGAAGAAATATGAGGACCACCAACAGAAACAAATAAATTATTAATCTTATGCCCAGCCATTCTTTCTGCTCTTTCCACACTTTCTTCAACCGCATCAACAACCTCTTTAATATCAACGATCAAACCTTTTTTTATGCCTCGAGCTGAAGTGGTATTAAAGCCAATAATTTTTATCTCATCGCTACTTTCAGTTTTTACACCAACAACAGTTGCTATTTTACTACTACCTATATCTAAAGCAGTGATAATTGTTTCAGGCATATATTTTAATATTAAAATCTAACTATTGGTTTATCAAATCTTAAATCTATTTCTTGATAATTTCTTCCTTCAATCTTAAATTGCCGGTAAATTTTTTCAAATTGATAAAACTGAGCTCCTATTTCTTTTTCGCTTGAAAAATAAACCTTTTTGTTTTCTAAATTAAATAGTAGCACATTTACGCTATTAATATCAAGACTATTAACTTTAATTTTTAAATCAGTTAACATTTTTAAAATTTGTAAACCAAAAAGTATTTCTTTAAACTCAATTTTATCTCCTAAACTATAACTATTAAAAGATAATTTTTGATAAAAATTAATCTTAGGAAAATATGCTTTTTTTAAGTCTTTTATTTTTTCTAAAATTTTACCTTCACTTGATAAATAAAAATAACCATTATCTGACGATAACACAGCTATTGGTTGATCAAAAATTACTTTAATAATTAATATATTTGGAATTTTTTTTTCAAGATCAATTTCTTTTATAAAAGGATTTTTATTAAGTAATATTTTTTTTGTTTCCTCTAAATTTAAAAAAACTAATGATTTATTTTTTAAATTTTCTAATCCGATAATTTCTTCTTTTTCAACATTAATGATTTTTAGTTCTTTAATTTTCGTATATTCATAAAAAAAATTAATTAAAAAAACAAAAAACCCAACAATAAAACAAAAAATAACAATTTTTAAAACCTTAAGAAAAAATTTCTTTAATGATAAAAGAAGCGGCATTTTCATGATATAAATTTTGTAAATTTGAAAAATTTTTTTTATAAAAAGATAAATTATTAATCATTTTATCAATCAATCTTAAAAGTTTTTCACTGGTTTCAATCTGATGAAAAATTTCACCACAACCAGCTTTAGCAAAAATCTCTGCGTGATATTGTTGTTCTTTTCCAGCTGACCAAGGCAAAGGGATAAAAATTACTGGTTTTTTTAAATATAAAAGTTCAAAAAAAGTATTAGCCCCAGATCTACCAATTACTAAATCTGATATTGAATAAATATAACCTATCTCATCTTCAAAAAAATGTTTTACTAAAAAATAATTTCTTTTTAATTCGATAGGTAGATTTTCTTTTATTTTTAATAAATCTTCATAATCATGATATTGTTTAGTATCACCTGTTTGATGAATAACAATGTATTTTTTTAGTAGTGATTTTAAAATTTTTTTTATATGAAGGTTGATACTATGACTACCAAGACTACCACCAGTAATATAAATAACCGGTCTATCTTTTTTAATATTAAAAGGTTTTTTAACAATCTCAAAAACTGATTTTCTTATTGGATTACCTGTTAAGATTACTTGCCTTTTTTTAAAATGGTCTTTTGCTTTTTCAAAAGAAACAAATATTTTTTTGGCAAATTGAGCAATAATTCTATTAGCTAAACCTGGATTAATTGTTTGTTCATGAGTAAAAATTGGAATTTTGTAAATATAACTCCAAAAAACAATTGGTAAGGCTAGATAGCTGCCAAAAGATAAAACAAAATCTGGACGATATTGATTAATCACAAAAAAACCACTGATAAAACCTAAAGGAATTTTTAAAAAATTTATAATTGACTGAAAATTAATCACTCTTGTTAAACGACCAGCATAAAAAGGAATAAATAAGATTTTCCTCTTAGTAATTTCTTTATATTCAAGTGATAAAGTTTTTTCACTATCTAAAGAATACTTTCTACCAACAAAAATAATCTCAATATTAGGTTTGGTTTTTTTTAATTCATCAATTATTGCTAAAGCTGGAGTTAAATGACCACCAGTAATTAAAATTTTCATATTTTTTATTAAATTATTTTTATTCTTTTCTCAATATTTAACAAAATCCCAATTAAAGCAAAAGAAATAATTAAATTACTCCCCCCATAAGATAAAAATGGTAAAGGCACACCAGTTAAAGGAAAAAGACCAACCATACCAGCCAAATTAATAATAATTTGTAAATTAAAAAAACCAAATATTCCTGTTGCTAAAAGTTTTCCCAATCTATCTGGTGCTAAACGAATTATATGATAAATTCTATAAACAAACAAAAAATAAAGAAAGATTAATACTAAACTACCTAAAAACCCAAATTCTTCAGCAATTATTGCAAAAATTGAATCAGTATGAGCTTCTGGCAAAAACAAATATTTTTGTCTTGATGCTCCAAATCCTTGACCTAACAATCCTCCATTGGATAAAGAAATAAAAATTTGATTAATATGATAACCAATTCCTTGAGGATCAGATTGAGGATTAAGAAACGCCATTAATCTTGCTAAACGATAAGGAGCGGCTTTTATTAAAATAAAAAAACAAAAAATAGCAATTGGTAAAAATAATAATAAATAAAATAAATTCATACCAGATTGATAATAAACAATCAAACTTAATAAAAAAACAATAATCGCTGTTCCCATATCTGGCTGAAGAATAATTAGTAAATCAAGAAATCCAATCAAGGTGATGAATGGTAAAAAAACTTTTTTCTCTTTATTAACAAACCAAGATGATAAATAAATAATTATTGAAAATTTTGCTAATTCTGTCGGTTGCAAATTAAAAAAACCAAAATCAATCCAACGCCTGGCGCCACCTGCCTGAAAACCAATTCCGGGAATTAAAACAATGATTAACAAAAATATTGTTGCTATCATTGAAAAAAAAGAAAAAAAATAAAGCTTTTTATAATCAAAAATTGAGAAAAAAATCATTGCTAAAAAACCAATTATTAACCAAATAAATTGAGCTTTTGCAAAATGAAGACTATCATAATATTGATTTGCCGCTCTTATTGCTGATGCCTCAAATATAAATACAATCCCTAGAAAAGATAAAATCAAAGGAATATAAACTAAAGGCCAAAAAAAACTATTTTTTAAAAAAAAATTTTTCATATTTTATAATTTGTTTACTATTTTATTAAATTCTTCACCGCGATGAAACTCATTGTTAAACATCGCAAATGAAGTTGCTCCTGGAGAAAAAACTAAATAAACATCATTATTTATTTTTTTAGCTTCTAAAAAAGCCTCTTTTATCGCTAATTGAAGATTGTCATAAATTTTTTTTGATATTTTTTCTTGATATTTTTCTTCTAAAAAAGGCAAAATTTCATCAGTAAAACTACCAGCTAATAAAAATATTTTTTTTATTTGAGGATTATTTAATTCTTCAATTAATTTTTCAAAAGGAAGATTTTTGCTATTACCGCCTAAAATCAAAATCATTGGCTTATCAGAAAATCTTTTTATAGCGTAAATTGTGGCTGTTGGTGTTGTTGAGGTAGTATCGTTAACAAAAATTACATTTTGTTTTTTAGCAATAATTTGTTGTCTAAAAGGTAAAGATTGAAAATTGGAAATTGTATTAATCGCTTTTGTTTTTTCAATATTCAAAATTTCAACCACCTTTAAAACAGCAGCAATATTTTCTTTATTATGATCGCCAGTTAAATTTTCAAAATTTTCTTGAACATCATTGCTACTAAAAGTTAAAACTTTTGATTTAATTGAATTTTTATCTAAAAAATTTAATAATTTTTTGTTAATTACTAAATAATCACTAGCTTTTTGATACATAAAAATCGCTTTTTTATCAAATAAATAATCATCCATATTTTGATAATAATTCAAATGATCCGGATAAAAATTTGTAAAAACTGCAATATGAGGGCTAATTTTTTTCTTATGAAAACCTGATAATGACCAAGATGATAACTCTGCCACCAACCAAGTATTATTATTTGCTTTTTTTAAATATTCTAAATTAGATATCCCTGGCAATCCACCTCCTAACAATGTCTCAAAACCATTATCTTTTAAAAGTTTATAAATTAAATTGGTAGTTGTTGACTTGCCCCTTGTTCCAGTAATACCTATAATTTTTCCAGGAAAACATCTCGCTACAAATGCCATCTCCATCTCAATAGGAATACCTTTTTTTTCTGCCTCAACGATCTCTTTTAGCGACCAAGGAACACCCGGTCCTTTAAAAATAATATCGCTATTTAAAAAGTCTTCAGTCCGATGACCTCCTAAAGAATAATTAATGGAGTATTTTTTTAATTTTTCAATTGAATCTGCTAATTGGGTCTCATTTTTTTTATCAGTGACTGTCACTTTTGCTCCTAATTCTGCAAAAAACTTCGCTACTCCAACTCCTCCACCCTGCAATCCCAAACCAACTACTAAAACTTTTTTTCCTTGATATTTTGCTTTTAAATCATCAATTAAACCCATGAAGATATTATATCATCTAACATCTAACATTTAAAAAAAAAGGACAGAACTTTTTTAAAAAGGTTTTGTCCTTGTTAAAAATAAAAAATTATTTTGTCCCTAACCTTCGGTGTTCTAAAATTTTTGTTAAGCCTTTTTGTCCCTAACCTTCGGTGGCCGTTTGGCCTGACTTGGCCTTTTTGTCCCTAACCTTCGGTGCCTGTTGGATTTTGTGCCAGCCTTTTTGTCCCTAACCTTCGGTGTTACCTGATAATGTTTATAAGCCTTTTTGTCCCTAACCTTCGGTGGTCAAAAAAGGGGGGATAGCCTTTTTGTCCCTAACCTTCGGTGCCAACCATCAGCTCTTTTGCCTTTTTGTCCCTAACCTTCGGTGTGGCAAAAACACCGCTTTTGCCTTTTTGTCCCTAACCTTCGGTGCTGGCGGGTTTCGTTTTTGCCTTTTTGTCCCTAACCTTCGGTGAAGATTTAGGTTATAAAAGCCTTTTTGTCCCTAACCTTCGGTGATGCTTTTTTTGTTTTGTGCCTTTTTGTCCCTAACCTTCGGTGGAAGGCAGACCAAAAGAAGGCCTTTTTGTCCCTAACCTTCGGTGTTGGATTATTGACTATTAGCCTTTTTGTCCCTAACCTTCGGTGAAAGAGGAGCAACGCTTTGCCTTTTTGTCCCTAACCTTCGGTGCTCCTACTTCCTCCTGTTGCCTTTTTGTCCCTAACCTTCGGTGGGAAAGTTTTTTATATTGGCCTTTTTGTCCCTAACCTTCGGTGGAAAACAGGAGGTTCCAAGCCTTTTTGTCCCTAACCTTCGGTGATGCAATTGATGCGAAAGAGCCTTTTTGTCCCTAACCTTCGGTGAACTGTTAATAAAAAGAAGCCTTTTTGTCCCTAACCTTCGGTGATGGTGTGAAGTATGGTATGCCTTTTTGTCCCTAACCTTCGGTGCGCCATCATAAGACCACGCGCCTTTTTGTCCCTAACCTTCGGTGCGTTGTTCATTACGACGGAGCCTTTTTGTCCCTAACCTTCGGTGCCATACCATTTGTTTCAAAGCCTTTTTGTCCCTAACCTTCGGTGTAAAATTCTCTTATTTGTTGCCTTTTTGTCCCTAACCTTCGGTGAAGCCTCCCAATCACTCTGCCTTTTTGTCCCTAACCTTCGGTGACAACCTCAACCACTGCTGCCTTTTTGTCCCTAACCTTCGGTGTTAATGTGGTCAGAGATAGCCTTTTTGTCCCTAACCTTCGGTGATCCCCGCTTGAAAGTTTGCCTTTTTGTCCCTAACCTTCGGTGGGACAGAGAGAAAGTCTTGCCTTTTTGTCCCTAACCTTCGGTGATGTCGGAGTTTTCAATTGCCTTTTTGTCCCTAACCTTCGGTGAGAAATTAATTTTTTTATTGTTATTATAATCCAAATAAATTTGAAAATCAATAAAAATCTGTGTATAATTATCTTATAATATATAGATTTTATTGTTTTAACATTTTAAATTTTATATTTTTATGTCCTATAAAAGAAAAAAATATTTATGGCTTCCTTATCTAAATAGTATAGATATAAAACCAAAAAATGTAAAATTTATATATAAAGGCGGAGAGGTTCAGATAGATTGGGTCGATATACATTCAATAATGATTTATGGAGATAGTTGTGATTTGCCTGCAGATTTTATAGATAAATGTGCCTTTTATAAAATACCAATTATTTTTCATAGACGTAATTTAGCTCGAGCATCAATAATCACTCCTAGTCTTACATCTGATTCAGATGATTTATTAACAAAACAAATAAAATTTAGAGAAAATGATAAAAAAAGAAGTTATATAGCAAAAAAACTTATTTTAGCAAAATTTAAAAGTATGGAATGGCTTATAAATTCAGCAAAAGATCAACTTTATAAAATTACAGATATTCAAAAAATGAAAAATATCGAAGCTTGGCACGCAAAACGATATTGGAAAGAATATTTTTTAAGCCTTGGTTTAGATCAAAAAAGAAGAGAAAATAATGAAATCCAAAAAACTTTAAACGCAATATCAAAATTTGTAAGTAGTATTATTTTAAGATGGATTTTATATCATAATTTAAGCCCATATCATGGATTTTTACACAATCCAACAGATTATCCATCTTTAGTATATGATCTAATTGAGCCTTATAGGGGTTATTTTGATAAAGTAATTTTTGATTTATACAAAGAAAATCAAAGTATAAAAAATAATAATAATTTATTGCCAATAGCAATAGAAAAAATTAAAGAATTACTAAATAAACAAGTCTATGTCCACTCAACAAGACAAATAGCTACTTTTCAAGAACTTTTACATGGAATAGTTTTATCTTTAAGGATGTATTTAAATAAAAAAACAAGAAGATTTATAGTGCCTCAAATAGATAAACCAAGAGGAGGAAGACCGATAAATTCTGGGTTTAAACTTTATGGTCATACAGCAGGCATTACTGATTTTTGGACTGAGGCAAAGAAAATAAATCTTGATTTTGTAAAAATTCAAAATTAACAGGTTTATTTTCAGATAAATATTCTAAAGTTTCTTCAAAAATATTTATATCTTTATTATTTGGGATGATATCTTTTATAAAACCCCTTAAAGCCATTATAAAAGCAGCTTGTAAATCAGCATCAAATACATGTTGACAATCTTTAAATGGGCAGATAAATATAGCAGAATTACCTCTTTTTTTCTTGATATTTTTTAAAGTTTTTCTATTTAATTTTTTAAAAGTTAGCAAAACTTCGCTTTTTTCTAATGGAGGTCTAGTAAAATTTTTTACTATTTTTATAAAATTACTTTTATCTTCTTTAGAATTATTAAATAGATAATCTTCTTTAAACTTACTATCATTTGAATAACCAAAGATAATACCTAAATTTGTTTCTATTTCTAAAATATTTTTTATACCATCATTCTGAATTCTTTTTAAAATTTTCATTTTATGATTTTCAAAATTTTCTAAAATAGAATAAATACTTCTTCCACACTTAACACAAGTAAAACTTGAGGCATAAGCTGATAAATTTTTTCCTACTCTTATGTATTCTTTTCCCCAAATATGTTTGATAATAGTTTTATCAGCTTCATTATCTGGCACAACATCAGATTTTTTAATAGAATCATATATTTTAGTGACTCTTCCTGAACCTGTTTCAAAATTACTGATTGAATATTCATAAATAATTGGAGATTTATATTTAACATATAAATTATGTATTTTGTTCCTTATCTCATTGATTGAGTTTTCTCTAATTTCTTGTAATATAGATGAAGATTGAATAAATATACCTTTTTTTGCCCTTTCTTGAATTTTATGATAATAATCTTTGATTTTTCTTATATTTTTGCTTCTTATATAATCTGTTTCTAAAATTTTTGGTTTTTTTTTCTGAAAAATCTACCAAACAATAAGCTACACCATACTCACCCGCATCAATACCCATATAAAGATTTTTTTTATTCTCCATTTTATTTGTTGATATATTTTGTTTTGAAGTGATATTAAAAGGAACTGATATAAATAACTGTCTATTTTTTTCCTTAAAATCAATTTTTTCATTAAAAATATCAAAGTTTATACAATTCTTTATCTCTAATATAAAAGAAGGTTCAGATATTGTAATCTTAATATTCTCCCAATTTTTTGGCTTATAAATTAATCTATCTAAAAATTGAGTTTGGTAAAAAGAAGAATTAATAAAATAAATTAATTCTTTTTTTAAATTAATAATTTTTATAGGAATTATTTCATTTTTATTTATAAAGAAATGGTTGGTTTTTTCATTATTATTTTTGATTTTCTTAAAAGAAAAATTTTGATCAAAGACAACAAAATATTTATGAGAAAGATTAATTAATTCTTTATTTTTATTAATTAAATCATCAATAGTTAATTGTTGAGGAAATTCTAAAATAATGGGAAATTTTTCTTGGCTTTTTATTATTTGAAGATTGTATTTATTAACTTCAACTTTTTTTGAATAGATATTTAAAGCTCCTTTTAATTCTGAAAAAAAATATTGATTTATAATTTTATTAAATTCATCATTGGTAAAATCCTCTTTTTTTTGTAACTCAATAAAATGATTAATTTTTTCATAGTTTAAAAACTCATTTTTGTTTATTTTAAATTTATTATTGACATTATTTTGAATAAAAATAGATATTAATGATTTTGCTGTTTCAAGGTATTCTAAGAATAACAAAGGATTCTTAATAAGATATTCATAGTTGATACTATTGATTAAATTGTAAAAATCATATAATAAATCTTTTATTTTTATATCTTTTTTTATTTGAATAATTTTCTTATTCTGCTTTTCTCTTGGATTTTTATAAAAAGCATAATAATCAGAATGATTAAAAATCCTTTTTAAATCCTCTTTTTCGTCTATATATTTTTTAAAAATTTTTTTATATTCATTAAAGAAAAAAGCCGAAGTTATTGTTTTTCTTGATATTTTTTCAAAAAATATCTCTAATATCTCTTCAATTGCTTTTTTGTAATCTTTATCTTTTAAATTATTTATTTCATTTAATAGTTTTTTTATAATAATGTATCCATCTTTTATTTTTAAAGAAGTAGTTTTAATTATTTTGCTTAAAAATTGTTTTTTAGAATACCCATAAAAATTAATTGGTTTTTCTATTTTTTTGAATAAAAAACCAAATATTTTATTTTGATTTATCTTATCATCGTCATTTTTTTTCAAATATTTTTGAAAATAAAGATTTACTAACGTTTTTATTTCAGCTAAATAATCAGAAAATATTTGAAATTTTTCTACATTTTCAAATATATCTTTATTTTTTAAACAAATATCTTTAAGATAATTTATCCTATTTAAAATATCAATTTCTATCTTTTCCTTATTTTCATCAATATTTAAATTTATATTTTTGTTTAGATAATCAATAGTATTTTCTAAAGTTTTTATAAATAAATTATAATTTTCTTTTGATTTTGTTAATCTGTTTACATAATTAGAATACCAACTTTGAATTTTACCACCAAAAATACTTCTATAATCTTGCCAATTTGAATTAATAAACTTAGGTTTTCCTAAATTTTTTGTTTTTTTTGATAAGTAAAATAAAGATTCTTTCACAAGCTCTTTCTCTTGTTCATTTAAAGTTGTTATTTTTAAATAAGCATCAATAATATCATCAATTTTTTCTTCAATTAAAAAATTAAAAAAAATATTTAAATAATTAGATAAAGCATTAAAATTATTTTCTAGTCCCAATAACGATTTTGTTATTTCATATTTATTATTTAGATTTAAATTTATTTTTTGTAAATATGATTCAGCTAATTTAATTCTTTGATTAATTAATTCTTCTAAAGTAACTTGATTATTTTTAATATTTATCAATTCAGGTAAAATAAAATTTGTTAATTCACCTATTTTTGTTTTTTCTTTACTACTAAGTAAATCTTTGTCTATATTAAATTGTTTCTTCCAAAAATTATTTTGTTTTTCTCCAGATTCTAATAACAATTTATCTTTATCATCATAAAAAGAGTCAATTATAGTTTTGATAATTTTTTCTAAATTCTGATCAACTATTCGCTTATTTTTTAAATCTTTGTATTCATCTTTTATAGATTCAAAAAGAGTATTAAAAAAACCATTTTTTGAAGAATTTGATCTTTTTGGATCAGAAATAATTATATTCTTTATAAACTCTCTCTTTTTAAAATATTTTTTTATTTCTTCACTTGAATTTTCAAAAATTTCATCAGCGATTGATTTTTCGTTTCTTATTTTTTTTACAAAATCAATTAAATATTTTGAGGTAGGCTGAAAAATAATTCCAGCTTTTAAAGAATCAATCCAAAAATCAAAAAGATTATAATTTTCATTTTCTTGATAAAAATCTATAATATTGCTTATTCCTCTTGTTTTTTTATCATCATTAATGAGATTGGAAAATAACTGATTTTCAATTTCTATATTATTTTTATTTATATTTTGAAGAGGATATTTAATAGTTCTGATAATCTCTCCAGAAGTTTCTTCAATTCTTTTTATATGAATTTTATAACCTTTCATTTTTATATAAATGCGCTCAGGCAGTATGACTAATAAGTCAAAAGGCAACCTTGAATAAAATATTCAAGGGGAAAACCACCTGAGCGCTTGGGTTAGGGACCCATTTTAAATATATAAAAAATTTTTTTATTTGTCAATTTTTATACGTATTTTCTATTAATTATTTATTTTTATTTCATAAACGCAATCATTAGACCAAAGAAGACTAGGATTATTGAGATAAGCCAAAGTCGCATTACGATTTTTGGCTCTTCCCAACCTTTATATTGAAGATAAAGATGAAAAGGGGCAACTGGAAATATTTTTTTCTTTAAAAATTTTTTTCCTAAAATCTGAATTAAAGAAGAAGCTGCCTCAATAACAAAAATTCCACCAATAATTGGTAAAGAAAAAGCTTTTCCTAAAATCAAACCAATTACCGCAAAAGTAGCGCCAAAAGACAAGGCTCCTGTATCACCAAGCATAATTCTTGCTGGATAAATATTAAAATATAAAAATGCTAAAATTCCACCAAGCCAAGCAGCAATAAAAAGAGAAGTTGGGACATCAAGGATTGATCTTGCCACCACCCAAAATCCAATTAATGAAAATGCCATAATTCCACTAGCCAAACCATCCAAACCATCAGTGATATTAACTGCATTGGCAAAAGCAATAATAATAAAACTAGCAAATATTAAATAAAAATAACCTAATTCAAAAACTCCAAAAAAAGGAATATTAACAATATCGATTTTTAATTCATTAAAAAGCATCCAAGAAATAATAATTGATAAAACAAACTCAATTAAAAACTTCTGTGACATCTTCAAACCAAAAAAACCAGTTTTTTTCCAACCAAAAATTTTTTGAAAATCATCAAATAATCCTAAAAAACCAAAAGATAAAAAAGTAAATAGAATAATTTTTATTTCGGAGGCAATTGAAGGATAATTGGTAAGAATTTTTTGTTTAAAAAGCCAATACATAAAAATAAAGAAAAAAAATACTAAAGTAGTTGTTGCCAATATTAAAATTCCACCACCAATTGGTATACCGGTTTTATGTTTGTTAAATTTTTCAAAAATTGGTGTTGGTTTATTTAAAACATCTTTATAACCTTGTTCAACTCTTTGAAATTTAAGTTTATATAAATAATTAATAAAAGGAATTATTAAAAAAAAATTAAAAATAAAGGAAACAATTAAAGCAAATAAATATACTGATGTCATATAAATAATTTAAAAATTCTTGGAATAAATATAATCAAAGCAATTATTGAGGAACCAATTGCATAAATAAGCATAGCTGCTGCTGCAACATCTTTGGCAATTTTAATATCCTCACGTATTTTTTTATCAATTGCATCAGTTGTTTGCTCCAAACCAGTATTAATTGTCTCAACCACCAATCCAACCGTAATTAAAAAAATAATTAATAAAAATTCAAAATAACTAATTTTAAAATAAAAACCGCCAATTATTGATAAAAAAGATAAAAATAAATGGATTCGATAATTTGGTTGAGTTTTTAATGACCAAATCAATCCGTCCCAAGCATGTTTAAAAGAAATCGTGTGGTATCTAACCATAAAAAATTTTATTTAAAACTTCAGCTAATTTTTTAGAATCATGACGCAAAATACTTCGATAAACTATATCTACCTTATTTTTTTCAATTGGTTTATTATCAATAATATCTTCTCTTATAATTTTATAAAATTTATCATCTAAATTATCAATAACTTTTTCTTCATCATGTCTTTGATAAAATTCTAAAATTTGTTTATCTATTGGCGAGTTGTTAATTAATATAAAATCAATTTTCTTATTTAAATATTGCTCTAAATCTTTTATATGATCTAAGGCAGTATAACCAGTAGTTTGCCCAGCTTTTGTCATCAAATTCATAATAAAAATAATTTTTGCTTTGGTTTTTTTAAAAGCCTCTTTTATTCCATCAACTAAAAAAACAGGAATAATGCTTGTATATAAATCTCCTGGTCCAATAACAATAAAATCAGAAGTTATGATTCTATCAATAGCTTTTTTATTAGCTTGACCTGATGGGGTTAAATAAGCATTAACTATCCTTGATCTTTCTGTTATATTTTCATCAATTAATCCTTCGCCAGTCAACTTTTTACCATTTTGATACTCAACTGTTAAGTGTAGTTTATCATGAGTAACAGGAATTACTTTTCCTTTTGTTTGTAATACATAAGAAGCAGTTTCAATCACTTCATCATAATTGTTGCAAATTTTTTCTAAAGCAGCTAAAAATAAATTGCCAAAATTGTGACCTTGAAAATCTCCTTTTTCAAAACGATATAAAAAAAGTTTTCTCCATAAAATTGGAGCATCAGATAAAGCGACCAAGCACTGTCTTAAATCACCTGGCGGCAACACCCCTAATTGATCACGTAGTTTACCAGTTGATCCACCTGAATCAGTCATTGACACAATCACAGCTAAATCTAAAGGATAGTTTTTTAATCCTGATAAAACTACAAAAGTTCCAGTTCCGCCGCCAACAACAGTAATTTTTTTCATAATGTTTAAACTTTCAAATTATTTTTTTCTTCGCCAAAAATCAGATATGTTTTATCTTCTAAATCATATCTCACAGACTCACCTGGTCCCACCCAAGTTTTTTTACCAATTTTTACTCCAGGAAATATAGTCGTATTCACACCGATTTTTGATTCTCTACCAATAATCGCTCCTAATTTATAAAAGTTTGTATCAACTTTATTCTCATAAATATTTGACTTAATTGTCTCTCCATCAAATCTTAAATTAGCTGTTACTGCTTGTGCTCCCATCATCACCTCATTGTCTAAAACCGAATCACCAACATAATTTCTATGTAAAAATACTTTATTAGCAATGTATGATCGAGCAATTTCACTATATGATCCAATTAAGCAATCTTCGCCAATATGTGACTCGCGAACTAAAGAATAATCACCAATTATTGAATTTTCGCCAATAAATACTGGTCCTAAAATTTTTACATAATCTCCTATAACAACATTATCACTGATAAAAACATCACCAATTATTTTTGATTTTTTAGAGATCTTGGCTGATTTTGAAATATATCTTTTATTTAACTCTCTCAAATAACTTTTCATCATTTTTAATACATGCCAAGGATATTTTAAGCTTATGAATTCTCCATCATAAACAAAATAATCTTTATTAACATTATTTTCTTTCAAAATTTTATTTATTGCTTGTTCATAAATATCATCATTTAATGTCTTAACTGTAGAGATTATGTTTGTTAATATTTTAAAATCTGAAAAATAATCTAAAACTAATTTAATAACATTTGAAGGAACTGCTTCTTTTTTCGGTTTTTCAATCACTTCTTCTAATTGATTAGCGTTATTAAATTTAAAATAACCTCCAGGAAAATATTCATTAACTTTTTTTCCAAATAAAATAATCTGATTATTTTTAAAAGGTAATTGAGTAATATTTTTTAAAATAGAAAAATCAATTTTATCATTAGCATTCAAAATCAAAACTTCACCACTAATAAAATTTTTCATTGTTTCAATTGCGCCTGCTTGTCCCGGAATATCACTTTTTTGGATCGTCACATCAGTATTAACTGATAAATGATAATTATCTATTAATCTTTTTATTGTTGAAGCATTTGAACTATGACTAACAATATGAATTTTTTCAGCGTATTCTTTTAATTGACGAATAAGATGAATGATAAACGGATCACCTAAAAAATTAAATAAAACTTTATTTTCCAATGGCCAAAATCGATCTCCATCTCCTCCAGCTAAAATTAGAATATTTTTGATTTTTCTCATAAACTAATTTTATCAAAGTTTAATGAGGATTACACTTTTTTTATCTCTCCACCTATTTTTTTAACTTTTTCAATAAAATTTTCGTAACCGCGTTCTAGTATAGAGACTTGATTAATAATTGATTCTCCGTTGGCAATTAAAGCGGCAATTGCTAATGAAGCTCCAGCCCGAAGATCAACAATATTTAATACTCCTCCGTGAAGTTTTGTTGGACCAATAATCTCAATTTTTTGAGAGTATTTTTTTCTTTCTTCATAATTAAAATAATAATAATCAAAAGGATTAGATGGAGTAAATTCAATAAAATTAATTTTTGCTCCTAACTTTTTTAACTCTTCAACATAAGAAAACCTATTTTCAAAAACTCGTTCAGTTATTGTTGATATTCCTTCAGCTTGAGTCATCAACACTGCCCAATTGGGTTGCCAATCAGTCATAAATCCAGGATGAGGCATAGTTTCAATATTAGTAGCAGTTAATTTTTTTTCCGATTTAAATAATAATCCTTGACTATTTTTTTCAACACTAACTCCAATTTGCTTTAATTTGTTTATAAAATAATCTAAATAAAAAGGATTAATATTTTTAAGATTTATCCATCCTCCAGTTCCTAATCCCAAACAAACAAAAGTTACTGCTTCATTTCTGTCAGTAATGATTGAATAAGGTTGATTAAATTTAAGTTTTTTTACACCAACAATTTTTATTGTTCGCTCGTTTTTTTCAATTTTGGCCCCAGATTGATTTAAAAAATTTATTAAATCATCAATCTCAGGCTCTAAAGCACAATTTTCTAGTATCACTTCACTATCGGAAAAAATCGATAACATTATCAAAAGTTCTGTTCCTGTATGAGTTTGTTTAGAAAATTTATAAATACCTGATGGTTTTTTAGTTAATTTTGCATAATAATAACCAGTCTCTGAATTATAAACAACATCAACACCTAAACTCTTCATTCCCTCAACTATTCTATCAATTGGTCGAGCACCAATCCGACAACCTCCTGGATTAGGTATATAACAACTACCAAATTTATATAATAGTGGCGCAAAAAGCATAAAAGAAACTCTTATTTTTGAAGCATGAAGAAAGTCAACTTTATTTAATTTTAATCCTCTTGGATCAACTTCTAATTTGTTTTTCTCTATAAAAATTGTTTTTGCCCCTAATTGATTCACTAAATGAATTAATTCCTTAACATCATTAATTTGAGGTATATTATCCAAAATTACTTTTTCTTCAAATAAAAGCGAAGCGATTATCATCTTTAAAGCAACATTTTTTGCTCCTGATAAATAAACATCACCTTGTATTTTTTTCCCGCCTTTTATAATATAAGAATCTTCCATAATAAAAGTTAAAATTCAAAAGTCAAAAGTCAAAATTTTTCATTATTCATTATTAATTATTAATTATTATCACTTCCTCCTCTAATTCTACACCAAATTTTTCTTTTACTTTTGTCTTTATAATTGATAATAATTTTAACAAATCTTCTTTTTTACCCTTACCTTTGTTAATAATAAAATTAGCATGAATATCAGAAATATAAAAATCACCAACAGAAAATCCTTTTAATCCAGCCTTATCAATCAAATAACCAGCAGAAATATTACCAGGATTTTTAAAAAAACAGCCACAAGTTGCTACTCCAAATGGCTGAGTCTTTTTTCGATAATTTAAAGCAAATAAAGCTCTTTCTTTAATAATTTTTTTATCTTCTTTTTTTAATTTAAAAATTCCCTCAAGTAAGATCTCTTTTGTTTTTTGCAATATCGAATAATCATAAGCAAATTGAAAATAATCTCGAGAAACTTTTTTTATCTTAGCTTGATTATCTAGTAGATATCCATAGATTAAATTATCACCAAAATAAGTCAAAGGTTTTGTCCATTTTGAATTCATATAAATTGCTCCACCAATTGTACCTGGTAATCCTTGATGATATTCAAACCCGCTCCAACCAGCCTCAAGTGATTTAGCAATTAAAAGAGATACCGGATAACCAGAAGAAACAGAGATAATAACCTCATCATCGTTTTCTTCAATAATTTTTAACTCTTTATAACTATTTTTTACCACAATACCATTTACCTTTTCTTTTAATATCGCAATATTTGATCCGCCACCAATTATTAAAAGTGGTAAATTATTATCTAAACAGTATTTTTTTATGTTAATCAAATCCTCTCTTGTTTTTGCTTCAAAAAAATTTTCTACTATCACCTGATTTTTCAAAGTAAAAAGATTCGATATCTCCTTATTTTTCCCAATCCTTGATTTTATATCTAACATATTAACTTTTGACTTTTGCATTTTGAATTTTGACTTTTAATTTATATATGTCTCCTGCTCCCATTGTAAAGACAACATCATTTTTTTTCAATATTTTTTCTAAATTTTTCAATAACTGATCTTCATTTTCGCAATAAAATAATTTTTTTGAATTAGAAACAATGTCTTTTGATGAAACAGTAAAATCACCTTTATTTTCTCTTGCTGAGGCAAATATCGGCAAAAGAAAACCAATATCAGCTACCTCCAAACTTTCCTTAAAATCATTTAAAAGTGACATTGTTCTCGAATAAGTATGAGGTTGAAAAATAACAATTAATCTTTTATTTTTAAATCGTTCTCTTGCTGCCTCAAGAGTAGCTTTAATTTCTTGAGGATGATGAGCATAATCATCAACAATATAAAAATCTCCTTTAAAAACTAATTCCATTCGTCTTTTCGCGCCAATAAATCCTTTTAAATTTTCTTTTACTTTGTCAACATCAAATCCAAGTTTTAATAACTGGACAATCACCGCAGTGGCATTTAAGATATTATGTTTTCCAAAAATATCAATTTTAAACTCTCCTAAATTCTTTATTGTAAACTTTGATCCATCTTCATTAACTTGCCAATCTAATATTTGATAATCAGCTTTATCAGAAAAACCATAAGTATAGATATTTTGATTATTTTTAATTTTTCCAACTACCTCTTTTATATTTTCATCATCAATATTGACAATCAACTTTTTACTCTGAAAAAATTTTAAAAATACTGATTTTGTATCTTTGATATCCTTATAAACATCCGGGTGATCAAAATCAATATTGGTACAGATTATCCAATCAGGATTTAATTTTAAAAATTTTGGCATTTTATCAATTGGCGGATTAATCCCATATTCATCAGCTTCAACAACAAAATATTTTTTCTCTTGATAATCACCACCTTGATAATCTCCAAAAAAAGGCACACCAACAATGTATGAGGGTTTTTGATTTAATTTAAGCAAAGCATATGATAGTAAAGATGAGGTTGTTGTCTTACCATGGCAACCAGAAACTGCAATTTTATTTTGAAAATTTTTCATTATCTCTCCTAATAATTCTGCTTGAGAAATAACTGTAATCATTCTTTTTTTTGCCTCTTTTGTTAAGGGATTATTTAATCCTTGATGAGCAGCTGAATAAACAAAAAGGTCAATATTTTCTGGTAGATTATTAAAATTATTTTGATATAATATGTTATATTTTGATAGTAATTTATCAGTTATAAACTCTTCCTCAACATCAACTCCATAAATATTTTTTCTCATTTTTTTTAAAAAAACCGCCAGATTAGTCATCGCCACTCCTTTAATACCAAGAAAAAAAATGTTTTTAAATTGATTTAAAAATTTATTATTCATTTTTAATAATAAAACTTAACATTTCTCCATAGTTTTCTTTTTTATCTCGACGAAAAGAAAAAAATTGTTTTTTATTGCATTTTGTGCAAAATGGAAAAAAATCAATATGATGTTTTTGCAAACCAATTTCTTGCAAAAGCAAATAATTTAAAAGTCCTAAATTCAAATGCCAACGACCTTGCTGCCAGTGAAAAATTTTCTCTGAATAACCATCAAATTCTTGTTTAAACTGATAATATCTATCCTCATCAATATCATAACAACATTGGCCAATATGAGGACCTAAAGCTACTTTTATATCTTTTAAATTACTCCCTAATTGGATAAACTTCTCCACCATTTTTTGCGCCATTTTTTTTACACTACCACGCCAACCTTGATGAGAAATACCAATTGCGCCAAGATTTTTATCAACAATAATCATTGGTAAACAATCAGCCGTGACTACTGTTAAAACAATATTTTTTTCTGTTGTTATTATTCCATCAGTGTCATCAATTCTTTGAATCAAATCATTATTTTTATTTTCAAAAACCTCAATATTAACCGAATGAATCTGATCAGGAATAACAATTTTTTTATAATCAATCTGATTTATTTTTAAAAATTTTAAAATCGTCTCTATTTTTCTTCCATCGCCAATATCCTTCGTCCCAAAACCACTAAAATAACGATTATCGTTAATTAAGGTTGAATAATAAATTTTTAAATTTTTATTAAATAGAATCATAATAATAAAATTCAAAATTCAAAAGTCAAAAGTCAAAAGTCAAAATTTTTAATTTTTCATTATTCATTATTAATTTTTAATTTTATCGCTTTCTCTACTGCCTTATGTTCACTCCAAGGATACTCTTTTTTTCCTCGAGCTAAACTTTTTTCATGAGATTTACCAGTCAACAAAACTACATCTCCTTTTTTAGCCATAAAAATTGCTTTTTCAATTGCTTTTTCTCGATTGGTAATAATTTCATAGGGCTTATGTTTTATTCCTGAAGCAATTTGAATACAGATATCATCAACATTTTCTGTACGATAATCTTCCTCGGTCAAAATTATATAATCACTGTATTTATCACTCATCTTACCCATAATTGGTCTTTTTGTCCTATCGCGAAGACCAGCTGAACCAAAAACATGAATTAATCGACTATTTTTTTTCAAATATTTTTTTCTAATCTCAGGTAGTAATTTTTGAAAAGCGTTAGGTGTATGAGCAAAATCAATAATCACCTTAAACTCTTTATCATAAAAAACCTCCAATCTTCCTTTTGGTAATGTAAAATTTTGCATAGCATTAATAATTTTTTTTTCTGATAAACCAAGCAGTTGACAAACTAAAAATGCTGCTGAATAATTTTCTTGGTTATATCTGGTAATATTCGGAAAATTTTTTTTTATTGTATTTGATATTTGATATGAATATTTGATATTTGATATTTGATATTTGATATTTTTATTAACAATACCAATTTTTGCCATTTTTAACAGTTTTTCTTTAGCTCTTACATAATTTTCATAAGTTTTATGATAATCTAAGTGTTCATGAGTAATATTAGTAATCACCCCAATTTCAAACTTTACTCCCCAAACTCGATTTTGATCTAAAGCATGGGAAGTCGTCTCTAAAACAAAATACTCATCATCATTATCAACTGCTTGGCGTAAAAACTTTTGAACCATAAAAGATGAAGGAGTAGTCACATGCAAACCAACATCATATATCTTTCCTGCAACCTCTGCATAAACTGTTGAGATAAAAGAAACTTTTTTTCCAGATTGTTTTAAAATATGAGCAATCAAGGTCGTTGTTGTTGTTTTTCCATCCGTACCAGTAACACCAATAACTTTTATTTTTCTTGAAGGAAAACCATAATAGATATTGGCAACTATTGCTTGAAATAGATGGTAAATGTTTTTAATTTTTTGCCACATATTTTTATTCATTATTTATGCCATAGTATACTATAAGGTCATTGGCAATTTCAAAAAATATTGGTGCCGCTGTCTCTGAACCCCAAGGAGAAGTTCTTGGTTCTTTAAGCATCACTAAGGCAATTATTTTCGGATCATCAGCTGGTAAAAAGCCAATAAATGAAGCATTGGTTAATGAAGGATCATAATGGCCTTTTATTGGAATTTGCGCTGTGCCTGTTTTTCCACCAATTTTAATATTTTTTGGTCGATTCCATTTTGCCTCAGCATTTTCTACAGTTGAAACTAACATTTTTTTCATAATTTCTGAAGTTAAGTTAGAAAAAATCTTTTTTTCAATTTTTGGTTTTATTTTAATCTCTCCTTTTGAAGAAATAATTTTTTCCACAACATATGGCCTCATTAAATATCCACCATTAATAATACTTGAAAATGCTTTAATCATCCCAATTGGTGTCACCGCAATTCCTTGACCAAAAGTCACTGTCGCATAATCAATCGGATACCATTGATTTTTTGGTTTCATCACTCCTGCTATCTCGCCTTGAAGATCAATATTGGTAATTTTTCCAAATTGAAATTTATCTAAATATTCAAAAATTTTATTTTTTCCTAATTTTTCACCAATATAAACCATACCAACATTAGAAGATTTTTCCAATATTCTTGTCATTGATATTTTTCCCTCATACTTATTATTCCATGTTCTTATCTCATACTCACCAATTTTTACTGGTCCTTGTTCATCATAAATATCAGTTGGTCTAATTTTTTTTTCCTCAATTGCTGCAGCCATTATCAATGGTTTAAAAATTGAGCCAGGTTCATAAACTTCAGAAATAGCTGGATTTTTAAAATAACTTTCATTAAATTGATAATAATTATCCAAATCATAATCAGGTAAGCAAACTAAAGAAATAATCGCCATTGTTTTTGGATCAGCGATAATAACACATCCTTGTTTTGCTTGATATTTTTCAATACCATTAAGTAATTTTTTTTTAGCAATTTCTTGAACTGTCTTATCAATTGTTAGTATTAAATCTCGACCGTTTTCTGGATTTAATTTTTTTTGAACACCAAAAAAAATTGGTCTACCAAAAAGATCTCTTTCTGTCTCAATTAAACCCGGAAGACCTGATAAATCTTGATTATAAAATCCTTCAATTCCAAAATAACCAACATCATCACCTTTTTCATTTTTACCAACAAATCCTAAAATATGAGCAGAAAGAGAAGCCTCGGGATAAAATCTTTTCATCTTTTTTTCAAAACCAACCCCTTTTAAGTTAAGTTTTTCAATCTCAATTTTTTTTTCTTCAAGCAATCCTGATGTTATTGCCACCCACTGTTTATTAAAATCAATTTTTGCTTCAAGTGATGCCTCATCCATTTCTAATTTTTCACTTAAAAATTTGAGTAATTTTAATTTATCATCAATTTTTTTTGGCTCAATATATAGTAAATATGAGTTCTGATTTAAAACTAAAGGAGAATTTTTTCGATCATAAATCTTACCTCTTTCTGGATATAGTTTTTTTGATTTTAAATATAAATCATAATCGACATTAACTGGAGAGATTATTTGAATATAAAAAAGTTTAATAATAATTAAGATAAAAAGGAGTATAAATCCCAAAAATAAAATTTTTGTTTTCATTTATTAAAAATAAAGGCATATTTCAAATTTTCTAAATAAATTGGCTCAACTTTTTTGTTTAGATCAAGATTAACAGCCACTTTTTTAGCATATTCAAGAGAGGAAATTTGTGACAACTGTTTTTCTAAATTGATATTTTGATGATGAATTTTTTCCATTTTATCTTCATATAGACTAATATCGTCACTTAATTTAATCGAAAAAAAGAAAAAAAATAAATTAATTATTATTGATAAACTAATTAATAATCCTAAAAATAAATTGATTTTTTTTCATATGATTATTGTTCTTAACTTAGCGCTTCTCTCAAAACTTTTAACTCCAAACACTGGTTTTTTATCAACAAACTTTAAATGATTTTGTAAAACAAATTTTTTTACCACTCTATCCTCAAGCGAATGAAAAGTGACAACAACTATTCTTCCGCCTTTTTTTATAATTTTTAATACTCCTGCTAAACCTTTTTCTAAATTTTCAAATTCATGATTAATTGCTATTCTTAGTGCTTGAAAAATTCTGGCATATGTTTTCTCATCTTTTTTTCCTAAAGCCTTATCAATTGCCAAAACTAAATCTTTTACTTTTTCCATTTTTTGACTGTTTTTTATGACTTTAGCAATCTTTTTAGCATTAACTTCTTCAGAATATTTTTCTAATATTTCTGTTAAATCAAAAACTGTTAATTTTCTAAGCAACTCTTTAGCTGTCATTTCTTGACTTAAATCTAGCCGCATATCCAAATCATCCTCTAGCTTCTTATAAGAGAATCCTCTTCCTGAATTTTCAAGTTGATTCATTGATAAACCCAGATCAAATACCACTCCATCAACCGGAAAAAAATTATTTTCTTTAGCAATTTTCTCAATCTCAGCAAAATTCCCTTGAATCAAATTTAAATTTTTTTTACCTGCCATTTTAGGCGGGAATTTTGGCTTTTGAATTTGTTCAATGTCTAAATCAATTGCTAAAACTTTTCCTCCTTTTTTAATAATCTCTTTTGTATAACCACCTTCACCATATGTAGCATCAACATACAATCCATCTTTTTTAATGTCTAACTTTTCAATCGCTTGTTGTAAAAGTACTGGGGTGTGCATAATAAAAAATTCAAATCCGCCAGCTGGCGGACAAAAATCAAAAATTATAAATTCATTTTGTCTTTACTATATTTTTTCCATGACTCTTGATCCCATATCTCAAAATGATCGCCAACCCCCAAAATAACAACATCTTTTTTTAATCCAGCATAAGTTAAAAGATTTTTTGGAATAACAAATCTTCCTTGATCATCAATCTCTAGATAAACAATTGATGAAAAAAGCAATCTTTGCTTATCTAAATTTTCTTTTGATAAAAGCGATGATTTAAAAAGTTCTTTAGCTCTATTTTCCCAATCTTCTTTATCATAACCAGCTAAGCATAAATCAAACCCTTTGGTTAAAATAAAAGTGTTACCTTTAAGAAGTTCGCGAATGCGTTTAGGTAAGACTAAACGTCCAGGTGAAGTAAAGGATAGTTGATATTCACCAAAAAACACCATATATAACCATTATTCACCAAAAATATCCTTTTGTCAAGAAGAAAATCCATTATAATACTCTTATGAACAGATTTTTGAAAAAGACTTCTGATTTTATTTTTGCCAAACAAACTAGTATTTTTTCATCAGCAATTTTAATCTCCTCAATGATTATCCTCACCTCAATCTCCCGGCTTTTTAAGATACAGAATTTTAGCCACTTTTTTTACTAAAGAAGACCTTGATCTTTTTTTTTGCTGCTTTCAAAATACCCGATTTAATCTTTGAAATCTTAATCACTGGTGCTTTAACTACCTCATTTATACCAATATATCTTTCTTTAAAAAACAATCAAGATGAATTAAAAATAACTATTTCGTCCATTATTAATCTTACTTTTATTAGTCTTTTCATTTTTATTTTATTTATTAATATTTTTTTATCTCCTATTATTAATTTTATTACTCCTGGTTTTTCTCAAGAAAAAATCAAAGTAATTGTTACTTTTTCAAGAATTTTACTTTTTGGACAATTACCATTTTTTGTTGCCGGTAATATCTTAACTGGTATTGGTCAAGCTAATAAAATCTTTTTTTTATCTGCTTTAGGACCAGTCTTATATAACATTAGTATCATTGTCTCAACGGTTATTTTTCATAATCAATTAGGACTTTATGCACCAATATATGGCGTTGTTTTAGGAAGTTTTATTCTATTTATTATCCAAATTCCAATAATTAAATACTCTCAGTTTCAATACCAATTAATAATTAAAAAAGCTAAAGCTTTAATTGATTTTTTTAAGATGATTATTCCGCGAACTTTAACTGTAATTATTGCTCAAATTGACGCAACAATTGATCTTATTTTATCTTCTTTCTTATCTGCCGGATCATACACAATTTTTTACTTTGCTCAACATTTACAACTTTTGCCCGTATCAGTAATTGGTATTTCCCTAGGTCAAGCATCACTTCCTTATCTAACAGATCTTTATAAAGATAAAAAAATTGAAGAATTTAAAAATATTATTACTCAATCTATTTTAAATGTATTTTTTATGATACTTCCTTTATCAGTATTTTTTATATTCGCCAGAACTCCTTTAATTAGACTTTTTTTTGGCGGAGAAAAATTTGATTGGCAAGCAACTGTTGATACAGCAAAAACTTTATCTTTTTTTGCCATTGGTCTTCCTTTTCACTCAATTTATTATCTTTTAACTCGCTGTTTTTACGCAATGATTGATAGCAAAACACCATTTTTAATCGGATTTTTTGCAATATTGATTAACATAATATTCAGTTTTATTTTTGTTTTTTATTTAAAACTACCTGTTTGGGCTTTAGCAATATCATTTTCTACATCAATAATCATCAACACAATTTTACTTTTTATATTTCTTTCAAAAAAAATCAATGGGTTTGATATGAAAAATCTTTTTTTATCAACAATGAAAATATTATTTAGCGCTTTTATTTCTTCTTTTATCGCCTACTTTGCTATGAGGCTTCTTGATGGTTTAATATTTAATACCTCATTTTCAATCAATGTATTTTTTCTTTTAGTGACAGTTTTTAGTATATTTATCTTGATATATCTTTTTATTTGTTGGATAATTAATGTTAAAGAAATCTATTTAATTACAAAAATTTTAATAAAAGTTAAAGAATATCAGAAAAAAATTATAGAAATATACAACCAATATGAATAAAAATGAGGATACAAAAAAAATCATTGCTATAAAAGCAATCCAAAAAAAACTTTTAGGAAAAAAACTTACTTATAAAGAAGTTTATACAATAATGGATGAGATTGCTAAAGAAAAATTAAGTGATATATTAATCACATATTTTGTCGCCTCATCATTTAAAGAGGGATATACTGCTGAAGAACTATATTTTTTTACTAAAGCGATGGTAGAAACTGGAAATACATTAAAATTCAAAGGCATTGTCGCTGATAAACACTCAGTTGGCGGTATTGCTGGCACTAGAGTAACAATGATTCTTGTACCAATTATTGCTGCTGCTGGTTTTAAAATCCCAAAAATTTCTTCTCGAGCAATAACAACTCCCGCTGGTACTGCTGATGTGATGGAGGCAATTGCTAATGTTGAGTTTTCACCAAAGGAAATTGAAAGAATTGTTAATGATGTTGGTGGTTGTATTGCTTGGAATGGTCATCTTGGTATTGCTCCAGCTGATGATATTATCATAAGAGTTGAGGAGCCTTTATCATTTGAATCATTTGATAAAATTATTATCTCTGTTATGGCAAAAAAGGTTGCCGCTGGTACTACTCATTTAGCTTTAGATTTACCTTATGGAAAAACTGCTAAAATTCGTCATTTTTCTGATGCAAAAAAAGTCGCAAAAAAATTTGAAAATTTAGCAAAAAAATTTAATATCCAAACTGTTATTGATATTAATGAGATGTTAGAACCAGCTGGTCGCGGAATCGGACCTGTACTTGAAGCAAGAGACGTCTTATATGTATTAGAACAACATAAAGACAGACCACTAAAACTTGAGGCAAAAGCTGTTAGACTAGCTGGAATGCTTTTGGATTTATGTTTTAAAGATAAAGGAATAAAAAATCTTAATGGAGAAGAAGAAGCACTAAGAATTTTAAAATCTGGAGAAGCATTAAAAAAATTTAGAGAAATTGTTGCTGCTCAAAAAGGTGATAAAAATATCACATCTTCAAGTTTAAAATTAGCGGAGTTTAAAAAAGAAATTGTTTCTTCTGTCTCTGGCAAAATAAAAGATATAAACAATTATAATTTAAACACAATTGCTAAACTTTTAGGTGCGCCAAAAGATAAAAAAGCAGGAATTTATCTATTAAAAAAATTAGATCATAATGTTGATAAAAACGAACCAATAATGATTATGTACTCAAGTGATAAATATCTGTTAAAAGAAGCTGAAGTGACGCTACAAAATTTACCAATTTTTATTATTGAAAAATAATATGAAAAAAAGTTCAATTATATTTTTCATAATTTTATTTTTAGTTTTATTTTTTTATCTTTTTTTTAAACAAGGTACTTTACCAGTAAATAAAAATAATAAATCAACTAAAATCTTTGTTATTACTCCAGGTCAACCATTGCAAAAAATTATTGATAATTTAGAAAAAGAGGAATTAATCCGGAGCAAAATTGTTTTTTTTCTTGTTGTTAAACAACTTGGTATTGAAAAAAACATTCAAGCAGGAGATTTTCGATTATCACAATCAATGAATGCTTACGAAATCGCTAATAACTTAACTCATGGAACCCTTGATGTCTGGGTCACAATTATTGAGGGTTTAAGAAAAGAAGAAATCGCTGAAATTTTAAGTAAAAAATTCAATATTTCTCAAACTGAATTCATAAAACTTGCTAAAGAAGGTTATCTTTTCCCAGATACATATCTTATACCGAAAAACGCTGATAGTAAAATGATTATTAATATTTTAAAAAATAATTTTAATAATAAATTTAATCAAAATCTTAAAAAACAAGCAGAAAAAAAAGGTTTAACAGTTGATGAGGTTGTTACATTAGCTTCAATTGTAGAAAAAGAAGCTAAACATAAACAAGATAAAAAAACTGTTGCTAGTATTCTTTTAAAAAGATTAAAAAATGACTGGCCACTGCAAGTTGATGCTTCAATTCAATATGCTTTAGGTTATCAAATAAATGAAAAAACTTGGTGGAAAAAAAACTTAAGTTTAGATGATTTAAAAATTGACTCTCCTTACAATACTTATAAAAATAAAGGTTTGCCTCCTGGACCAATTTGCAATCCTGGTTTAGACTCAATTATTGCTGTAATTGAATCAGATATTAATACTCCTTATTGGTATTATATTTCAGATAAAAATACCAATATGCACTACGCAAAAACTCTTGAAGAACATGAAAGAAATATTGAAAAATACTTAAGATAAGATAAAGTCAAAAGTCAAAATTCAAAAGTCAAAAGTCAAAATGAAAAGTAATTAAGTAATTGAGTAATTAAGGAAATAATTTTTCAGTTTAAATTTTTCATTTTTCAATGAATATTTATTTTTAATTTTTTTAATTTTTAAATGAAAACTGAAAATTAAAAACTTATTGAAAAATGAAAACTGAAAAATGAAAACTTATTTTTGGATTAATTATAGTAATTAAAAAATTTTAAACAGTCTCATTCTCTATTACCGTCTCTTCATTCCCTTGCTGTCTTTTAATCACGTCTCTTGGCTTTGAACCCTCAGCCGGACCAACATATCCAGCTGCTTCCATCTGATCTAATATTCTTGCCGCTCGCGCATAACCAATTGATAGTCGTCGTTGCAAAAGCGAAGCTGAAGCTTTATCTTGTTGCATAATTATCTCAAGCGCTTGATTAAATAATGGATCTCTATCTCCACCATTGACAGCAATTGTGCCGGATGAAGTTTTAACAGAAACTGGTTGTTCAGTCACTTCTTCAGTATAATGAACTTCAGGAGCTTGACTTTTTAAAAATTTCACTAAATTATGAACTTCTTTTTCGGTAATAAATGGTCCTTGAATTCTAATTGGTTTTGCTTTATCGGGTGGTAAAAAAAGCATATCTCCTCGACCTAATAACTTCTCTGCTCCAGGCATATCAATAATCACTCGAGAATCAATCATTGATGATACATTAAAGGCAATTCTAGTTGGAATATTAGCTTTCATTAAACCTGTAATCACATCAACTGATGGTCTTTGAGTTGCTAAAACTAAATGAATTCCTGTTGCTCTTGCCATTTGAGCAATTCGAGTGATTAATTCTTCTGCTTCACCCGGCGCAAATATCATCAAATCAGCTAATTCATCAATAATAAAGACAATGTAAGGTTTTTTTTCAACTCCTGGAATTTCATTATAACTTTCAATATTTCTTACTCCATATTTAGCAAATATTTTATATCTTGTTTCCATCTCAGCAACAGTCCATTTTAATGCCGAAATAATTTTTTCTGCCTCGACAATCACTGGTGTTAAAAGATGAGGTACATCATTGTAAACAGATAACTCAACTCTTTTTGGATCAACCAAAATTAACCTTAATTGTTCTGGTCTTGTTCTAAACAAAAATGCAGATATCCAAGCGTTCAAAAGTACAGATTTACCTGAACCAGTAGCACCAGCAATTAATACATGAGGCATCTTAGCAATTGATGAAGCAACTGGTTGACCTGAAACATCAAGACCTAATGGCACAAGTAAAGGATCACTATTTGAAGTAAAAATAGGTGATGATAAAATAGCTTTCTCAGTAACAATTTCTGGCCTGATATTGGGAATTTCAATCCCTACCAATGATCTTCCAGGAATCGGTGCTTCAATTCTCACTTGACCAGTAGTCGCTGCCAATGATAAAGCTAAATTATTAGCTAAAGCAGTAATCTTAGAGAGTTTTGTTCCCATAGCAATGGCAATTGCATATTGGGTAACTGCTGGACCTTTATTCACCTCTTCAACTTTTGCTCTAATTCCAAAACTATCTAATGTTTGTTCAATAATCGCAGCATTTTTATTGATATCACCTCTATCAGCTTCTTTTTGATCAACATCTGATAAAAGTGATAATGGTGGATATATCCAAGTTGAATTACCTTGATGTTGAGGTAATGGTTTTATAACAATATCTTGTAATGGTTGTTTTTGTTCTTTTAATTGTGATTGTGGTTGATTAAATAATGGTAAGGGTGATTTTGGTTTTTCTTCAACTTTTTTATCGGTGATTAATTGATTTTCTACTTTTTTATCAGTAATGAAAGGTTTTTTATCAAAACTACTTCTAAATAAATACTTTTTAACAAAAATAAAACCTGATTTAATTAGATTAAAAATATAAATTAAAAAAATATCAATTGAAGTATCTAAAAACAGCACTAAACCAATTACAAAAGTAATCAGTAATATTAAAACCGTACCAATTGAGGAAAAATATAAAGATAAATTTTCAAAGATTGATTTACCTGTTTCACCAGTTGATAAAATTCCTAATAAAGCAAAATATATTAATAAAAGTCCAAAAGTTATATTTGGTTTAATAAATTTTAATTTTTTTGAGTTAAAAAAATGAGCTGAAAAAAGAAGTGTTAATACTGGTAAAAATATTGCCAATCCTCCAAATTTCTCTTTTAAAAAATTATTTAAAACAAAAAGCAATCGACCCGAGTTATCAGAAGAAAAATTTTTAGAAAATGATAAAAACATTATTAGTGACGTGCAAATTAAAATAAATCCAAAAATATTAAAAACAGTTTTACTATTGATTTTAAATTTAAAAAAAGGAAGTCTAATTATTGATTTTCTTCTTGCCATATAAATTGATTTTACTTTATTTTTCTATTAAAAATCAACTTTTTTATGAAGATTTATATCATCTGAAGATTAATTCTGCCCATATTATCAATCTCATAAACTCTGACTCTCACTTTTTGACCAATTTTAACCACATCAAAAGGATTTTTAATAAAACCTCTACCCATTTTTGATACATGAACTAACCCTTCTTTTCCTGGAATAATCTCAACAAAAGCACCAAATTGTAAAACTCTCTTTACTGTACCAATAAACTCTTCACCAACCCCAATTGTTCGAGTAATATTATTTATATACTCAACTGCCTCATCAACTTTTTGTCTATCTAATCCGCTAATTATTACTTTTCCCTCATCGTCAATATTAATATCTGTTTGAGTTTTAGTAATTAATGCCCTGATATTTTTTCCACCTGGACCAATAATTTCGCCAATTTTATCAAGAGGAGGAGTTAATACTACTACTTTTGGTGCATATTTTGATATTTCTTTTCTTGGTTTACTAATAACCTTATTCATAGCCTCAAGAATTTCAAGGCGAGCTTTTTTTGCTTGAGAAAAAGTATCAGCGATCATTTTTTTTGTTAATCCCTGATTTTTCACATCAAGTTGAATTGCCGTAATTCCGTCTTTTGTACCAGCAATTTTAAAATCCATTTCTCCAGCAAAATCTTCTAGTCCAATAATATCAGTCAAAATAACATACTCATCATCAGATTTACTCATTAATCCCATAGCAACTCCAGCAACTGCCTCTTTTAATGGTACTCCAGCATCCATTAAAGATAAAGATGATCCGCAAACACTACCCATTGATGAAGAACCATTTTCAGATAATATTTCAGAAACTACTCTTATTGCATATGGAAACTCTTCTTCAGTTGGTAAAACTGGCTCAATTGCTTTTTCTGCCAAAGCTCCGTGACCAATTGCCCGTCTTGAAGGTCCCATAATTTTTCCTACTTGCCCATAAGAATAGGGTGCATCTGAATAATGATGAATATATCTTTTTGCTTCTTTTCCTTCAGGCCCTTCTATTAACTGTTCTAATGTTGTTGATCCTAAAGTAGTAATTGATAAAACTTGGGTTTGACCTCTTTGAAACAAAGCTGATCCATGAGTTCTTGGTAGAACTGATACTTCAATATAAAGGTCTCTCACCTCATCGACTTTTCGACCATCTGGTCGTTGCTTTTTTTCTAAAATATTTTTCTTAATATTTTCATAATTATATTTAGTAATTGCTGCTTGAATTTGTTTAGTATCAAATTCTTTATTTAAATCTTCATAAATTGAGTTGATAATTTCTTGAAGTAATTTATCTTCGCTACCTGCAGTTTCTATCGCTTGTTTTATCGCTTGATTTAATGGCTCTTCATATTTTGATTTTATAATTTTTATAATTGAAGAATAATCTGGTTCTGGAGGAATAATGTCTTTTTTCTTACCAATTTTTTTAGCAATTTCTTCAATAAATTCAATTATTTTTCTTCCCTCTTTTTTTGCCATTTCAATTCCTTCTTGAATTATCTTATCATCAATCATTTTTGCTTTAGTTTCAATCATTAATACTTTATCTTTTGTTGTTGACACTAAAAGATCAAGGCTAGAAAACTCTTCTTCATTTTCTGTAGGATTTAAAATCAATTCTGACTCACCACTATCATTAATACTAACATAACCAATTCTTAAAGTTGAAATTGGACCATTCCATGGTACTGAAGAAACTGCTAAAGCCGCTGAAGTAGCAATACAAGACAAAACTGCTGGATCATTAACTCCATCAACTGAAAGCAAAGTAATAACTACCTGTACTTGTTTTTTGTATGTTTTTGGAAAAAGCGGTCTGATTGACCGATCAATTAATCTTCCAGTTAAAACTGCCTCATCTGAAGGCCTACCTTCTCTTTTTACCCATCGTGATCCTTTTATTAGTCCTCCAGCATAAAGTTTTTCTGCATATTCAACTGTTAAAGGAAAATAATCAATATTTGTATTTTCCGGACCAACAGCCACTGTCACTAAAACCGCTGTCTCCCCCAATGTCGCATAAACCGAGGTATCAACTGCTTGGGCTAATTTTCCAAATTGTAAAGTCAATTTTTGACCATCAATTTCAATGGAGTCTTCAAAAACATTCATAAAAAAATATTATTATTTTTTAAGATCTAATTCCTTAATTAATTTTTTATACCTTTTTTCATCAAGTCTTTGAAGATAGTTTAAAATTCTTCTTCTTTTAGCAATAACTTTTAATAAACCTCGACGGGAATGATTATCCTTCTTATTTTCTTCTAAATGTTGAGTTAATTTTTGAATTTTATAAGAAAGGAGGGCAATCTGTACTTCAGGCGAACCAGTATCACCTTTTCCTTGAGCAAACATTTCAATTATTTTTCGTTTATCATCTGGTAATTTAATCATATTTAAACATTATAATAAATAATTATGTCAGTTGCAATACTTTTTTTAATATTAATTCTCTTAGGTATATTTTTCTTTATTCCACCAAGCCATTGGCTAATAATTTTTCTTTTTATTATTTTAAAAACTCTAATATTTTTTTTAATTTTAAAATTAATCTTAAAAAACAATAAATATCCTCTTTTTTATAGTTCAATATTATTTTTATTTTTAACTCTTTTAGCTTTAAAACTTTTTGAACCAGTAAATATCATTCTTGCTACTAGCTTTTTTACCTTAGTAT
Source organism: Patescibacteria group bacterium (assembly GCA_026004455.1). Classification (GTDB taxonomy): domain Bacteria; phylum Patescibacteriota; class Microgenomatia; order UBA1406; family GWC2-37-13; genus GWC2-37-13. The sequence goes on along the minus strand of BPJE01000003.1, from coordinate 27,681 downwards.
TTTTGATAATAAAATGAAAAAAAGTAATTTTTCATTTTAAATTTTTCATTTTTCAATGAATATTTATTTTTCATTTTTTTCCGTCAGCTGGCGGATTTTCAATGAAAACTAAAAACTGAAAACTTATTGAAAACTGAAAATTGAAAAATAAAAACTTATTTTAGATCAATTAGGTCAATTTTTTAAATGTTATATTTTTTGTTATAATTTTAAAATGACAAAGCCATTTTATGTCACTGCTGCTATTCCTTATGTTAATGCTGCTCCTCATATCGGTCATGCCTTAGAATTTGTCCAAGTTGATGTTATTGCCCGTTTTCATCGATTATTAGGCAAAAAAACAATCGCTTTAACAGGCAGTGATGAAAATGCCTTAAAAAATGTTCAAGCAGCTCAAATTGCCGGTATACCAACAAAAGAATTTGTTGATAAAAATGCGGAAAAATTTTTAGAACTTTTAAAAAAACTCAACACTAGTTTTGATGTTTTTCAAAAAAGTACAAATCAAAATCATATTAAATCTTCCCAAGATCTCTGGAATAGATGTCTTAAAGATATCTATAAAAAAACTTATCAAGGACTTTATTGTCTTGGTTGTGAAGCTTTTTATACTGAAGATGAATTAGTAAATGGTGAATGTGTTGAACATCCTGGTAAAAAACTAGAAATTGTCCAAGAAGAAAACTATTTTTTTAAACTTTCAAAATATCAAAATCAATTAATTGATATTATAAAAAACGACAAAATTAAAATTTATCCTGAATTTAGAAAAAATGAGGTCTTATCTTTTTTAAAACAACCTCTTCAAGATATAAGTATTTCTCGATCAAATAAGCGAGCAAAAAATTGGGGTATACCAGTACCAAATGATCCTGATCAAAGAATGTATGTTTGGTTTGATGCTTTAAATGTCTATCGATCAGGAGTTGCTGATGATATCTGGCCTGCTGATCTTCATGTGATTGGTAAAGGAATTATTCGTTTTCATGCAGTTTATTGGCCAGCATTTTTATTATCTGCTAACCTTCCTTTACCAAAAGCAATTTTGGTCCATGGTTACTTTACTGTTAATGGTCAAAAAATGTCAAAAACTCTTGGTAATATTATTGATCCTTTTTCAGTTATTGAAAAATATGGCGCTGATGCTTTACGTTATTATTTATTAAAGGAAATATCACCTTTTAATGATGGTGATTTTTCTTTTAAAAGACTTAATGAAGTTTACAACTCCGACTTAGCTAATGAATTAGGCAATCTAGTCTCAAGATTGACAAATTTAGCTGAAAAAGATAATCTAACGATAAAAATTAATGAAAATTTTCAATTTGACAATTCAATCATTGATTTATTTAATAATTTTCAATTTAATCTTATTATTGAGGAAATCTGGAAAAAAATAAAAATATTAAATAAAAAAATTGATGATTTTGCTCCCTGGAAAAAAACAGAAACAGAAAGAAAAGATTTTTTAATAGAGGTTTTTCAAGAATTAATAAAGATTGCCAAAGAATTACAACCTTTTTTACCAGAAACTGCTGATAAAATATTAAAGTCTTGTCAAGGAAAAATAAAAAAAATTCCTCCGCTATTTCCTAAAATAAAAATATGAATATCAAAAAAAGATTTAATAAATTAATTAATTTTATTTTCAAAAACAAAATTAAAATAGCTTTTGTTTTTGCTTTAGTTTTTTTTGGAATTTTTTTATTTGTTGTTTTTTATAAACTACCTAATCCATACAAATTAAAAAATTACCAAGTTACTCCTCTTTCAACTGAAATTTATGATCGAAATGGCAAACTTTTATATCAAATTTACAAAGAACAAAATCGCACGCCAATAAAATTGAAAGATCTACCACCTTATGTTGCTCAAGCAACAATTGCAATAGAAGATAAAGACTTTTATAAGCATGGTGGTGTTTCTTTTTTGGGAGGAATATTGCGAGCAATTAAAGACACTTTATTAACTCAAAAAATTCAAGGAGGATCAACAATCACTCAGCAACTTATAAAAACCTCTCTTTTAACTCCTGAGAGAACAATTATTAGAAAAATAAGAGAAATAATTTTAGCGATAATTACTGAAAAAATATATTCAAAAAATGAGATTTTAGAAATGTATCTTAATCAAGTCCCTTATGGTGGCGCTGCTTATGGTATTGAACAAGCAAGTCGACTTTATTTTGGTAAATCAGCAAAAAATTTAAAATTAGCTGAAGCAGCTTTTTTAGCTGGACTTCCCCAAGCACCTTCTCTCTATTCACCATATTTAAATCCCGAATTATCAATGAATAGAAAAAATACTGTCTTAAAACAAATGTATATTCAAAAATATATTGATGAAAAAACTTATAAACAATCTATTAATGAAAAACTTGATATTAAACCGCCAATAAATACTATAAAAGCACCTCATTTTGTTTTTTACGTAAAAAAAATTCTTGAAGAAAAATATGGAGTAGAAACTGTAGAAAAAGGTGGACTAAAAGTCATCACGACCTTAGATCTTGATATCCAAGAACAAGCAGAAAAAATCATTAAAGAAGAATTAGAAAAAATTAAAGATCTAAATGTTTCCAATGGTGCAATTTTAGTTACAAGACCACCAACTGGCGAAATATTAGCAATGGTTGGCTCAGTTGATTACTTTGCCTCCTCTAGTGGCGCTTTTAATGTAACAACAGCCTTAAGACAACCAGGATCAGCAATTAAACCTTTAAATTATGCTGTTGGTATCGATAGAAAATTAGTAACTGCCGCAACAATTTTTAATGATCAACCAACTTGCTTCACTGCTGCTGGTCAACCTCAAGGATACTGTCCTGTTAATTACGATGGTAAATTTCACGGTCCAACTGCTTTAAGATTTGCTCTTGGCAACTCTTACAATATACCTGCAGTAAAAATGTTGGCTTTAAATGGTGTTAAAGAATTTATCGCTTCAGCATCAGCCTTTGGAATTACTACTTTTAAAGATTCTTCTAAATATGGACTATCTTTAACTTTAGGTGGTGGAGAAGTCAAGATGACTGAGATGGCCCAGGCTTTTTCTGCCTTTGCTAATCGTGGAAAAACAAAATCTTTAACTGAGATCTTAAAAATTGAAGATAAATTTGGAAAAACTCTTTATGAATTTAAAGATTCAAATTTTGTTAAAGATGTAAAGAAGTCTTTAAAATCTCCTTCTTATTTAACAATTAATGGTAAACAGGTGATTTCTCCAGAAACTGCTTTCATTATCTCTCATATTTTGCTTGATAATAATGCTCGATCAGCTGCTTTTGGTGAATCATCATATTTAAAAATTCCGGGAAAAGCTGTATCGGTTAAAACCGGGACCACTGACGATAAACGTGATAATTGGACAATTGGTTATACGCCTAATTTTTTAGTAGCAGTTTGGGTAGGTAATAATGATAACTCACCTATGAATCCTTGGTTAACCTCTGGTATATCTGGCGCAGCTCCTATTTGGAATAAAGTAATGAGTTATATTCTTAAAAATCAACCTGATCTTTGGCCAATTCGACCTGAAACAGTCGTTGGTCGACAAGTTTGCTGGGACAGTGGTGATTTAATGGTAAAAAAAGAAGATGGTACAGAAAGTTGTCAATCACGTTTTGAATATTTTATAAAAGGTACTGAACCAAAAGAACCTCATATTTTTAAACAAGTAGTTGCTGTTACTAAAGACGATAAATTAGCTCCACCCAATTGGCCTGATGTTGAGATGAAAGAAAAAACACTTATTAAAGATATGTTTGGATATTATTGTGTTGATTGTAATCATGATAATGAACCATATCAAATAATTAAACTTTAACAGGTTCTATCCTTACTAAGGACAGAACCTAAAAGGACCGTCCCAAATATGATTAGCCTTATCCAAAGAGTTAAATCTGGAAAAGTTTTTGTTGATAATAAAATTTATTCACAAATTAATCATGGCTATGTCATTTTAGTTGGCTTTTGTGAAAATGACAACGAAGAAATTGTCAAAAAAATGGCAGAAAAAATTGCTAATCTGCGAATAATGGCTGACGATCAAGGAAAAATGAATTTAAATATTTCCCAGGTTAATGGCGAAATTTTACTAGTCTCTCAATTTACTTTATGTGCTGATATCTCACAACGCCGACCTTCATTTATCAAAGCTTTAAAAGAAGATGAAGCAGAAAAACTTTATCAATTATTAATCAAACTTTTAACTGAAAAAAATATTCCTGTAAAAACTGGTAAATTTGGTCATTATATGACAGTTGAGATAATTAACGACGGACCAGTGACAATAATTTTAGATAGTAAAAATTTTTAAATGTCTGATTTTACAGATTATTTTAAAAATAAATTTCGCATTTCTTCGGTTAGATTAAAATATTGGGATTATTCTTCTTCTAGTTGGTACTTTGTGACGATATGTACATATAATAAAATTGCTGGTTTGGTGATATCGTGAATGGAAAAATGAAATTATCAAAGATTGGGGAAATTGCTGAAAAATTTTGGCTGCAAATACCAAAACATTTTTCAAATGTATATCTTGATGAATTTGTTATTATGCCAAATCATATTCATGGGATTTTGATAATTAAAAATAAAAATGTAAATAATGACAATAATAATGTAGAGACATGCCATGGCATGTCTCTACAAAATGATAAATTTTCACAGAAAAATCAATTTAATAAATTTTCAAAACCAATAAAAAATTCATTATCAATGATAATCAATCAATACAAATCTGCAGTAAAACGATATACAAATAAACAAAAAATCAATTTTCACTGGCAATCACGATTTTATGATCACATTATCCGCAATGAAAAAATCTTTAAATGAAATTCGCCAATATATCAAAAATAATCCTTTAAAATGGCAATTCGACACTGAAAATCCAATAGTTAACGAAAAAAATAAAAAAAATCAGTTATAATTAAAATAATATGAAAAAACGAGTATTATCAGGAATCAGAGCTACTGGTAGACTTCATTTAGGCAACTATTTAGGCGCTATTAAAGGAATGATAGAGCTCCAAAATAATCCTTCTTATCAATGTTTTTATATGGTAGCTGACGCTCACACAATTACCACTCCATATAGTCCTTCTGAACTTCAAAAAAATAGAGTTGAGATTATTATTGATTATCTAGCTGCTGGACTTGATCCGGAAAAATCAACCCTTTTTATTCAATCACAAATCAATGAACATTTTGAATTAGCATATTATTTCTCCTCAATTGTCTCAATTGCTCGGATGCAACACCTACCAACCTATAAAGAAAAAGTCAAACAATATCCTGATGCCAATACAATGGCCCTTTTAAACTATCCAGTTTTAATGGCAGCTGACATTCTTTTATATAAAGCTGATTTAGTACCAGTTGGTATCGATCAAGAACCACATCTTGAAGTTGCTCGAGAAATTGCTCGAAAAATGAATCAAATTTATAAAACTAGTTTTCCTGAACCAAAAAGATTTGCTACTTCCGGCGAATATATTCCTTCTTTAAAAGGTGAAGGAAAAATGAGTAAATCAGTTGAAGGAAGTTATATTAACTTAACTGATAGTTTGGATGAAATTGTTAAAAAAATCCGCTCAATCCCGACCTCAACTGAAGTTGGCGGACCAATAATTGGCGGAATAAAAACTCTCTTTATTTTATCAGAAATATTTTTACCAAAAAATTTGTATCAAGAGTTTAAAGACAAATATCATAATAAAACTTTAAAATATGTTGAACTTAAAGATACTTTAGCCCAAGCAATTTATGAGGAACTTAAACCATTTCAAGAAAAACGCTCTCAAATTGTCTCTGATATTAATTATGTGAAAAAAGTTATCTTAGATGGCGCAGAAAAAGCTAGCCAAGTTGCTCAAGAGACAATAAAAGAAGTAAAAGAAAAAATGGGATTACTCTAACTTTGCCGAATTTTGCCAAATTTTGCCGAATAATTTTTTTAATATTCTAACTTAAAGATTACTCATAAAATCAATCGTTAATTCTTTTAATTTATATAAATCTTCTACTTTAATTTTTTCTCTTGTTGTGTGAGGATCAATCACTCCATCAGATAAAACAATAGTTTTAATTCCTTTTTGATTTAAAATATTGGCATCACTGATTCCTGAGTGATTTAAAAAATAAGGCTTAATTTTATTTTTAATAATAATTTGTTTAATCTCTTGAACAAAAAAGTCTTTTTCTTGAAAATTGTAACCAGGACAATAACCATCAAAAACCAACTCAACTTTTCCAAGAAAATTTTTCTTAATCAAAGAAATTTTTTTAATAATCTTATTTTTAATAACTTGAAAATTATTTTCATTATAAGATCTAATCTCTCCTTTGATAACGGTTTTTTCTGGAATAGTATTAATTGCGCTACCTGAATTAATAATTCCTATATTGATAGTCGTATTTTTTTTATAAATACCAATTGGTAAATTTTTTATAAATTTTATCATTGGTATTAAACTATTTATACCATCCTTTGGTAAAGATGCATGAGAAGATCTACCAAAAAAACTAATGTAAAAATTTATAATTTTTGGGGAGCGCAAAACAATACCTCCAATTGGGTTAGCATTATCAAAAATTATTCCTTTATTAGATTTTAGCCATCTAAAAGGAAAAAACTCTATTCCACCACCAGTTTCCTCTCTAACAGAAAAAACTATCTCAATATTTTTTTCTATCTTTTGATTAATTAATATATCTATTAAAACAGCAACAAAAGCTTTATTATCAGCGCCTAAAATAGTTTGACCATCAGAAACAAAATAACCATTTTTTATCTGAGGCTTTATTTTTCTTCCAGGTTCAACTGTATCTAAATGAGCGCAAAAAAGTAATGGTTTATTATTTTTTTTATTGTTCTTAATAAAGAGATTGCCAACCTTATCAACCTTATAAAAATAATTTTTTTTATTTTTTAAAAGATAAATTATAAAATCTCTCATTAATTTTTCTTCTCCAGAAACACTATCAATCTGAACAATTTTTTTAAAAATTTCTTTAATGTTTTTCATATTTTTTATTTATACCAATATATAACTGATGGCTGAACCCATCCTTCAAATATATTTGATTTTCCAATCATAAATTTATTAAAACCATCTGTCTCTTCTTCTGATAACTCTTGTTCTTTCCAACCTATTTTTTTAAATAATTTTCTTGATGGTTGATTGTCTTGAGTTACCACAGCAAATATTGGTATTTCTTTAAAATTATCATCTAAATTTGCTACTAAGTTTTCAATTAAAACTCTAGCCATCCCAAATCCTCTCAATTCATCAATTATATAAACACTTCCCAATTCTAAACCTTGAACTTCGCCTTTCTAATTCCCACGGATAAAACTTTGCAAATCCTATGGGAAATAGAAACTCAGGATCAACTAACATAATTCCTAATCCTTTTTCTAATGATTTTAAAATCTCATCTGCAGATATTGGCAGCATATGACTATCAGCACTAATTTTCTCACTTAAAAAATTAGCAAAATTTAAAAATAATGGTTGATATTTTTTCAATAATTCAGGAAAATCTTTTGGTAAAACTAACCAAGAATTATTTAAAATTTTTAATTTTGGGTCTTTTGCTGCATTTTCTAATTGTAAAAAATTTAATTTTTCCATAATATAAAAAAATCCCCGTGAGATCATCGGGGAGAATTTATAATAAAATAAAAAGAGATTACCTCCCCCTACGAAGCCTATTCCTGAAGTAAAAATTTTGATAATTATTTTGTTTTTTAATCATATGATTAATATTATTATATATTATATCATAAAAAATTAATTTCAATGTTTTTTATTAAATTTATTAAAGTTATTATTAAACCAATTTAAATATTTTTTTTCTTCTTTTCCCCAAATTTTTCTATCGCATATCGAAGCATTGTTTTGGGCATTTTTTGATAATGTTTATCTAAAAATTTTTCTAAATCTTTTTCATCTCTTTTTTCAACTTCTCTTTATCTGCTACACTATCAGTCCTAAAACTAATATCCTTTTCCTGTCTTAAAAAATCTTTTTAAAATTTCTGCTTTTTTAGGATTAGCAAGTTTTTGCAAATCTTTTTCTAATTTTTCAAGCATAAAAAATTTCTTTAATATTAAAAATTTTCTTTAAAAATTTTACTCATATCCTTTTTTTTGAATTTTAAAAAAGTTTGCATAAAGTTTGTTATTTTTAAGAAGTTTATTATGTGTACCTGACTCAACTATTTCTCCATTGTCAATTACAAAAATTTTATCAGCTTTTCTCACAGTTGAAAAACGATGAGATATAAAAATAAGTGTTTTATTTTTATAAACATTAATTAAATTTTCAAAAATTTTTTCTTCTGCTTCAGGATCAATGTTTGAGGTTGGTTCATCTAAAATTAAAATCGGACTGTTTCTATATAGAGCTCGAGCAATAGCAACTTTTTGCCATTGTCCAATTGATATTTCTTGTCCTTCTTCAAACCATCGACCTAAAACTTGATCTAATTTTTTCGGTAATTTTAATAAATCATCAGCACTAGACTTATTTAAAGAATCAATTATTAGATCTTTATTCTCTTTATTGATATTCCCTATCTTAACATTTTCTTTTAAAGTCAAATAATATTTAGCAAAATCTTGAAATAAAATACCAATCTGTTGATACCAATCATTAAGATTTATTTTTTTTAAGTTTATTCCATCGATTAATATTTCTCCTTCAGTTGGATCATAAAAACGAAGCAAAAGCTTAATCAAGGTAGTTTTGCCAGCACCATTATGACCAACCAAAGCAATATTTTCTCCTTTATTAATTTTTAAATTAATATTTTTCAAAACTACTTTTTTACTTTCAGGATAAGAAAAACTAACATTTCTAAACTCTATTGTTAAAAAAGTTTTTTTTAAGGAAATTGATTGAGAATTAAAATTTATTTTATTATTAAGATCGATTAATTTAAAATAATCATCAACAAAAAGATCATTCTCATAAATAGAGCCAATATTAAGTAAAATGTTTGAAATCTGACCGGAAAAAGTAAAAAGAGTATTAAGAAAAAAAGTAAAATCGCCTATTGAAAATCTTTTCAAAAAAATTTCTAATACAAAGTTGCTTAATGCGAAATAAATAACAATCGGTATAATTGCTGAAGAAAAAATTGAGTAAATTGTGTATTTTTTTATTGGTTGTTTATATTCTTCAATTAAATTATTTTGTACTTTCTTCATTTTTTGAAGAAAATAATCTTTAAGTTGGTATATTTTTATTTCGGCTAATGTTTGAAAGTGTGTAAAAATATAACGCAAATACCAAAGAAAATTAGTATCTTTAGCATGAGATGAATATATTGACCAATAAGCATTGCCGTATTTTGCCCGAAGATAATAAAATGGTATAGAAAATAAACCCAAAGCTAAAAAATAAAATAAATTAAATTTTAAAGCAATTAAAAAAGATAAAATTAAAGCCGAGATATTATAAATAATGTAGTTAATGAGTCTTAAATTATCATGCAATCTCCATGCGTAAGTATTCTCAACTTTTGCAATTAGATTTCTAACTTCTCCATTTTCTAAATTAGCAAAATCTAAATCAGCTAATTTTTGACAAAATTGACGAGTTAAAATATTTTGAAATTTTGATCTTAAAACATATTCAAGATAATAAGAATTTACTGTGTAATAAACAAATCGAGAAATATATTCTGAAAAAAGATAACTAATTATTATTAAAAAAATTATTTGATTTTGACCTAATGTTAAACCTAAAAAGACTTGATCAATCATCATCCGATATAGATAATAAACCAAAAATAAAAACACCACCCCTAAAAATGAAGTAAAAAAATAGAAAAAGACTAATTTCTTTTCTTCTCTCCAAGCAATTTTTAAAAGTCTAATATTAAGAAATAGATGATTTTTAAACTTATCCATATGTTTATTTTAACATTTTAAAATTAATATTATTCTTGATTTAATTTAAAAAATAATCTATTATTTAGGTAAACGATTGTTCATCAAAAATAACTGAAAACTTTATGAAAAAAAACTTTTTTAATTACAATCCAAAACTAAAAAAACTTGCCAGTCAATTAAGAAATAAGTCTACTCCAAGCGAGATTCTACTTTGGAAATATTTAAAAGGTAAGCAAAGATTGGGTTATGATTTTCATAGACAAAAACCAATAAAAAATTACATTGTTGATTTTTTCTGTCCAAAATTAAATTTAGCAATAGAAATCGATGGAATTAGTCATGAATATAAATTTTATAAAGATAAAAATAGACAAATTGAATTAGAAAAAAATGGAATAAAATTTTTAAGATTTCAAAGTAAAGATGTTTTAACAAATATTGAAAATGTTATATATGTTATTGATAAAACAATTATTAACATTTTACACACCCCCAAACCCCCTCTCAAAGAAGGGAGTTTCTATAAATAATACCTCTTATTCCCCTCTTGAGAGGGGTAATAGGGTGTGTTATCCCCCTCTTGAGAGGGGTGTCAGGCAAAGCCTGACGAGGTGTGTTAAAATTATAAAAATCATGAACAATAATATTCCCCTTGCAGAAAAATTAAGACCAAAGACATGGGATGAATTTGTTGGTCAAGATCATTTAGTTGGCAAAAATGGTATTATTAGAAAAATTATTGAAAAAGGCAAAATTCCTTCAATGATTTTTTGGGGACCGCCAGGCTGTGGAAAAACAACTCTAGCAAGATTAATTGCTAAATATACAAATGCTGAATTTATTCCTTTTTCCGCAGTCACATCAGGAATTGCTGAAGTTAAAAAAATAATCGAAAAAATAAAACAACGTAGAGACATGCCATGGCATGTCTCTACAAATCTACAAATCTCTACAAATCAAATTTTCACAAATCAAACGATTATTTTTATTGATGAAATTCATCGATTTAACAAAGCCCAACAAGACGCATTTTTACCATATGTTGAAGACGGAACAATCACCTTAATTGGCGCCACCACTGAAAATCCTGGTTTTGAAGTAATTGCTCCTTTAGTATCACGTTGTCAAATATATGTTTTGTATCAATTAACCGATAAAGAAATAAAAAAAATTATTGATAAAGCAATTAAACTCTATCCAAATCATCAATTTGAAAAAGAGGCTATCAATCATATTATTAAATACTCTCATGGTGATGGAAGAACAGCGGTTAATGCCATAGAACTAGCTGCCTCTTTAAGTAAAAAAGTTACTCTTCAAATTGCAGAAAAAGCTGTTCAACAAAAAGCAATTTTTTATGATAAAAAAGGCGACTGGCATTATGATACCATTTCTGCGTTTATCAAATCAATGCGCGGCGGCGATCCTGACGCTACTTTACATTATTTAGCGCGAATGATTAAGGCCGGCGAAGATCCTGTTTCTATTGCTAGACGTATGGTAATTTTTGCTAGTGAAGATATTGGTAATGCTCAGCCAACTGCCTTAGTTTTAGCAACCTCTTGTATGCAAGCAGTTCATATGATTGGTATGCCTGAAGCCACTTTGATCTTAGCTCAAACAGCTACCTATTTAGCAACAGCCAAAAAATCAATCGCCTCAACTTTGGGTATCCAACAAGCACTATCAGATATTGATGAAAAAAACTTTGATCCAATTCCTCTTCATCTTAGAAATCCAGAAAATAAAGTGATGAAAAATCTAGGTTATGGAAAAGGGCATATTAGATATCCTTGGCTTGTTGAGAAACAAACTAGTAAAAAAGTCTCTCAAGAATATTTGCCTAAAAATTTAAGAGGAAAAAAATATTATATAATTGATTGGAAGTAATATGATTATCCCAAAACATGTTGCTCTTATTCCAGATGGTAATCGTCGCTGGGCTAAAGAAAAAGGATTACCGACCTTTCAAGGTCATAAAAAAGGCTTAGAAAATATCATCAATCTTGGTCGATATTTAAGAAAATTAGGAGTAAAAATCTTTACAGCTTGGGGATTGTCAACAGAAAATTGGCAAAGAAAAAAACAAGAAGTAGATTTTTTAATGAATCTTTTTAAAAATATTGTTGACGAATATCTTAAAGAAGCTTTAAAAGACAAAATCAGATTAATTCATTTAGGAAGAAAAGACCGTTTTGATAACATTTTAAAAGAAAAAATCATTCAAGTTGAAGAAAAAACAAAAAATTTTAATAAATATTACTTTTGTATTGCCTTAGATTATGGTGGCCAAGATGAAATCATTCGAATGATTCAAAAAATCAATCAAGTTAAAAACATTGATAAAAAAATTATTGAAAAAAATCTTGATACCAAAGATTTACCATATCCTTATCCTGATTTAATTATAAGAACAGGTGGTGAAAAAAGACTTTCCGGATTTATGCTTTGGCAATCTGAATACAGCGAACTTTACTTTTCTAAAAAATATTTTCCAGATTTTAATGAAAAAGGCCTTCTTAAAGCAATAGAAGATTATTCAAAAAGACAAAGAAGATTTGGAAAATAATTATTCAACAAAAGTCCCAATCACTTTTTCTCCGGAAAAATATCTTAAAAGATTGTTATTCTTATAACCGTTAAAAATTAATGTTTTAATTTTGTAATTTTGAGCAATTTTTAAACTTTCGCTTATCTTATGCATCATTCCTCCACTAACATCATAACCTTCTGGTTTATAAATCATCTTTTTTATTTGAGCAAAATTTTTCTTATTGATTTTTTCAATATTTTTTTTATCTCTATCCAAAACACCATCAACATTAACACAATGAATAATTTCATCAATCTTAAATCTTTTGTACAATCTTTTTATTATTTCATAAAAAATTCTTTCAGTTGAATAAACAACTGATCCAAGATTTTCATCAATTACCATATCGCCATAAACAAAAGGAATGATATTTTGATTTAATAAACCAATCATTGGTTCAATAAAAATTTTTTTTAATTTTTTATTTGATGAAAAAATAAAAGATGATGGGTGTAAAGTAAAACAATTAATTTTATTATTAATCATCTTGTCAATAATGATTTTGTTTAAAGTTAATACTGAATGATGAATAAGAGTTAATCCTTCTGAGGAAAAATTAGTGTAATTATCATTAACTTTGTATTTCTCTGCATAAAAATGCCCAAAAGATCCAGCACCATTACCAATAATAAATCCCAAATCTTGCCTTGATTGAATAATATGTTTTATCTGAAAAATCAATCCATCAATTACTTCCTCATTTATTTTAAAAGAAGTAGATTTATCAGTTATTAAACCTCCACCAAATTTTATAAAAACAATTTTTTTTGTCATTCTAAAAAATCATTCTTTTTTCGGTTGCCAAAAATCCTCTCCCGCTGCATCCCATTTTAATCTTTGTTCATCTGGATTTTTAGCGTCAAATCGTTGATTAACAAAATAGATAATTGTTCCACTTTGATTGGAAACATTCATTACTCCATGAGCCACACCTCGAGGTATGTAAACTAATCTTGAATAAGTAGCACCAAGAACAATTCTCATTTTTAAATCTTTAGTTGATGAATTATCACGCAAATCCCAAAGTCCTAAAATCATATGATCATCTGGACCAACATACCAAATATCTTCTTGATTATAATGCAGATGCCAGGCTTTAACTGCTCCTGGCAATAATTTTGAACGATTAATCTGTCTTACCCTAAATTCAGGAAAAACCTCTAAACAACCATTCTCATTAACTCGAATAATTTCTTCAAATGTTCCATCTTCACCAACAAATCTTTTAATATCAATAATTTGTACTCCTTCAATCACTGGTTGTTTTGAATAGTCTTGAGTATAAATTTGATTTTGAATATTTTTTAAAAAATCTTCTTTTTGTAATTTTTTCATATTTTTAAAAAATTGTAATAGTGCTAGCAGAGGGATTCGAACCCCCGACCTCTCCCTTATGAAAGGATTGCTCTACCGCTGAGCTATGCTAGCTTTAAAAAATAGTATTTAGCTAAATTATATTATATAATATAATTTCATCATGAAAAAGAAAAAACAAATTAACCTCTCAATAATTATTGTTTCATTTAATACAAAAGAAATTACCAAACAAGCTCTTGATTCAATTAACCAATCTTTAAAAAACTCAAAAATCAAATATGAGATTATTGTTGTTGATAATAACTCTCATGATGGCTCAAAAAAAATGTTAGAAGATTATGCTAAAAAAAAACAAAATAACACTATTTACATTCAAACAAATACTAACTTAGGTTTTGGTAAAGGAAATAATTTGGGAGTAAAAAAATCAAACGGAAAATATATCTTACTTATAAACTCTGACACCATTGTTTTAAATCGAGCCATTGAAAAACTTTTTTATTTTTACAAAAATAATGAAAAAAATATTCACTTTTTAGGACCAAAACTTCTTAACAAAGACCTTACTCCCCAACCATCAGCTGCTTATTTTTTTAGTCTACCAGTTGTTTTTGCCACTTTATTTTTAAAAGGTGATTATTGGGGGCTGACTAGATTTTCACCAAATAAATTTTGTCAAGTCGATTGGCTATCAGGAGCTTGTATTTTAACAAAAAAAACTTATTATAATATTCTAAATGGTTTCGATGAAAAAATTTTTATGTACATGGAAGAGGTTGATCTTTTATATCGAGCTAAAAAACTTGGATTAAAAACTTATTTTTATCCTAATGCTCAGATTATACATTTAGGTAGTGCTTCATCAGCTGGTAAAACTTTTCCAATTCTTCAAGTTTATAAAGGTTTTATATTTTTTTATAAAAAACATTATTCAAAATTAAGTCTTTTAATACTTTATTTTTTATTAAAATTAAAAGCAATTATTTCATTAATAATTGGTAAAATAAAAAAAGATAACTATTTAATAAATACTTATGAAAAAGCTTTTTGGATTTCTTAAAAAAATTGATGATAATATTTTAAAATGGCTTTTAATTGGTTTTATTTTTTTTGTACCTTTATGGCCAAAATTACCGATTAAAACAATTAACTATACTTATATAGCTCTTCGGGCTGATGATTTATTTTTAGGATTACTTAGTTTTGTCTATGTTATCCAACTTTTAAGAAAAAAAGCTTTTTTAGAAAAAAAATTTTTTATTTTATTTACTCTTTTTTGGTTGTCTGTTTTTGCTTCATTTTTTTATAATACTTATATTTCAAAAGAAATAATCTACCACCATTTAGGTTTTCTTCATTCCCTTCGAAGAGTTGAGTATATGATTGTTTTTTTTATTAGTTTATCTGTTATTAAAACAAAAGAAGATTTTTTTCAAATTATTAAATATTTTTTTGTTTCAATTTGGTTAGTAACTTTGTATGGCTTAGGTCAAAAATTTTTAAATTTTCCAGCTGTTCAAACAATGAATCCAGAGTTTGCTAAAGGCTATCTTTTATATCTTACTCCTGAAGCACGAATCTCCTCTACTTTTGCTGGTCATTATGATTTAGCTTCTTATTTAGTTTTTGCTATTCCAATAATTTTAAGCTTCTATTTTATTAATAATAAAAAAAGTTATTTAATACTTTTTATTCTTTCTTTAATTGTCTTAATTTATACTGCCTCAAGAATTTCTTTTGGCGCTTATATTATCGCTACTTTTTCTTTTTTAATATTTATTCGAAAATATAAATTTTCTATTTTTGTCTTGTTTTTAACAATTATTTTAATGTTAACAACAGGAGAATTAACAAAAAGATTTCTAAAAACATTTCAAGTAAGAAGAATTTTAGTTGATGAAAAAACTGGTGCTGTATATATAGGTCAAAAAATTACTACTAAAGAATTACCTGCTGGCTCTTTTTATATAAAATTAAAAGATCAAAAAGAACCAATAAAAAATAATAAAAATAATGAAAAAAATAATGAAAATAATGAAATAAATTTAGATAAATTTAAACAAGAAATTATTCAAGAAAAAATTAAAGAAGTTACTTCAACTGGAAAAGTTTTAACAGAAACTGAAAAAGAAAAATTAATCTCAACTATTTCTGCTAATTTAAAACCAATAAATACAGTCGTTTCAGATATATCTTTTGCCACAAGACTTCAAGTTGAATGGCCAAGAGCAATTAACGCTTTTAAAAAAAATATACTTCTTGGCACTGGCCCATCATCAATCACTGAAGCTACTGATAATGATTATCTAAGATGGCTGGGTGAATTTGGGTTACTTGGAACCTTTACCTTTTTTTTAATTTTATTTAATATTGTTAAAAAAACATTTTTCTCAATTAAGAAAAAATTAGATAAAAATTATCTACCCTTTATAGGTTTTACTTTTGGACTTGGCGCTCTTTTAATAAACGCCACTTATATTGATGTTTTTGAAGCTTCAAAAGTCGCTTATACTTTTTGGATAGTTGCTGGATTATTTATTGGTTATCGATTAAAATATGAAAAAAATTGATTTTTTAATTTTAGGATTTATTTTATTTTTAGGATTAATTTTTAGGTTATATAAAATAAATATTCCTTTAGCTGATTTTCATTCATGGCGTCAAGTTGATACTGCTGCTGTTGCTCGAAATTTTATTAAAAATGGCTTTGATTTACTTAAACCAAAATACGATGATCTCTCAAATATTCAATCAGGACTGGAAAATCCTCAAGGATTAAGAATGGTTGAATTTCCTATTTACAATGCTATTTTTGCTTATCTATATAAAACATTTCCTTTTTTAACCATTGAAATTTGGGGTCGACTAACATCAATATTTTTTAGTCTAATAATTATTACTCTAATATACTACTTTCTTTTAAAAGAAAAAAATCGCCTCACTGCATTTTTTGGATCATTAATTTATGCTACATTTCCTTTTTTTGTTTTTTATTCAAGGGTGATTCTTCCTGAAACTACCGCTTTAAGTTTTGCTTTTTTATCAATTTTTTTTCTTTATATTTCCAATACAAAAAGATCTCTTTTAAATAATTTACTAATTGTTATCTCTTCTTTATTTTTTGCTATTAGTCTTTTGATTAAACCAACAACAATTTTTTTTTGTTTTTCCTTTAATTTATTTATTTTTTCAAAAATATCATTTTAAAATCTTTTCAAAAATTTCCTTTTATTTATACTTTTTAATTAGCTTTTTGCCATTATTTATTTGGCGACAATATATTCAAAACTTTCCTGAAGGTATACCAGCTAATTCATGGCTAATTGATAGTATTAACACAGGTGGAGAAATGAAAAAAATTTTTTTTAAACCAGCTTTTTTTAGATGGATATTTTTTGAAAGAATTAATAATATTATTTTAGGCGGTTATCTAACTGTCTTTTTTATTTTAGGAATTCTTCAAAAAACTAAAAAATATTTTTTACATTCAATATTGCTTTCTTCTCTTATCTATATGTTTGTTTTTCAAGGTGGAAATGTTCAACATGATTATTATCAAACCTTGATTTTGCCAAGTCTTGCAATTTTTTCTGGATTAGGAATAAACTTTATTTTTGAAAATAAAAAAATTTTTAATATTTTTTTAAGTGTATTAATAGTTATTTTTATAATATCTTTCTCATGGTTTATATCTTTTTATCTTGTTAAAGATCATTATGATTATTCTAAAGAATTAATTCAAGAGGCCAACATCATCAAATCTTTGACATTACCCGAAGATAAAATTGTTGTTGATAGAATGGGAGACACAACTTTGCTTTATCTATCAGAAAGAAAAGGTGCACCAGCTATATACAAAGATCCTCTTGATTTAAAAAATCTTGGCTATAAATATTTAGTTACTTCAAATAAAGAACAAATTGAAAAAATAAAGAATAATTTCAAAATAATTTTTGAAAACGATAAATTCACAATTTTTAAACTATGAAAATTTTGATGCTTACTCCTTATGTTCCTTATCCGCCATCATCAGGTGGTCAGGTAAGAACTTATAATCTACTAAAATATCTTTCAAAAAACAATAAGATTACCCTTGTTTGTCTTTATAAAAATAAAGAAGAAAAAAAATATTATGAAAATTTAAAAAATGTTTGTGAAAAAATTTATTTTTGCAAAAGACCCTATAAACCGTGGACAATCAAAAACATCTTAAAAGCAGTTTTTTCTTCAAAACCTTTTTTAATTGTGAGAAATTACTCAAGTGAAGCAGAAATTTTATTAAAAGAATTATTAAATAAAGAAAAATTTGATATTATTCACGCCGAAACTTTTTACATCATGCCTCATATTCCTAAAACTACCATACCTATTTTTTTACTGGAACAAACCATTGAATATCAAGTTTATCAACACTTTGTTAATTCACTTCCTTTTTTTATTCAACCTTTTCTGTTAATTGATATTTTAAAACTTAAAAAATGGGAAAAAAAACTATTGGCAAAAAGCAATTAAAGTTGGCACTGTTTCTGAAGCTGATAAAAAAATTATTATGTCTTTAGATAAAAATATTGATCCAGTAGTTATCCCCAATGGTGCTGGTGAAGACATGATTGCAAAAAAATTAACTGCAAAAAATTTAAAAAATCCCATTGCTTTATTTCAAGGCAATTTTTATTGGCTACAAAACACTGAGGCAGCTTTATATTTAATAAAAAAAATAATCCCTTTAGCGCAAAAAAAAATTCCGGATTTAAAATTTATTATTGCTGGACAAAACGCAAAAAATAAAATTGGCAATTATAAAACAAAAAATCTACAAATTATCGATATCCAATCAAACGATATAGATAAAGTTAAAAAAATTTATCAACAAGCAACATTTTTTATTGCGCCAATTTTTGGACCAGGCGGAACAAGATTAAAAATCTTAGCAGCAATGGCATCAGGCTTACCAGTTATTTCAACCACTATTGGTATTACTGGACTTGATGTTATTAATAATAAACATGTATTAATTGCTGATAATCCAGAAGATTTTATTCAAGCTATAAAAAAACTTAATAATAAAAATTTTTATGAAAAAATTAGAAAACAAGCATTTTTATTAATCAAAGAAAAATACAATTGGAAAAAGATATCGGAAAAATTAGAGCAAATCTATCAAATGCTTCATCCCAATAAAACATGATATAATATTTACGATATGATTATTGGAATAGATGGCAATGAAGCTAATGTTGAAAAAAAAGTTGGTGTTTCGACTTATACCTTAAATCTTTTGTATTATTTTAAAAAAAAAGCTGATAAAAACACTAGATTTTTTGTGTATTTAAAAAAACCTGCTAATAATTTACCTGAACCATCAAAATATTTTCAATATAAGATTGTCAAAGGAAGTTTTCTTTGGTCACAAATATTTTTACCTTTATATCTTCGCAAGCACAAAGAGATTGATGTTTTGTTCTCACCGGCCCATTATATCCCAAGATTTTTAAATATTCCTTCAGTTGTTACTATTCATGATTTATCCTATCTTTATTATCCCCAAGACTTTTTAAAAAAAGATTTGTATCAGTTAAAAAACTGGACTGAATATTCTTTAAAAAAAGCCAAAAAAATTATTGCTGTTTCAAAAACAACAAAAAAAGATATTATAAAAAATTACTCAATTCCTGAAGAAAAAATTACTGTTATATACAATGGTTTTGAAAAAAATATTAAATACCAAATAAAAGATGTAAAAAATAAAAAGATTAAAAATCCTTATATTCTTTATGTTGGCACTCTTCAACCACGAAAAAATATCGAAACTTTAATAAAAGCTTTTGAAAAATTTAAACATTTTTATCCTGAATTTAAATTAACTATTGCTGGAAAAAAAGGTTGGTTATATGAAAAAATATTTGAATTAGTAAAAGATCTAGGTTTGGAAAATGATATTTATTTTACTGATTATGTTACTGATATTCAATTAATTTTTTTATACAAAAATGCTTTTTGTTTTGTTTTACCTTCATTTTATGAAGGTTTTGGCATCCCTATTCTTGAGGCAATGAGTTATAGTTGTCCAGTAATTGCTTCTTTTGCCTCATCATTGCCTGAAGTTGGTGGTGATGCTTGCTTGTATTTTGATCCAGAAAATGTTTTTGATTTAGTGGAAAAATTAAAACTTCTTAAAGAAGATAAAAAATTAGCAAAAGATCTAATAAAAAAAGGTTATCAGCGAATAAAGCAATTCTCTTGGAAAAAATGCGCTGACGAAACATTAGAAGTAATAAAAGGTTCTATCCTTGATAAGGACAGAACCTAAAAGGACCGTCCCTAAAAATGACTCATCCCCTACAAACATCTTTTTGGAAAAATGCTCGCGAACAAATGGGTATTGAAACAAAAAAAATAGATGATTTTTTATTAACAATTCACAAAATCCCTTACACAAAATACAAAATCGGCTATCTTCCTCGCTCAACTATGCCTAATGAAAAAACTTTGAAAAAACTTTATCAATTTGGTAAAGAAAACAATTTAATTTTTATAAAAATTGAGCCATATGAAGAAAAATCAAAAATCAATCCGCCAGATGGCGGACAAAAATCAAAAATTTTTAAAATTATCAACTCTCCTCATCCTTTATTTCCTAATTGGACGCAAATTTTGGAGCTAACAAAATCTGAAGAAGAACTTTTAAAAAATATGCATCATAAAACCCGTTACAATATTCGTTTAGCGCAAAAAAAAGGTGTCGTTGTTAAAGAAATCTCAAATGATAAAGGTTTTGAAATTTTTTCCAAACTTTATTTTGATACTTGCAAAAGACAACATTATTTAGGTCATAATTACAATTATCACAAAATTGTTTGGAATAATCTAAAAGATAAAATTGCTCATATTCTAATTGCTTTTTATAATGATGAACCTCTAGCTGCTTATCAAATATGGATTTATGATAAAGTTGGTTATTATGTATATGGCGGTTCATCTAATAAATATCGCAATTTAATGGGAGCAAATTTACTGATGTGGGAAGCAATAAAATTTGCTAAAAAAAATGGAGCGAAAAAATTTGATATGTGGGGATCATTACCTCCTGATTATAATAAAAATCATCCTTGGGCAGGTTTTACTCGTTTTAAAAGCGGTTATGGAACAAAATTTGTCGAGTTTGTTGGTAGTTTTGATCTTGTTATCAATCCCTTTGTATATCAAATCTACAATATTTTATATTTTTTAAGACAGATTTATTTAAAATTATTTCTCTTTTATGGCTACTTTAACCACCTCATCTATATGTCTAACAAAAACAAATTTCAGATCTTTTAAGACATAATCTGGAATATCTTCCAAATCTTTTTTATTATCTTTTGGCATAATCACAGTTTTTATACCCGCTCGATGAGCAGCGATTACTTTTTCTTTGACACCACCAATCTCAAGCGCTCGACCTCTTAAAGTGATCTCGCCTGTCATTGCCACAGTTCTGTAAGTTGGTCTTTTTGTCAGTGCTGAAATCATTGCTGTAGCAATTGCTAAACCCGCTGATGGTCCATCTTTTGGTACTGCTCCTTCTGGTACATGAACATGAATATCAACTTTGTGATAAAAATCTTTATTTAAACCAAACTTATCATATCTAGCCCTTACATAAGATAAAGCTGCTTGACAAGATTCCTTCATAACATCACCTAAATGCCCAGTTAAAGTCAAATTTCCTTTTCCTGGCATTACTGCTACTTCAATAAACAAGATATCACCTCCTGCTTGTGTCCAAGCCAAACCAGTGGAAATACCGATTGTATCTTTTTCCTCAATCATTTGTGATGAGTATTTATAAGGTCCTAAAAATTTTGGTAAATCACTAACACCGACTGTTTTTCTCTGATATTTTTTCTCAACAATATTACGAGCAACTTTTCTCATAATTGTTCCAATCTGACGGTCTAATTCTCTTACCCCTGCTTCTCGAGTATATCTTCTAATTAACATTCTTATTGCTGCATCAGTAATTGTTATCTCTTTTGAGGACAAACTATGAATTTCCATTTGTTTTTTTAATAAATGATCTTTAGCAATATGAAATTTTTCATCTTCTGTATATCCTGGAAAATGAATCACCTCAAGTCGATCAAGTAATGCTGGTGGAATTGTATCTAGAATATTTGCGGTTGTAATAAAAAACACATTAGATAAATCAAAAGGTACTTCTAAATAATGATCAGAAAAATCTTGATTCTGTTCTGGATCCAAAGCTTCAAGCAAAGCCGCTGAAGGATCGCCCCTATAATCACGACCAACTTTATCAATCTCATCAAGCATAAAAACTGGATTTTTTGTACCAGCTTGCTTTATCCCCTGAATTATCCTACCAGGTAAAGCGCCAACGTATGTTCGTCGATGGCCTCTTATTTCCGCCTCATCTCTTATCCCACCCAAAGACATTTTGACAAATTTTCTTCCTAAAGCTTTTGCAATTGATTTACCCAAAGATGTTTTTCCAACACCAGGAGGACCAACAAAACAAATAATTGTTGGTTGTTTGTTTTTTTCATTTTTCTTCATTTTGCGAAGCTCCAAAACTGCCAGGTATTCCAAAATTCTTTCTTTAATCTTTTTCAAACCATAATGCTCTTCGTTTAAAATTTTTTCTGCTTGTTTAATATCAATATTATTTGGTGAGGCTACTGACCAAGGAAGTTCAACTAACCAATCTAAATATGTTCTGATATATGAAGTTTCCGGATTAAATTGCGACATTTGTTTTAATCTTTTAAGTTCTTTTAAAGCTTTTTCCTCAACCTCTTTTGGCATTTTTGCTTTTTTGATTTTTTCTTCATATTCTCTAATTTCTTTTTGATCATCTCGTTCACCTAATTCCTCTTCAATTGTCCTCATCTTTTCTCTTAAAATATTTTCTTTTATTCCTTGTTCAAACTTCTTTTGAGTTTTTGAAGCAATCTTATGTTCGATCTCAAGAATTTTTAACTCTCTATTAATATACTCAACTTCTTTTTTAAGTCTATTTTTTAAATCATTTTCCTCAAGTAATTTTTGTCGTTCTTCTGGCTTAATATCCAAAACTACTGCCATTTGATTGGCAAAATTTTGCGGATTACTAACATTTAAAATATTCATTAAAAAAACAAAATCAACTGCTTTACCCATATTAATTGCCTCTTTTATCTTAGTAGATAAATACTTTACCATTGCCTCAGTTTCTTCATCAATTTTCACTATATCTTTTACTACTTCAAATTTTCCTTCAAAATAATCTTTATCCTTAGTAAACTCAATTAATTTAACTTTTTCCAAACCTTTAATCAAGGCATTAATCTCTCCTTTTTCACCAGTCGCAGTTTTTTCTATTGAAGCTAAAACACCAACTGTATAAAGATCTTCTTTTTTAGGATCTTCTTGGTCTGGTTTTTTTTGAAGCAGTAACACTACTTTTTTATCTTTTTTTAATGCTTGATTTATCGCATTAGTACTTTTTAAACGACCAAAAATCAATACATTTTCGGTGCCTGGAAAAACAATTCCATCACGCACAGCGGCAACTGGATAAATAGATTGTTCTGATGCTCCAAGTAAAAAAGCCATATTATTTAGCAGTATAACATATTAATTGCTAATTGTCAAATCAATTTTCTATAGGATAATCCTATAGTTTATTTAGATTATCTTATCAATCTAAAATATCAAATATGTTCAACTTTTATAATCAGTATTATTGAAAATTTTTTATCAAATCATTAATTTTCTCAAATCTTTTTTTAGATATCAATGTTAAATCATCAGATAGTTGCGGTAACTGTTCATGATAGGATTTTTTCTCTATTTGATAAATCACTCCTAAAGGAAATTTTTCCTCATTTAACTCTAATGTTTTTTCTAGTGCTAATTTAAAATCAGTTTTATCATAATTGTCATCAAGTTTATAAACTCGTTTTAAATAATACTGATAAGTATTAACTTTATTAAAAGTAACACATGGTTGCAATATATTAACCAAAGAAAATCCTTTATGATTAAGTGCTAGTTTTATCATTGAAATCATATGATTTAGATCACCAGCAAAAGTTTGAGCAATAAAACTAGCTCCTTGAGTTAAAGCCAAAGCTAAAGGATTAATGGGAGCTTCAATGAGTCCTAAAGGCGTTGATTTTGATTTAAATCCTTTTGGTGAAGTTGGCGCAGATTGACCAGTAGTTAACCCATAAACCCGATTATCATGAACAATCACTGTAATGTCATGATTGCCACGAGCAGCATGAATCAAATGATTGCCACCTTCTCCATAACAATCACCATCACCAACAACAGCGATCACTGGTAATTTATGATTAGCCAGTTTGATACCAATCGCATTAGGAAGAGCCCGACCATGAAGACTATGTAAAGCATAAGCATTAACAAAATCATTCATATTTCCAGAGCAACCAATTCCAAAGACAATCGCTACATCTGATGGTGAATATCCAAGATCAACTAAGGCTTTTTTTATCGCCATTCCTATTCCCCAATCCCCACATCCCGGACACCAAGTTGGTTGATATCCAGTAAAATCTTGAATTGTTGACATGATTTAAAAATTTTTAATTATTAATCTAATTATCTGTTCAACCTCAATTGGTCTTCCATCATAACGTAAAATTTTTTCTTTAATCTCAATTCCTGTCTCCATTGTTAATAATTTTCCAAATTGCCCCCAAGAATTATTTTCCACTAAAATATATCTTTTATCTTTTTCAAATAGTTTTTTAACTTTTTCATTATCAATTGGATAAATATGATTAAAATGATAAAAACCAGTTTTGATGCCTTTTTGAGCTAATTGTTTTTGTGCTTCCAAAATTATTCCTTTTATTGATCCCCAAGAAACAAAAACCATCTCAGCTTCCTCTCCATAAAATATTGGCATTTGAAAATCTTGATCTAAATAAGTCTGCCATTTTCGATTTCTTTTATCTACTTGATTTTTTCTAGGCTCAGCCTCTTCAGTCGTATGACCATCTTCTAAATGCTCATATGAATTTTCTTGATAAAAATATCCCGGTGTTCCTGGTAAAATCTTTTCAGAAATCCCATCCTCAGTGATTTTGTATCTTAAAAAATTTTCTAATTTTGACTTTTGTCCGCCGTTTGGCGGATTGACTTTTGAATTATCTATTATTTTTCCCCTATTTATTTTATATTCCCCAACCACTTTCTCAAACCAATCTTTACCAATAGTTCTATGCCCTTCTGACAAATACATATCAGAGATAACAATTACTGGAGTCTGATAAATATCTGCTAAATTAAAAGCCTTAAGTGTCAACTCAAGCATCTCCTCTTGATCACCAGGAGCGAAAACAATTTTTGGAAACTCACCATGTCCAGCAAAAGTAGCAAAAAGTAAATCTCCTTGTTCTGTCCAAGTTGGCATACCAGTAGCTGGACCAGGACGTGAAGCTAAAAAGACCACTATTGGTATCTCAGCTACTCCAGCAAAAGATAAACTTTCAACCATCAAAGCAAAACCACCACCAGATGTCCCAACTGCTACTCTTAATCCAGCAAAAGATGCACCCAGTGCAGTATTAATAACTGATATCTCATCTTCAGCATGACGAACAATCATACCAGTTTTATCTTGCCAAGAAGCTAAATTTGTCAAAACTGATGATGAAGGTGTCATCGGATAAGACGCATAGAATCGACAATCAGCTGCCACTGCTCCTAAAGAAAAACTATCATTACCTGTTAAGACTAATTTTTCCTGTTTTTCTTGTTTTTCAACCAAAAAAATTTTAATATGTTTTGAATAATTATTTTTTACAAAATCATATCCTTGTTTGGCAAATTTTTGATTAAACTCAATGATCTCTTTTCCTTTTTTTATAAACTGTTCATATATTAAGTCATTTAAAACTTTGATCTCTCCACCTAAAATTGCCAAACTAGCTCCAAGTGAAATCGTATTTTTCATTATTTGCTCGCCATTTAACTCTTTAAGAATATTTTTAAAAGGCACATTAATTTTTACATAATCATCTTCAAAATCAAATTCTTGATTATCATAGATGATTAAACTATTTTTGTGAAGTCTTTTTTTGTGTTTTTCAAAAGTTTCTTTATTTAGACAAACCAAAATATCAATATTTTTTTCCAATGCAGTCACTTTTTCATCTGAGACACAAACCTCATAAGCATTATGACCACCACGAACAAGTGATGGATACTCAATATAATCAAAAATCTCATAACCCAACCTTGAAGCAATTTTTGAAAAAAGAAGACCGGTTGTCATTATTCCAAATCCTGCTTCTCCACCAATCTTCCAAGTAAATTTCATATATTAAAAATTAAATTAATTTAGATTAAGGACAGAACCTTTTTAAAAAGGTTCTGTCCTTATTATTTTTTTATTTAGGAAACACTCTATTTCCATTTTCATCTTCAATAAAAATCGCTGCCACTGGACAAGCTTTAGCAGCTTCAATAATATTATCTAGCTCCTCCTCATCAATTGTCCTGACAATTACTGCTTTTGCTTCATTGTCCATCTGAAAACTTTTTGGCGAAACTGCCACACAAGTAGCAGCACCAATACAGATATTTCTATCAACCCAAACTTTATATTTACCTTTAACTATTACTGGACCGGATGGATTTTTTTCATCTTTTAGTTGATATTGATCATCCATATTTAAAAAAAATAAATTTATAATAATTTAAATAATTGCTTTTTTTAAAGCTTCAAGTGATAATAAAGCGCATTTGATTCTATTTACTCCTAACTCAACTCCAAGCATTTTAATAATAAAATTTTTATCAATTTTTTTCAATTCATTTTTTGTTTTGCCTTTAATTGCCTCGGTTAACATTGAAGATGATGCTTTTGATATAGCACAACCAATTCCCTCAAATCTGACATCTTTTACTTTTTCATTTTCAAATTTTAAATACAAAGTTAGTCTATCACCACACAAACTATTAGCCACTTCAACTTTTTTATCAAAATCATCAAGTTTTCCAAAATTTCTTGGATTCTGATAATGGTCTAAAATTATCTCTGAATAAAGATTGCTCATATGTTATAAAAATTTCCCAATCCGACCTACGCGGTCGCCTGTGGATTGTCAAAATAATATAAAAATAAACAAAAATGATCAATTTTTAAATTAACCTAAAATAATTTTTTATTTTTCAGTTTTTAGTTTTCAATAAGTTTTCAGTTTTTAGTTTTCATTGAAAAATGAAAAATTCAAAATGAAAAATTATTTCTCTTAATTTCTTAATTACTCAATTACTTAATTACTTCTCTTTTTTTCATTATTATTTTTACTCTCTTCAATCCCTCAATCAATTTCTCTACATCTTCTTCATTATTATAAATATAAAAACTAGCTCGACAAGAAGCAGATAGTCTATAAAAATGATGAAGCGGTTGAGCGCAATGATGACCTGAGCGAATACAAATATCTTTTTCTGATAAAATCGAGGCAACATCATGAGGATGAATATCAAAAAAATTAAATGCTAAAATTCCAGCTCGGTCTTTAATATTTCCCTCACCAACAATCTTTATATTGTGAGCAAACTCTTCTTTTAATCTTTTATAAGCATAATTAACCAGTTTTTTCTCATGATCTTCAATTTTAGCTAGTCCAACTGAATTTAAATAATCAACTGCTGCACCAAGCCCAATCACTTCAGCAATTGCTGGTGTACCTGCTTCAAATTTATGAGGTGGAGATTTAAAAGTTGTTTTATCAATATAAACCTCGCTAATCATCTCACCGCCAAAATTAAAAGGATACATTGCCTCAAGAAGATGATATCTTCCCCAAAGAACTCCAACACCAGTTGGCCCAAGCATTTTG
>BPJE01000002.1 GCA_026004455.1 Patescibacteria group bacterium | reverse complement strand
TCTAAAAGGAATAATTGAGTGAAGATATTGAAATCCAGCTCGGACGACATAACCAGTTGAGGAAAACTCACCAGCTGCTAGTTGTCCTAAAGTATCAGATAGTTTATAGTTTCCCGATGATTTTTCACCAGCAGCAATTGAGGTATTGGCAGATTCAATTTTAAATCGAGGAGACTCCATACTAACAGCGTAAATATAGTTTACAAAAATAAGACAACTAATAATTATTAAGGTGTAATTAATTATTTTCCTCATATTTTTCAATTAATTTTTCCATTCTTTGAACAGATTTTTTAATAATATTTAGTTCATGATCGCCTAAAAAATTATCAACTGCCTCTTTGATATTTTTTAAATGATTTTTTATTAAAAGGGTTAGAAAAAGGAGATTATCTTCTTGGATTTTTTGATTTTGTTTTTTTAGAGCTTGAACTTCTTGGTACTCTTTTCCTAAAAATAAAGAAAAAGGAGTAATAAAAGCTAAGGATAATATTGGAAGAAGATTTTTAAAACTTTGATCTTGAGGAAGAGAAAGAATAAAAAAAATAATTAAGGTAATAGTGGTGACAATTGAGATAATTGGTTCAAGCAAAAGACTTAAAGAAAAAAGTAAAAAATATATTAAAAAGAAAAATGGTGACTGAGTATAACCAGTTGAAGTAATAATGCCAACAATTATTAAAGTAAATACTACTGATTCAGTGAGTCTTGTTTTTGAGTTTTGTTCTTGAAAAAATTTTTTTACAGTGTACAAAATAATAAATAAAAAAGCAACAATTTGTAGATCATAATTAACAAGACTGGTTTGAGGAAAAATAAAAGCCAAAGTTATACTAAAAATAAGAATTAACGAATGAATAATTTCTTTGGACATATAAAAATATCTATGTTATAATTTTTATAAAGTTATCTTGTCATGCTGAACTTGTTTCAGCATCTCTGATTTAAGATCGATTTGAGATCCCGAAACCATGCCTAAATCGGCAGGCAAGGTAAGTTCGGGATGACAGTTAACTAATATATCCATTATAACAATAAATACTAATGTCAAACAAAACTATTACACCAAATATATTTAATGGCGTTTTAGATGAATTAAAGAAAGTTTCTTGGCCTTCTCGTCAAGAGACAATAAGATTGACAATGATAGTGATTATTGTCTCCTTGATAATTGGAGTTTATGTAGGTATAATAGATATTTTGTTGGCAAAAGGATTAGAATTTATTACCAAATTTCGATAATTTTATGAATCAAGCTCAAATCAATGAAGAAAAAAAACAAGTAGAAAAAGTGGCTCAGGCAACTGAAAATCAAGCAAAATGGTATGTCAATTCATACCCAAACTGGTCATGAACAACGAGTAAAACAAGCTCTTGAGCAAAGAATTAAATCTTTTAGGAGTTGAAGATAAAATTTTTAATATTGTAATTCCAACTCGAGAAATTGTTGTTGTTAAAAAA
Organism: Patescibacteria group bacterium; assembly: GCA_026004455.1. GTDB lineage: Bacteria > Patescibacteriota > Microgenomatia > UBA1406 > GWC2-37-13 > GWC2-37-13. The sequence goes on along the minus strand of BPJE01000002.1, from coordinate 239,412 downwards.
GGTAAAAGATCAAAATCAAAAGAAAAAGTTTTTCCCGGATATGTTTTGGTTAATATGATTTTAGATGATAATTCTTGGTTGGTAGTACGTACTACTGAAGGAGTAACAGGATTTGTTGGTGCTGGACTTAAACCAACACCAATTTCTGATAAAGAGGTTGAAGCAATTATGAAGTTTGTTGAGCAAGAACAACCAAAGTTCAAAACTAAATTTTCTGTTGGCGAGGCGGTTAAAATCACTGAAGGGCCATTTGCTGACTTTTTAGGGACAATTCAAGAGATTGATGAAGCTCGAGGAAAGGTCAAAGTATTGGTATCAATTTTTGATCGAGAAACACCAGTTGAGTTAGATTTTTTACAAGTACAAAAATTATAATTAAAATATGGCAAAAAAAGTCAAAACAATTATTAAATTAAATTTACCAGCTGGTGAGGCAACTCCAGCGCCTCCAGTTGGTCCAGCTTTAGGTCAGCATGGTATTCCAATTATGGATTTTATTAAGGAATACAATGCTAGAACTGCAAAACTTAAAGGTCAAGTAATTCCAGCAGTAATTACAGTTTATGAAGACAGAACGTTTACATTTATTACTAAACTGCCACCAGTCGCAGCAATGATTAAGAAAAAATTAGGATTACAAAAAGGCTCTGGTAAGCCAAATACAGAAAAAGTTGGTAAATTGACTAAAGCACAAGTTGAAGAAATTGCTAAAGAGAAAATGGCTGATTTAAATGCTAATGATCTTGAAGCAGCGAAAAAAATCGTTGTTGGAACAGCAAGATCAATGGGAGTTGATGTAGAAAATTAAAAATTAAAAATCAAAAATTAAAAATTAAATCAAAAATTAACAATTTTTATGTCATGCTGAACTTGTTTCAGCATCTAGAATATAATTTTTTAAACTATGGGAAAGATAAGAACAAGGATTTTAGGACTTGAAGAAATTGAGGAAAAACAAAAAAAAGAACAAAAAGAAAAATCAGCAACAAAAAAAACTCAAAAGAAAAAAGAGATTAAAGAAGAAGTTAAGACTGAAGAAAAAAAAGAAAAAAAACCAGAAAAAAAAGTTGTAGAGGATAAAAAAGTTGTTCCTGAACCTCGAAAACGAGGAAAAAAATATCAAGAAAACAAAAAAATGGTTGATAAAAATAAGCTTTATTCATTAAAAGAAGCGGTTGAGATGTTGAAAAAATTTAAAAAAGCCTCTTTTGATGAGTCGGTTGAGCTTCATTTAGTTGTTGATGAGGTTGGTTTAAAAGGAGAGGTAGAACTTCCTTATTCAACAGGAAAAACTGTTAGAGTAAAAATAGTTGATGATAAAGTGTTAGAAGAGATTGAAAAAGGAAAACTTGATTTTGATGTTTTAGTCGCTCATCCTTCATTTATGCCAAAGTTGACTAAATTTGCTAAAATTTTAGGACCAAAAGGTTTGATGCCAAATCCTAAAGCAGGAACAATTTCTCCTAATCCAGAGGAAATAGTGAAAAAATTTTCAAAAGGAGTATTACGATGGAAAACTGAGCCAAAATTTCCTCTGATTCACCAGATGATTGCAAAAATTTCTGTAAAAGAAGAAGAGATAGTTGCTAATGCGGAAAAATTTATTGATGCTGTTGGTAAAAAACATATCAAAAAAGCCTATATCAAAACTACAATGTCTCCATCTTTAAAACTACAAATATAAGAAATAAATAAAAAGACTATATTTTTAATTTGTAGAGAGTTAATTTTTTTACTATACTTTTTTTATGGATAAGACAAAGATTTTGATTTTTAAAACAAGTGATTTTTGGTTTTATTTATCTAAAAATCAAAAGGATTTGATAAATGAGGGAGTGTATTTGATGAATGATATTATTCGTGACGGCGCTTATAATTTTAAAGATTATTCATTTTTAGTTTTTCCTTTTGCCAAAGCTTATGAAGGATTTTTAAAACAGCTTTTTAAAGATATTAAATTTATTTCCCATTTAGACTATATTTCTGATCATTTAAGATTGGGTAAATTAATGTCACCTAATCTTGTCAATAAGCTTGGCAATCGCTCGCTTTATAAAAAAATTAAAGATAAGGCTGGTCAAGAATTAGCTGATAAAATCTGGAATTGTTGGAAAATTGGTAGAAACCAAGTTTTTCATTATTACCCTCATAATCTTAAAGCTTTAAGTTTTTCTGAAGCAGAAAATATCATTGATCAAATATTAACCACGATGGAAGAGATTTATAAAAAGTTATTAAAATAAATTTTTATGATTAATTTTTTTTCCCCAAAATCAATTGCGATTGTTGGCGCATCAAAAAGTCCTTTTAAGCTTGGTAATTTAGTGGTAAAAAATCTTCTTAATCAAGGATTTAAAGGAGAGATTTTTTTAGTCAATAAAAAAGGGGGAGATATTTTAGGAAGAAAAGTTTATGAAAATTTATCTCAAATAAAAAAGCAAATTGATTTGGTGGTTTTAGCAATTCCGGCTGATGGCGTGATTGAGATTTTAGATGAGATAGGAAAATTAGGTATAAAAAATTTATTGATTTTTGCTGCCGGATTTAAAGAAGTTGGTGAGGAAGGTTTAAAAAAGGAAAAACTTTTAATTGAAAAATCAAACCAATATGGATTTAATATTCTTGGCCCTAACTGTGTTGGTTTTGTGAATACTAGAGAAAATATTAACCTTACTTTTTTAAGAGGTAAAGTAAAAAAGGGTAATATTGGAATTATATCTCAATCTGGGGCTTTAGGAAGCTTTTTAGTAGACTATTTTAACCAAAAAGAAAACTTGGGTTTTTCTTATTTTTTTTCTGTTGGTAATAAAACTAAAATTAATGAAATTGATTTGCTTAATTTTTTAGCTGAGGATAAAAACACAAAAGTGATTGGTTGTTATTTTGAGTCAGTTGAAAATGGAAAAAAATTTAAAGAAGAAATAAAAAAAATTACTAAAAAAAAGCCAGTGGTAATTTTAAAATCAGGAAAAAGTAAACAAGGCGCAAAAGCCGCATTATCTCATACAGGCAGTATTGTTGGTGATGATGATATTTATGAGGCAGTATTTTCACAGACGGGAGTGATTAGAGCGGAAAATTTAGAAGAATTTTTGCTTATTTTAAAAATTTTTAGTTTTGAAAAAGTTCCACTTGGTGATAAATTGTTAATTTTAACAAACGCCGGTGGTGTAGGAGTGTTAATGGTGGATGAAGTGGTAAAAAATAATCTAAAAACAATTTTAATAAGCGAACAAGTAAAGGAGGAAATTATTAAAAAACTACCCAATGCTTCAAGAATAAGCATTCATAATCCAATTGATCTTTTAGGTGACGCAAAATCAATTGATTTTCAAACTGTTCTTGGTGAGGCTTTAAAAGATATTAATTTTGATATAATAGTAGTTCTTTTGACACCGCAAGCTAATACTGAGATAGAAAGGACAGCTGAGGTAATTGTTAATACTCAATTAAAAACAAAGATTCCTATTTATCCAGTTTTTTTAGGCGGAAAATCAGTCCAATCAAGTTTAGATTATTTTGATAAAAATAAAGTTGTTGGTTTAGATAGTTTTTATTTTTTAACAACTGTGATTAAAAAAATTGTTAATTATCAAAATTGGTTAAAAAGAGAAAAAGCTAATGTTTTAAATCTTGATATTAGTAATGATGAAAAAAAGAAAATAGATCTCATTTTACAAAGCACTCAAGAAATTACTTTAAACGTCAGTAAAACTTTTAATATTTTAAAGATATTAAAATTACCGATAGTTAATTTTATTGAAGTAAAAAATTTATCAGATCTTAAAAAAGCTAATCTAAATTATCCTTTAGTGGCAAAAATTAACTCAGATAAAATTTCTCATAAAACTGATGTTGGTGGAGTGGTTTTGAATATCAACAACTATCAAGATCTAGAAAAAGCTTATTTAAATTTAAGCAAAATTGACAATAATTTATTAATTCAATCGATGATAAAAGGAGATGAGTTTATTTTTGGGACAAAGAAAGATAATGTTTTTGGTACGGTTGTGATTTTTGGACTAGGGGGAGTTTATACAGAGGTTTTTAAAGAGGTAATTAAATTAGTTTATCCTTTTTCTTTTGATGATTTTATAAATCAGTTAGAAAATAAAAGATTTTATAAATTATTAAAAGGAGTTAGAGGAAAAAAAGAAGTTGATTTGCATAAAATTTATGATTTGCTTTTTAAGCTTGGTTATTTAACAGAAAGTTTTCAGATCTCTGAGATTGATTTGAATCCGGTGATTATTAAGGATGGGGAGTTAAATATAGTGGATGGAAGGATAATCAAATAAGCAAAGACAGTCTTTATAGCCTCGAAAAATAGTGATTTTTTTTATCAAAGACTGTCTTTGAAAAATTTGAAAAAAGTTGAATTTTACTTCGGAAAAAACTACTATTAAATTATATGATTGAAAATGAGTTAAAAAAGATTGCTAAGCTTTTGCGGTATTATGTTTTAGTTTCCACAGCAGAGGCAGGCAGTGGTCATCCAACTTCGTGTTTATCTTCAGTTGAACTTTTAATTGGTCTTTTTTTTGGCGGATTTTTTCAACAAGACATAAAAAATCCTAAAGATATTTTTAACGATCGTTTTATTTTGTCAAAAGGCCATAGCGCGCCACTTTTATACAGTATTTACACAGTTTTAGGAAAGGTTAAAAAACAAGAGTTAATGAGTTTGCGAAAATTTGGCTCAAAACTTGAAGGTCATCCAACACCAAAATTTGAGTTTGTTGATGTAGCAACTGGAAGTTTAGGTCAGGGATTATCAATAGGATTAGGAATGGCAATGGGTATAAAATTAAAAATTAAAAGTCAAAAATTAAAAGTTGATGAAGAGCCAAAAATATGGGTGTTAATGGGAGATAGTGAGATGGCTGAAGGACAGGTATGGGAGGCAGTTCAACTTGCATCATATTATAACGTCAGTAATCTTATTGCTTTAGTTGATATAAATCGTTTAGGTCAAAGCAGAGAAACAATGTTAGGTTGGCAGATTGAAGATTATAAAAGACGTTTTGAGGCTTTTAATTGGCAGACGTTTATTTTAAAAGATGGTCATAATCTTAATGAGATTTTAAAAACTTTTGAAAAAATCAAAAATAGTCAAGTTAATAAACCAAAGGTTGTTTTAGCAAAAACAATTAAAGGTAAAGGAATAAGTTTTCTTGAAAATAAAAATGATTGGCATGGAAGAGCTTTAAATAAAGATCAGTTAAAACTTGCCTTAAATGAATTAGGAAAAATTGATTTTAATATTAGGTTTCAACTTAAAAAACCAGAAAAATACCAAATTAATGATGAAAAAAACGCAGACGAAAAAGTTTTTGCAATAATCAATAAATTAGAGAATTTAGTAGATAGTAAAGATTTTAATACAGACGAGAAAAAATCCATGTCAACTAGAGAAGCATACGGACGAGAATTAGTTGAGTTAGGTAAGATAGATAAAGATGTGGTTGTTTTAGATGCAGAAACTGGTAATTCTACCTATGAAAATTTATTTCAACAAAAATATCCTGAGCGATTTTTTCAAATCTTTATTGCTGAGCAGAATATGGTATCAATTGGATTAGGTTTGTCAAAAATTGGTTTTAAGGTTTATATGTCAACTTTTGCGGCGTTTTTAACACGAGCGTTTGATCAGATAAGAATGGCGCATTATAGCAATGCTAATTTAAAAATTGCTGGTTCTCATAGCGGTGTTTCAATTGGTCAAGACGGTGCTTCGCAGATGGGATTGGAAGATCTAGCAATGTTTAATTCTTTGGCAAAAAGTGTGATTTTTTATCCTTCAGATAAAACTTCAACTCAAAAACTAACCCAATTAGCAAAAGATACAGATGGAATTATTTATCTTAGATTAACAAGAGGAGAAACACCGATTATATATGATGAAAGTGAGGAGTTTGAGATAGGAGGGTGTAAAGTACATAAATTAAATCCACCAGTTGGCGGACAAAAGCAAAAATCAAAAAGAATTTTACTTATTGCTGCTGGGATTACGGTTTTTGAGGCCTTAAAGGCCCAAAAGATTTTAAAAGATGATTATGATATTGTCGTTGTTGATCTATATTGTATCCGACCATTAGATGAAAAAACTTTAAAAAAATTAATTAAAAATTATCCAAACGTGATTGTTGTTGAGGATCATTATCAATATGGCGGAATTGGTTCAGTGGTGGAAAAATTTATTTTAGAAAATAATTTAAAAATTAACACTTATATTCATCTTGCTTGTAAAAAAATACCAATGTCAGGAAAACCAGAAGAGCTTTTGGAGTATGAGGAGATTGATTATAAGAGCATAGTTAAAAATATCAGATTAATTAAATGAGTAAATTAAATAATTACGCTTTTATTGATAGCCAAAATTTAAATTTAGGAGTAAAAAGTCAAGGATGGATTTTGGATTGGAGAAAATTTAGACTATATTTAAAAGAAAAATATCATATTACTAAAGCATTTTTATTTATTGGCTATAAGCCTGGTAATGAGAATTTATATTCATCGCTTCAAGAAAAAGATTATATTGTAATTTTAAAACCAACTTTAGAATTACCTAGTGGGGTTATTAAAGGAAATGTAGACGCAGAATTAGTATTACATACGATGATCGAATTTAATAATTATGATAAGGCGATTATAGTTTCTGGCGATGGAGATTTTTATTGTTTAGTAGATTATTTATTTAAAAAAAATAAATTATTTCGTATAATTACTTCAAATAAACATTATTCAAAATTATTTAAAAAATTTTCAAATTTGATTGTAAGAATAGATTGGTTAAGAAATAGTTTAGAATATAAAAAAAAGACTGGCATCAGCAATCGGTCGAAACCTTAAGCTTATCCAGTCATCGTTATAATATTATTATAATTTTTATATAAACATATGTCAATACTTAAGTTAGAAGATCGTTTAAATCTTATTAAGCAAGTTGGTGAGGAGATTATTAGTGAGGAGGAGTTAGTTAAACTATTTGAAAGTGGAGAAGAGTTAGTAGCTTATGATGGTTTTGAGCCTTCAGGACAGATTCATATTGCTCAAGGGATCTTAAGGGCGATTAATGTTAATAAGATGATAAAAGCTGGAGTTAAGTTTAAGATGTTAGTGGCTGATTGGCATGCGATGGCTAATAATAAAATGGGTGGTGATTTAGAAAAAATACAGACGGTTGGAAAATACTTTATCGAAGTTTGGAAAGCCAGCGGTATGGATTTATCAAAAGTTGAGTTTGTTTGGGCGTCTGATTTGGTTAAAGATCCAAAGTACTGGGAATTGGTGATAAAAGTTGGTCGCTCTAATGCTTTGCGAAGATTTATTCGAACTGCGGAAATAATGGGTAGAGAAGAGTCGCTTGATAAACTAACTGGCGCAATGATTATTTATTCTTGTATGCAGGTATCAGATATTTTTTATTTAGGTGCTAAGATTTGTCAGCTTGGCATGGATCAGCGAAAAGTTAATATGTTAGCGCGGGAGATTGGTCCGATTTTAGGTTTTTGGAAGCCAGTTGTTGTTTCACATCATATGCTAATGGGACTACAACAAAAGTCAAAACTCCCGCCTAAAACGGCGGGCAGTCCTCTTAAGACGGAGGGCAGGCAAAACTCAAAAATAGAGAGAACAATTGAATTAAAAATGTCAAAATCTAAGCCAGAAAGTGCCATTTTTATGACTGATACAAAAGAAGATGTTGAAAGAAAGATTAATAAAGCTTATTGTCCAGAAGGAGTAATAGAGGAAAATCCGATTTTGGAGTATTACAAATACATTATTTTTGAGTCTTTTGATAGATTAGGAGTTGATAAGATAGTTATTGAACGTCCGGAAAAATTTGGTGGTAATGTTATTCTGCACTCGTTTCAAGATCTTGAAAGACAATTTGCTAACAAAGAGATTCATCCGATGGATTTAAAAATTACTTTAGCAAAACTTTTAAATCAATTACTTGATCCAGTCAGGCGTCATTTTGAAGAAAACCAAGAAGCAAAATCACTTCTTGAAAAAGTTAAAAGCTTTCAGGTGACAAGATAAAATAATCTTTTTTTCTTTTTTGAAAGAAAAATTTTTAAAAATATATATTTAAAACTCTACTATCGTATAATGAATAAAAGTATATTTTAAATAAAGTTTTTAAAAATTGAGACTAATTGAAGTAAATTTATAACGACCGCAATTATATTTTAAAAAAATTAAATAATTGATAAAGACTGTCTTTGCAATTCTGCAAAGACAGTCTTTAATAAAATAACAAGGACAGAACCTTTTTTTCAAAAAGGTTCTGTCCTTAAAAGTTATATGTTAGATGTTAAGTTTTAGATGACAATCCACAGGCGACCGTATAGGTGAGATTGGAATTTTAAAATTGTTGATTAAATTTTTTTCAAAAATATTATAAAATATAATTTTGTGTGATTGCCGAGGTAGCCAAGGTGGTCACGGCGGGGGTCTGAAAAACCTCAGATGTCAGTTCGACTCTGACCCTCGGCACAATTTAAAATAAATTTATTTAAAAAAAATTTAATTTAATGTATAATTATAAATAGTTATTTTTTTGGTATCTTAAAAAAAAGGTATCGTTTTAGATTTTCTCGTGAGTAATATTTTTCTTTTATTTCAGACTTCTTTTTTATTTTCTAGCGTTTATTATTTACTACATTTATCAAAAGGGGGTGATAGAGGATGAGTACAAAACTTTATGTAGGCAATCTTTTGTATGAGGTAACTGATGAGGATTTAAAAAACCAGTTTATGCAGGCAGGTAATGTCGTCTCAGCCACAGTTATCAGATTTAGAGATACTGGCAGATCAAAAGGTTTTGGTTTTGTTGAAATGGGAAGCGAGGATGAAGCGAAAAAAGCAATTGAGACAATGAATGGCCAAGACTTTAAAGGTCGAAAAATGGTAGTATCTGAGGCTCGACCACCAAGACCAAGAGAAGACCGTTTTCGAGGCGGAAGAAGATTTAATCGAAGATCACAATTTAATCAAGATCAAAATCAATCTCAAGAAGCATAAAAAATTATAAAATTTATAACCGCTCTCTTAAAAGTTTAAAAAAGAGAGCGGTTTTTATGTTATTATTTTAATTATGGAGATAATGTGGTTATTTTTAAAATCAATTGTTTATCTGATTTGTTTTTTTATTTTATGGTATAGTTCAGGAAAAATTGTTGAGATAATTGAAAAAGTCGCTAAAAAAATCGGTTTTTCTTCATTTGCTGTCTCTTTTTTTGTTTTGGGGATTTTAACATCAATCCCTGAGTTTTCAGTTGGCATAAATTCTTTATTTAAAAAAACTCCGGATATTTTTGTTGGTAATTTAATTGGCGCTTCTTTTTACCTTTTTACTTTAGTGATACCAATTTTAGCAGTTTTTGGAGGCGGAGTTAGGATGATTCATGAGTTAAATTATAAAGATATGATTTTTAGTCTTTTGGTGGTTTTGGCGCCGATTTTTTTGATTGCCGATAATGTTTTGACGCGAACCGAAGGAGTATTTTTGATTATACTTTACGCGATTTTATTTTATTTTATTGAAAAGAAAAAAAGCCTTCAGGTATCTTTTCGTGATTTAAGCGTCAGGCGAGTCAGTCATTTTTTAGAAATTTTTTTTGAGCTTTTAATTCATTTGGCAATTATTTTTGTTGCCAGTAATTTTATAGTTAATCAAACCATTGAGTACGCAAAAATTTTAAATTTTCCAATTTTTGTTGTTAGTGTGATTATCTTAGCCTTAGGGACAAATTTACCTGAATTAAGTTTGGCAATCAGATCAATTTTTATGGGAAAAAAAGAAGTGGCTTTGGGTGATTATTTAGGATCAGCGGCCGCCAATACTTTGATTTTTGGGATTTTGGCACTTTTAAACGGATCGCGGATTCATATTGAAAATTATTCTTTAAAAACACTTTTAATAAATCTTTTTGGTTTAGGTGTTTTTTATATTTTTTCTCAATCTAAAAAAGAAATTTCAAAAAAAGAAGGTCAGATAATGATTTTGATTGCCTTTTTATTTGTTTTAACTGAGGTTTTATTTCAGTAAATAAGTTTAGAATTTTTCAAAAAATATCTGATTTTTATTAATATTTAAGCTAATTAAAAAGTTTTTTAAACTGTCAGTTATCTCTCTTGAGCCACAGATATAATATTCAAAATCATTGTAAATTAAATCTTTATTTTTAAAATAATCAACTAAACATTTATTAACTCGGCCAAGATCAAAAAAATTTTTGTTCTCGTCATTTTTTATTTCTTTTTCCTGAGAAAAACAAATTTTAAAATCAAAGTTTTTATTTTTATTTTTTAGATTTTTAAATTCGTTTAAAAAATATAATGATTTTTTATATTTTATCCCCCAGAACAAATAAAAAGGACACGAGAATTTATCAAAAATGAGTTTTTCAATCATAGCTTTAATAGGCGCTAAACCAGTACCAGTTGCTAAAAAAACTTTAGCTGTTTTTTGATTTTTTAAGGTAAAAATTCCGGCTGGTCCGGCAAATTCAGTTTTTTCACCGATATTTAGATTTTTAAAATAATTTGACCCAAGACCATTATCAACGATCTCAATCAAAAGATCAAAGGAAGTTTTATCATTGTTGTAAGAGGCGATTGAGTAGAGGCGATTTAATTTTTGATTGTCTTTTGGAATTTTGGCGATTAGGTATTGTCCGGCTTGATATTCTAATTTAAAATCATTTGTTGTTTGAAAATTAAGATAAATAATTTTTTCATTTAAAAAGATTTTATTTTTTAAAACCGCTGAAAAATTTTTTATCATTTGATTATTTTAACAAATTTTTTAGTATTTAAATCAATGAAATATACAAAATTTAAATATATTGTTTTAGGAGGAAGTTTCGATCATTTGCATAGAGGTCATCAGTTATTTTTAAAAAAGATTATTTTACACTTGAAATTGAAAATAAAAAAGTAAAATTAACAAAAAATACTTTTATGACAATAAAAAAAACTATTCAAAAAATTTTAACAAAAAATGAAAAATGGAAAATTTTTGTTAAAGGAGAAGAAGATCTATTAACTTTACCAACAGTTTTATTTTCACCATTAAAATCAATTATTTTTTATGGACATTTTCAATATGGAGTAATTGGAGTAGAGGTGGATGAGAAAATAAAGAAAAAAATATTGATGGTTTTGAAAAAATTTCATTAATTTTTTTTTAGAAATTTGGTTTTTATAATTTTAAAGAAATTTATTTTTATCTTGTTGCCATATTGAATTCAATTTCTGATTGATTTAGTAGTTTACTATATATTTTTTCATCCGCATATAAAAAAGGTGTTTTGTCATAATCTTCTGCAAAAACAGGTAGACCATTATAGACTCCTTCTATTTCAAGTCTAGTTAAAATTGTAGTCGATATTCTACCTATTCCATCGGCTTTAACATAAGCTTTTCCATGCCATGGTTGCACTCGAGAAGTGGTTTCTTTTGTACATAAAATTCCAAGATGACTACCTGGTTTTGGATTGATTGAAGTTCTAAATGCATTTGTACTTAATAGTTTTGCTGGATCTAACTTTGTTAGAGTATCACCTAAAACTTGAGCATTGTGTTCAATAGCTTTTTCCCAAGATCTTTTAAGAACATATATTCTTAATTTTTCTAAAACTGGATCTTTTCTTATATTAAATAAATTTTGCATCACATTTCTGTATAGATTTGTATATGAAATACCTTTTTCTTGAGCAATAATAGAAATTTCAGGATATGGTAGTGAATTTTTGATTGATTCCCATAATGGAACAAAATTATTTTTTGGATTTTTAGGATCTTTTATAGGATCAGCTTTAATTGCAAATTTAATTGTTTTTTCAAAATTATAGGGATTAAAAATAGGTATCATTCTTTCTTCATAAATTTTTTTGGCTTTTTTATAATTTTCAATTCTTTGTTCTTTTATTTTAGTATCTAGATGAGTACTTAGAAAGTCTTCATAATCGTAAATTTCAATATGATTAAGATTAAACTTTTTTACAATATTTTTAAGTTTTTTTTGATACAATTTTACCAAAGGATAACAAAGATCAAAGGCTTTGAGAAATCGTGTTCCTTCAGATAAAATAATAAATCTACATCCTTTTGGATAAAAATAAGATATAAGCCGAGCAAAATTGTTTAGATGAATAAGAGAGGCAATTTCAGCAAAGTCGATATCTGATTCATCTCCCAAACCTGTTTTTAAGGGACAGATATTTTTTCTGGTAAACATCAATCCTACCAATATAATAGGTTCATTTTGATTATATGCATTTTTTACTTTTATTGCCACTTCATTTTTTGTTGGGCCATAATGAATTTGTTTTCGAAAGTTGGAGTCAAATAAGGCTTCTGTTGTTATATCAATGATGTAGTTTATAACTTGGTTATTTTTATTTACTTTTTTTTCATTAGCTTCTATTCTTGAAATAAGATGTTTATTTGATGCAGTAATTAAAGATGGAAAAAATATGTTTTTTAGATATTTTTTATTTAAATAAAAACCTATTTTTTTTAATTCATTATCTTGATATAAATTTATATCATTATTTTCAATAAGAGCTTGAAATTTGTTTATAAATTGATTTTTTTTATCTTTCATTTTTATTTTTATATCTTTAAGTAAAGATGTTTTTTGAATTTTAAAAGCTTTTAATTAAGTTTAAATCTATTAATAATGAATATTTTTTGTTTTTAATATTATAATTAAAAAGTATTAAAAAATCAATGTTCTATTATGTAAACTTAATTAAAGCAGCTGATGTTTTGGCAAATCTTTATGAGACAGCAGATGATATAAAAAATGGTAAACTAGATGTAAAAATGGGAAGATCTTGAAAGAAAGAATTAATCAATTTAATTACAGAATTTTAAAAATTAAAGAATTTTTTGATGTTTTTCAAGTTGAAAATTGGTTACAAATATTAAAAAAAATTATCCTCAAAGTTTATCAGCTATTTAAATTTAATAAAAATTTAACGTGGTCGTAACAAATTGTTCCAAAATTAAAAATTTAGCCTCAATTTTTTAAAATATCATTAAAAAATTTTTTTAACAATTTTCACCACGACCGCGACAAATTAGTAATAAAAACCAGAGGAGTATATATGAAGGTGTATATACTACAACTACAATAAAGAGCTAATTCTTCAGTTTTAGAATCTTTACCAGTTCTCCCACATTCATGACAAGTTGTTGTATTGTAGATACTGTATAGGTGCTTTTTATGTTTTTTGTGTTATTGTTTTATTATTTTAGAGCATAAATAATTATTCTTCTTCTTGTCAAGAAGATTTTTATAAAGTAAAATTTAAGGATATGAAGGATAAATATCAGCCTGAAAAGTTTGAAGAAAAGTGGATTGAAGCGTGGGAGAGGGAAGGAGTCTATAAAACTTGCCAACCCGCTAACTCGCAAACTAGTAAACCTAAACAATATGTTTTATCAATGTTTCCTTATCCATCAGGTGCTGGTCTTCATGTTGGTCACGTTCGTATTTATACAGGCACTGATGTTTTAGCAAGATTTTTTAGAATGAATGGTTATCCAGTACTTCATCCAATGGGTTGGGATGCTTTTGGATTGCCAGCAGAAAATGCAGCGATTAAAGCCAAAAAAAATCCAATGGATTTAGTGCCAAAAAATATTGCTAATTTTCGTCGTCAAATGAAAATGCTTGGCTTTTCTTATGATTGGGAACGAGAGTTTTCTACCACTGATCCTGAATATTACAAATGGACTCAATGGCTTTTTATTCAGTTTTTCAAGATGGGGCTTTTGTATAAAAAGGAAATCCCTGTTTATTACTGTCCTTCATGCAAAACTGGACTAGCTGAGGAAGAAGTTTTGCCAGATGGTACTCATGAACGTTGTCAAAAACCAATTACCCGAAAAACTTTGCCTCAATGGGTATTTCAAATTACAAAGTATGCCGATAGGCTTTTGGAGGATTTAAAGGATCTAGATTGGCCACAAGGAATTTTGGAAATGCAAAAAAACTGGATTGGAAGGTCAGAAGGAGCGGAAATAAAATTTAAAATTAAAAATCAAAAATTAAAAATTAATGAAGAAAAATTTATTAAAGTTTTTACGACTAGGCCCGATACTTTGTTTGGAGTAACAGCTTTGGTGGTAGCACCAGAACATTGGTTGATTGATGAAATTCAAAATTCAAAATTCAAAATTCAAAAAGAAAAATTAGAAGAAATTAAAAAATATGTTGAAGAGGCAAAAAGAAAATTGGATTTGGTACGAACTGATTTAACAAAAGAAAAAACTGGCGTTGATACGGGATTGAAGGCAATTCATCCTTTAACAGGTGAGGAAATACCAATTTGGGTGGCAGATTATGTTTTGGGTTGGTATGGAGAAGGAGCAGTGATGGTAGTGCCGGCTCATGATGAGAGAGACTATGAGTTTGCGAAAAAATATGGTTTGCCAATAAAAGTGGTGATTTTACCTGATAAAAATTCAAAATTCAAAATTCAAAATTCAAAATTACAATTTAAAATTCAAAATGAATGGAAAGAAGAGGCTTATACCGATTATGGAATATTGGTTAACTCTGGAGAATTTGATGGATTAACTTCAGAGCAAGCAATTGAAAAAATAACAGAAAAATTACAGGCGTTAAATTTAGGTAAAAAAACAGTGCAGTATAAGCTTCGCGACTGGATTTTTTCACGTCAGCGATATTGGGGCGAGCCGATACCGATGGTAAATTGCAAAAAATGTGGTTGGCAACCAATTGATGAAAAAGATTTACCATTAAAATTACCTTATGTTGAGAGTTATGAGCCGCTTGAATCAGGTGAGTCGCCTTTGGCAGCAATACCAGAATTTGTCACTACAACTTGCCCAAAATGTGGGGGACCGGCAAAAAGAGAGACAGACACAATGCCTAATTGGGCAGGAAGTTGTTGGTACTTTATTCGCTTCGCTCAAAATCAAAAATCAAAAATCAAAAATCAAAAATTAGAAGAAGAATGGAAAGAAAAAACTAAAAACAATTTTTTTCTTCCAGTTGATTGGTATTTGGGAGGAGCGGAGCATGCGGTGCTTCATCTTTTGTATGCTCGTTTTTGGGTAAAAGCATTATATGATCTAGGACTTTTGAATTTTAAAGAACCTTTTTTGCGACTGCGAAATGTTGGTATGGTTTTAGCTGAGGATCATCGAAAAATGAGTAAGTCTTTTGGCAATGTAATTAATCCTGATGATGTTGTTAAAGAGTATGGTGCTGATACTTTAAGACTTTATGAGATGTTTATGGCGCCGTTTTCATCAGAGATTGCTTGGTCAACAAAAGCTTTGCAAGGATGTTATAGATTTTTAAAAAGGGTGTGGGAGATTTATCAGAAATTAAAAGTCAAAAGTCAATCCGCCAGCTGGCGGACAAAAGTCAAAATTGAGGAAGACAGGCAGTTAGTAGCAAAATTAAATAAAACAATAAAAAAAGTAACAGAGGATATAAGTCAGATTAAGTTTAATACAGCGATTGCGGCGATGATGGAGTTTGTGAATGATTTTGAGAAAAGTGTGGAAAGTGATAAAAATCTTTCAGTAGAAAATGCAAAGAAATTTTTACAGATTTTAGCGCCTTTTGCGCCATTTTTAACTGAGGAGATTTGGCGAGAAGTTTTTGGCGAAAAAACATCAATTCATTTATCCATTTGGCCCAAACCAGAGGAAGTAGAGGATGAAGAGATAGTTATTCCAGTTCAGGTAAATGGAAAGTTGAGAGCGACAATAAAAGTAAAACGTGAAACGTATAACGTGAAACGTGAAATAGAAAAAATTGCTTTGGAAAATGAAAAAGTAAAAAAATATTTGGAAGGGAAAAAATATAAGATGATATATATTGAGGGGAAGATAGTGAATTTTATTATCGTATAGAAATTGAAGAATATGAAAGAAAAAAAAGAAAATAAAATAAGTCAAATTCTTAATATTTATTCTTTCATTAGATTTAAAACTCCTTGTTATCTTACTTTAATTATACTTTATGGTTTGATATTCTATCTTTTTTATCAAAAAGATATTAAATCACTTATATAGTTATTTTAACAATTATTGGAATAACTTGTGCAATATCTCAAACTTTATTTTCATACGCTTCTATTTTAAAAGAAAGAAAAGCTTTAAAAATAATTAAAAATGCAGGCGAGCATTTTTTAGCAGCTTCTTTATGGATGAGTATTGCATTGCTAATTCTTTTTTTTCTATTAATATTGATTTAGCAATTAAAAATAAAAATGTGTATTTCGAAATTCTTAGTATTTTCTTTTACTGTTTATCTTTATTGTATTTTACATATTCTGCAGATTCTATAAATAAAGGTTTGCATAGAATAAGTTATTTCCTTTGGTGGAAATTAGATATTTAATTAATATTAAGTATAAGATAACAAAACGTTTAGTGATTACTATAAGAGTGAATTATTTGTTTCTTAACATCGATTATTTGTTATATTATCCTGTACATATATGTATAAAATAGATAGAAGTTTATTCCAATCCTACCTACGAAGTCGCGGCTGGATTGTCAGAACAATATAAAAATAAACAAAAATGAGTAATTTTTAAATTGATATAATTTTAAGGACAGAACCTTTTTTCAAAAAGGTTCTGTCCTTGTTAAAAGTGTTTGTCATTTCGCACTTGATGCGGAATCTAAGGAATTATTTTATAACTAACAAGTGTGAACTTGTGAATTAAGTTTTAATTAAAATTAATGATTTAAACACTATTTTTATTTTTGTGTTTTTTCTAATAATCTTTATTTTTTTCGAATATTTCGCTCATATATTACAAATTTAGAATTTATTAACTAATAAAAAACATTTTTCTTTGTCTTGTCAAGAGAATATAGGTTTTAATAAAACACTAAAAATTAAAAAAATATTTGATATTTTTTTTGATTTTTTAAATATATGTCTGTAAAATTTTTTATATTATTATCATTCTGTTTTTTATGTAATTAAAAAATATAGAATAGTGAGTTTAAACAAGTTTGTATTTTTTGATAAAATATAAAAGCTCTATGAAGTTAAAATCTTTAGTAAAATTTATTTTCGAACTTGAACAACTAAAAAAATTCCTCATCAGGGGTGGAGTTTAATTGGAGTAGAAAGAGAAGAATTAGTTTTTCATGATATTGAAGAATGTCGAATTGGTGATTTTCATAAAGTAGCTAATCGTTATGTTAAAGTTAATAAAGAAGAAATAACTGAATAGCAATTAATTGATTTACCTGAATTTAAAGAGTTAAAAGATTTTTGGTTGCAAGTGGAAACAAGAAGTAATATAGCTGGTAATATTGCTAAAGACGCTGATATTTTAGGACAAACATTTACTGCTAAAGAATTATTGAAGAAAGGTTATCATGATGCTAAAGATTGGATAAATAATGTAGAAAAAAAGATTACAAACAAAATCAGCTAACAAACTTCTTCAAGAATTAAAAAATCTTCTCTAATAGTTGTTTATGTATGGTTTAAAAAAAGAAATTAGATTTATTTCAATTCGAATTACGCGGTTTATCGGTGTATTGTTAGGATAATATAAAAAATGAATAAATCAATCTAATTTTTAATTGATCTAATTAACATAAATCCTAAATCCTAAATTCTAAACCCCTGTCTGTAGACTAATACAAATTTTAATTTTTAATAAATAAATTTTTAATCAATAATAAATAATTCAATAAATTAATAATTGAAAAGTTAAAAGGTAAAAGTTTAAGTTAAAATTAGAAATAATTAAAAAAATAAGCCTGAAAATATTTGTTTGTTTTTTGGTATTTTTAAGAAGAAATAATAATTAAAATTACCAAGAAGCCCTTTTCTTCTTAGTTTTTCTATTTTTTTTTCAATAACAGACTCAAATCTTCCAGGTTCTTCTTTAATTGCGTTTGCTATTGAGTTTATTAATACTTCATTTTCTAAAAATTTATTAACAACCTTCTCATGAGGACTTGATAATATGCTGTCAATAATATACTCAAATTTTCTAGGTTCTTCTTTAATTGCGTCTGCTAATTTTTCAACAAAAACTATTCCAACTCCTTCATGCGGACTTGAGAATATTCTTTTAATAACATAATCAAATTCTTCAGGCTCTTTTTTAATTGCGTCAACTAATTTAATTGATCTGCCATTAATTATTATTTTTGATTCAAGCCATTGATTTAAGAGATTGGGGTTGGTTGGTATTTTTGACAATCTTCCAAAAAGTCCCTTTTGCCATTCTTCAGGTTCTGTAGATTGAGAAAATTTACCAATTAATAAACTATTTAAGAAACTAATATGATCATTTGGAATAGCTGAGAGTTGTCGTATTTCCCATGTATTTTTATTTATACCTAATCGAATATCTGATAATAAAAAACATTTTTTAGTATAGAAATCTTCAAAAGAAGAAAAATCATCTCTGTCTAAATGAATATGAAAAGATTGAGATTGAATAATTCTTTGATTTCTTCTTGCCCACAGTGTTAGTTTTAAAGCGGCTTCAAAAGATAAACTTCCTTCTAAAGAACTAAAATTTGGTTTAATTTCAATAAGAAATCCATTCTCTCTTTCTCTATAACTTGGAAAAGAAAAATGAAACTCAGGAGGTAATTTAAATAAAGGAACATTATCTGATAATCCATTATAAACAAATGCTTCTACTTCGTATCCAATTTTGCCTTTTAATTCTGAAGGTGGAATAGTGAAAATTATTTGATCAGTTATTTTTCGTCCTTTTTTTAAAAAAGATTGAAGATTTTCAAAAAAATTATTTAAGGTATCCTTTTCTTTATTGAAAGAATACTGACTCATTAGTTGTGATTTTTTATCTTCATCAATAGTTGGTAAATATCTTTTGATAAACTCTTCAAAAGATAAAGATTCTTTTAAAACATTATTAATATCTTCTTTAAATTTTTGATCAAAATCTTTATCTTCTGGTTGAAGAAAAAGATCAAGTAACCCTTTATTTTCTGCTTCTTGATAATTTTCAGCAAAAATTTGTCGTCTTTTTTCTTGTTCTTTTGCAAATTTTCCTTGAGGGAATTTATTTTCAGCAATAAATGCTATTCTGGCAATGATTGGATTTCTCATAGAAAGACCGCTTTCAAGATAATAACACATAAACTCATCAGCATCAGAAGGAGAAAATTCAAGCCAGTCAGCAATAGAAAGAATTAATCTCCAATTTTCAAATGATCCTCTTAACAGAGGTTGATTTCTTAAGGCATCAACTAAAACACTTGAAACACCTGATGAAGATGATAATAATAATTCTTTTTTAAATCTTCCTTTATAATTAATAACAAAATTTAAAACTTCAAGCATTTTTTTTGTTTTTGGTAGAGTAAATTCTTTAGTTGAAGAAATTAATTGTGTTGTTATTATTGCTAGTTGCTCAATAGTTTCTATTGATGATGATTGAATTAAAGCAAAAGCATCTTTTATTTCTTGAGGTAGTTTTTCTTGGTTGATATCCAATTGTTTTATTATTTCTAATATATATTCCTGAAGTTTTTCTGGACTGTTTAAGATTAATTTATATTCTTCAAGTTCTTGTCTTTTTTGAGGATCATCTGAAATTTTTAATTTAAATTCTAAATTCGCTATTTGAGCTTGAAGACCTATTATTATTTGTGGGTAAATTGTTTTTTCGATAGCTTCAAGAGCTTGATATGTTGATTGAAAAAGTTGGACTACTTGTTTATTTTCTTTAAATTCTTTTAAATCTAATTGTAAAGCTATTGCTTCTGTTAATTGTTCTTGTAAATAAGAAGCGCTTACAGATGAATCTAATTCTATTTTAACAGGCTCTTTTTGTGAGGGGGAAGTAGGAGGTTCTATAGTTATTGGTTTGGAAACAACAGATAATCCGCTTGGGTTTTGGCCTGTTTCATAACCTAATTGTCTAAGTTTCTCCAAAAGTTTGAACGGTATAGGACTAGCATCTTCTGGTAATTGAGTTTCTGGAGGATTTTCTAATCCTGGAATAATTAATCCTGATTCAGATACTCTATCGTCAACCATATTGATTATATGATAAAAAATATGTTTTAATTTTTTTTCAAATCATAAAGACTTACATCCTCAAAAACTCCTTAACTCCGCGAATGGCAATGATAATTAAACTGGAGAAAAAGATGAGAATGAATAGTATGTCAAAATTTAAGGGTTGGGTTTTGAATACTTGTTGGAGAATGGGATTATAAAGTATTAAAGGATGAATTACAAAAGGAAAAAGAAAGGCAACTATAAATATAGGATTAATTAATAGTTTAAAATTAGGTATGATATGACGATGAGATAAGAAAATGTCTATTAAGACAAATTGCTGAATAAAAATAATTGTTGAAAATAAGACTGTTGTTGAATTTTTTATAAACAAGGAAAGGACTGCTAAAATAGTTGTTAATATTCCAATAATAAAAATATAATGATAATCAATTTTATCTAGTATATTCAAAGATCTTCTTGGTGGTTTATTGATAATTTCTTTATCATTTGGAGCAAAAGCTAAAGAGATTGCTGGAAGACCATCTGTTGCTATGTTTATATACAAAAGTTGAAGAGGTGTAGGTACTGGTAAATTAAAAATTAATGCAGTTAAAATATAAATAATTTCACCAATATTGCACGACAGTAAATATTTAATTGCATTTTTAATGTGAACAAATATATTTCTTCCTTGTTCAATTGCCTCAACTAAAGTAGCAAAATTATCGTCTGTTATAATTATATGAGCAGTATCTTTAGCAACATCAGTGCCAGTTTTTCCCATTGCTACACCAACCTCTGCTTGTTTTAAAGCTAAAGCATCGTTAACTCCATCTCCAGTAACCGCAACGATCTCACCTAATTGTTGATAAAGTTTAACAATTCGATATTTATCTTCAGGGTAAGTCCGGGCAAAGACTTTTGTTTTTGGCAAAATTTCTAAAAGTTGCTCGTCTGTATATTCTCTTAAAATTTTTCCATTAATTATATCTTCACCTTTTTTTATAATTCCAGTTTCAATGGCAACTGCTTCAGCTGTAAGTTCATTATCACCAGTTATCATCACCACTTTAATTCCAGCTTTTTTTGCTTTTTCTACTGCTTGTTTGACCTCAGCTCTTACAGGATCAGCAATACCGACAAATCCTAAAAATATCTGATTTTCCTCTAGCTTTTTTGAAGATTTATCTGGTATTTTATAAGAAAAAGCAATCATTCTTAGTCCTTTTTGAGCAAATTTTTCAAACTCTTTTTCAATCTGTTGTTTTTTTACGGGCGTTAATTTTTTTACTTCATTGCCTAGTTGATAAAAATTACAAATTTCCAAAATTGATTCAGGCGCTCCCTTGGAAAAAACAAAATTACTTTTGACTTTTGACTTTTGACTTTTGACTTTTATTGTCATTCTTTTTGTAATGGCAGAAAATGGTATTTCTTCCTCAATCTGCCAATTATTTCTTTCTTGTTCATAAAAAAGTCCTTGATGATGAGCCATAATTAAAAGCGCTCCTTCGGTTGTATCACCAATAACATCAAATTCATCTCCATGATCGACTTTTTTTACAAGTGAGGCAGTTGAACATAAAACACTATTTAATAAAATCAAAGAAAATGGATGGTTATTTCCTGTTGGAGGAGAGGAAATATCATATTCTTTTTCATCAACCCAGATTTTTCTGACGCGCATTTGATTAGTTGTTAGTGTACCAGTTTTATCAGTAGCAATTAATGTCAGTGAACCCATTGTTTCAATAGCATTAAGTTTACGGACGATAGTTTTTTTCTTAGCCATTCTTTCAACGCCAATTGACAAAATGATTGTCATTACTGCTGGTAGTCCTTCAGGCACAGCAGCAACAGCTAAAGATATAGCAAAAATAAAGCTTTCTAAGGTATTTTTTTCTTTAACAAAAGAAAGAAAAAAAACAATGATTGAAGCAGTAATACCAATAAGACCAATTTGTTTGGTAAAGTTTTCGAGTTTTTCTTGAAGAGGTGTTTTTGTTTCTTTGATATTTTGTAAAGTTCTAGCAATTTTTCCAAAGCGAGTGTTTGAGCCAGTTGAGGTAATTTTTACATAACCTCGACCACGGGTGACAATAGTTCCGGCAAAAACTAGATTTTCATTGTTTAAATTTTTAACAACTGGCAATGATTCTCCAGTTAACATTGCTTCATTAACTTCTAAATTAATTCCATAAATAAGTTCACCATCAGCTGGGATTTTTGATCCTTCTTCAAGATGGATTATGTCTCCAGGGACTAAAAAACGACTATCGATCTCTTGTTCTTTGCCATCTCTTATTACTCTGACCATGGTTTTTGTCATTTTTTTTAGAGATTTTAAAGATTTTTCTGCTTGATATTCTTGATAAAGACCAAAAAAAGCATTCAAAATAACAATGGCAATGATAAAAATTGCATCAAGTGTCTCACCAACAAAAAAAGAGATTATTGCCGCAGCAATTAAAAGTAAGATTAAAAAATTATTAAATTGTGATAAAAAAGCTTTAATAAGAGTAAATTTTTTTTCTTCTTTTATCTCGTTTGTACCATATTTTTTAAGAAGTTCTTGGGCTTGATGAGTAGTTAGTCCTTTAATATTTTGAAGATCCATAAAATAATTATATAAAAAAAAATAAATTAATCAATTAAATATATAAGGCACATTTTGCACTCTTTGATATTGTAATTTAATAGATTTTGATATGATTGTTTTTTTTGTGTTTTTAAGTATTTTATCATAAAATTAACTGGTGTTTGAAAATCTAATGAATAATAAATTCTTTGAGTATCTGCCTGCCGTTTTAGGCAGGTTATAAAAGATAAGATAATCAATAAAGTTTACTATTAAAATCATCAATTGACTTCAAAGTTAAACAGTCATTATGATCAATAAACTTCTCCCTGCCTGCCGGCAGGCAAGTTGCAATGTTCTATTTACTCTTTCAACATAAGCATTAATCTTAGGATAGTGGGGATAAATAAAGAAGTGTTTGATGTTTTTTTCTTTTAAATATTTATCAAACTCTCCTAAAAATTCACTACCATTGTCTGTTTGAATAGTGTTAATACCATTTGGTATTGGGTAAACCTTATTAAGTTTTATTAAAAAATCAACGGTTGTTTTAGTATTTAATCTACTATAGGCATAGGAAAAACAAAACTTGGTGAAGAATATCTATGGCAGATAAAATATATATTTTAACCCCAAAGATATAAACTTAACAATGGTATCAATTTCAATATATCCTGGGGTTTTTATCCTTGGTGATCTTTTTATTTTTTGTTTGTATTTAAGGTAATAGTTTTTGTAGTTTAAAGTGGGATTATGATAGATTCTTTTTGGTTTTTTTGGGCAGTATCTTTTTATGATTTTACCAATGGTTGAGGGAGAAATTGTTTTTAGGTTGTTTTTTAAACAAAATTGATCAACCAAAGGTTTTAGCTTTTTTTCCCAAATATCCTTTTTCTTTCTCTTATTGTTTTAATATATGAAATTATTCTGTAGTCAGTTGTCATTTGCCTTTTTTTTCTTGGTGTTTTTTTCTTGGGAATTAGACTTTCTAATCTTCCACCACCATCTTTTAATAGTTTTTTCCAATAAAATATTGTTCTTCTTTTTAAGGAAAAAGCGTCCATTGTTGCTTTTGTACCATATTTATTATGAAACTCAATAACTTTAAGCCTAAATTGAGCTTTGTTACAGTAAGAAAAGTTTAAGATTGAGTTTATGGTTTTCATATAGCGCTTATTATATATAGGAGTGCCGGAGAATAGATACTCAAGTTTTATTGAAACACCTACTCTTCCTTTCATATTCTTTGCCACAATTTAATTACACATTAGATTGCAAAATGTTTTGTAGCTTGTTCGATTATTATAGTTATGGATTATTTTACGAATATTTTGTGTAAATCAAAAATCCAATAAAAAGAAAAAGAATAATTAAGTAGGTAGAAAATGTTATGCTTAAAAGAAGTGCAATTAGTGAAAGATAAAGATATCCATCAAAACGTTGGTAAGAAACTTTAATTCTAGTTATTATTAAAAATAAAAAAATAGTTAAAATAGAAGAATAACGAAAAGGAAATGTAGGTAATTTAAAAATCCAAGAAAATATAAGAAAAACACCTAAAAAAAAGATAAACACATCTTTTTCATCAAAAAAAAATTGATTAAAACGAAAAAGCATATTTTAAAAAAAAATAAATTCAAATAAAATAACAGTTAAAAAAGAAATAATAGCAATAATAAGTATTTTTTTTATATTAATCATTTATAATATTTTATAAAAAAAATGAAAAAAATAGTAGGTTTTTTTTTATTGTTTTGTTTAATATTGGTTTTTTTTAATTTCAATTTATTAGCTATTGATGGCTGTTTTTGTAATAAAAAATCTTCTTGTTATTCTGATGGTTGTACTAGAAAAACAATCAAAGATAATGGCTCTATAGATTATAGTCTTTGTGGTAGTGCTGGTTGTGGTGGAGCATATAATGCTTGTTATGATACTAATAGTATTTCGGCTAACCGTTATTTTTGTATAGAACAACCTCCATGTTGTGAAGATATGGTGAGAAGAAATGACCCAGAGGCTTGTTGTTGGCCAGAGCGTGGTTATTGTCATCCAGATTATTGTAAAAAAATTACTAGAAAAGAAAAATGCGGTTGGTATTGGCAATGGCATGATGTTCCAGATTTGATGTCTAGACCTTATGGATATGGGTGTGTAAGAGGAAAATCAGCTGAAACCATGGAACCAGTTTTTGGTTTGCCAAAAATTATTCAAGACACAGTTGTGCCTACGGTTACTATAAAACCAACGCTTGAACCGACTAGAGTTATTACAAATCAGCCTATTAATTATATTTCACCAACAACAAAGCCGTTAATATTTCCAAGTTTTACACCAACCCCTTTTATAAATAAAATCACAGAAGTTCCTATTTATGTTTTGAGTCCAACAATTAAAGATGTTCCTATTTTTTTTCCTAATTTTATTAAGCCTTCAATTGATGAAGTGTCTCAACAGAGATTTTTTACTCAAGAAACCGATTTTAAAATTGACACAAAAGATATTTTTTTAAAATCATTTATTCAATTACAGTCTAATTTAAGAATATTTATTTATAATAAAAAACAGGAAATTCAATTAATAATTGCGCCGTTGAAAAAATTATTTTATCAATTAAAAAAAATTGATAAAAATTTAGAAGATTATTTGAATGAAAAAATTAAAAGAGGAGTTGATTATTTATTAAATTAATAAGAGATAAAATAACTTCATTAAAATTATAAAATTTTTTATATTTTATATTTATTTTTGAATGAGTTTTTTTAGTTAATAAGTCAATCTTGACTAAGTTGTAATTACTTTAATAAATAAATCATAAATAAATACATTTTTTTACTTTATTTCTTCTTTTCTTGAGAGATTATCCTGTTAATTTGAATATAAAATAATAATTTTTATTGTTCTTAATACTTATTTTTTTAATTACTTTTATTTTTATTATGTTTTTTAATCTTTTTTTAATATTATTTTATTTTTTATAGTAATTAAATTTTTGTTAGTTAATGAATTTTTAATGAAATAAAAATACAAAATGTGAGCCACCAGGGACTCGAACCCTGAACCACCTCCTTAAGAGGGAGATGCTCTACCAGTTGAGCTAGTGGCCCAAAAATTTATTAAATTATACCACTTTATAGTACAATTATTAAATGTCTCGGATTTTAAAAATTGCAAATTTTTTAAAAGAAAACAATCTTGATGGCTTTTTAGTCTCTAATTTTTATAATATTTTTTATCTTACTTCTTTTAAAGGTTTATCTTCTGATGAAAGAGAGGTGTGGGTGTTAGTTTTAAAAGATGAGGTATTTTTGTTTACAGATAGAAGATATGATAACAAATTAAAAATTCAATCCGCCAGTTGGCGGACAAAAGTCAAAGTTGTTTTTTATGAAGAAGGAAAAAATATTTTGCATTATTTAAGAGAGATTATTGATAAAAGAAATATTAAAAAAATAGGATTTGAAGGAGAAGATTTAAAGTTTTTTGAGTATAAAAAATTTGTTGATGAGTTAAAAATTGATTTTGTTCCTGTTTATTTTTTAATAAAAAAACTGCGAGCGAACAAAGATGAGCAGGAGATTGAGTTTATAAAAAAAGCTTGTCAGATAGGTGATCAATGTTTAAATGAAATTTCAAAATTTATCAAACCAGGTATTTCTGAAAAAGAGATAGCTTTTAAAATCGAGTTTTGGTTGAAAGAAAAAGGTTATGATTTGGCATTTTATCCAATTATTGCTGTTGATGAAAACTCAAGTATTCCTCATTATGATACAAGAGAAGGAGAGGGAAAAGTGAAAAATAACTCAGTGGTTTTAATTGATTTTGGTGTTAAATATAAAAATTACAATAGTGATATTACCCGGATGTTTTTTATAAATCCTGATATTGAAAAAATAAACATTTATCAAAAACTATTAAAAATTCAAAAAAAGTCTATTGAATTTTTTGCTGTTGCTAAGCCTCAAAGTTATAAACAAGTAGATTTATACACACGTGAACTTTTTAAAAAAGAAGGATTACCATTTTTTCCTCATTCTTTAGGTCATGGAGTCGGTCTTGAGATTCATGAGTATCCAAAAGTGTCTTTTTTAATTGATGAAGCAATTGAGGATAATCATATTTTTACTATTGAACCAGGAGTTTATTTTCCAAGTCGATGGGGATTAAGAATCGAGGACACAGTGATATACCAAAAAAACAAAGTTGAGTTATTAACAAATTTTGCAAAAGATATTTTTTGATATAATTTAAATTTATGAAAGAATTTTTTGGAGGATTTGTTGATAGTATTATTAATTCTAATTATCCAGTAATTGGATTAAGTATTACTGCTTTTGCCGAATCATCATTTTTTCCTGTACCACCAGATTTAATTTATATACCTTTAGCGATTTTAAATCCAAAAAACGCTTTTTTTTATGCTTTTATAACAACTTTATTTTCGGTTTTAGGAGGTGTTTTTGGTTATTTTATTGGTAAGCTTGGTGGTAAGCCATTGGTAACAAAATTTATTTCCGAGGAAAAACTTTATAATGTTAAACTTTTTTACAACAAATATGATGTTTGGGCAGTATTTATTGGTGGTTTTACACCAATTCCCTATAAAGTTTTTACTGTCGCTGCTGGAATTTTTGATCTTAATTTAAGAAATTTTATTATTGCTTCAATTTTTGGTCGAGGGGCAAGATTTTTTCTTGTTTGTGGTTTGATTTACTTTTTTGGTCCAAGTATAAAATATTTTCTTGAAAAGTATTTTGAACTTTTTACCATTATTTTTATGGTTCTTCTTATTGGTGGTTTTTGGTTAGTGAAAAAAATCTTTAATAAAAAACCAATTAAAAAAAATGATTAATTATTCAAATCGTCAAAAATATTTAGAGGCGGCAAAAAGTCAACTTGAGACCAATATTTTTAAGCACTCGCTTGCTCTTGAGGCTTGTATGGGTGGAATTTATGATTATTTGTCACAAGTTAGTGAGTTGGCAAGTTTGGAGCCGAAAAAAGAAGATTGGCTATTGGCTGGATTATTGCACGATATTGATTATTCAGGCGAGTTTAAGCTTTTTCATCCAAATAAGACTTTAGAGGTTTTAGCTAAATATGGATTAACTATTTCAAAAACTGTTCATAATATCATCAAAGCTCATGCGCCAGAAAGAACTAGTTATTTCCCAAAAAACAAAGCTGAGTGGGCAATATTTTGCGCTGATTCTTTAACTGGTTTGATTGTTGCCGTAGCTTTAGTTTATCCTTCAAAAAAATTAGTGGATGTAAAACTATCATCAGTAATGAAAAGATTTTTAAAAGAACCTCGATTTGCTGCTGGCACTAGAAGAGAAGATATTAAAAAATGCGAGCTTAAAGAAGGTCTAAATATACCTTTGGAAAAATTTGTTGAGATTTGTTTGGAGAGTATGAAAAAGATAGCGGGAGAGATAGGACTTTAACATCTAACATCTAACACTTAACATCTAACACTTAACATCTAACACATCTAACTTTAAAGAATTGACCTAATTTCTAATTATCTAACGACCTAATTAATAAAGTGTAATGTGTAACATGGAACGTATAACGTGTAAAAAATAAGTCCAAATATAAAAGTAAAATCCTCCAACTGGGCGGATAGAATAAAAATTAAAAATTAAAGCTTGAAAAGTTTAAAGTTATTAATTTATTTTTAATAAATTTATGGTTTTAGCGGATCTATAGGATTTGATGATTCTTGTTTTTTAGATTGGCCTACGGAGTTAAGGAAATTTCTTATCATATCTAGTTCTTTTGGTGTTAATCCGGCTAATTGTCTAATCCTTTTTAATAATTCTTTTCCTATTAATTCATCATCGGGTTGTTTAAACTTCATTTTTTCTGGACCACCTATTTTTCTATCTGCGTCTGTTAGATCAATTTTATTAAGTTTATAATACTTGTTATAATAATCGTTCCATGCTTGTTCTAAACCTTCTCTGGTTGCATAAAATTTTCTATCAGGTCCTTTAAACCAAAGTGATTGATTTGAGATTTTGGGTTCTTTTATTGAACTTATTTTATCAACGAATTTTTCTACCATTTTTTTTATTTTACTTCTTCTTCTTCTTCTTCTTTGTCAAGGCCTTTTTGATTTTTTTATGTTAACTGATTTAAAAAGCAGATTTGGATTTTTTTAAATGATTATATTTCTTTAATAATATCAAAGCCCTTAAGGCTGCCAACTAAAGCAAAACCGAAGATTTTGCTGTTTTTATTAATTTGTCGCTTGATTTTTTTCGCTGTCTCATTCATACTAGCGCCAGAGCCAACCGCATCATCAATCAACAAAATATTTTTAAACTGACCAGTTATTTCTTTAATATAAATAGTTTCTCGGGCGTTGATTATCCTATCTTCCAAAGAGGTGAGACTTTTTTGAGGTACAAGAAGACGGTTTTCATAAATCTTAATTAAAGGAACTTGAGGGAGTTGGAGATTAAGAAGACGTTGGTATTCTTTTAAAAACTGAATTTTTCTGGGGATAATGTGAGGAATATAACAAAGAGCGTCAATTCTTTTTTGTTTGATTAAATTTTTTATCTTGTCTTTGCTTAATTCAACCAGTTGTTTTATTAAAAAAAGATTTTGCGATTGTTTTGCAAAAAGAACTAGTTGACCAATTTTTGTTTCTCCAAATTTAGGCAAACTATAAAAATCAAGAAAAAAAAGTTCATCAATTGCGGATTTTTCTTTAAAAGTTTGTTTTATTTTAAAAGTCGCGTTGATTAATTCTTTTTGTTGATAGGTTTTATTTATCTTATTTTTTAATTGATAATATTCAGAAGCTAATTTAGAATAAAATTTTTCCTGATGAGTTTTTGAGACCCAGATTTGAAAACCTTGAATACCTTCATAGATCTTTCCTTCAGGAGAGATATAAAGATAGTTTTCTTCAATAAATTTTTCAATTTTTTTATAGATACTTTTTTTAATAGGAGAGGGAAGTGGTTTAGATATTGTCTGATAATAGACAAAAGATGGTTAACCAGTTTTGGTAATTTTTCCTTGATTAAGAAGTTTATTGAGAATTTTATGCAAAGCGACCTGGCTGATATTTAAATACCAAAGAATATCGTGGGGTCAACTGGTTGATTTTGCACTTTAAACTTTTAATTTTATTTATTGTCATTCCGCACTTGATGCGGAATCCAGGAAAAAAATGGATTCCTGCTTCCGCAGGAATGACAGTTAAAAAAATATTTCCTTAATTTCATTAATAGGGTATTATCCTGCTCACTACAGATTTTATTTTTTTCTTGTCATGTTGAACTTGTTTCAGCATCTTTTATTGTCATGCCGAACTTGGCTTGCCTGCCGTTTTAGGAGGGTTTCAGCATCTGATTTGAGATTCCTAAACCATATCTAAGATAGCGGGCAGGCAAAAGTTAAAATTTTTAATATTATTTTTGTCTTAATTTTTTTCTATCTCTTGCAGTCTCTTGGAAAGCTTTAGATAGGGGAGTGAAATTTCCTTTCCCCCCCATCTCTCGCTGTCTTCTAAGAATTTCTACTCCCCCAATTCCTTGAGAATTTTTAAGATATCTTCTTAAATTTCCTCGTATTGTTTCAAGAATATTATTTTCCGGCATATTATATTAAAAATTTATTTATTGTTTAATAAAAATCAATTTTTTTATTCCTCAAAAGACTTTTTATCGTCAATTGGTTCTAGGTGGCTATCAAGTTCGATTTCGCCTAAGTTTTTTTTGATTTCTTTTTCAATTTTATAAACCAAATCATGAGATTTTTTGATTGACCAGTTGTTTGGGAGTAAAATATGAAAACTTAAGAATTTTTTTTGAGCTGACTGGCGGGATTTAATTGAGTGAAATTTTATATCTTTTTTTTCGTATTTTTGAAAAATTTTGCTGATGATTTTTAGATCTTTTTTATCAAGCGACTCATCTAAAAATCCAGAAACAGAGCGTTTTATCAAGGCTATAGCAGTAAACAAAATATTTAAAGCAACGGCAATAGCAACAAGGGGATCAAGAATCAAAAATCCTGTCATTTGGACTAAAAAAACAGCGACAATCACTCCAACTGAGGTCAAAACATCAGTCATCAAGTGATGACCATCTGCCTCAAGAGTGATTGAGTGGTTTTTTTTACCAGCAGAGATAAGTATTTTTGCGGTGAAAAAATTTATTAACGTTGCCAAAAAAGAAACAACAAGACCTAAGGATATTTGTTCAAGAGCTTTAGGATGAATAATTCTTTGAATTGCAGAAAAAATAATTGACAAAGAAGCAATAAAAATCATTCCTGCCTCAAAAAGACTGGAAAAGTATTCTGCTTTTGTGTGGCCATATGGATGGTTATAGTCAGCTGGTTTTTCTGCCAACTTTAACATAAAGTAAGCAATAATGGCTGATGCCAGATTTACCAAAGATTCAATTGCATCAGATAAAAACCCAACTGATTTGGTTAAAAAATAAGCAAGTATTTTTAAAGAAATAACAACGATTGAGGTAAATATTGAAAGATAAGTATATTTTAAAAGAGATTTTTTCATTTAGCTTGGGTGATCGACGGGATTTGAACCCGCAACATTCTGCTCCACAGGCAGATGCTCTACCGGGTTGAGCTACGATCACCACCTGTGAGTCCGCCGGGACTCGAACCCGGAACCAACAGCTTAAAAGGCTGCTGCTCTGCCAGTTGAGCTACGGACCCTAAAAAAATAATTTTATCACTAGGCTATCTAATTATCAATGAAAATTATATCATTTTTGCAATTAATTTTCCTGAGTTTATTTTTTCAACTTTAACTTTAATAATATCTCCAGGCTGTATCTTTTTGTCAGTTGATATAAAAACTGGTAGTTGATTATCCAAAAGTCCTTCGTAAAAATCATTTTCTTTTTTATTAAGTATCAAAGCGTTTGAAAAACGACCAAGATTTTTTTCTTGAAAAAGGGAAAATTTTTTATCAGAGAGAGTTTTTAAAATCTTTGCCCGTTTTTTCTTTTCTTCAACTGTTGGTTCTTTTAATTTTTTTGCCAGATAATAAGCAGCGGTGTTTTGGCGCTTTGAAAAGCGAAAAATATGAAAACGAGAAAGGGGTGATTTTTCTAAAAATTCATAAGTTTCCTCAAATTCTTTTTCAGTTTCTTCCAAAAATCCAACAATGATATCAGTGGCTAAAAAAAGATAGGGATTAATTTTTTTCAAATTTTCCAATTTTTCCAAAAATTCCTCTCTTGTATATCCGCGCTTCATAATTTTTAAAATTGCATTTGAGCCTGATTGAAGAGGAATATGGAAGAAATTGACAAGCCGATTGACTGTTAAAATTTTTTGATAAAAATTAATAAATTGGCTATTAATTGACCAAGGATGAATTGAGCCAAAACTAATTCGAGGAATAGAGGTTTTTTTAATAATTTCATCAATTAAGTCAATAAAACTTTCACCAGTATCATAACCAAAAGCTTCGGTATTAATGGCAGTGAGGATAACTTCGGAAAAATGAGATCCCGAAACAAGTTCGGGATGACATTTTTTATCTTTATGATTATTTTTTTGATTATTAAGAGAATTGATATATTTTACTATTTCTTTGATTTTGTATGATTTTGGCAGACCTCGAAGATAGGGGACAATGCAAAAGCTACAAAAACGTTGGCAACCATCTTGAATTTTTACCATCATCCTTTTTGATGATAAAAATTTGCTTGAAATTAGTTGATTTTGGATTGTTTTATCAGTCCACTGGCGACCGCGTAGGTCGAATTGGGAGGATTGGAACAGTCTTTTTTTTATGATTTTTGCGAGAAATTCTTTATTTAGGTTATCAACCAAAAGATCAATAGGCAAGTCTTTGTAAAGATTATTTTTTTGCCAATAAGTAGCAGCACAGCCAGTGATAACAATTTTAGTATTTGGTAATTTCCTTTTTGTTTGATAGATAAGATTTCTTGCTTCTCTTTCTGCTTTTTGGGTGACTGAACAAGTATTAATAATAAAAATATCAGGATTTTTTTCATCAAAAATCATTCCTTCATTTAGAAGTTGTTTATCTAAAGCTTCTTTTTCTGCTTCATTAACCCGACAACCAAAAGCAAAAGAGTAAAATTTCATGGATAAAATTATAAATAAATAAATTAAAAATTAAAAATGAAAAATTAAAAATTGCAATTTAAAATTAAAAATTTTTTAATTTTAATTATTAATTTATTGAATTATTTTTTGTTGATTAAAAATTTATTTATTTGTTTATTTATTATTTTAAAAAGGACAGAACCTTTTTGAAAAAAAAGTTCTGTCCTTAATAATTAGGTCAATTTTTTAATGTTAGATGTTAGATCTATTTTATAGTATAATTATTATATTGACTGCTTAGCTCAGCGGCTAGAGCGTCTGACTTACATTCAGAAGGTCGGGGGTTCAAATCCCTCAGCAGTCACTTAAAAAAATTCAAAATTCAAAAGTCAAAAGTCAAAATTATATGAATACAGTTATTTTTAAAAATCTAACTTTTTCAATTATTTATATTATTGTTGGTTATTTTTTAACTTTAATAATAAAGAAAATTTTAAAAACTGCGATTTTTGGAGTAGAGAAGACTCAAAATGAAAAACTTTTAAGAAAATCACAGACATTAAGATCTTTTCTTGATAGTATTGTTTATGTAGTGATTTATTTTGGTGTGATTTATTATATCTTAGTTTTGTGGGAGGTTAATTTAACTCCATTTTTAACTGGAGCGGGAATAATTGGATTAGCATTTTCTTTTGGTGCTCAATCTTTAGCTAAAGATTTGATCAGTGGATTTTTTATTATTTTTGATAATCAGTTTGAGGTTGGCGATTATGTAAAAATTGCTGCTCTTGAAGGAAAAGTGAAAAAAATCACTCTTCGTTATACTGTTTTAAAAGATAAAAAAGACAATACGATTATTATCCCAAATTCACAGATTACTTCAGTTGTTAAAATTAAAAAATGAATATCAAACAAACTCAATTAAAAAATGGTTTAAGGGTGTTACTTATTGATACTAAGGCTTTTCCAACTTTAACAACATTGCTTTTGGTTGGCGCTGGAAGCAGATATGAAAATGAAAAAAACAATGGAGTAGCTCATTTTTTTGAACATATGGCTTTTAAAGGAAGTAAAAAATATCCTTCATCATTTATCATCTCCTCAATTGTTGAGGGGTTAGGCGGTGTTTTTAATGCTTTTACTTCAAAAGATCATACTGGTTATTGGATAAAAGCCACAGTTGATCATTTTGAGACGATGATTGATGTTTTATCTGATATGGTTTTACATCCGCTTTTAAAAGAGGAGGAGATTGAGAGAGAAAAAGGGGTGATTGTCGAGGAGATAAATATGTATGAGGATACGCCGTATAGAAAGGTAGCTGATTATTTTGAAAATTTACTTTATAAAAATAATCCTTTAGGGATGGATATTGCCGGAACAAAAGAGACAGTGACTTCATTTACTAGGAAAACTTTTGTTGATTATATTCAAAGTCTTTATCAACCAAAAAATGCGGTTTTGGTGGTGGCTGGAGGGTTAAGCAAGGCTCGACGCCGTGATTTTGAGTCGGCTTCACCCGATGGGTCACCCAAGCCATTGACTCAAAATCAGGCGTCTTCGCTTTCAGTTTTTGATGATTATTTGAATGTAATTGAGGAAAAATTTTCAGAATGGCATGGAGATAAAAAAATTAATTTTCAAAAAGTAAAAGAAAGTCAAGAAAAACCAGAGATTTTTGTTAAATATAAAGAGACTCAGCAAGCTCATTTTGTTTTAGGTTATCGAGCGTTTTCTTTATTTGATAAAAGGCGTTATGCTTTGTCAGTGTTATCATCGATTTTAGGTGGCGGTATGTCATCAAGGCTTTTTATTGAAGTGAGAGAGCGTCGAGGTCTTTGTTATTATGTTCATACAGGAAAAGAGCTATATCAAGATGTTGGTTATATTGCTACTTCTGCTGGAGTTGTTAATAATTTAGATAAGATCAAAGAAGCAGTAAAAGTGATTATTGATGAACACGAAAAAATTGCTGCTGGTGATTTAAAAGATGAGGAGATAAAAAAAGCTAAAGAGTATCTTAAGGGAAAATTATTATTATCTCTTGAGGACTCAATTAATATTGCTAATTCTTTTGGTACTTCTTTAGTTTTAACTAATAAGTACAAGACAGTTGAGGAGGTAATAAAAGAGATTGAAAAAGTGACTAAAGATGATCTGATATCTTTAGCAAAGCAATTATTTGTCAAAAAAAACTTAAATTTTGCTCTCATTGGACATTTTAAAGAAAGTAAATTTGAAAAATTTATTAGTTTATGAATTATTTATTGTTATTTTTTATCTTTTTATTTGGGGCTTCAATTGGTTCTTTTTTAAATGTGGTGATTGATAGGTTGATTCAGGAGGAAAGTTTATCTGGAAGATCTCATTGTGATCATTGTCATCACAAACTAGCTTGGTATGACTTAATTCCAATCGTCAGTTTTTTTTTGATAAAAGGACGGTGTCGTTACTGTCGTAAAAAAATAAGTTGGCAGTATCCGATGATTGAGATGATTACAGGTTTGGTTTTTTTATTAGTTTTCAGTTTTCAGTTTTCAGTTTTTAATGAGTTTTCAATTTTCAGTTTTCAAAAAGAAAATATTTTAAACTTGTTTAAGTTATTTTTTTCTTGGGGAATTACTTCTTGTTTTATAGTGATTTTTATTTCTGATTTAAAATATCATCTAGTTTCTGATTGGGTACTTTTAAGTTTGTTTATTTTTGTATTAGGATTTCATTTGACTAATTTTAACCATTTTCAACCATTTTTAACTAATTTCATACCATCAAGTTTTATTGTTGCTTTGCCAATTTTTTTGATTTATTTTATCTCAAAAGAACGAGCAATGGGATTTGGCGATGTGATAATATCGGCAATAATTGGTTTTTTATTAGGTTGGCAAAAAGGACTTTTGGCTTTATATATCGCGGTGATTACTGGAGCAATTTATGGGATTGTTTTGATAATTTTTCGTCAAAAAAAACTAAAAAGCAAAATCGCCTTTGGGCCTTTTATAATTATTGGAGTTGTTTTAATGTTAATTTGGGGAGATAGGGTGGTGGAGATGATAAAGAGGATGTATGGGTTATGAGATAAAATAAAATTCAAAATGCAAAATGCAAAAGTCAAAATTAAAATTCAAAATTAAAAATTTAAAAATAAAAAAAACTTTTAACTTTTTCCGCCAATTGGCGGATTTTACTTTTGACTTTTGAATTTTAACTTTTGAATTATTAATTTGTTATTTTTTACACGTTATACGTTATACGTTACACACTATGCTTATTGGTGTTGTTGGCCAGATTGCGGTTGGCAAAGGAGTTTTAAAGGATTATTTGATAAATAATTTTGGCTTTTCTTCGTTTTCATTATCATCAATTGTTCACGACGAAGCAAAAAAAAGAGGGATTAAAAATATTACTAGAAAAGATCTTCAAGATATTGGTAATGATCTAAGAAAAAAATACGGACGAGATATTTTAGCAAAAATGGCTTTAGAAATAATTAAAAAATCAAAAAATTCACGTTGGGTTATAGAAGGTATAAGAAATACCGCTGAGGTTGAGTTTTTAAAAAAACAAAAAAATTTTAGTTTAATTGGTATAAAATCTATACGAGCGTTAAGATTTAAGAGATTACTTGATCGTAAAAAACCTTGGGATCCAAAGACTTGGAATGAGTTTTTAAAAG
This sequence comes from Patescibacteria group bacterium, assembly GCA_026004455.1. Classification (GTDB taxonomy): domain Bacteria; phylum Patescibacteriota; class Microgenomatia; order UBA1406; family GWC2-37-13; genus GWC2-37-13. Next base: position 203,067 of record BPJE01000002.1, on the reverse strand, counting down.
TTGACAGACGTGATCTGGGAAAAGGAGAAAAAAATACTGGTCAACAAGTTGGTAAATGTTTAGCTTATTGTGATTATGTTTTAACAAATAATAAAGATAAAAAAGATTTTGAGAGAAAAGTAAAAAAACTTTTAACAAAGATTCTATCTTTTAATAATACTTTCTAAAAATTTAATTTCCCTAACAACTTCAAGTATTATTTTTGTAGGTTATAATCCATAGACAGTTTTCATTTTTCATTTTAAAATTTTCAATAAATATTTATTTTTCAATGAATAAATTTTTAAACAAATATCCATTAGAGGAGAGAACAGCTTTATTTAGTGAAAATATTATTAGTTTATGCAAAAAAGCACCAAAGAATATAATTACTATTCCAATTATTGATCAATTAATAAGATCGGGGTTAAGTATTGGCGCTAATTATTGTGAAGCAAATGGAGCGGCGTCGAAAAAAGATTTTAAAAACAAAATTTTTATCTGTAAAAAAGAAAGTAAAGAAACTAAATATTGGTTAAGAATGTTAGCTAAATCAACTGATAGTTTGGTCAATGAATGTCGTAAATTATGGAAAGAAGCTCAAGAACTAACAATGATTTTTTCTAAAATAGCTTCAAACACGCATTAATTTTATAAATAAAAAATTGTCTAAATGAAAATTCATTGAAAATTAAAAACTGAAAAATAAAAAATAATCATGATGGAAACATAATTTTTTCGTCAGCTCGTTCATAATCAAAAAGTTCGTCTTTTTCAAACCAAAGACTAACTTCTTTTTCACCATCCTCAACAGTGTCAGAAGCATGAATAATATTTCTTAATGGTCGATTTTGCTCATTGGCTAAATCAATACTGTCGTGAGAAAAATCACCGCGAATTGTCCCTGGGTTGGCTAAAACTGGAATGGTATTTCCAGAAAGTTTACGGACGATTTCAATACACTCATAACCTTCAACTGCCATAATAAAAACTGGTGATTCTTGAAGGTAGTTGATTAGCCATTTTTTTACAGTTTTTCCAATTTTGATGGCGTCATCAGTACCAAAAACTTTTTTTGCATCCAAGCCTTTTTTTGCATAATTAGTTAATGTTCGTTCACCAACTTTTTTAAACCATGTATCAGTTTCTGGATAATGAGCGATGATTTTTTCCTCAGTTGCCCACTCGAATTTCAGTCCGATGATTTTCAGGCCGACCTGTTCAAAGCGAGTAGTTATTTTGCCGATTAAACCTCGTTGAACACCATCAGGTTTTATTATTATAAGAGCTTTCTGTTTATTCATATTATTAAATTTTCAATTTTCAGTTTTCAATTTTCATTGAAATCAAAGTTTTCAAATTTAAAATTAAGAAATTTAATATTCATTGAAAACTTCAAATTTCAAATTGAAAATTATTCTAAATAAAGTTTGTCAACTTCTCGTTCGTAATTTTTTAATTCTACTTTTGGAAACCAGTATTTTATTTCCCGCTCTGCTTCTTCAACCGATCCTGAAGCATGAACAAAAGTTTTAACTACTCGATTTAAACTAGATGATAAGATAGAATTGTCAAAAGAATATGAGGCATGAAGTGTGCCAGTTTGAGCTAAAAATGGTATAGTATGACCTCTTAATTTTCTTGCAATTTGGACTGCCTCAGGACCTTCCCAAACCATAACTATTATAGGTCCTTCCATCCAATAATTAATCAGTCTTTCGTATACAAAAGCCCCAAGTTTTTCTGGATCATCAGTACCCATTTTTTCTTTGATATCAACACCGCTTTGTTTAAAAGAAGCAAGAGTTTTTTCTCCCATCTCTTTTATCCACTCAGGTGTTCCTGGATAGTGGTTTTTTATAACATCTTTAGATGGTTTGACCATTTTAGCGGCTAAAAGTTTAAGACCAACATTTTCAAAAGTCTCAATAATTTTACCAACCAAGCCTCTTTTTACTGCGTCAGGCTTGATGATTATTAGAGTTTTTTCCATAAAATTAATTTGTCATCCCGAACTTGTTTCGGGATCTCTGATTTCTATAAAAAAAGATTCTGAAACAAGTTCAGAATGACATTTTTATATATTTTAAAATAAAAATTAAAAAATAAAAAAAGTCAATTAAATTAACGATAATTCATTATATAAATTTTTAGTAATTTCTTCAATACCAAGATTACCGTCAATTCTTATCCATTTTGCCCAAATTTGATTTTTTACTAAAAAATCATATTGTTTATAAGTTTTTCTTATAAATTCAAAATCTTTTTCGCGACGATTTTTTTCTTTTTGTTCACCACCTTTTCTTTGAATAGCAATATCAGGTGAGACATCAAGGTAAAAAACTATATCAGGGATCTCAATTTGAAAATTTTTAGCGTATTCTAAAGCCCAATTTAAATCAATTCCTTCAAGAGTCTGGTAACATAAAGTAGTAGTAAAGTAACGATCAGCAATTAAAATCTCATTTTTTCTTTTTTCGGCAATCATTTGTTTGTCCATAATAAATTGAATGGTATAAAGAAGAAACTGTTGTTGAGCAGTTAGATCTTTATTTTGATAAAGAAACTCTTTGATGATTTTGCCAACATTTCTTTCGTAATCTGGATATTTGATAAGCGAGGCCTGTTTTCCAGCTTGGGAAAGCATTTTAAGAAGATTTTTTCCTTGGGTTTCGCAACCAGCACCATCAATACCTTCGATGACTATAAACATAATATGATTATAAAAAGTCAAAAGGCAAAAGTCAAAAGGCAAAATTTAGGATTTTTGTTAAAATATATTTAGCCTTCATAGCTCAACGGATAGAGCAGACCCGTCCTAAGGGTAAGATGGGGGTTCAATTCCCTCTGAGGGCACTAAAATCTTATGAAAAACGCAACAAAACTTCCTAAAAAGCATTTAATTCGTCATCATATTCATAAAATTAGTTCAAATGAGTATTTTCGAGTATTAATTTTAAGAACTATTGGTAATTTTTTGCTTTTGTCCTCAATTTTTATGATTTTGAAAACTGCTTATCCAGTCGTTAAAGAAGAGATAAAATATAATGTTAATAGATTATTTAATAAGCAATTTGTTGTTGATGATAAAAAATTAAGCGTTCAACTTCAAAATTCTAATGTTCAAAAAGGCTTGTTGGGAAAAACTTTTAAATTTAATCAAGTAGAAGTATTAAAACCAGTTGATCCAGATTTTAGTATTGTTATTCCAAAAATAGCGGCTAATGCAAAAATATTAGCCAATATTGACGCTTCAAATGAACAGATTTATCTTGATGCTTTAAATAAAGGAGTAGCTCATGCTTTGGGTACTGCTTTTCCAGGAGAAGGTGGTCATATTTTTCTTTTTGCTCACTCTACTGATTATTTTTGGAATATATCAACATATAATGCAATATTTTATCTTTTGTACAAGCTTGAAAAAGGTGATGAGGTTAATCTTTTTTATAAAGGACAAAGATATGTTTATAAGGTAATTGGCAAAGAAGTAGTTGATCCTTCACAAGTTCAGTATTTAACTCGAAAGACAAATCGGGAATTTTTAACTCTTCAAACTTGTTGGCCGCCGGGAACGACTCTAAAACGACTTCTTGTTTTTGCTGTTAGAGTCGCAGAATAAAATTAACCCATTTTTATACGTTACACGTTATACGTTTTACGTTACACATTTTACCTAACTCCTACAAGATATAGATCAGGAAGCTCATTGGCTTCGGGATTTAGATTAGCAAGTATGATGATTTTTCCATCATTAGTTGGTATAAAAAACCCTCTTTCAAAAGGGCCAGAATAGACAGTTTGTTTGTTTTCATTATCATAATCAGCAATTGAGATTTTTTTCTCTTCTTGAAAAACTAAATGTTTTGAATCAAAATACCACTTAATTGTTTCAGGACTAGATGTATTTATAAGATAATTTTTATCTTCTTTTTTATCATAAATATAAAAATTATTTTTTTTCAGATTTCTTGTTTCTTGAGTTTGATTGGTGCCAATTAAAGGTGGGTTAATCATTAAAGGAAGATTAATATTGATTAAAGATTGGTATAAAACTTTGGTCTCATTTGGTGAAAAAGAGATGATTTTAAAAGAATCACTAGCAATTTTAACAAACTCTTTTGGATAAGTTTCAAGAATTTTTTTAATATTAGCTTGTTTTTTTTCTTCCCAAGCAGTGATAAGATTTTCTTTTGAAGCCTCAAGTGAAACATTGAGCAAAGATTTATTTTCTTCCTCAAGTGAGACTAGATAATCGCCAATTATTGCTTGTTTTAAATCTGGCGAGATATAAACTGAGATATTTTTCCAATCAATATTTTCCGGAAAAAGCTCGATTTTAGCAATTGTTTTTAAAGGAGTAAAAAACGTTAAGACATTTTTTGAAGCTTCAAATAAAAACACGCCAGTTTTTGAAAAGACTAAAATCTTATTATTATCATCTAAAGGTATAGCTCTTATAATTCCTAAATTTGTTAGGGGAGAAAGCGAAGGATTGATAGGAAAAAGAGTGGCGTCAATGCTAACAACAAGTTCTCCTTTTAATATTACTTCTTTATTCCAGCTAGTAAAACCATCTTTTTTTACTTCAATTTTATATTTTCCAGGTTTTAAAGTAAGATTAATATCACTTACTCCTTTAAATTCATCATTGATATAAACTTTTGCGGTTTTTGGAAAAGAATTGATAGAGATAATACCAGTTGAGACAAAAGACTTTTTTTCAAAATCTAGCCTGTAACCGCGACCATAAAAAATAACTAGCGCTAATACTCCTAAAAATATAACAAACAATATCAATTTTTTTATTAGTTTCATATTTTTATTAGTAAATAAATATATTATACTATTAAGGTACTATGTTTTTTAGGAAAAAAGTTGGAATTGATTTGGGTACAGCTAATACTTTAGTTTATGTTGCGGGTGAGGGAATTGTTTTAAATGAACCAACAGTAGTTGCTTATTCAATTGAAGATTTTCATTATCGTCAAGGAAAAAAAATTTTAGCCATTGGTGATGAGGCAAAAGAGATGCTTGGTCGGACTCCTGGATCAATTATTGTCTCTAGACCGATGAAAGAAGGAGTGATCGCTGATTATTCAACGACCTCGGCAATGATAACTTATTTTTTGAAAAAAGCTCTAAAAAGAAGTGTTTTTTGGCCTGAGGTAATGATCTCAATTCCCGGTGGTTCATCACAGGTGGAAAAACGAGCAGTGGTAGCAGCTTGCAAACAAGCTGGAGCTTCAAATGTCTATTTAATTGAGGAGCCTTTAGCAGCAGCAATTGGTGCAAAAGTGCCTATTTCTCAGGCATCTGGTCATATGATTGTTAATATTGGTGGTGGAACAACTGAGATAGCGGTTATTTCTTTAGGTCAGTTAGTGGTTTATAAAACTGTCCGTGTTGCTGGCACAAAGTTTGATGAGGCAATTATGCAGATTCTTCGCAAAAAATACAATATCATTATTGGTGAACGGACCGCTGAGGAGATAAAGATGAAGATTGGTAATGCTTTAATTGATGAGGATAAGCCATTAAGAAAAATTGAGGTTAAGGGTCGAGATTTTCAATCAGGCTTACCAAAAATTTTTGAGATTGATGAAAAAATGATTAGTGAAGCAATTACAAGGCCGCTAAAGGCAATTTTAGAAGGTATTAAAGAGGTTTTGTCTCAAACTCCGCCTGAATTAGCCGCTGATATTGTTGATAAAGGAATAGTTTTGTCAGGTGGTAGCTCTCTTTTGACTAATATTGATAAGTTTATTACCTATTACACTAATGTACCAGCTTTTGTGGTTGATGAACCTTTATTCTGCGTAATTCGAGGAGTTGGAATGACAATTGAAAACTTAGATAGCTTCAAAGAAGCGATTAGATAGCTTATAATAAGTCAAAAGTCAAAAGTCAAAAGTCAAAAGTTATTTATAATTGAAAATTATAGATTGAAAATTTTTAAATATAGTATAATTTATAGTAAATATTCTAAATTTAACATTATTTTTATAATTTAGTTTTTTAAAAAAAGAAAAATTAATTATAAAAAATTTGAACAAAAAAGGATTAAAAAATAAAAATTTAAAATTAAAAAAATATCTTATAAAAAATAATTTATTTATGACTGTAAAAAAAATTTTAGGAATTACGATTTTTAAACAATCAAAAAAAGATATCCTAGAGAAAATAAAAAAGTACATAGAAAAACCTCAGAGTTTTTTTCATATTGTTTCTTTAAATCCAGAAAATTTAGTGATTGCCCAAGAAAATCAAAATTTTAAAAAGGTTATTGAGACAGCCCAAATCAAGATTATTGATGGTGTTGGGGTTGTCATTGCAAGCCGAATCTTGAATATTGGTATTGGAGAGAGATTTTCTGGGGTTGATTTGATGAAAGAACTTCTAGATCTTGCCGGAAAACGTCGCTTAAGAGTATTGTTTATTGGTGGAAAACCAAAATTAGCAGAGAAACTCGCTGATTGCTATTCTAAAAAATATCCCAAGGCTAAATTTTTAGGAGTTGAGGGAATAAAAGATATTAAAAATCCTTTAAAAAAAGAGGAGAAAGAAATTTTTTCTATAGTAACTGATCTAAAGCCCCATTTTGTTTTTGTTGCTTTTGGCTCGCCCTTTCAGGAATTATGGATAGAGCGTCATAAAAAGAATTTTGATGGTTGTTTGGTTATGGGAGTGGGTGGGGCATTTGATTTTTTAGGAGGGGTTGTTCCTCGAGCGCCGGTTTTTATTCAAAAAATTGGTTTAGAGTGGCTATTTCGTTTAATAGTTCAACCATGGCGGTGGAGAAGGCAGTTAAGATTGATAAGATTCTTGTATTTAGTGATTAAAGAAAAAATATCTAACATTTAACGTTTAAAATTAAATTAAAAGGACAGAACCTTTTTTTAAAAAGGTTCTTCCTTTTTTATAAATAATTGGTTCTATGTCAAAATTTGTGGTAAAAGTAGGGTGGTAATTAAGACCGATAGCATTACTTTTTGAATAAATACTTTCTTGTTTCTAAATCCAAATGAGATTCTTTTAATAAGTTTCATTTTATTATGCATTCCTTCCATAAACCCATTAGTTGATTTACTGTTCCAGTAATTTAAGATATATTCTTTCCAATAAGATAGAGTTCTTCCCCAAGAGATTAATTCTCCATCATCAGTTGACTCCAAAGTTGAAATGATAAATCTTAACTGTTTTTCTGCCTCTTCTTTTGTTTTTAATTTATACATTTCTCTTAAGCGCTCTTTGGTAGCGTAAAACATATGAAGTTCTGGATAACGCTTAATGATATTTTTAAGATAATTAATTTGTTGATTAGTTAAGTCTTCCTTGTTTTTAGTTAAAATATATCTTGGGATTTTTCTTTTGTATATATCTTGAAGAAGTATACGCTCCTCATCAATTCTTCGATTGGCATCTTGAATAAGATGAAAATGATCAACAACAACTGTTGCTTTTGGTAAAGACTCATTAACCGCGAAAAGATATAAAGATGACATATCAATAACAACCTCAGATATCAGTGATTTAACTTGGGGTGGAATTGATTGAAGTAGTTTTTTAAGATCTTTTTTGTTTTTTGAAGATAAAACTCCTTTAAGACGATGTTTTGTAATATTGCCAATAGTTGTTAACATCTTATGATTTGAAAATGACACTTCATCAATTCCCAAAACAAATGGAGTGTTTTCTTTTTCTTCTTTTGTAAAATTAAAAACTAAAGATGAGACAATCTCGTTAAGCCATTTGCGCTGAGTATGATAGGAAACATTGTATTTTTTTGCTGTTGATGAGAATGAGCTGTTTGAGAGATTAAAAATTACCTCTTTTTTGTGTTTTTGAGTAGCTCGTTGATATTTTTTAGCAAATGAAATCTGTTCATAAAATGTTTTTCTACAAAAAAACACATAAATCTTCTTTGTTTTATTTTTACAACATATTGTTTGTTAAAAATTACTCCATGATTAAAAGATCGTGTATAAACCTGATGAACATGATAAGATCGGCGATTACATTTTGGACAGTTTGAGGTTTTTCTTCGAGATTTAACATAAAAAACAATACGATCTTTCTCTTTAACTGCCTTTGTAATAACAAAAGAAAATGAATCAAACAATATGTTAGAATACCACATAGGAGAATAGTAAAAACTGGTAATGTTTTATTACTATTCTCTTTTTTTATTCCTGTAGTGTAAGAAAAAGAATGCTTAAGCAACTTTTAAAAAGACTTTAGAATTAAAGCAATTTAAAACAACGTTTTTATACCACAGAATTATTCATAGAACCTAAATAATTTTGACTTACCTATCAAAAGTATTAAAATATAACCAATGAAAAAAGAGATCTTAAAAGTTTTAAATTACTTTCTTTTTTTTGACTATCCACCAACATTTGAGGAGATCTACACTTTTTTGCCAATACAAACAACAAAAAAAAGGTTAAATCAAGAATTAGAGCATCTTATCAAACAAAAAAAACTTTTAATTTTGAACTTTGAACTTTTAACTGATAAAAGATATACTGTAGGGGAGTATGGTATAAAAAAATCAAAAATCAAAAATCAAAAATCAAAAATAATTCAACAATTTACTGATTTTGAGGAGAGGGTGAGGGAGTCGGGGAGAAAGTTGAGTAGTTGGAGATTTAAATTGTATATAAAACTATTGTCTTTTTTTCCTCAAATAAAGCTAGTTGGTTTGTCAGGGTCAATCTCAATGATGAATGCAAAAAAAAATGACGATATTGATCTTTTTATTATTACAGCACAAAATCGTTTGTTTACCGCTAGGTTTATCGCGATAATTTTGGCGCAGTTTTTAGGATTAAGACGATATAGGGATTTTGAGGCTCGACGCCGAAATTTTTATGCTCCAGTGGGTCCCCTTTTTCCGCTAAAAGCGGAAAAGACATCCCAAGTCGCAAAAAATTTGGCGTCTTCGCCTCATAAAGATAAAATTTGTTTAAATATTTTTTTTGATGAGATAGATTTGGTTGTGCCTAAATTTAAACAAAGCGAATATGTCGCTCATGAAGTTTTGCAAATGAAACCGATTGTTAATAAAGAGCAAATATATGAGAGATTTTTATATGCTAATAGATGGGTAAAAAAATTTTTTCCTAATATTTTTATTAATACAAAAATAAAGTCAAAAGTCAAAAGTCAAAAGTCAAAATTGAAATTAAAAATTAAAAACTTAGGCGATAGGTTAGAAAAATTACTGAAAAAAATTCAACTTAAATTAATAAATAAACATAAAACTACCGAGATTATTACTGATACACAACTCTGGTTTCATCCGGATGATTTTGAAAAGAAGATAAAATTTTAGACTTCTTTTGTATAGCAGACACCAATTCCCGCTGCCTCTAGCTGATCCATAATCTCTTCAGCTCTTTTAACATCGATTTTTAGCTCTTTAGCAAGATCATTGCTTGAGATCTCATCGTATTTATTGATTATTTCTAATGCTTTTGGAAAAAGTGGATCTCTTTTAGTGTTTTTAGTTTTTTCTGACAATCCACCTGAAATTGTTTCGGTCAAATTTGGATTTTCAAGACGGCTTAATCTTTGATCAATGTCTTCTAATTTTTTTAAAATTACTTGGACAGCATTATCCATATTAATTATTATAACAAATTATTATAATATGTTTATGAAAATTAGGTAATAAAAGCCGCAGTGGCGGAATGGCAGACGCGTACGCTTCAGGAGCGTATGGGGCAACCCATAGAGGTTCAACTCCTCTCTGCGGCACTTAATTAAAATCTATTCAACGTTTATTTTTTGGTTTAAAATTAAAACATACATTTACAATCCCACGATCGTAGTATAATATGTCTATGTCTACTAAAAGGAATCTTAAAAAAATGCTGATATTTAGTCTGGCTTTTGTTTTTTGATCAATATCAAAAAATATCAATTAAAAACTATTATCGGAATTTTTATTTTCCAGGCGGTTACCCAAAAAGAGAATCACTTCATAGATTAGTTTATAAAATGTCAAAAGTAAAAGAGATAGAAAAGGAGTTAAAAGATGGAGAAGTATATCTTAAATTAACAAGTAAAGGAGGCAGTTTTTTTAATGAAAAAATTTCTCTTAAAAATTTATCAAAAAAAGAATGGGATGGAAAGTGGCGTTTGGTTATTTTTGATATTAAAGAAATTGAAAGAAGTTTGCGCGATAAATTAAGAGAAAAACTTAAAAAATGGGGGTTTGTTATGTGGCAAGAGTCAGTTTACATCTCACCCCATCCAATTTTGGACGCAATTGATGAATTTTTAAAGGTAAAAAAACTTTTTCCTAAAGTTGTGACTCTTGAGGCAGAAACTATTGGTATTAAAAAATCCAGATAGATTTGCTTGGATTATTTTTAAACTCGGTGATTTAGAAAAAAGATATTTAGATTTGAAGACAAAAATAAAAAAAATAAAGAAAAATAAAAAAAATATAGAGGAAGTTTTAAGAGAGTTTGAGGAATTAATTTTACTTGATCCATTTTTGCCAAAAGGATTAATAAAAAAAGATTGGCTAAGAGATGAAATTAGCTCAATGATAAGAAATCTAGTTTAATTTAAAGACATAGACATAAAATACCACGGTCGTTGGTCTGTAAATCCATATTTTTTAAAGATTCTATAATAAATAGATTTATTTTGTTGTATTTAGTAAAATAAATGAAAATTGGAAGAGTGGCTGGAGTGGTCCATAGCGAGGGTTTGCTAAACCCTTGAGCGAATAGCTCACGTGGGTTCGAATCCCACCTCTTCCGCAAAATATATTAGAATAATAATTTTATGAAAAATTACTCCACATTATATCTTGTTCGTCATGGGGAGACTGATTGGAATGTAAAAGGTCTAGTGCAAGGGCATAGTGATATTCCTTTAAATGATAAAGGTCGCTGGCAGGCAAAAGAATTATCTAAAAAATTATCACACACGTGAAATTTGCTGCTGGATTTTCCTCAGATTTAGTTCGCGCTAAAGAAACGGCTGAGATAATTGCTTTAAAACATAAAATCAATATTATTACTTTAAAAACTTTAAGAGAGCGAGCTTTTGGTAGACTTGAAGGTAAAAAATTGGAAAAATAATTATGAAGACGCTAAAGAGTTGGAAAAACTATGGCCAAAACTTGGAGAGTTAACTCAAGAGGAAATTAAAAAACATCGGCTTGAGGGACTAGAAACTAATGATGTTTTAATGGGTCGATTTATCCAAGCTTTGCGAGAAATTGCGATTGCTTATGTTGGAAAAAATGTTTTGGTGGTGACTCACGGAGGAGTAATGAGAGCATTTTTACTTCATATTGGTTTTGCAACAAAAGAACAATTACCTCCAGGATCAATTGACAATACTGCTTTTGTAAAATTAAAATCTGATGGAGTTGAGTTTGAAGTTTTGGAAACAGAGGGAGTGAGAAAACAAGATTAAATTTTAAAATTACTGTTTTTTAAGATTTTTTCCACTTCTTTGTCATTTATCTGATGATATCTACTCCGATGAGAAAGTAATGAGCCGGAAAAGGTTTTAGGAATGTGCATTAATTCATGGATTAAAGTTTTTATTTTTTCACGTTCGGGAAGTTTATCAAAGCGTTTTGTATTAACCTCGATAATATAATGAGGTTCAATGCCGGCAACTTCTTTAAAAAGCCGACTCATACCCCAAATACGAGCAATTGCTCGAGTTTTAGCATCAAAACTCCGGATACAATGAATTCTTTGTAAATCAATATGATTCATTTTTAAGCTTTTAACAAGTTTTTCAATAGTTTTTTTGATTTCTGGAGCGATTTGGTATCTCATAAATTAAAAATTAAATTTTAATTCTATTATAATTTTATTTAATTTTAAATTTTTTTATAATTTTTTTAATTATGTCAAATAAAACAATTAAAATTATTTTTGCATTGTTTTTTAGTTTTATAATAACAAACTTGAGTTATCATTTATTTTTAGATAATACTCCAAAATTAAACCCTTTTTTTTTCAAAAACTTATTTAGTAAAAAAATTCATTTTAATTTAGAATTAAATAAGTCGTCACAAATTTTAAATTCTTATTTACCTTCTTTTTTGAAAATTTCTACATTGTCTAAACCTACTATTATTTTGCAACCAAGCCCTTTTTTTATACCAAGTCCAGCAATAGATCTTATACCAACACCAACTATAGATTTTAAGCCAATACAAATCATAGATCTTATACCAACACCAACAACAAACATTTTATCTGAAATAACACCAAATTTAACACCCAATCTTATTCCAACCAACAAAATAACACCAACAACTATCGCTATCTCTTGTCCAACTAAATCAAATCAAAAATATTCTAGTTTAGCTCAAACAAAAAAGATTAATTATGATCCAGAAAAAAATCCTGAGACAAATTTATATTTGCGTGGTTGGTATGAAGTAGATGAAGATAAAAATCTTATAAGTCGTAATGGAGATAATTATGGATTAGATGATAAGATGCCTCCTCAAATTAGTAGCCTTTTTACAAATCACTATCCTAAAATTATTAAAACATATAGAATTAATGCTTGGGATTATAAAAATAATCATAATATACCTGGTGAATCAGCAACACCAGCTTTTTCTGTACATATGTTAGGATTAGAAGCAACACCTGGAGAACCATTAGTTGGATTAAAAGCTGAAAGAAAAATTGATGGTAAAAATGTTTTTCTTGTTTCTTATGCTACAAAAAATTATATTCTTTTTTTTCATGCTTCTTCTCCGGATGAAGGTTATTCTTTTTATTTTATAGATATTTGTGTAGATCCAAATTTGTTAGCTACTTATGAAAAAGATAATGCTAATGGAAGAAAACAATTACCAGTTATTGCTACAGGTCAAGTATTTGGTTATGCTGCTTCAAATGAAGTAAAAGTGGTAGTTCGTGATACTGGTTCTTTTATGGATATACGTCATAAAGAAGATTGGTGGGAATGGAAACCTTGGCAATAATTATATTATCTTTATCAATTTTTGTTTTACTTTTTCAGAAATTTTTTTCCTCAACAAAAGACAGTCTTTGTAAAAACTATTCCAGGAAAGTTTTTTAAAGACCATAAGATATTATAACAGGATTTTTATTTAAGGACAGAACCTTTTTTTTCAAAAAGGTTTTTTCCTTTTAATTTAGAAAAATCTTGACGCGGTCGTGATAAGATTGTACTTTTTATTTTATGGATTCTTACTCCATAAAATTTAACAATTTTATGGATTTATGTTAATATGTTTTTATATGATTCTACCTCGTTATTATGACATAAAAAAATATCTTAAGAAAAATAAAGCGTTGATTTTATATGGTCCTCGAAGAGTGGGGAAAACAACAATTATAAAAGAATTTTTAAAACAAACAAAACTAAAATATAAATTTGTTGTTGGAGATGATATTTAAGTTAAACAAGTGCTATCTTCTTCTTCGCTAAAACAATTAAAAGAATTTGTTGAAGGCTACCAGCTCTTAGTTATTGATGAGGCACAAAAAATAAATAATATTGGAGAAAATTTAAAATTAATCGTAGACAATATTAAAAACTTATATGTTATCGCTACCGGTTCATCTAGTTTTGATTTAACAGGTTAGGTTGGTGAACCTTTAACAGGAAGAAAAATCATTCTTAATTTATATCCGTTTTCAATAATTGAGTTAAAAAAAACAAACAGTCTTTATGAATTAAAACAAAAAATGGAAGAACTCTTAATTTATGGTGGTTATCCTGAAATAATAACCGCAAAAACCAAAGAGCAAAAGGCGATTTATTTAAAAGAATTAGTTAACTCATATTTATTAAAAGATATTTTGGAGCTGAAAAAAGTTAAAGGAGTAAAGTTTTTAATTGATCTTTTAAGATTAATAGCGTTTCAGATCGGTAGCGAAGTTTCTTTAAATGAGTTAGCGTCAAATTTGGCTGTTGATGTAAAGACTATTGCTCGATATTTAGATCTTTTTGAAAAATCATTTATCTTATATAACTTACGAGGTTTTTCAAAAAATTTAAGAACAGAGATAAATAAAAAAAGCAAATATTTTTTTTACGATAATGGTATAAGAAATGCGATTATTTCTAATTTTAATAGTTTAGATTTAAGAAATGATGTTGGCGCGTTTTAGGAGAATTTTTTAGTATCAGAGAGATTAAAAACGCAGACATATAAAAAGATTATTTCTAATAATTATTTTTGGCGGACATGGGAGAAAAAAGAGATTGATTGGATTGAGGAAAGAGAAGGAAAAATTTTTGGATACGAATTTAAATTCAAAAAACCAAAAAAACCGCCTTTAGTTTGTTTAAAAAAGTTTATCGAAATAGTAAACTAGAGATAATAACCAAAGATAATTTTTTAAAATTCTTATTATGAAGAAAATTTTGTTTGGGTTGTTGATTTTTTTTAGTTTGTTTTTTGCTCCTTTAGTGAAAGCAGAAGAAATAAAAAGTTTTGATGCTCAGATAAATATTAATAAAGATGAAACGATTGATGTTATCGAGAAAATTGTTTATGATTTTGGACTAGAAAAGCGCCATGGAATTTTTCGGACAGTTACTTTTATTAAAAAAACAAAGATGGAAAAAAGTATTTATTAGAGTTTAAAGTAGTTAAGGTTGTTGATGAAAACAATAATCCTTATCCGTTTCAACAAACAAAAGAAGGAGAAAATTTAAAGGTTAAAATTGGCGACCCAAATAAAAAAATTACCGGTATTCACACTTATATTATTTCCTACAAAGTTCTTGGCGCTTTAACATATTTTTCTGAACATGATGAGCTTTATTGGAATGTGACGGGAAACGACTGGGATGTCCCAATTACCATGTCCACAGCTTCGGTGGAATGGCCTCAAGAATTTAAAGATTTATCAATAAGACCGCCGGAGTGGTATCAAGGATATGATGCTTGTTCTTGTAATAGCGTCGTTTTTGTCAACAGTCTTAACTCATCAATCTCAAGTTTTCAGTCTTCATCTCGAGCAGTTACCTCAACGAGAAGCATCTCTGGTTTTTTCTCTGGTTTTAGCGGTGGATTTTCAGGAGGAAGAGGGAGTTGGTAAAAAATTTAAAATTTAAAATTAAAAATTCAAAATTACAATTTAAAATTAAAAATTTAAATATTAAAAATTGATTAGAAATTAAAAATTAGAAATTTAAGCGTGATATTCGATATTATATATTATATATTCGGTTAAAAACAGTTGAAATCAGTTAAAATCGGTTAAAATGGGTTAGAATCAGTTGAAGTATTTAGTATTGAAGAGATTATTATCTGGCAAGAAAATTTTTTTTAAAAAAACAATCTTACCAATTAAAATTTTTATTAAAGATTTTTATACAAGTTCTTTCAATTTTTAGAGCTTATTAAACTCGATATTTTTTTAAAATATAATCATTTAAACTAATTTTATATCATGAGCGAACCGAATGAACAAAATTTGCCAAAAAGATTTGGTGAAAAAAGATTATTTTTAAGTCCTGAAGCTGTTTTGAAATATGAAGATTTAATGAAAAGTATAAAAGGCAATAGAATATTTACTTCTCCTAATTTAGCATACTATGACAGAGAAGAAGATCTAGTTAAAGCGGCAATTTTAGTTTCAAGTGAAGGTGAGAGTTTTATAAAAAAACATCGGGGCATTTTAAATTTAATTGATAAAGGATTAAGATTGATGGAACATAGTTTAGAGCCTGGGACTTTTAAAGAAAGAAATGAAGTAGTTTTAGAAGAAGGAATAGAAATTAAACGAATTTCTCGAGGAGGACAATCTAATGTTTATCTTTTAACAGTTGATGGTGAAAAATATGTTATAAAAACTCACATCCCTAGGAAAATAGGCTCTGGTGACGTTAGACAACCTTATATAAATGAAATGTTGCAAGTTCAGCTTTTAAAAAGAGATTTAGGTAATGAATTGGAAAAATTGGGAGTTGTTCTACCAACTTTTTTATTTGCCTCCGGTCAAGTTGTTTGTGTAAAATTTGAGGAAGGGGAAAGGCCTGAAGAACACGAACTTATAAATATTTTGCCACCTCTTGTTGAAAAGATTAGAAATTATATCACCAATCAAATTAGACAAGGAAACTCACTTTTTCAAAACATTGATTTAGATTTAGTTTCAGATCTTGAAAGAAAAATAAAAGTTGAAAATTTTATTAAAAGACCAGATGGAAAATTTGTGTTAATTGACCCATTTTTTTTATTATGATCCCGAAGATCAAAGATTTTTTGATATTTAAAAATCCTCTACTTAAGAATTTTTGTTAATTTTAAAGTTAAAATTATACGGTTGGTTATAATCTTTAAAAAACCTAATTTTTTACGAGCAATTTTTTTTGAATTATTTTTATATTTTATTTTAACTTTAAAAAAGATGTTGATATATTATGCTAAGATCGTGATATGATATGTCAATATTGCTACACAAAAATTTTGAGTTAAACATATACGTTTGGGGATAAAATGCTAGTTTTTTAATTTTAAAATTTCATAACTCAATGTTAAAAAGAGATAAACTCATATTTTTTTGATAAAATATAAATAAGCACCCATAGTTCAATGGAGAGAATAGGGGTTTGCGGAACCTCTGATGGCTGTTCGACTCAGCCTGGGTGCACATTGGGGGGCGTAGTTCAACGGCAGAATAGGGGTCTCCAAAACCCTTGATGGGAGTTCGATTCTCTCCGCCCCTGCTAGAAATAAAAAGGACAGAACCTTTTTTTCAAAAAGGTTCTGTCCTTAATTTTATTATTTTTAGCTCAATTAGATTAATTAGAAATTAGGTTAATTTTTTGATTTACAAGTTTTACGTTACACTTTTTTATTTATTATCTTGCGGAAAATCTGGAATTTGAGGAATATTTTGTGGTGAGGGAGAAGTTTCTTCAACAGGATTAGTTGGTTGTTGAGCAGGTTCTTCTTCTTGAATAATAGGAGTATTTTCTAAAGGTTGCGGTTCATTTGTGGTTGGAGCTTGAATGTCTTGTTGAGGATTATTTTCAACTTTTTTCTCTAACTGTGATAAAACATCATTTAAAGGATTATCATTAGTTGGATTTTCGGTTTGGTTTTCTAATGTTGGTTCTGATTTTTGAGAAGATTGCTGAGTAGTTTGGTAGTTTGAATCAGGTTGAGGAGAAGCTTGATTATTTTGATCCGTTGTTTGTTGTTGTGATTGAGTTGTTTGAATAGGTTGATTTTCTTGTGGTTGAGAAAAGCCAAAAAACTCATCAAATTCTTCTTTTGTAAATCCTTTAAAAACTCTAATTACTCCATCATCTTTTTCTACTCGAGTGACCGGCGTTCCGGCAAAATTATTTGAAATAGCCAACATCTCTGTTAAAAACTCTTTATTTGTTTCGAGATTTTTTTCCTCGTAAGGAAGATTATGAGCTTTTAAATATTCTTTTTCTTGTTTCGAAAATTGACAATCAGTGATGGTATAAATAGTAATTTTCATTATAAATTTTAGAATAAATAATTTTTGTTTACTTGTCAATAGATTTTTTATTTTTTTGTTTAAAAGCATTCATTTCTTTTAATTTCCACATAAAAAGAGCCGGTTTGTTACGAGCCTTTGAGTCAATGACAAAGCGTAAAGCTTCCTCCAAGATTGGTCGGGGAATGGTTTTTGCTAATTTGATGTACAAACTTTTTTTTCTTGATTCGCCCAATTTTTCTGCCAAATATATTCCAAACGCTTGAAAATCACGAGAAATATATTTGTTTTCTAAGGGATTAAAGTTTTTTAAAATGTCGCGGATGGACTGCATAAAATAAATTCAAAATTTAAAATGCAAAATGCAAAATGACAATTCAAAATTAAAAAAGAAAATTTTACATTTTACAATTTTCATTTTTGCCTACCCTCTGTTTTTAGGAGGTAGATTTGATTTTTGATTTATTATTATTACTATTATTTTAACGCTTAGAGTTTAAAATTTCTTGATACACTTTTTCATACTCATCAACCATTCGCTCAACTGTGAAGTGTTTTTCAACATGAGCGCGGCAGGCGCGGCGCATTTCTCGATATTTTTCTTCCGGCATTGAGTAAATTCGCTCAACTGCCTCACAAAGCCCCTCAATTCCAGTTTTTTTAATTATCCAATTACCGCGAATATCATCATTTGATGAATTAACAATAAATCCAGTTTCGCCATCTTTTATTACTTCAGGCACAGATCCTCGCGCAAAAGCCACCACCGGCGTCCCACAAGCCATTGATTCTGTAAACATTAAACCAAATGGTTCTTCCCAACAAATGGGAGCAATTAATAATTTTGCATTTTGATAATAATAACTTTTTTGATTTTTATCTACTTCGCCTTCAAATTTTATATTTTCATTTTCTAATAAAGATTTGTTTTTTTGATAATATTCTAAATCTGAGCTGTCAATTTTAGCTCCTATAGTTAATTTTCTTTTAGTTATTATTGCTGTTTTAATTGCTAAATCCGCGCCTTTTTCAGGAGAAAATCTAGCAAAAAAAAGCATTCTGTCTGAGTTAGGTTTTTCTTGAAAAGGGAAATCGTTTATATCTATTCCATTATAAATTGTTTTTATGAAATTCAATTGTGGTAAATCTTTTCTTTGATTGTTGGATATAGATATGTAAAAACTATCTTTATATTTTTCAAAAACAATATTTTGATAAGAAATACTTAGTGGACCATGAAGAGTTGTTATTATTTTTTTGTTAAGTATTTCTTGAAACAATAAGAATCTCCAGCCAGCGTGATTATGAATGATATCAAAATTATTTTCTAAAATAATCTTGTATGTAGCAAAAAGCGATATAAATTTTGCCGACTCTCTTATTTTTAAATTGCTTTTATATGGTTCAATATTTCTTATGCTGTGACTATATATTGGAATTATATTGTATTCTCCAAGTTTAGGTGAATCTTTTACTGTAAAAAGATAGACCTGATGATTTTTTTTAGATAAAAACTTTGCTAAATAGAAAATAATCCATTCAATACCTCCGTAAAACTTTGGAGGGACAGTTTCTTCTATTGGCGATATTAAAGCTATTTTCATTTTTTATATAATCAATTTTTTATAAAAATTAATTATTTTATCTGAAATTTTATCCCAAGAATAATGTTCTTTGATTGTAAAAGCGGCATTTTCTGAAATTTTTTTCAATAATTTTTTTTCAGTTAAAAGTTTTAGTATTTGATTTCCAAGTAATTTTCTATCATGACTATTAATAATAAAACCATTTAATCCATCAATAATTATTTCTTTACTTCCAGCAACATGAGATATAAGCGGAGCTGTCCCACAAGCCATAGCCTCTATTGTTGTTAAACCAAAAGGCTCATAACGAGCAGGATTAACAAAAATATCAGCATTGCGATAATAAGCAGCAACCATTTCGTGGTTTAATTGCCCTATAAAACTTATTTTTGTTTGAAGTTTATTTTTTTCAATAAAATCAAAAAGGTATTTTTTATAATTTGTTTCTTCTTTAGAATCATTATTTTCTAAATTAGAATTACCACCAATATATAAGTGAAAGGCTATTTTATTTTTTATAAAATTTAACGCTTCAATTAATCTATCGATACCTTTAGCAGGAACAAGGCGACACATTGTAAGAATAGAGTTATTTTTTAGTTTAATTTGATTATCTAAATTGGTTTTTTTAGTATTAAAAATTTCTGTATCAACGCCTGGATAAATAACATGAATTTTTTCAAAATCAACTAAATAATAATGAAGTAATTGAATTCTTGTTGTTTCGCAGATAACTAAAATTGCATGAGCTTTATTATAGATTTTTTGTTCAATAGCAATTCTGACATGAAAACGATAATAGGGTTTTAATTTTTCTGTTGGCGCTTCTTCAATATCCATTTCTAGCTTTTTAGCCTTTCCTAATGTGTGTGGAGTATGAATATGAGGAATATCAAGCATTTTTGATAAAAGAATACCAGCATAGCCACCATCCCAATAATGGGAATGAATAATATCATATTTTTTTCTTTTTCTTTCAATATATTTCATTATATTCTCACTAAATTCTGGCATAATTTCATACAATTTTTCTTTCGGTAAAAATTTATCTGAACCACATGGAATTCTAACAATTTTTAAATTTTCACAAACTTGTTCTTCCTCTTTATATTTATCAAACCCGCGAGTAAAAATATCAACTTTTATTCCTTTTTTTGCTAAAGCTTTAGATAGCTCCAAAACATAAACGATCTGCCCGCCAGTATCTGTTTTTCCTAATGGTGGAGGATTAAAAAAATAACCTTGTGGATTAAGCATACAAACACGATTTAGTGATCTCATATTTTTATTTTAAATTAAATATTTTATTTTTGCAAATTTTTATATTTTAGAGAATAAATTATATTTATTATTGTTCAATTAGGTTAATTAGATTAATTAAAAATTTTAACTTTTGACTTTTCCCCGCCGCTCGCGAGCGGCGGGGTTTGAATTTTGACTTATTTATTTATATACTTTTTTTATGGCACGGTATATTCCTGATGTTTCTTCAAAACGTTGGGTGATTTTGGCGCCGCAGAGGATTAGTCGACCTCATAGTGATAATTTAAAAAAGAAAAATTTTTGCCCTTTTTGTCCAGGAAACGAGGAGATGACAACAGGTGAGGTATTAAGAGTTGGAGAAGGGGAGGTAAATAAGCCTGGTTGGTTAATTCGAGTGATTCCAAACAAATACCCGATTACTGATTTTCATGAAGTGATTATTCATACTTCAGACTGCCACAAAGATTTGGAGGTTTTGCCTCTTGATCATTTGAAAAAAATTTTTCAAGTATATCGCGCTCGTTATAATTTTTATCGGCAAAAAGGTCAGGTGATTATCTTTTGCAATCATCGAGAAAACGCGGGCGCCTCTTTAAAACACTCTCATTCTCAGCTTGTTGTTTTACCTCATCAGATAAATCTTGATACTTTGATTCGCGAGCCAGTGGAAAATCTTGTTGATGCTAATCATTATTTTAATGTCTATTGTCCTGAGTTTTCTCAATGGCCATATGAAGTCTGGTTAAGCCCCAAAACCCAAAATACTTATTTTGGCGATATTACTGATAAAGAGATTGAGGATTTAGTGATGATTTTTCAAAATATGTTGAAAAAATTAGAAAAAATTTACAAAAAACATCAGTTTACTCACCTGCCTTTTGCCTATAACTTTTATATTTACCCAAAAGAAAACTGGTATTTGCGGATTATTCCTCGATTTGTTAATCGAGCGGGATTTGAGTTGGGGACTGGGCTTTCAGTTAACATCGTTGATCCAAAAGACGCTGCTGAAGAACTAAAAAATATCTAATTTTCCCAATCTTCACGTCAGTTATGTTATTTTTAGATTATTTTGAAGCCTTAAAGATCTTTATTATTGTTTTGCTATAAAAACTTTGTTAAACTATTAAAATTATTATTTAATAAATTATTAATATGACAGACGGAGGAGTGGTTGAAGGTGGTGGTATTAACCCGCAAGGTATAGCATCATCTCGACCAAAAGAACAAACACAAATATCATCTGGTTCAACAGAACCTCCAAAATCACAAGCTAAACCGGCAGAACCTGCATTAGTTTCAGGAAAACCCGATTCAACACCATCACCACCAGATCAACCAACAAAACCACAAGAGACATCAGAACCTAAAAAAGAACTCTCACCAATGAAAAAAGAATTAGCAAAAATATTTTTAGAACTTGCTTTTGATAAATCTTTAGCTGAAACTGGTCAAATATTAATGATTGATGTTAATACTGCTTTAAGACAAGGTTTAATTAAACAAGATCAAGCTGAAAAATTAGCAAAAATGATTCAAGAAAAAACAGGATTTGGTAATCAATCAGAAGTTTCTCAAGGAAATTCTGTTGAGAAAGTTATTCCTACATTAAAATCAAGTGAAGATCCAGAATTAAAAGCTTTAGGTTATGATATTGAAATTAAAAATCTTGAAGCTAAAAAACTGGAATTAGATCAAAGACTTCAAGGTAATATTTCAGAACCTGAAAGAGACAATTTAAGAAAAGAAATAAGTTCTATTGAATCAGAAATAAAAAGTCTTCAACAAAAAAGAGGAGAATTAAGCTCGGATCTTTCTCGGTTATCAGAATATGCTAAAAGAATGGCTTTGGCAGTAAAAAAACTAAGAATAGCTTATGATCCTGAAAAAGCTAATACAGATCAAGAACAATCTTTAAATGAACAATTATCTCAATTAGAACTTGAACCAAATGAAAATCAAGCAATTGAAAAAGATCCAGTTGGTTTTTTAGTTGAAGCTTTTCATGCTGCGGTCTATGAAGTAATTGATGTTCAGGGAGGTTCTCAAGAGGCTGGTAAAGTAGAGTTTTCTTTAAATAAAGAAAAACTTGAGAAATTATTAGGATTTATAAAAAAAGAAAGTTTATTTGACGAAGAAACATTAGAAGAAATAAAAAGTAAAATAAATGAAGCTTTTATTTCATTTGAAAATTTATCAGATGCAGAAAAAAGAGAAATCAATATTTTTAAAATAGAAAATTTAAGTAAAAAAGGATTGCAGTATATTGCTATAGGCGGAATAATTGCTGCTTTAGTTATGTATATTGCCGCTAAAAAAAATCAAAGCAGTGGACCAGCAGGAATGGGAATGATGGGTATGGGCTAATAATTTGATCCTTTTTTCAATCATCTTCTTGACTTTATCTTTATTTTTTAATTTAATATGATTATGGATTATTTTTCAAAAAAAATAAACGACTTACTTTATGGTTTAACAAAAATAATTATTGATCTACGTATTAATCAGGATCTTGATTGGGATGAATCTCAAGAGATAGCTGAGTACATTTTAACAGAAAAAAGAAAGATTACTAATGAAGAGCAGTTAAATAGTTTTATGGAAAATTTAAAAACAAAATACTCAATATTTGCTAAATTTATTGATGATTTTAAAAAACAAACATCAATTCAAAATGAAGACGCCCAAAAAATTGACGCAATTAAAAATCAGTTATTAAAATTTACTTAAAAATATGGTTGAACCACAAGTGACAATAGAGACAGCAAAAAATTTGGCTACTGGTATTGTGGTTGAAAAAACTTCTTCTTCAAAATCTCCTTTACCTGCTGATATAGAGGCAGCTTTAACACGTTTAGAAGCAGGTAGAGCTGAGGAATCATTAAAAATGTTAGCCGGTGAAGTTTTTTATACAAAAGAAGATGTTGTTGGAGTTCTAAGAGAAAATTTAAGCAGTGAAAGTCGTGACACAAGGACTGGTCAAAAAAAAGAACCAAAACCAGGAACTCCAGAAAGAGCAAGATATGAGGAAGCATTAAAAACAGCTGAAGCATTAAGAGTTTATTTAGAAAGTGGAGGACAAAATATTCCTGATGAACTTTTACCGTCAATTTATGATTATTTAAGTAAAAGTCCACTTTTTAGAGATCTAATTTTATCAGAGAATAATGGGGTTTTAACTCTAAAATCAAACGAAGCTCAAGCTATTGCTAAAACTTTACTTCAACAACCTGAGGTAAGAAAGGCAATTTTAAGGTTATTTACTGAAAGGCTTGATCCAAAAAAAACATTAGAGCATGAGGCACGAGTAAGAGAATTACAAGCAACCCTTGATGCTTTAAAAGGGCAGGTTGTTCTGGAAAGTGAGAGTGAAATTGCAGATAAAATTAATGCTGAAAGAGCAAGACTTGTTCAAACAAAAGCAGATCAAGCCAGTGATCCACATTTTGATGACTATACTACAAAGAAAATATTACTATCAGATATTAGAAGAGTAATAGACGGTTTGGAGGGTAATAAATTACCATTAGTATTTGGTAGAAATAATACACTTAACCCTGTAGTTCAGGATCTATTAACAAGATTAGGTTCTCAATTACAAGGCCAAGTTGATAAAGGCCAAGTTTTAGCTGAACTTTATAAATATCAATCTAATTTGGAGTTAACCTTACAGACAGATCCTAATTTTAAGTCAATAAGAAAACTTGAAGGAGAAATTTCTGTTTTAGAAAGCAAAATTAGGAGTTTAGAGGAAAGAAGAGACAGAATAGACACAGAAGATAATAGAAGATTAATAGCCCAATATCGTCAAACTGAGCAGCAACTCCAAGAGGCGCAGGCGCTTTTGACAGCTGAAAGAATAAAATACGCTTCAGAAATAATAGCAATTCCAGCAGAAGCAGTTAAGGAATTTTTAGATGGTGCTTTAGATAAAGCAGCAAAATATTATAAAGAAGAAGCGGCAAAGAGTGCTCAAGAAAAAGAAGCTGAGAAGCAAAGACTAGAACAAGAAGCTTTAAGAAAAATAGGTGAAGGACTTGGTACGAAAAAGAAGAAAGTAAAAGTAAATGGAATAACAACCGAAGTTACTGTTCCTGATAAAAAATCAGCATCTGAGTTGATGGCATTGTTAATGCAACCTAATGGTTTAGTTGAATTTGGGAAAAAAATTGTGGCTGATTTATATTATATTAATACTTCAACCTCTCCACCAAAATATACTTTTAAAACTGATAATCGTTACGGCTTAACACAAGCAGAAGCAGATTTAATAATAAATAAATTAGGTAGTTATGATTATTTAAAAACTACCGGTTTGCCTTTAGCGAAAGCAGTTATGGCTAATTACTTTCTTGTCAGTGGTGGATTAAATCAAGATATGGTTTATGCTTTATTAAATTCAGAAGTGGGACAAAGTCTTATTGATGATGGGAAAAAATTAGCCAAAGAGAAAATAGATGCATTAAAAGGTATATTTAGTGATGATGTTTTAAAAGAATTTAAAGAGATAAAACAAGGTAAAGGAATGGAGTGGTTAAGAGATAATTGGTGGAAAGCTGGATTAGGAATTGCAGCACTTTTAATTCTTTTAGGATTGGGACTTAAGAGATAAAAAATAAGAAAAAATCCAAGAACTAATACGAAAAATTAGTCTTCTTTCTCAAAACGCCCCTAAAAACTAAAATCAATTAGAAATGTAAAAAAATAATTTTTGATTATTAATCTTGATAATTTTGATTTTAATTGAATGTTAATTGAGTTTAATATCAATTAACTTGAAGATCAATATAACAAACAACATAATACAATTTAATTTAATTCCAGAATTCCAGTCTAAAAATTTTATAAAAAAATTTGTAACAATTTTACACCGACCGCGACAAGATTGTTCCAAATTAACCAAAATTAACCTCAATTTTAATAAAGATATATTAAATTTTTTTAGCACAATCTTGTCGCGGTCGTACAAAAATTGTACTATATAATTATTAAAAATTATTTTTAAACAATATGAAAAAAAGGAAAAATACTATAAAATATGGCGTAATTGCCAGTGGGGTATTAAGGTGTTTTGCAGAGGCTATTACTTTAGGATTAAAAGCAGCTCATTATAAAAAAGGAGGATTAGCAATGGTGAGTTTGATTGATTATTTAGTAGATGTCTTAGAGCCTATTAAAGATGAAAAAAGAAAAATGGGATGGTAAGTGGTTTATGGTTTTTTTTGATGTGCCAGAAATTCAAAGAATAAAAAGAGATTATCTGCGGAAATTTTTAAAAAAAATTGGTTTTTATCAATATCAAGAAAGTGTTTATATTTTTCCTTATGAGTGTGAGAAAGAGATAAGTTTGATAAAAAAGATTGTCGAGGGAGCAAAATATATGAAATATATTATTGCTGAAAAAATAGAGGATGAAGAAAAAATAAGAAGATTTTTTGGGGTTTAAAAAAGTACAATCTTATCGCGGCAGCAACGAGATTGTACCATTTAGCCTTGAAAATTGATATTTTTTTAAAATTTTTTTGGTACAAATTTATCGCGGTCGTGTTAAATTTGTTCCAAAACATATTTTTTAGAAATGGAAATTTGATTAAAAAAATGATTAAAGAATCCAATAAAATAAAATCATCAAAATAAAACAATCTAATAAAATAAAATCGAAGTAAATTATTAAATGAGTAAATTATTGAAAAATATTAAAATATTAATTAAATATTAAATATTAGTTTAATATTGATTATTAAAGTATTAAATTAGAAGATTAAATGAACTATAGAATTTTTAGTTGTTTTCTTGATTGATTCCCAAAAGCCTCATTACAACTTCTTTTCTGTATCTTCTATCACCGCGGGAGTTAATACGAATGGCAGGTAGTTTTCCAGCTTTACCCCAGCGTTTGATTGTTAAGGGTGATACACGAAGAAGCGAGGCAACTTCTTTGATAGTTAAAAGATCTGGTAAATCAGCAAGATTGATTTTGTTTGGATTTGACATATTTATTTATTATTATAATCTGTTTTAAAAACAATTGTCAATAAGATAAGATAATATACTAATAAATTCACAAAATATTACATTATATTCAAATAATGATTTTTAATCAAAAATTAGATTTTTGATTTGTATTAACGAATGGTCTATCAAATATCTTTAATAATATTTTTATTTTATTTATTTGTTGAAAAAATAGATCAGAACCTGTTTTTATTATTGTTAAAAAAGGATTAGCAGTTGTTATTGTAATAATATTATTTTTATCAAAATTAATCCAACCATTTTTTTTAAAAATAAAGTTATCATTTGTTATGACTGTTAAATCATATTTAGTTGGTTGATTTATCAATGTTAAAGAGAAGTTGGTTTTTGTTGTTAAAAGTGGAAAATTTTTATTATTAATAGTGATAAAAGCTTCAGTAATGTGTCTATATGGAAAATATGGATTATTAATAGTAATGTTAAAATTAACAATAGTAGTTAGATTATTTTTTTTATTGATAAAAGGTAATGAATTTTTGTTTGAAGAATTAATTGTTATAATTGGATAAATTATATTAGAGATAATAGGAGATTTAGAAATTATTGGAGTTGGTTCATAAAGAGGAGTTTGAGGTTTTATAGTTGGTTCAGTAATGTTTGGAGTTAAAGGTGCTGGTTGATAAAAAAAACTTTGAGGTTTGTTAAAAGGTTTTTGATTATCAGTTGATTCATTATCATTAGAAGGTTCTAATGTTATGGAAGGGATAGAAACATTGATAGAATTTGGATTGATAACAATTGATTCATAAGGAGAAAGTATAATTTGATTTTGTTCTCCTGAAATAAAATTCTTACCTTTTTTAGTTGAAAATGAAGAGTAATTATTAAAATTAATAGTTTGACTAAAATTTACTGTTGTTGTTGAATTGGCGGTGTTAGTTAAAATAAAATAATATTGGTTTGATTTATAAGCTATCACACCAACTATTGTACGATTGTTTCCAATATCAAAAGGTTCGCCGTTTGGAGCTAGCGCAATAGGCCAAAGAATTGTAGGATTATTATAAAAAAAATCAGCAATATGAGTTAATAACATTATTTTTTCATTATTTTTACTAAAATAATTACCAGCAAAAACATATTTAAAAGGAGCTTTTTTACTTTTATTTTTACCTTGAACACTACTGACTATTGCCGAGCTAATTACTCCAGTAGTATAGACTATTGAGTGATCTGCTGATTTATCAGTAGTTATAATATCTGATAAAGATAGATATGTTTTTGGTGGATAAGAAATTTGAATGCCTGATGTTCCTGGAATATCGCTAACCGCATCAAAAAAAGTATCGAACATTAATTTTATAGTTTCAAATAAATTAGATTTAAAATATTCATTTTCAACATAAAAACTGATTGCTTCAATTATTGGTGGCGGTGTATTGTTGATTATGTTTTTTACTTTATCTCTTGGCCAAAAGGGTAATCTTGATGTATGAATATTAATATTTGGATATTGATTTTTTAAAGATTTAATAAAATTAGGATTATAATTGTTTATTTCAATTATCAAATCACTTGGTGGTTGACCTATGTTACTTAAAAAAGAAGAAACTTTATCATTTGAGTTAAAACTAAAACACCATTTAAAACCTTTTGAAGTTAAAATAGAAAAATTTGGATTTTTGATAATATCATCAGGAGGATCAATTAACTTAATATAAATATTTTTATTAGCCATATTATTAATGATGTTTTTAGTTGTTTCATCATCTAAAGAAGATATTTTAATACCAAAATACAAATCAGCAGTTCCATAGCTATTTGCTGGATTAAAATTTAAATTAACTGTTTTTGATAAAATTTTTATTGGTAAATAAAAAAAAGTTAATAAAAAAAATATAATAAAAATTAAAACATTTTTCATTAATTTAAGTATAGATTAAAAAAATAAAAAATAAAAGTTTATGTGTAATTTATATACATTTAAGACCTTTTATGTAAAATTTTTAACAAATATTTAATTAGTGAAACATTACCTAGTGATTTATGAATTATTTTTGTATTTCTGCCAGACTAAATAATAAATACGACGAGAATTAAATTCTTAAATTATATTTAAAGCATACTCTTCAGGACTATCGATAAATTCTTCTCTGTCTATCGGCAAAAAGGCTGTAATGTTTTATTTACTCTTTCAATAAGGGTATTGACTTTAGAAATCTGGGATAGATAAATACATTTTTTATGTTTTTGTTTTTAAGATAATTATCAAAATCTCCCATAAACTCAAGAACATTATTAACTTGAATTGTATGGATTGAGTTAATATTAAGTAAACTAACTCTAGTTTTTTTACAAATCAAAACTGTTTTTACTGTTTAATCTAGGTTAGTCATAAGAAAAATGGATTTTAAGATTTCATATCAATAGCATTTATAATATATAGGTTTAATCTCATAGATAAACTTAAAAATAGCACCAATTTCAATGTAAACAATTCCTATTGATTTAGTTGATTTTTTAAATTAGTTTTGTATTTTACTCTAGCGTTTAAGTGAGGGTGAGATGGATTATGTAAATCTTCTTGTGATTTAGGGTAGAAATTGTAGCGCTTTATTATCTGGTCAATTTGTTGATTGTGATATTGATATGATATTTTTTTCCTTACAAAAGTCATCCAAAAGAGATTTTATCTTTTCTTTTCCTAAATGTGATTTGCTTTCTTGTAAGGATTTAATAAAGTTGATACTCTTAAGACAGATTCTCATTATTCGATTTCTTTTGGGAGCTTTAGAGAGAGACATAAAACTCTCTAAAATTCTATCGTTATCATTAAGCTTTTCATTTCATCGATAAATGATTACTTTTGATACTTCCATAGTTATCAACTGTTGCGTTAGTGTAATCTATCTTATGAAATTCAATAACTTTTAATATCAACTCAGCCGCTTCTGAGTTAGATAATGCTAAAACAGAACGTAATGATTTCATAGACTTACTATTGTACAAAGAAATTCCATTATAAAGAGAGAAAATTTTAATTGAATGATTAGTAATTTCCGTGATATTGCTTGTAAACTTCTTAGAGTCTCATATGTTTCTTAACTTGTTCAGTTTGTATTTAATATTATTTATTTTTATAATTTTATAATCATAATAATTTATTTTTATAATTTTATAATCATAATAATGTTAAGTTTTAATAAATTTTATATAATAAAGTTATTATTGGTTTTGCTTTTTTGTTATTTTTTGACTAAAGTTATTGAAGCAGAATATTTTGGTCAAGGATCAGTATTTTTTTTCTGGCAGTTAGAAAATATATTTATTCCAAAAAACATATGAAAATTAGTTTTTTTTATTTTGATGAAAAAGATATTCTTTTTGTTATTCTTTTATTTGGATTAATTATAATTAAATATCTTAATATTTTAACAATTTTTTTATTTTCTGTTGAAAAATTAATAATTATTTTATTAATATCTTTTATTGGTCGTATATTTTTAGGAGGAACAAAAAGTAACTTAATTTTTTATATAGTTATTATTAGTATTTTTATAAGTAATAGTTTATCTTTGCAAGGATTAACAATTTTTGTTCTTTTAAGCTTGTTTGTTGCAAATTTTATTTTTAGAAATTAAATTTAAAATTTTAATAAATATATTATTTTATATTTGTTTAAAATATATGATGAATTATAATTAAATTTAGATATTATTTTTTAATTAATGTTATTTTAATATAAAAAAATAATAAAAAACAATAAAATAGTTTGTTAAAATAAAAGTTTTTTATTTACTTTAATTTTTATTAATATATGTATATAGGGCCATTTTATTTTGATACTAAAGAAATTTTTCTTTTTTTAACATCTATTATTTTAGTTTTAGCTATGTATTTTAATTGGCCGCTTTGGTGGTTTGATAAACGATCACTTTTTACTTTAGTTGTTTTGATTCTTTTTACAAAAGGCGTTCTTCCTTCAATTCATAATGAAGCTTTTTTTATACTAACAATTGTGGCAATTTTTTTAACTCTTTATCTGTCGATTTTTCAAGTAGTACTTTTTTATTTTATTAGTCTTCTTTTATTTAGATTAATGAAAGTGATATAATCTTAAAAATATTACAATTTATGAGTTTTTATTTAATAATCCTTTTTTTATCAGAAGTTTTTTTTAATATTTATGATTATTATTTATCTTCTTTT
This sequence comes from Patescibacteria group bacterium, assembly GCA_026004455.1. Lineage (GTDB taxonomy): Bacteria > Patescibacteriota > Microgenomatia > UBA1406 > GWC2-37-13 > GWC2-37-13. Next base: position 172,601 of record BPJE01000002.1, on the reverse strand, counting down.
TTGCTTTTATTTTTTTCTATTTTTATTTATTTTAAAAAAATTAAGGAAAAAAATATTTTTATACCTAAGAGTTTTTTCTTAATATTCATATTTTTTTTTGTACTTTTTTGGTTTTCTTTTGCATTTTCAGTAGATAAGAAAAATACTTTAATTCAATTAATTAACTATTTAAATTTATTTATTTTGTTGATTTATAGCTTTAATTATAAAAAAGAAGTTAAAAAAAATTTAATAAATCAATTAAAGTTAATTTATTTTTTAAGTATTATTTTATTTTTTATTAACATTATCTTTTTTAACAAGTTTTTTCCTTCTTTAAGTCTTTTATTTTATAATCATCACAATCAAATTGGTAATTATTTTATTTTACCTTTTATATTAAATTTATTTAATGGATTGTTTTTTCAATTATTTTTAATTTTTTTAATAATTATTTCAGCATCAAGAAGTGCTATTTTATCAATTATTTTTTTATATGTTTATAGAATAATAAAGAATATATTTTTTAAAAAACCAATTCGAAAAGATTTATTGATTTTGCTTTTTTTATTTTTAGCTTTTATATTAGTTTCCAATAATTTTTTTAATTATTTTAATATTCCTTTTAAAAAAATAGATTTATTAGGCAATAGGATTATTTATTTTAAACAAGCTATTAATTATATTTTGAAAAATCCTATTTTTGGAGTTGGCTTAGGAAATTTTAATGAAATTTCAAGACAGTATAGTCAGAACTTTTCTGATTGGAGTATAAGTTCACATAATTTTATTCTTGATTTGATTGGAGAAAATGGAATTTTAATTTTAATACCAATTTTGTTTTTTTATTATAGATTAATTAAAGAAAATATTTTTTTTAAAAAAGATAATCTATTGTTTGAAAGTTTTTTAGGGTTGACTTTTTTATTTTTAATGGATTTTTCTTTTAAATTTGTTTTTTTTAAAGTAATATATGTTATTTTAATAGGAGTATTGATCAAAGATTCAAAAAAAGATTATTTTCCTGTAGCTAAATTAAATTTAATTTTAAAAATTACTTTTTTATTATTTTTTTTCTTAATTTTAAGTGAGATAGCTTTTAATTTTAGATATAAAAAGCTTTCTTTGATTTTCAATCCTTTAAATTACCACTCATTAGAAGAACAAATAAAAAACAAAGACAGTTTTTTATTTTTGGAACAATCATTTTTGATTAAATGGTATTTTTGGTTAAAAAATGATTTTGAAGGAGAAGCTTTTGTGTACAGTAGGTGTTTTGATAAAAAAACTTGCTATTTTCATTTACAAAGTTTAATTTATAAATATCCTGCTTATTATTTAGAATACTTTCCTACTTTAATAAAATTTAATCAAGAAATTTATGGTAAAATTAAATATTTTAGATTGGAAAAAATATTGTTAAATGAATTAAGAAATAAATATTTTTTTAAAGATAAAAATTCAGAAGTTTTTAAATATATTGATTATTATTGTACGCGTTTAATAAAATGTTAAAAAAAATTTTATTTAGATCTTTAGAAATTTTTTTTTCATTAATGTTATTATTGTTATTATCACCTTTCTTTATTTTAATTGTATTGATAATAAAATTAACCTCAAAAGGATCCGTTTTTTTTATTCAAAAAAGAGCTGGTTTAAATATGAAACCTTTTTATATTATTAAATTCAGAACAATGATTGAAAAAGCAGAAGAGATCAAAAAAAAAATCAAAAAATTAAATGAAGCAAAAGGTCCTGTTTTTAAAATTAAAAATGATCCTCGTTATACTTTATTTGGTAAATGGTTGGCAAAAAGAGGTTTAGATGAATTACCACAAATTATTAATATTTTAAAAGGAGAAATGAGCTTTGTTGGTCCAAGACCTTTGCCAATTGATGAAGCCAAAAAAGTGCCAAAAAAATATGAAAAGAGATTTTCAGTAAAACCTGGTATTATTTCAACGTGGGCAGTTAATGGTGCTTTTCATAATGATTTTGACAGATGGATGAGAATGGATTTGGAAGATATAAAAAATAAAAGTTTTTATTATGATTTATCAATTATTTTAAAAGGTATTAAATTATTATTTATTTATTTATTAAAAGCTAAAAATGGAGAAAAATAAAATTTTTTTAGTAATTCCAACTATTAGAGATTTAGATTTTTTAGAATTTTGGGGGAGTAAGTTTAAGAAAATTTATGGAGTTATAGTTGAAGATTCACCGGTAAAGAAAATTAAAACACCGATTAAATATTTTAAAAAAGTTTATCACTATACTTGGAAAGATATAGATAATGAATTAAAAGATAATTCATGGATTATTCCTAGAAAAAATGCTGGAATTAGAATTTATGGTTTTTTAAAAGCTTATCAAATGGGCGCAGATATTATTGTTACTTTAGATGATGATTGTTATCCAATTAAAAATCAAAATTTTTTAAATCAACATATAAAAAATTTAAATTTAAAAGCACCTATTGATAATTGGTTTTCTACTTATCCTCATAAAAGAATTCCTTTTACGAGAGGGTTTCCCTATAAAATAAGAAATAAAAGTGAAGTTGTCCTGTCTCATGGTCTGTGGACTAATAAACTTGATTTAGATGCGAAAAGTGAGATAAAAATAAAAAACTTAAATGAACCAATTTTATCAGAAAATTATCGACAGTTTATTCCTAAAGATTTTTTCTTTCCATTATGCTCAATGAACTTTGCTTTTAAAGCAAAAATAACACCAATTTTATTTTTTCCCATGATGGGATATGATAAAGATGGTAATAAGTGGTCTTTTGATCGCTATGACGATATTTGGGCTGGTATTTTCGCCAAGAAAGTGTTAGATCATTTAAATTTAAGCGTTGTTAATGGAATTCCTTTTATTGAGCATCGTAAGGCCTCAGATGTTAAGTTAAATTTAGAAAAAGAAAGATTAGGAATGATAGTTAATGAATATCTTTACAAAGAAGTAGCAAAAGTTAAACTAACAAAAAAAGATTTAAAAGAAGCTTATTTAGAATTATTTGATAAAATTGATTTTTCTTCAAGAGTTTTTCAACAAAAAGATTATTTTTTAAAATTAAAAAAAGCAGTTAGAATTTGGACAGATTTATTTTTATGAAGATAATTTTCTTTACAGATGTATATCATGGTGGAATAGAAACATATTTAAATAATTTAATTAGTTTTAATTGCAATAAATTTAAAAAAATTAGAATAGAAATCGTTTTTTATGGAGACAAAAATACTTATTTAAAATTTATTAAAGATTTTAAAAGTTATTCTAATATTAAGATACATTTTATATTAATTAATTTTTCAAATTTAATTTCTTATATTGAAATATTTTTAAATAGTTTTTTTTATTTTATTATTAAAAAAATAATAAATCTATCAAAAAAAGAAAAAACAATTTTTTTATTTAATACGGTAAAATCTTCTTTATTTTTACCTTTTTTTCATATATTTAAAAATGAAAATGATAGATTTTATTTTCAATTTCATGGATTTTATGATAGAGAGCGTTTATCAGAAGAAATATTTGATTTAAATTTTAATAAGTCAATTTTTATTGTAAAAAAAATAAGGTTTATTATTATTTGGATTAAATTTTTTTTTAGAAAGTATTTATCAAAATTTATCTTTTCATTAAGCGATAAAATTATTGTTTTAAGTAATTACTCTAAAAAAGAATTTTTAGAATTTTATAAATTAAATCCTAATAAAGTAATTTTATTAAAACCGGGAATTCCTAATTTTGAAAATAATGAATTAATTGATAATAATTTTTTTTCTAACAAATTTTATTTAAAAATAGGAATTTTTCAAAGATTAGAACCAAGAAAAAAAATTATTGAAGTTCTAAAAGTTTTTAGAAAAGTTTTATCATTAAATCAGAAAATAATTCTATTTATTTTCACTCCTTTTGTTAATTTAAATATGAATTATTTTTTAAAAATTATTAAAGAAATTGATGAATTAAATTTAGGTAATAATATTTTTTTTATTAATAATCCTTCAAATTTAGCTTTTTTTTACAAAAATATTGATATTACTATTTTAAGTAGTTTTGAATTAGAAACATTTAGTTTTTCATCTATTGAATCATTAATAAATGGTACTCCTGTATTTGCTTATTATAATAGTGGAGCAAAAGATTATATAATTGATAAAAAAAAATGGATTTTTGTTTAGTAATTTATTAGATTTAGAAAAAAAACTTATTAATGTTGTTAAAAATAAAAAAATTATTATAGAAATGAAAAGATATTTAAGCAAAAATAAAAAAAAATTGCTTTCGGAATACAATTGGGAAAAATATTTTATTAATTTAATTCAACTGAAATAATATTTTTGTTTATTTTTTTAAAATAAGTAATAAATTTTTTAATATTAATATTTGTACTTAGAATTAAAGTTTTTTTTCTTTCTAAGAACTTGTTAATATAATTAATTGATTTCCTTTGAAATTTTTCATCTCCTACTGCAAAAACTTCATCAAGAAGAAATATATCAGCCTCAGAATATACTGCTATTGAAAAAGCCAATCTTGTAATCATTCCAGTTGAGTAACGCTTGAGAGGTATATTAATAAAATCATTAAGTTCAGAAAAATCAATGATTTTAGGAATTAATTTGACTAATTTTTCTTTTTCAATTCCCAATATCGTTCCATTTATCCAGATATTTTCTAAGCCTGTTAACTCATAATTAAATCCTGCGCCAAGTTCAATTAATGGAACAACTTTGCCGAAAGTTTGTATTTTTCCTTTATCTGGGAAGGTAATGCCAGCGATCAACTTTAACAGTGTTGTTTTGCCTGAACCATTTGGGCCAGTTATTATTACTGCTTCGCCTTTATTGATCTTTAAAGAAAAATCTTTAAAAACAGGGTATTTTTTAAAAGGAGAAAATATATTTTTAAACCATGTTTTAAGAGTTTTTGGTTTTTCTAGATAGTATTCTTTAGTGATTTTATCTATTATTACTGCCGGTTGATTGTTTTTCATATTAAATCAACAATTTTTTTTTCTAATTTTTTGAAAATTAGCCATGAGATAATAAAAAAAATAACTCCAAAAATTGCAGGTAAAAATAAATTATAATAATCAACTTTATTTTCAAAAAAAACCTGTCTATTAAAATTTATAATATAAGAAAGTGGATTGATTTGAATAAATATTTTTATTTTTTCTGGGATCATATTTTCAGAATAGATAATTGGAGTAGCATAAAAACCTAAAAGCAAAATGAATTCAATAATTCTACCAAAATCTCTAAAAATAGCGTTTAAAGCTGAAAAAATAAGACTTACAGAAGTTACTGTTAAAAAAAGAGGAAATAAATTAAAAATTGTAATAAAGAATAGTAATTTGATTTTAAAATGATAGATAATTAATAGTATTAAAAATACCAAAAAATTAACAAGATAATCGATTATTTTAGATAAAACATAAGAGATTGGTAGAACTTCTTTATTAAATTTTGATTTTGTGATAAGATCTCGATTCCAAACTAAAGATTCTTTTGCTAAATTTATGCTTTGCTCAAAAAAATTCCATACCATTATTCCTGAATATAAAAATAAAAAATAAGGAATATTATTTATTTTAATTTTTACAATTTTTTCAAAAACTACAGCTAAAAATAAGGTTGTCAATAAAGGTTGGATAATTATCCATAAAGGACCCAAAATTGAGGCTCTATATCTAGATTTTAATTCTCTTATTGTTAAAACTTCAAGTAATTGAAAATAAAGTTTTAATTTTTTACTCATATTTATAATCACTTTTTAAATCTGATAATAAATCATTATCTTGATAAAAATTAATTTTTGTTTTTTTGTATAAATTAAATACTAAATCTATTTTTAAATTTTTTATTTTATTAGGAAAAATAATAATATTATAAATTCTTTTATTTTTCAAAACAAAATTTTTATTTAAATTTAAAATTTGTTTATTTTTTAAATTATGCCAAATTATTGAAGAAGGAATGATTTTAAAATTATTAAATTTTAATTTTTTTAGGTATTTTTCTATTGTTTTGGGATTTGATAGATTATATTCCTTAAATGTTTTTACTTTTTTAGATAAAATTTGAGATATATAACCAGGACTATTATTTTTTATTATTCTTTTAATTTCTTTTAAAAATAAAAATTGATTTTTAATATTACAGAAGCCATCAGAGAATACAAAATTATCAATGCTTTTATTTTTAATCGGTATATTTTTTTTAAATTCGTAACAAATATAAAAAAAATTTTTATTTTTTCTATTTAGATTAAAATATAAGCTTAAAAAATCTTTATCAATGATAATTTTTAATGGTTTTTTAGGAAATTTTTTTGCAATATGGCCAAAACCGCCACCAAAATCAAGAATTAAATTATTTTTTTTATTTTTTATTAATTGATTTAAGATTAAAGATATGAAATAAGAAGGGATTTTTTTTCTTTCAATTAAATATTTTGCGTATAATTTGTTATATCCCAAGGTTTTAAAAAAATAAATTAGTTTTATAAAAGAGAATTTTTTTATAAAATTAATTAGAAAACTAAATCTAAATAAAATTTTAGATATTAAAGAAAATGCAAAGTAATGTAAAAAAGAACTGTTATTTTCTAATTTTTTAAAGAGTTTCTTTTTTACTTTATCTTTTTTGAGATACAAGATTTGATTTTCAATAATTGGAAAAACATCACATTGACATTTTAAAAAATAATAGTTTTTATTATCAATTAATCTAAAATTTGAATAACACCAAGGACATTGTAATTTTTTATAAATTTTTTTTAAAATAAAAACTTTCATGAATTTATTAAATCAATTATTAAATAAAAAATTATACCTAATTTCTCCTCATTTAGATGATGCAATTTTTTCTTGTGGAGCTTTAATATATACATTAAGAAAGTTAAGTGATGTAAATTTAATTACTGTTTTTACGGGTTATAACGATTATTTAACTAATAAAGAAGGCTTAAATTTTCTTAAGAAAACTGGTTTTAAGAATTTTAAAGATCTTTATCAACAGAGAATTAGAGAGGATATAAATGTATGTAATTTTTTAAAAATTAAATTTTATCATTTAGGGTTTAAAGAATTTATATTTCAAAGAAAAAAAACTGATATATATTTAAAAGATACATTATTACAAGAAAAAATAAATAAAGAAATTGAAAAAATAATTGGGGAAAATGTTGATTACTGTATTTTTTTACCATACGGTTTAGGTAATATAGATCATATTTTTATAAGAAAAAATTTAGAAAAAAAAATTAAAAGAAAAAATATAATCTACTATTTAGAGTGGCCTTATATGATTTATAACTTTAAAAAAATAAATTTTTCTCAAACATTAGATGTTGAAGAAAATTTATATATTAAAGAAAAATTAGTTAATTTTTATCATTCTCAAATTAATTCTATTGCTAAAGGCGGTTCAATTTTATTAATTAAGGAAAGATATGTTATTTAAAATTATTAAAATTTTCAATAATATTTATAAGTTTTTCTTTTACGATTTCTTTTTTGTAATTATTTAAGTAAAATCTAAATCCATTTTCTCCAAGTTTTTGCTTTTTTTTCTTATACTTTATTAAATCATTCATTTTTAAGACAAAATCATTATAATTTTCATAAAATAGACCGCCTTTTGACAATTCTATTTGTCTTTTTAATACATGATTTAAACCATAAACTAAAACGGGTTTTTTTTGTTGCCAAGCCTCAAGAACTGTTAATGATAATGATTCATACCACGAAGGATTAACTAAAAATAGGGAATTTTTAATCAGTATAGTTTTTTCTTCTTCTGACAATATTCCTAAGAATTTAATATTCTTATTTGTTTTAATAGGAAATAATTTTTCGCCAATAATTACTAAATCTATATCATTTTTTTCAGCAGATTTAAATTTAAGAAAAAAGTCAATTAGATCATATATGCCTTTATAAGGTTCTGTTCTTCCTATGAATAATACATAAGGATTAAAGAGATTATATCTATTTTTAATGAATTGAAAATTAATTTTTGATTTAAATTCTTCTGGATATATTCCAATTTGAACAAGTTTTGGTAGTTTTTTAAATCTTTTTTTGATAATCTCTTTTTCTCCAACACTAGAAAAACCAATAATTTTAGGTTGTTTAAATAATTCATCAAAAATACTTAGATATAAAATTGGTTCTTTATGGGTAAGAGGAATAAGGATTGATTTTTCTTTTACCAACGGGAGACCAAAATAGGTTATGGGATTGGCATAGCCAATAAAAATAAAAATATCAAAATTTTCTTTGTTTTTTGATAAAAAATTAAAAAGACTAGAAGAATAAGGACCAATCGTTTTTAAATAATTTAATTCATCTTTGAATGCTCTTAATTTATTATTTAAAATATTAATTGTTTTCTCAATTCTGTTTCTAGGTTTGACTTCAAAATCTATCTTAAATCTAATGATTTTATTTTTATTATCTACTTCATATTCTTTAAGTTTATTCTTCCAAGTTGTGTGATCAGCTGATCTAGTTGTTAAAATTGTAGTTTGGTATTTATCTTTTAAAATATTAGTCAATTTTTTAGTATAGATTTCTCCTCCTCTTGTTTTTGTTTTAAAATAATGATAAGTAACAATAGCGATTTTTTTCATTTATTTGATTTTATAAGATTTTTTATTTGTTTTTTTAATAAAGCGATTTCTTCTTTTTGTTTTTTTAATTCAGATTTTAATTGTAAAATATATTGATATGTTTTGTAAGTTGAGTAAAATAAATTTTTATTAAAAACAATTTGATATTTTGTATACATACTTAAAATTTTTAGATAAATTTTTTTTATTATCTGAAATAAAGGATTATAAGGTAAAAAAATATTTGGGTTTTTATATTCATGAGCAGTGACGAGGCCTTCTTCTATTTGATTTTCTAATTGTTTAAAATCATCATTAATATTTTTAATTTTCATAAATTATTTGAATAAATTTATTAATTATTTCTTTTGTTTTATAATTAGATTTAAAATTATTAATAATTTTAACAAATTCATTATTATAATAATCTTGATTATTTATAAAAGAAGTTATTTTTTTTTCTATGGTAAAAGGTTTGTTATCATTTAAGAAAAATTTATTATTTAAAAGTTCTAAGGCGCTGCCTGTTTTAGTAGAAAAAATTGGTAGATTCATAAAAATTGCTTCTTTTAAAAAAAGAGAGTCATTTTCCAAATATGAAGGAAGAATAGCTAATTTTGCTTGTTGATAATATTTTCTAATAATATTTATTGATAAATCTTTCTTAAATATAATGTTTTTACATTTTTTGTATTTTTTTAATATTTTATCTTCATCTTCGTTTTTAGTTTTAGGATAGATTATTAAAAGATTCCAATTTTTATAAATAATTGAAGCTTTTTTAAAGGCTAAAATTAAATTTTCAACTCCTTTTTTAAAAACTAGTCTTCCTGAATATAGAATGAGTTTTTTTTTTCTAATATTTTTTTGTTTTTTTAAGAATAATTTATTTATTAGATTGTTTAAAATAATAGTTTTTGATTTATTAATTTTAAAAAAGAGAAAGCAAAGTTTTTTAATAAGATTATAACTATAATTTGTGGGTATTATTATTTTTTTTGCTAAAAACAAAGAAAGGTTTTCTAATATTTTTAAAAATATTAAGTAGTGATTAGTGGTATCTTTAAAAATAAAATAATTATTTTTTATTCCATGAAACCAAAAAATATAGTTATTTTTTTTTGAATAAAATAAATAGGGAATAGCAAAAAGGTAATGTGAAATAATTACTTTGTTAATTTTGTAATTTCTGTCAATTTTTTTAATTGATTTATAAGACTCAAATATAAAATTAAAGATTTTTTTATATTCTTTAAACGGTTTATTTGTTTTTATTTGTTTTATATAAATTATTTTTTCGAATAAATTATTATTAACAATTTTTTTATTAATAGGTTCTTCGCTGATTAAATAAAATTTAAACTTTTTATTTTCTTTATTTAAATATTCAATTAAATTTTGTTGAGCCAACCATTCTCCAGCAGTGTTTACATTAGCTAGAAATAAAAGATTCATATTAAAGATTTTTAATTAATTGATTAAAAATTATTTTAGATTTAGAATTTTTGGATTTATTAAATAAATATTTTTTTAAAATATTTTTTTTTGGTTTTTCTTTCAAATAATTTATTAAGTCTTTATCTATGTTTTCTTTTATAACAATATATTTTTTTAATTTTTTAGGCAATTTTTTTCTTAAAAATTTGGCAAAAAAGACTTGATGATCATCTACGTGTTCTTTAAATTTAGCCATTCTTGGAATAATTAATGGCATATATTTTGCATTTTTTGTTATTAAATATATTGTGCCCGGACCAGCGTGAGATATAATTTTTTTTGAATTTTTTATAAAATAAATAAATACTTCTGGTGATAGTTTATTTTCTTTTTCAAAGATATTTAATTTTTTTAGACTGTCTATTAATCTATTGAATTTAAAATTAGTTAAACCAAAAGTGATCAAAATATTAGATTTTCTAATAATATTGCTTTCTTGTACCATTTTTTTTGAATTTTATTTTGAATTATAAAGAGATCAACTAAATTATACAAAATTTTACCTGTTAATGATGGATATGCCACGAAGTCATAAGGTTCTATGAATACTAACTTAGTTTTAAAAAATATTTTACCAACAATAAAAAATGGTATGGCAATTCCAGCACCGCTACTAATTAATATTTTTGGTTTTTCTTTTTTTAATATTTTAAAAGCTAAAAAAGTATTCTTAATTAGATTTATAAAATTTCTTGATTCTGGGAAAAAGGCATAATAAATTTTTTCTTTTTTTAGATAATATTTAGTATCTATTTCATTTTTTGTTATCCAAAATCTATCGAATTTTTTTAAAATTGGCATTATTTGAATAAGCTGAAATATATGTCCTCCTGGTGAAGAAATAATTCCGATTTTCATTTTAGTTAATATTAATATTTTTAAGAATAATTTTTATTTTATTTTCCCAACTATTATTTTTAGCGATTTTTTTTGCTTTTTTTATTTTTTCGATATTCCAATCATTAGTTAATCTTTTTATAGCATTAATAAAGTCATTAACATTATTTGTTGTAAAAATAATATCTTTTGGATATTTTTCTAAGGATAATATTTTAGTTGAAACAACGGGAATACCAGCGGCAAGATATTCGTAAACCTTCATTGGATTAGAATATTTAACAAAGTTAAATTTTGTATTATATGGCACAAGTCCGACTTTGGCTTTTTTTAAGTATTCTTTAAGATTGTTTTTCGGTATGTGCCCAAAATACTTCACATTTTCTTGTTGAATTATTTTAGAAAAATTATTTGAGATAGCCTCTCTCCCTTGTTTTTGAATTGGCCCTAAAATGTAAAAATGCCAGTCAAAGAGTTTTTTAATTGTTTTTAAAATTAATAATGTATTTAGTCTATAATCTAAAACACCATAAATGATTGCGATATTGTTTTTATTTAACTCAGGTTTTAGATTAAATAGTGGATAATTAGTACCACATACAGTAATAATTGTTTTTTTATTTTTCAATATTTTATTTTCTAGTAATTTTTTTTTGTATAGTGGTTTGGAATTAAAAGCAATATAATCAGCTAATTTAATTAGTTTTTTTTCTTCATTAATTACTTTTTGTCCATGAATTTCTATATCTAAATAATCAACACAGTCATAAATGTATTTTTGATTAAAAATTAATTTAATTAATCTTGATGTTGCTAGAGGAAAAAACTGCCAGATAATTAATTTTTTTTTAAAAATAAATAATAAAAAAGAAATAAAAATAAAACCTAATAACTTATTAACTGAGCTTATAATTGAATTTTTTTGAAATGGCAATAAAGCGGGTGATTGAAAATATACAATACCTTTATTTTTATTTTTTATCAATTTAAGATTTTTTTTAATTATTAAAAAATGTTTTTTTAAATTAATTATTTTTTTCCAAGAAACTAGATTATTAAAATCATAAAGAATAACAAGATTTTTTTTAGATAAAATTTTTGCTGTTTGATCAATATAATCACAAGGATAATTTAGTGTCAAATGTAAGGGTATTAATACAACTTTTTCCTTCATTTATTATTCTCAATTTTTTCTATATTAGTAATAGTAAAAAAAACCCAATTGTTTTTAGTAGTAAAAGGAATTCCATTACCAATGATTATTGGAAAGTTTTCATCACCAAAAAGATAATAATATTGACCTATTTTGTCAGCATAAATTATTAAATCAAGGTAAACATCTTTTCTTAAAGGATTTACAGATATTTTCGTGTTTCCATATTGATCTACTGTAACCATTTTTGCGTCAAAGACCTCTTTTTTTTTGATTTCAATAACAGGTGAACCAAGAGAGTCTTTCATTATTTCGTGTTCTTTAATTGAATTTGCTAAATATTCTGATACTCCTTCAGTATTAGGAAATGCAGGATTGATATCAATTATTTGTCCTTTAGCGTAAATTTTAAATTGGTTTTTATTTTTTTTATCGTTTATTTTCAAAACTGTGCCATCTATTAAAAGATTATTCATATAAAATTCAAGATTATTTCCAATAAGAATTTTTTTATTTTTATAAGTGTAAGAATTGTCACCGGGAGTATAAACAGCTTTTAATTTTATTCGAAGATGAGCCCACTTTTTTTGATCTGAAGTTGGATAAGTTTTTATATTTATAAGTTCTGCCATTGTTTGTCCCATTATATTTTTTTCTTTAATTCCTGGTTTTAATTTTTCAATAAACCATTCATCTTGATATATTTTTAAAACAATATCTAAGAATTCTGATTTTCTAAATAATCTTATGAATAGAAAAATAAATAAAGATAATAATGCTAGAAAAATAAACAAATCTAAAAAAGTTATTTTTTTAAATTTTAATTTAAAAATATTTTTCATTTTTTTTAATTATAGCATAAAGAAAAAATAATTCTGAGATTATTATTGTTGGTTGAAAAAGACCATAAAAAATAGCAGAAATTAAAACAAAACTTATAATTTTTTCTTTTAATAATAAATCTTTTAATAGAAAAAATAAAAATAAAAAGAAAAAGAAAAATGCGATTAATCCATTTTCAACAGCAGTTAGTAAATAAAAGTTGTGAACTGATGATGGAAAAGAAGAAAAAATCCCGTTAGGATTGATTTTTATTGCTTCAACAACAGAAAATCCTGGACCTACACCAAAAATAGGATTTAATAAAATTAATTTAAAAGTTTCTATAGCTTGATTAAATCTTGTATAAAATCCGCCTGAGGACGAAAAAGCAGCAAAGATATTTAACAATCTAAACAAAGGGACTGAAAAAACAATAGTGATGAAAAATAAAATTATACAAATTAAGATTTTATTTATTTTTTTTAATTTTATAACTAAAGAACTTATTCTTTTTCTTTCACTTATTATAATCAAAAACAAAAAAAGTATTAGAGAATAAAAAGATGACCTGCTTAATGTGATTAATAGAGTTATTAATGAGATAATTAATGTAATTAATGTAAAAAAATTTCTTGTTTTAAGGTAAAAAATATTATAAATTATTAATGAAATTGCAATTAATAAAAATCCACCTAAAAAATTTGCGTGTTGAAATGTACCAGTAGGTCGATAATAAAAATAAAATTCATCAACTACTTTTCCAAATATTTCAATATTATGAATACTTTCAATTGATTTTCCAAAAGGAGCGTTATTAAAAAATTGCAAAATAGCTAGATAAGATTGAAAAAAAGCGATTATAATAATTAGGTCAATAAAATTTCTTTTAGATAAACTTTTGGAATTTACTTTTAAATAAAAATAGATAACTAAAATTTTTATAAAAAAAGATAATTTATATAGTGAAAATAAAAAGTTTGGCGATTTAATAATAGATGAAATTATTGACATTATTATAAAAACGCTAAGAAATAATAATGCTTTATTAAATAATTTAAAAATATTAATTTTTTTTATAAACACATCTCTTGCTAAGTGAAATAAAATAAAAATAAAAAAAATATCGCTTATATTTAGGGATATTTCTTCAACAAGACCTAAAGGATATTCTTCTTTAAGATATGAAAAATAACTTAAATCTAATATTTGATAAATAAATTTTTTTCCGATAGGTAAATATGAAGTAATAAAGAATGAAATAAATAAAGCAGGTGCAATTTTATGTCTATTCAAAATAAATAATACAAAACAAAAAATAATTGAATGTAAAAAAAATATTTTATTATTTGGATTAAAAATTAAAGTGAAAAATAAAAAAAATAATATAATTAAGTATTGATAAATAAAATTATTTTTTTCACTCATTTTTTATTATGATTAATGATAAAAAAAAAGATTTTTTTATTTTAATTCTTTTAATATTATATGCAAGTTATATTCTATCAACTTTAATTACAAATAATAATACTATTTTTAATAAAGATAATCATTATTCGAATGATCTAGTTAAAGAATATAGTTTAATTCAAGAAAGAGAAATGATTTTCAATAGTGTTGATAGAATAATAGAAAAATATGAAAACAACGAGTTAAATCTTAAAAGTAAAATTAACATAATTGAGAGTTTAATTAAAAATAAAAAGAATGTTGAATATTATTATAAAAATAAATTATTGCGTATAAAAAATAATTCTAATATTTGGTTTAATAATGTAGATGATAAATTTCCAATAAAATTAGATAATTTATTTGCAGTAAGAATTGTTTTTAATACAAATGGAAAAGAAGGTGGGGGTATTTCTTTTGCTAGCAAATTAGGAGAAAGTGATTATAAGTGGTGGGTTGGGTTAAAAGAAATATATTTTGGAATTGATAGTGAAAAAAGATTAGATATTCAGATCAAAAACGATAATAAAGAATGTAATATTTGCATAAAGATTCCCTTAAGAAGCAAGGAGGAATCTGTTTATGAATTTATTTTATTAATAGATATTGACAAAGATTATTTATTTTTTTATGATAAGAATAATTTTGTTAATTATGATAATAAAAGATTTGATTCAAAAATAGAGAAGAATAAAAATTTAAATTTATATAAAATAAGATTATTTGAAAATCAAGATAAAAGTTCAAAATTTTTTGAGAATAAAAAATTATATATTGGTATAGGATTGGGTAAGTACTCTGAAATTGTTATAAAATTTTTTGATTTTTTATGATTTATAATAATATAATTTCTTTTTTTAAAAAATTAAATAATATCAAAATATTAATAATAGTTTTTATCGGCTTAATTTCCGTTTTATTATTTTTTGTTTATATAAATAAAAATCTTTACAAATCAAAAGCAAGCTATCCATGTGGTTCAACTGCTAATGGAATATGTGGTGGAGATTGCCCTGATGGTTTAATATGTGGAAATATTCAAGTAGGAAATGCATCTCTATGTTCCTGTGTCAATTATTCATCTTCACCAGCTTTAATCATTGGCACTAATCGTTTTCGTTTAAATCAAGGTAATCAATATAATAGTCCATCTTTGTCTTTATTTGATACTAATTTAATATCTCAAAAATCGCAAACTTTTTATTCAACTGTTATTGCTAGAAATTGGCCAATAGGTCAAACGAGTAATACTCAATGGAATGATATTTTTTTAGTAAACCCAAATAATTCTCAGGCTAATGTAACTATTAAAGTTTACAGTGCCTCAAATGGCGCTGGAAAAACTAATGGTCAATTAATTGCAACTTTAAACAAAACAATTCCAGCTAATGGTTGGTTTAATACATACGCAGATCAAGATTGGCTTAATTTACCAGATAATTATGATGCTTCTGGAAAACAAACTCTAGCATGGGTAGAGATTAATTCAAATGTTCCAATCATTGGCACTAATCGTTTTCGTTTAAATCAAGGTAATCAATATAATAGTCCATCTTTGTCTTTATTTGATACTAATTTAATATCTCAAAAATCGCAAACTTTTTATTCAACTGTTATTGCTAGAAATTGGCCAATAGGTCAAACGAGTAATACTCAATGGAATGATATTTTTTTAGTAAACCCAAATAATTCTCAGGCTAATGTAACTATTAAAGTTTACAGTGCCTCAAATGGCGCTGGAAAAACTAATGGTCAATTAATTGCAACTTTAAACAAAACAATTCCAGCTAATGGTTGGTTTAATACATACGCAGATCAAGATTGGCTTAATTTACCAGATAATTATGATGCTTCTGGAAAACAAACTCTAGCATGGGTAGAGATTAATTCAAATGTTCCAATCATTGGCACTAATCGTTTTCGTTTAAATCAAGGTAATCAATATAATAGTCCATCTTTGTCTTTATTTGATACTAATTTAATATCTCAAAAATCGCAAACTTTTTATTCAACTGTTATTGCTAGAAATTGGCCAATAGGTCAAACGAGTAATACTCAATGGAATGATATTTTTTTAGTAAACCCAAATAATTCTCAGGCTAATGTAACTATTAAAGTTTACAGTGCCTCAAATGGCGCTGGAAAAACTAATGGTCAATTAATTGCAACTTTAAACAAAACAATTCCAGCTAATGGTTGGTTTAATACATACGCAGATCAAGATTGGCTTAATTTACCAGATAATTATGATGCTTCTGGAAAACAAACTCTAGCATGGGTAGAGATTAATTCAAATGTTCCAATCATTGGCACTAATCGTTTTCGTTTAAATCAAGGTAATCAATATAATAGTCCATCTTTGTCTTTATTTGATACTAATTTAATATCTCAAAAATCGCAAACTTTTTATTCAACTGTTATTGCTAGAAATTGGCCAATAGGTCAAACGAGTAATACTCAATGGAATGATATTTTTTTAGTAAACCCAAATAATTCTCAGGCTAATGTAACTATTAAAGTTTACAGTGCCTCAAATGGCGCTGGAAAAACTAATGGTCAATTAATTGCAACTTTAAACAAAACAATTCCAGCTAATGGTTGGTTTAATACATACGCAGATCAAGATTGGCTTAATTTACCAGATAATTATGATGCTTCTGGAAAACAAACTCTAGCATGGGTAGAGATTACTTCAGAATTAATTAACATTTTAACTCCTACACTAACTCCTACGCCTGCAAACAATTCACCAACTGCAACTCCTACGCCTGCAAACAATTCACCAACTGCAACTCCTACGCCTGCAAACAATTCACCAACTGCAACTCCTCGTCCTAATGCTACTAACACTCCAATTCAAACTCCAACCGCAACTCCTCGTCCTAATGCTACTAACACTCCAATTCAAACTCCAACCGCAACTCCTCGTCCTAATGCTACTAACACTCCAATTCAAACTCCAACACCAACCATTGTTGCTTCAGATTTAGTTAATCTAAATCTTAAATTGAAATTTCAAGGAATAATGACACAACCACAAGAAGATAATCAAAAAACATTTAAAATAAAGATAAAAGTTGGAGGAGGAAGTTTAGCGCAAACAGTTTCTGTTGAAGAAAATTTTAGTATTACTAATAATCGTAATAAAGATACAGAACCATTTATTTGGGAGAAATCATTTAATCTTCCTAGTGAAGTTATTCCGGGATCAAACTATTATATTTTAATTAAAGGTCCAAAACATATTCAAAAAAGAATTTGTGATGATAATCCTAATGAAACATGGCCAGGAACTTATCGTTGTTTTGCTGGAAAAATTACGCTTTCAGGAGGAGTTAATATCTTGGATTTTTCAAAAATATATTTATTAGTTGGCGATTTACCAGTAAATGGTTCTCAAGATGGGGTAGTTGATGCTTTAGATATTTCATATATACGTAATAATTTAGGAAAAACAGATGAACAAGTTTTGGCTATTGCGGATTTAAATCTTGATGGAAAAGTTGACACTCAAGATTACTCAGCCGTTATTGCAGCTTTATCAATTAAAAACGATGAAGAGTAAAGTAAAGAATAAAGTAATTTATTTTATAAGTTTTAGAAATTGCTATGAATGAACAAATTAATAATCAAAATCAATTTAATAAATATAAAAAAAGAGGGATTTTTTTTGTTTTAATTACTATTTTTCTTTTTATATTAATTTTTTTTTCAAAAAATTTTTGGTTAAAAAAAGAAGAAAAACAAAATTTTACTAAGCAAACTATTTCTCCAACTATCTTTATTCCACCAACAAAAGGTAATCTAAACTTTAAGTTAGAAAATAAAAATTTTGTTATAAATTCTCCTTTTAATATTGTAATTAATGCTAGTTCAGAAGATAAACAAGTGGTTGGATTTGAGTTAGTAATAAAGTTTGATAAAAAAAATCTTAAATTTTTAAGTGCTAAATCAGTTGATAATCGATTTATTAGTTATTCATCTTTAAGTGATAACTATTTAAATATAACTTTAGTTAAAAATTTAAACATAGATGAGCCTATTTATTTTAATCAAACTGATATTATTACAATTCAATTTTTACCTTTAAATCAAATCAATTCTAGTATAGAAATAGTTTCTAATTACAAAAATCGAAAGACATTCTTTGTTAACGAAAAAAACGAAGTTTTTTATCCAAAATTGCCAGAAAGTTTAAAAATTTTTAATAAGTAATAATTATTAATAAAGAAATTAATAAAATTTTTTAATATAAAAATTAATTAAATCTATTTTTTTTATTAAATTAAAGATAAAAACTAGAAAAAATTGATTTATCCAAAAATTTTTTTTATCATTAAAATTAATGAAAAAAATTTTTTATGAAATTACAATTATTTTTTTCTTTCTTTTTTTTCTCCCTTTTTTGAGAGAAGGTATTGTTTTTGCGGCAATAATAAATTTTGATAAAACAAATATTTCTGTTAATAATAATGAAATTTTTTCTCTGCAAGTAAATATTGATGTAGGTAATGATGAAGTAAGATCGACTGATATATATCTTAATTATGATGCAAATTATCTTCAAGTTGAATCAGTTAGTAACGGTGGTTTTTTTCCAACTGTTATTAAAGAAACTTCAACCGATAATCAAATATATATTGCTGGAATGGTTGATGATCCAGGTGTAACAAAAACAGGATCAGGAACAATTGCTACAATAAATTTTAAGACAAAAAATAGTGGATCAACTACTATTAGTTTAAATTGTTCTTCGTCTAAAATTGTTAAAGCAGATATTGACACCACTAATATTTTAGATTGTGGACAAAACCCAAGTATTTCTATTTCGGTTAAAGAAGATAATACAAACAATACAAATAATACCAATAACACAAGTAATAATAACGCTGAAAGTTCTAATTTAATTTATCCAACTCCAACTAATTCAACTTTACCAAAAACAGGAATTTTTGAAAATGTAGTAAAATTTTCTATACCAGGAGTAATATTATTATTAATTGGAGGGTTATTAAGATTAGTTGTTTAATTTATGGATACTCAAAAAATCAAAAAAATTTTTGCGATTATTATTGGAATTGTTTTATTTATTTTAATTACTATTTTTAGTTTTCGAATTTTTGGCACAAGAGCTTCTGATATGGAACCTCGAGATGTGGTAGTCTCCAATATTGAAAAAAACTCAGTGACAATTTCTTGGTCAACTGGACTTGAGACACAAGGAATTATTGAATATGGGACTTCGCCAACTGCTTTGAATTTTTTTGCACCAGAGGCAACTAAAGAGAAAAATCACTCAGTTGATTTGACTTTACTTTCTCCATCAACTACTTATTACTTTACTATAAGAATTGGTGAAAAAAGATACGATAATGGCGGTGTGCCTTGGTCATTTACTACTAAAGGAGTAGAGAAAAGTCAGCCTTCAACACCATCACCATCACCAACTCAAATAATTCGACAAGTTACTTCTAAGCCTTCACCAATTCAAAGATTAAGAATTGATGATAATAATGCAAGTCAACCTTCTCCAACAATTGCTTTAGTTTGTAACGAAACTAATTGTCAAAAAATTAAAGAAAAATTAGGAAAAGGTTGTAATACTCAAGACTATTTTCTTTGTATAAAGAAACTAACCCCAACTCAACCTCAATAAATTTTAGGAATTAATATATTGATAAAAAAATTAACAATTGGTTTTAATACAGTATCAAGCATTGATGATCCGGTAATTGGAATAATTAGCAAAAGCAAAAATAGAAAACCATATTTTTGTAAAGAGTACCATTCTTTTGCTTGATCATCTGATAAAACTCCACCAACAATTTTAAAACCATCTAAGGGATGAATTGGTAAAAGATTAAAAGCGCCTAAAATTACATTGATTTGAATAAGAGGAATAAAAAAAATATATCCGATAGTTATTAAAATTTGATAATCAAAAAATATAAACAATCTGAAAATTATAGAGAGTAATAAAGCCAAAATAAAATTTGATAAAGGACCGGCTAAAGCAATTATAGCAGCATCGCGTCTGGGATTTTTTAGGTTATAAGGATCAAACTCAACTGGTTTACCCCAACCAAAGCCAAAGAAAACTAAAAATAGTAGTCCTGCTGGATCAAGATGAGATTTTGGGTTGAGATTTAGCCTGCCTTGAAGCCTTGGAGTTGGGTCACCAAGAAAATCAGCTGTCCAAGCATGAGCAAACTCATGGATAGAAATAGTAAAAAATAAAGCAACAATATAGATTAAAAATGAGATTGGGTTTTGAAAAAATAAATCAATCATTTAATTTAAAATTAAATTATTGTTGATATTAATTTTACCATATGTTATGATATTATTTTATGGAAAACAAATGTTATCATTGTGGTAAAAAAGCGATTTTTGGTCGTCAGCATACTCATCATCGTGGTGTTGCTGGTGGTCGATGGAAAAAAAGAGCTCAAAAAACTCCTCGAATTTTCAGAGTTAATTTTATCAGAACAACTATTATTGAAAAAGGCAAAGAAAAGAAAGTTAAACTTTGCGCTAAATGCGTTAAAAGAATTAAAAAAGATATTGCTGATGGCAAAAAACCATTTCTAACAATCAAAAAATTTGCTAATAATAATAAAAAAACAGCAGAACAAGAAAAAAATAAAGATTAAAACAATAATAATTTTTTTAATTATGTGCTTAATTTATAAATTTATTTCTTCAAGGTGGTCTTTTTTTTCTTTGTAGAGTTTTTGATTTTGTTCTAAAGAGCGCTGAGTGAAAACAATGCCATTTAAATGATCAACTTCGTGTTGAATAATAGTGGCTTCAAATCCAGAAAACCAGTTTTCGTATTTTTTACCATTTTCATCTTGGTATTTTAATAAGACTTTATCAGCTCGTTTAATTGGTCCCCAAATACGAGGAATTGAAAGACAACCCTCAAATTTTATAAGTCTTTTTTTGCTTTGTTTTTTATCATAAAGACTGTCTTTGTCAAAGACAGTCTTTATTATTTCAGGATTAATAAAAACTTTTACCGGAGATTTTTTTGTTGGTTTGATAATAAAAAGAGAAAGATCAAGTCCAACTTGATTAGCAGCTAAGCCAACTCCAGGAGGATCATTTTGCGCCTCAAGAGTTTCGACCATTTCGTCAATAATCTTTTTTATTTTTTTATCAAAATTAACAACGGGTTTTGTCTTTGAGGATAAAATAGGATTGGGAACAGTAACAATTTTTAGCATAGTTTTTTGTTATAATTATTATAACATGAAACTATCTTTGTGTTTAGCCGTTTATAATGAGGAGAAAAATATCCATTATCCTTTAAAATCAGCAATTGATTTGGTTGATGAGGTGGTGATTGTTGATGGTGGATCAACTGATAAAACAGTTGAGATTGCTAAATCTTATGGAAAAAAAGTAAAAATAATTAATACTGATAATCCAGCGATGTTTCATAACAATAAACAAAAAGCGATTGATGAGGCTAGGGGAGAGTGGATATTGCAACTGGATGCTGATGAGGAGTTATCTGAAGAATTAAAAAAAGAGATTATTGAATTACTTCAAATTCAAAAGTCAATCCGCCAACTGGCGGACAAAAATCAAAATGAAAATTCAAAATTAAAAATGGAAGAAAAGAAAAATGAAAATATTGTTGCCTATTGGATACCGCGGAAAAATTGGTTTTTAACAAAATTTTTGGAAAAAGGCGGTGTTTATCCTGATTATACAATCAGACTTTATAAAAAAGGAGTGGCGAGATTTCCTTGTCGCGATGTTCATGAGAATGTTGAGATAAAAGGCAAGATTGGTTATTTAAAAAATCCTATTCTTCATTATGCTGATCCTGATTTTTCTCGATATTTAATGCGCTGGGATCGTTATACGACTTTGGAAGTTCAAAATGAGAAATTCAAAATTCAAAATGAAGGAAAAAATCAAGTTTTAATGTTTTTTGAATTTATAATTTGGAAGCCGGCAACAACATTTTTTTCAATGTATTTTCGCCATCTTGGATTTTTAGATGGTTTTCCTGGTTTTGTTTTTGCTTTGTTTTCTTCGATTAGGTTTTGGGTGATATATATAAAGTGGAAGTCATCAAATTAATCCCATTTTTAAAATAACTTGAATTATTTATCAAGAGATTCTATTTGAACATTTGGTTCTTCTTTTAATTGAGACATTCTTTGTTTTACTAAAAATTGTGTTGTTAAATTAGCATTTGGTATTTTAAGCCAGTGATTTGTGTAGTCACTAAAAACCACATTGATTATTCTTTGCCAACCTTTATGAAGCATTAATCCGCCATAAAAGTACAGTTTTGGTTTTTCTTGTTGGTTAATATCAATAGATTGTTCCATTTTTTCCTTTAATCCATTTATTGTTCCTAAAGCAATAGCAATAACAAGTTGTTCTCGTTTATCAGCGATTATTTTATTATTTTTTTCAAGATCTACAAGATTAAGTCTTTCATTTTCAATTAAATATAATGAATCTGTATTTGGATCATAATAAAAAGGAGTTTCAAGGTTGGCTGTTTGTAAAAATTTATCAATTCCTTCATAATCATTTTCTCCATTTTCTTTTTTAAATCCTAGTCTTTTAGCAAACCATTCTGTAATAACGTTACCAGTCATTCTTTGAGTGGTATATCTTTCATTTACTTCTGGAAAAGCTTTTGTTGATTCAGATTTTGGATTTAAGGAATTCGGAAAAATTATTTTTCCTACTGAGTCTAAACCAAAAATAACTGAGTTTTGAGGAATTTTGTTATGTATTAAAAGTTGATCAATAAATTTCATTTCACTTGTAAAATCATTGATAGAAAAAACAATTCCTTCAAATGTTTGAGTAAAATAACTATTATCAATTTTCATTCTTGTGATTTGAGAGTTATTTATACCCAATTCTTCTAATAACTGCATTGTTTCTTCTAAAGTTATATCTTTTCTTCCAAAGCCTTTTAAATCATCAAAAGGCACTGATAAATTTTGCATTTGTCTTCCTTTTAATTCCCATATAATTGCACCGATCATTGTTGAAAATCTTAAATCCTCAAAATTAGTTCCTTCTCCAAAAAGAGCTTTAACTAATTGAGGATTATTTTTTAATGCTAGCAGTTTCATAAGAGTAGTGGCTTTTTTATCAATTGGTATATTGTATTTTTTTAATATTTCTTTTTGTTCTTCATTTAAATCTGGTGTTAAGGAAGGATCATCAAGTAGAACTGTCACTTTTTGTTTATTAGGATTTTCTGGGTCGTTATAAACTATAGCTAGACTATTTGTAAAACCTGTGATTGTTGTTAATCTTATTATTCTATCATCTTCAGTATCTTCGCGAAATTCTGTTATTGATTGTTTTATATTTGTAATAAATTCTTCATATTTTTTTCCAGTTAAAATCCTAAATTTATAGTTTTCAATTTTTATTTCTTCTGTTTTTGGTTTAAAATCAATTCTAGACTCTGATCCGCGATTAATAGGATTAGGATCAGTTTTTGTCAAAGTAGAGCCTAAATCAATAGAAAAAACTGAAATTGGTAATTCTTTCATATTTTTTAAATATTAACTTTAAACTCAACAACATCTCCATCTTTAATCTCATAATCTTTACCAACGGTTTGAACTAGGCCTTGTTCTCGAGCATTTATCCAGCCGCCAACATCAACAAATTTTTCATAAGGGATAACATCAGCTTTGATAAAATGTTTTTCAAAGTCTGAGTGAATGACGCCGGCAGCTTGGGGAGCAAGAGTGCCTTTTTTGATAGTCCAAGCGCGAACTTCTTTTTCACCAGCTGTTAAAAATGAGATTAGTCCTAAAGTTTTATAGGCTTGTTTTATCAGTCTGTTAAGCCCTGATTCTTCAAGTCCATATTGTTTTAAATATTGTTTTTGTTCTTCATCTGATAAAATCACTATTTCTGATTCAAGTTTTGCTGATAAATAAAGATAGTTGTAATTGGTTGTAAATAGTTGTAAATCGTTGAAAATAGTTTTTATTTTTTCTTCAATTTCAGACTTTTTTTCTAGTTGATTTTCTGAAACATTAAAAACATAGATCACTGGTTTGGCAGTTAAAAGATTAAACTCTTTTATCACTTGTTTTTCTTCATCTGATAACTGAATATTTATTACTGGTATTCCTTGATTAAGCTTTTCTGAAAGTATTTTAGCGATTTCAACTTTTAAATTTTCAGAGTCAGTTTTTGCTTTTTTATTTTTAATTTTTTCAAGAGATTGCAAATCTGCTAGAATTAACTCAGTTTCAATCGTTTTTATATCATCAGCAGGATTGATTTTGTCTGAAACATGAGCGACATTTTTATCATCAAAGAATCTGACAACATGAGCGATGGCTGCGACTTCGCGGATGTGAGACAAAAATTTATTGCCTAAACCTTGTCCCTCTGATGCACCTTTTACAAGACCAGCAATATCATAAAACTCAACAACAGCTGGGATAATTTTTTGTGTATTAACAATTTTTCCTAAAACAGGAAGTCTCTCATCTGGTACTTCAACAACACCAACATTTGGTTCAATCGTACAAAAAGGATAATTAGCCACATCAGCAACTTGTTTTTTTAATAAAGCATTAAATAATGTACTTTTTCCAACATTTGGTAAACCGACTATTCCAATACTTAATTTCATAAGGATATATTTTAAAATAAGAAGGTAAAAATAGCAAATAGCATGTGATGCAAAAAATGACTAATTGACCTAATTTTTAATTAACCTAATTAATAATGTGGAACGTAAAACGTATAACGTATAACGTGTAACGTTTAAAAATAATAAATAAACAAATAATAAATTTTTAATCAATAATAAATAATTAAATAAATTAATAATCAAATTAAGGACAGAACCTTTTTGAAAAAAAAGGTTCTGTCCTTGTTATTTTATTAAAGACTGTCTTTGCAATTTTTGCAAAGACAGTCTTTTATTAAATCGCATCATTTTTTGATGATAATAAAATATTTTTTGTTGTTTTAACAATCTAAATCAAAACAATAATTTTTTCTTTAATTCCTTTTAATTTTATTTGAATTATCATAACAGTCTAAATCTATTAAAAGCGATTAAAATTATGTGACGATCGTCATATAGTTGTAATCGTCAAATAGATTTTAGATTGTTAAATTAGGATAAATAAAAAAGATAATTTTTTGAATTTTTTAATATTAAGTGTTAAATGTTAGACGTTAAGTGTTGGAAGTTAGATTTTAGATGTTAAACTTTTCTCCCATATCTCTCCTTACTTAACCTTATTATTTTCTCCCTGTTTTCGTTTTTAAGAGAAGGAAGGGGAAGGGTTTTGGCGGGGAAAGGTGGGGAGGTCATATTGTCAATTGACAGTTTTAAAACAATTTCGTGTTTGCCTAAAGAGACAAGATCGTTCTCAGTATATATTTGACTAAATTCACGAGTGAGATGATAAGCATCACGAGAGCCAACAACAAAAGAGATAAGAGTGCCAACATTGCCAAAGATGGCTTTTGAGACTGTTTCATCAAGCTGATCAATATATTGGTTAGCCAAAGTTAAAGATAGGCGGTATTTTCGTGCTTCAGACAAAATTTTGATAAATGAAGAAGTAGCAAAGTTTTGAAACTCATCAACATAAAGGAAAAAATCACGTCTTTCTTCTTCTTTTTGAAAACTCCGGTTCATTGCTGCCAGTTGAATCTGGGTGATGATCATTGCGCCAAGCAAAGAAGCATTATCCTCACCCAATTTTCCTTGAGACAAGTTTAAAATCAAAATTTTTCCTTGATCCATAATTTCTTGTAAATTAACAGTTGATCGAGCCTTACCGATAATATTTCTTATCATTTTTGAAGTGACAAACTGACCGACCTTATTTTGAATTGGTGATATCGCTTCAGCTTTAAGTCTGTCTGGCATTTTAGCAAACTCTTTTTCCCAAAAGGCTTTTAACACTGGATCTTGAAGTTGGGAGATGACTTTTTTTCGATAATCTTGATGAGCAAGAAGAGACAAAACATCAACTAAAGTGGCATTGGGAATCTCAAGAAGCGTCAAAATCACATTGCGCAAAATATACTCTAATCTTGGCCCCCAAGAGTCTTTGTAAAGTTTATAAAATATCGAGACAATTCCTGAGGCAACTAAATCTTTTTGTTGTTTGTTTTTCACCTCTAAAACATTTAAAGAAAATGGTCGCTCAGTATCAAAAGGCTCAAGATAAACAACATCATTGACTCGACGGTTGGGAATATAGTCTAAAATTGTCTCTGATAGATCGCCATGAGGGTCAATAATGCCTAAACCACGGTCTTTTCTGATATCATCAATTGCCATATTAGCAATTAAAGTTGATTTTCCTGCGCCAGTTTTCCCGATGATATAGATATGTTTTCGTCGGTCAGCAGTTTTAATACCAAAGATTTGTTCTTTATTTTTAAACTCAGTTTTGGCAAAAAAGTTGACATCCATTTTCATTTTTTGGATGTCATCTTTTATTTTATTAATGTCATTCCGAACTGGTTTCGGGATCTCATTTGGTTTTTTATTGAGATGCTGAAACGAGCTCAGCATGACAGATGATTGTTGAATATTTTCTTGAGGAGCAATTGGTAAGTTTTCCGGTGGTTCTCCTTTTAAAGTTTTTCCCCAAGCTATGTTTTTAATTCCTGA
The DNA here is from genome assembly GCA_026004455.1 of Patescibacteria group bacterium. Lineage (GTDB taxonomy): Bacteria > Patescibacteriota > Microgenomatia > UBA1406 > GWC2-37-13 > GWC2-37-13. The sequence continues at coordinate 145,578 of BPJE01000002.1, read as the reverse complement.
TAACAAATATCCTGGTGGATGCCAAAGAGTTGCTAGTTCTTGAGCATTTAAAATCTGATTTTGTTTTTCAAAATAGTTGATTTTTCGCTTTTTTATTTTTTCAAAAAGCCAGCTTTTAAAAAGCAAAGGTTTTTTAAAATTAAATTGATTGCCTTCGCCTAAAGAAAATGAACCAAAAGTACTAGCAAGGTTAAGTAAAAATGGATAAGGATTTAAAGATTGATTATGACTGGATGCTAATAATCTAATTCCAATTTTTCCACCTTGAAATGAGGCTTTTTTCATCAAAAGCATTTTGTGAGGATTTTGAGTGTAGCGGCCGGAGTTAGCATCATAGTGCATCTGACTAGCAAATGAGGTGGTTTGGTCCTGCCAATTGGTTGAGGCTTGGGTTAAAATAATTTGAACAAGGTATGAAAGATAGCTTGGTTGTTTAGATAAAAAACCAATGAGTGATGACAAAGGATCAACCTCCTTAAAGTCAAGATAAGTTTTGATTGGATAATAAAATCCAGAGGAAAGAATCATTTCTCCAAAAGAAAGTTTTTTTGCTTTTAAAACGATATTTAAAGGATCAGTGGTTTGGGTGATTTTTATTTGAGAAAAAGAGGAGGAGAGAAGACTTTTTACTAAAGTTACTTTATCATCAGGAGTAACAACATAAAAATAAATTGTTTGGTTGATAAGATAGATTTCAAAAGAATATGTTGCTGGCCAGCCAAAAATCAACCTTTTCCATAAAGGTACATATTGATAGGGAACAAGCGAGGCAAAGATTTGAGAAGCTGCCTCAATCGGCGTCTCGTCATCTTTTGGATTGCGGATTTGGAGATAAATTAGGCTCATAGATTAATTATAATACAATAATGATTAATTTTTAAATTGACCTAATTTCTAATTGATCTAATTATTAAGGACAGAACCTTTTTTTCAAAAGGTTCTGTCCTTGTTAAAAATAATAAATAAACAAACTTGTCATTCCGCACTTGATGCGAAATCTATTTTATTTATGGATTCCTGGTCAAGCCAGGAATGACAAGTTAATTTTTTAACTTTTGAATTTTGACTTTTAACTTTTTTATGTGGTATATTCAATTTTTTTTCTTGTTTTAAAAATCCAAAATCATATTTTTGTAGGTTATAACCAACTGAAAATTAACCTTGCTTTTTATAACATACTCCATATGTATGCGAGGTAATTTCTACTATAAAAGATTAGGAAACAACATCCTTAAATGGCGAAAAAAAAGAAACTTATCTCAACATGAACTAGCAACTTTATCCGACACTGACAGAAGTTATTTAGCTGAGGTCGAGGAGGGTAAAGCTAATCCATCTTTAAAATTCTTAAACAAATTAGCCAAAGCCCTAAAAGTCGATGTTAGTGAGTTTTTGAAAAATCTTTAAGGATGGTTCTTTAAGGTTTCTGTCCTTATCAAGGACAGAACCTTATTTTTTTCCTAAACCTTCATCATGAGGACCTAAAGCGATGATATAAAGATTATTTTTTTCTAATCTAAATATAAATCGATAATGATAATCTATTCTTGCTTCAAAATATTGAGTGCCTTTAAGTTTTTTTACTCTTAATGATCGATGATTAATATCTAAATCAAGAAGTTCAATTTGTTTTAAAACTTTCTTTTTAATATTGGCTGGTAATTTGTTAAAAGATTTTTCTGCTTTATTTGTCAAGATTATCTTCATAAAAAAATTAGATTTTTGATTTTAAGTATTTTTTTAAATCTTTAGAAGAATCAAATACTTTATAATTACCTTTTTTAATATCTTCTTCTCCTTTTTTTATAGAATAATACCACCATTCATCTGATCCATAAGTTGGTTCTTTTTCAAATTTTTCCAATAAAGTAGCGACCATTTTTTCTAAACGAGAAAGTCGATTTAACAACTCTTTATAACTTGATTGAGTTAAAGTTATTGTGTTAGCCATATGAGGTTATTATAAAACTATTGATTTTCTTCGTCAACCTTGATTTTAAGGACGGTCCTTTAAAGGTTCTGTCCTTATCAAGGACAGAACCTTTGTCACTTTGTCATTTTATAACAATTTTTCAAATTCTTTAGGAGTTAGTTTTAAATCATTGATAATAGCTCGAAGAAGTCCTCTTCCTATGTCTTTTCCTTTATGAAAAGGAATAACAGTTGTTCTTCCATCAGCATTTTTAAAGAATACATGACTTCCTTGCTGTCTTATTTTTTGAAATCCCAACTTTTTAAAATCTTTATCAATTTATCTGGTTTTATGGTTGGTAGTTTACCCATTAAAAAGAGATTGAAAAATTAATTGGTATATTGGTTATACCAATAAATCGAGGAGAGTTAATATCTTGAAAGTCAATGGATTTTCGATATTCTTCGTCTTCCTCAGCTACTTTTAAACAAAGTTTTATTGCCTCTTTGATATTTTTTTCTGCTTCTTCATATGTTGATCCTTGGCTATGACAGCCTGGAATAGCTGGACAAGTGGCAACAAAAACACCATCTTCATCTTGAGTGATAATGACTTTAAAATTAAGATATTTTTTCATATGTTTTTATTTTATAAAAAAACCCAATGTAAATCAATGTTAAAACCAAAATACCAAATCCCAAAAACTCTAAATACTGTGGCCAGAAAATAATAATTATATTTAAATTTTCCTTATCTAAATCTAAAGTGTTAGATGTTAGATGTTTAATGTTAGATGAAATTTCCCATCCGTTCGCCCAATTGTTGACTAAGACGTGATTTTTGATTTCTTTGCCAAAAATAAAAGGAAAAATTTTTAAGATTTGACATTTGAGATTTGAGTTTTGACATTCTATTTCATACGCTTTCCACCCTGGATGATAAGATTGAGAGAGGTAAAGAGTTACATTGTTAAAATTATTAGATTGTTCAGTAGGAATTTGGATTTCATATAAAAAGTAAGAAAGTTTTTTGGCTTCAAAATCTGGTAAAAATAAGTTTTTATTTTTGACATGATTTTGTAAAAGATTGAATTGCGGTGAGTAAAAAATAAAAAATTTGAGATTTTCATAAGGAAAAAGATAAAGCTCAACATCTTGAATTAAATTTTGCGATTTTAAATTTTCATAATCATTTTGGTGAAAAGTAATTGAATAACCTAAACCATATTGATATTTTGGCGGTAAAATATAATATTCAACATCGTCTTTTAATCTATCTTCCAAAAACGCCTGTTTTTTTATTTGGTCTAAAATATAAAAATATAATCTTCTTCCTTTTGCGTTTGTGGTTTTAATTTTTAAAAGGTAACTATATTTTTGGGATAATTGGGAAAAAGTATAAGAAAAACAAGTAGTTTTTAAATAACAATTTTCTTGTTTAAAATCATTTTGATTAATTTTTGTAAGTAAAATTTTCGGAAAGCTAATTATTAGATTATTATTTTTAATCTGATAACTTAAATTGGCTGAATAACTAATTAACTTTTCATTTTCAAATAACATTGCCGAAAAATTTTCATTTAAATTATTTAAAAGATATTGATTAAAATTAATCTCGCTTTTATATTGAATTTGAATGTTGTTTAAATTTTCTTTAATTTGCCATTTTTTTTGAAGAATTTTGTTTTGCGAAGATAAGTCTAAAAATGGATATATAATATCAGGCTGTCTATTTTGGTCAATTTGATAATCGCCGTTATCTAAATAAGCATTATCAAAATCAGTTAACTTAATTTTTGGCCAAATGTTAGGTAAATTAGTTTTTAAATTAACAAAATTCTTATTGGCAAAATCTTTTTTAAATTGGAATAAAGTTAAATTTTTCCATTTTTTAACCGGAGTAATTTTTTGACTGTTATTAAGCAAATTTTCTAAACGATCATAACTTAAGCCTTTCATTGAGCCAGTAACAGGAAGCAAACTATAATCAACTAAAAGATAATCAATGTCATATTTTTTCAAGACTGCCTCAATTCTTTCTAAATCTTCAGCTTCAACGGCTGTTTTTATTTCCCAAAAATAACTTTCACTTTTATCACTCCAGACATCAAAGGTACGTGAAACAATAGGTTGTTCAATACCATACCACAAAAATCCTGATCCGTTTAAACCCCAACGAGTAAAAAACCAACCCCAAAAAGTATATTCTGGAAAAAGAGCAATTCTTTTGTTTTTGTCTTCATTTTTAAAATAATTAATAACTTCAAAATAATCATTGGGAATTTTTACTTTCATTTCTGATGAAATAAGATTACCGGTAAAAGAGGGGAGAGAGTAAAGAAAAATAAGTGAAAGTATAACGTAAAACGTAAAACGTGAAACGTGTTTTTTTAGTTTTATATTTGAATTTAAAAAATTAAATAAAAATTTGATTCCTAACATTAAAAAATAACTATAAATCAAAGAATAAGGAATTATAAATTTAGTAAAAGGCGAGCGAAAAATTTGATTATAAAGCTTATTTTGACGCAGTATTTCATCAATAATTGAGATTGGCCAAGTAGAGTTTAAAAAAACAATAATTAAAAATGATAATGGAAAAATAAAAGTAAGATCTTTTTTTTTGAGAGAATAAATTAATCCTAAAATCATTAAGATAGCAAAAAAATATTGAAGCGGCCAAAAGATTTGAAAGTGATTTTTCCAAGGAGCAAAAAGTGGTTGATTATTTTTATCAAATAAATCAAAATAAAATCCTTCTAATCGCAAAAAATATTTTAGAGTCCCTTTTTCTTTGTTTTGAAAATAAACATCTTCAGTTGCTAGTTGGTTAGTTTTAGATTCATAAACAACATTGCTTGAGGTTTTTACGAAATAAATTTGTGGTAAAAGCCAAAAAGAGTTAATGATAAGAATGAGTATAACGTATAACGTATAACGTATAACGTATTTTTTTATAATAAAAAAATCATATAAATTATTAAAAATTTTTCCAAGAATTATTAATCCCAAAATTAAAATATAAACAACAAAAAGTTGTTGAGTATAAAAGGAAGGAGTAGCTAAAAAGTTAATAAGAAAAAATAAAATTAGATCTTTTTTTGATATTTGATATTTGATATTCGATATTAGTTTTAAAAATACTAAAATCAGCCATGGTAAAAAACCAAAAAAAGTAGAAAAAGATTCAAAAGGAACATAAAATATTTGGACTGTGCCAAGATTTAAAACATAAAATATAGCGCCTAAAAACGAGAAAAAATCATTAATAAACAATTTTTTTAACCAATCTTGATTTGAATTATTTTGATTATTGTTTTGAGATCCTGAAACCATGCTTAAATCGACAGGCACATCAAGTTCAGGATGACTATTTTTTTTTGAATTACTGTCATGCTGAACTTGGTTCAGCATCTCTTTAGAATTTTTTTGATAAATCTTGGTTTTATTTATAAATTGAAATAATTTAAAAGCTCCAATTCCCCCTAAAAAAAGCATAAAAAAATGAAAAAAATAGCGGATTAGGTTTTGTGGCAAAATAAAACTTAGCAAAAAAATAAAAATCGCTCGAGGCAAATCAGCCGCATGGGCCATACCGGCTAAAAGACCAAAACTTTGATATTCTTCCCAAACAGAAAATAAAGCTCTTTTTATCGCAAGTAGAGGATTAAGCTCAGTTTGTAGATTATCCCAGCCTAGAAGATAGGTGTTAGATTTATAGTTAGTTAGTAAAAGAAGAAAACTAATTATAAAAATAAATACCCCAAATTTATATTTAAAAAAAAATTTTTTCATAGTGATTTAATTTTATCGATTATAGAAAGATTATATCATTTATTTTTTTTCCTCTAAAACCTGAAGATAAATTTTGGCTATTTTAAATGATTTATAATTCAAAAAATTTACCTAAATAATAGTGAAATTTTTTTTGATTGTTTGACAAATAAATTTTTGGCTAATAATTTTGATTTATCAAAATTTTTTATAAACCAATAAATTTTTATAATAAGCGTTGATGGCAAAATTAATACAATTAGAGCTTGAACAAAAGAGATAACCAATCCTTTAACAGTTGGTTTATAGTTGTATTTAAATATTGCTTTTAACCTTGAATAAAAAGTTATCAAAAAAGTTTTTTTAATATTGCTTAAAGAAGTGTTTTTATCATGGATTCGGTAATAATGTAAAAATTTATTTAAATTTTCAACCTTTCCGTATTGAAAAAGTTTAAAAATAAGTTCAACCTCTTCAGCTGTATTTAATCCATCATGATAATATTCAAAATCTTTTGGTAATTTAGTTCTATTAATCATCAAAGTCGGTTGTTGGACAGGGATAAAAATAAAAATATACTTATAAATATCTTCAAATTTAATTGGGAAAATTTTTTTACCGATAATTTTTCCTTCCTTGTTAATAAGACGGCATTGAGTTCCAATAGCGACTGCCTCCTGATTTTTTAAAAGATAATTTAACTCTTTTTCTAGTCTTTGCGGAGAAGTAACATCATCAGCGTCCATCCTCGCCAAAAATTTTCCTTTTGCTTTTTTTATGGCATATTTTACTGTTTTGGAGACGCCAACGTTTTCTTTTAGCCTATAAATCTTTATTCTTTTATCTTTTTTTTTAAATTTTTTCAAGATTTTCCAAGAGTTATCAGTCGAGGCATCATCAACTATTATAAACTCAAAATTTTTGTATGTTTGATTTAAAATTGATTCAATTGCTTCCAGTAAAAAATCGCCAGCATTATAAACCGGCATAATTACAGAAACTAATGGTTGTTTTTGATTAATTATGTTTTTCATTCTTCAGCTAACAAAAAAATTTTATTAGCTTAAGAATGAAGGGGAGTATAGATAAGCTTATTTTCTAGTCGCTTTTGGCGACGGCCTACCAAATTTGGTAGGATTTCGAAAATAGCTTATCAAAATCTCCGATTTGGAGATAGTCTCCCCCTTTCAGTTTTAGGGTTCAGGTTGTCCCGTGTTTCCAAAAGGAAACTTATACAGTAGCGGGACGCTACATTCACCGCCTTTTTTAAGGGCAAGCGTTCCATCCCGGCAATGGAATGAGTGTTTGGTGTGGCCAGTTGAACTGAATGGCTTGGTTGACACGGAAGCAGAATTCCGCATTTGCCCATTCGTTGGTAGTGACAGCAACGAAGCCATCAGTTACAACCGTATCGACAACACCAGGTCCGGCAACAGCCTTGTAGACGCCATTCTCCACGCCGTCAACCGTGAAACCGCCGATGATGGCAGTTGTGCCAGGCAGAAGTTCGATCACCCAGTGCTTAGTGTGAGCATCAATGCTTTGACCATAGGGATCGGGAACACCGGTCTCAAGGTAAAGGCTGGGGTGACCAACTTGAGGTTGGGGTGGGATGTTGTAAGGCACAGCATTGGGCGTGGCCGCTGCCTCTGTTAGTGTAGCAGGTCTGGTGAAGATGGAGTCCGTCAGACCGACGATTTCAGATGACCAGGGATTTACAACTCCACTGGTTACAGTGCCGGCAAGGGGCGCTGAAGTGACAAAGCATTGTCCGCCGTCACACATCCGTCCATCGGAAAACGTAATCCGCCAGCCATAGACCATTTCGCCAGGATTGAAGGCAATCGTGTTGTTTTGTCCGCTTTCACGGCGAGGTAGGCCATTAGCTCCTAACGCAGGCGCGGTCGGCGTCGGCGCGGCCGACTCGGCGGATTGCTGCTGGCTAGCGTTCGAGCCGGTGGTGGTCGACGTTGCCGGTTGAACCTGGGGGAAGTCCCAATAACCATGGCTTTTCAGCCAGTCGTTGGTTTCTTCGGAAGCAGTGACGCATCCGGTCAAGTCACGCACATTAGACAAGCATTGAGTGTCTCGACTCCACGGTCCACAACCAGCGAGCAGAAGTGCGATCGCGAGGATCGCTACGATTAAATGTGTGCGGTTCATGGTGTTAACCTCCTTCATCAACGTCTTGAGATATTCTGACTTGTTCTCTTTCCTTGAGTATCCCTTTTCGGACCTCTTGGAATTTATCATGATTGCTCATGATTAGGGGTTGAACACACTCCCTATGAGAAAGTTCCTCCTTTCGTTTAAGATTTTGGACAGAACATCGTCCACCCTGAAGAGAAAGAAATGGTCTTGGAACATGGAACTTGGAACGTAGAACTTGGAACTTGGAACATGGAACTTGGAACGTGGAGCGTAAAGTTATTGTTTTTGGGAATGTTTGCGGATTAAGCCATATAAGATTTTTGCTAAAGTGTTAATTTTTTCCATTATTTCTTTATAAAAATTTTCTTCAACTAGATTTAATCTTTTACAAAAAAATATCAGATATTTTGTTTCTTTTAGGGATTAATAAGCAATTTTTCGATATTGATTTTTTTCTTTCTCAGTTTGTTTTGCTCCTCCTTCAACTAAATTTAAAGTTATTGAAAGTGAAGCTCGTCTTAACTGATCACCAATTGAGATTTGATATTTATAATCAAAACCCAATGTTTTTTTGAAAATTAAAAAACTTAATTCATCAGCTAGATTAAAAAGAAGATTCTTTTTGTTCATTAATATTATTGTAATATATTTAAGTTCTATGTTCTATGTTCCAAGTTCTATATTTTTCTCTCCAAAGTGGACGAGTCCTATCCGGCTTACTTGTTAGTGTTTTTTAGAGATCCTGAAATAAATTCAGGATGACATTATTTAAAACACTAACTTTCAGCTGAAAGGAGGTTTTAGGAGGTTACCATATCATCACTTGATCATGCCACGCGCCTTTTGCCTTGGCCCTTTTTTGCCCTAAGTAACCTGATCCGCCTAAATCTCAAGTATTCGCCTTATTTGTTCTATTCGAACACGACTCATACTTTTGATTTTCGGCGGAAAAGCATCTGTAATTTAATCCTTTTGGGATTAAAAACAGCTGCTTTACCCCTTGAGATTATTTCCTAAAAACTCTTATTTTGTCATCCCGAATTTATTTCGGGATCTCAAACAAGATGCTGAAACAAGTTCAGCATGACAATGATGATTAACCAACACAAGCAATTTGTGTTGGTTGGTTTTTAGTACTTTAATCTCGATTTTAAGGTGCATCCCGGTTTAAAGCCCGGGAAGCATTTTTCCCGGTTTAAACCTAGGATACCAACTCCGCAATAATGCGGAGAGTATATCTTATAGTATAACATATAAATGATTAAAAGTCAAGTATAGTTATGTTTATAGTAATTAAAAAAAAGTTATGCACAAAATATTAACAAAGACCTAAAACTAAATAATATAAGATTAATCTTTTTTAATAATTAAATTGCTGAATATCTTTTTAATAAATTCTAAAAGTATTATTTTGTAGGATATAATCGATTGAAAAGAGAATTAATTTTTGTTAAGTTAAAATTCAAAAGTCAAAATTCAAAATTTTAAGTTAAAAGTTAAAATTTTTTATGAAAACTAACTATAACTTTGATTTAAAAAAAAGATGTTATAAATTAAGTCTTGACATAATATCTTTAATTGAATTGTTACCAAATAAAAGAATTAGTTGTATAATAGGAGATCAATTATTAAGAAGTGGTATGAGTATTGGAGCTAATTTATATGAGGCTTCTGCCTCTAGTACAAGAATTGAGTTTAAGAAGTTTTATGAAATATCTTTAAAATCAGCTAATGAAACTCTTTATTGGTTAGGATTGATTAAGGATTCAAAATTAATAAATCATGAAAAAATAGATTATTTAATTCAAGAAGTAAAAGAAATTGCTAATATGTTAGCTTCTGGAGTAATTAAGTTAAAATCTAAAAGAACGTTTTAACTTTTGAATTTTATTTTTGACTTTTGCCTTTTGACTTTTGAATTAGATTATTTAGATCAATTAATCTGCTTTTTTCTTAAATATATTCCAATTCCAGCAGCCAATAAGTTTCCAGCTAACATCATTATTCCCATCTCTGGTCCAGCTGAGGGGACTTTAGAGATACCAGTGACTTGTTTTTCAATACAAAGTTGAGAGGTGTCATCATCGTAAGCATTTGAAGATGTGGCTTTGACAAAGTTTGTCACGCAAAATAATCCTTTATCAGCAGGAAGACTAGCTTGAGGTGCAACTTTCATTTTTATATAAAAAGTTTTTTCTTGATCAACATCAAAATCACCAGCATTCCAGACAATCTCGCGAGTTTTATCATTATAATTACCTGGTCCTTCAACTGGGATTAAGTATGAAGGGATAGTATCGCGGACTTCCATACCAACTAATTTTGTTGAGGAAGTATTTTTAATTTTTATTTTGAAAAAAACTACTTGATCAGGTGCAAATCTTGGGTCGGAAACAGAAAGATTGTCAACATATTTATAAGAGGTGGCATCATTTGATGCTCCTGGCATACCAACCATTTTATCAACCAATATTGAATAAGAAGGTGATGGTTGGCCATATTGGCCATATTGGCCGTATTGAGCTATAACTGGTAACGTATAACGTGGAACGTATAACGTTATTAAAAATAAAACAATAAAAGAAAATAAATATTTTTTCATATGTCCATATTATACTATAAGATTTTTAAAAAGTCAACTATAGGTTATAAAAGTGTAACGTAGAACATAGAACGTGTAACGTGTAAGAAAAATTTTTGATAAAATAGATTAAATGGAAAAGAAAAATTTACTTTTTAATTTAGCTGATAATATAACTAAAAAAACCTTTAAGTTGACTTTAGATTTTCCTCAAAAATTTCAATATTCATTAGGAGATCAGTTAAGAAGATCCTGTCTATCAATTGTTTTAAATATTGTTGAAGGTGGAGCAAGACTTTCACAAAAGGAAAAAAAACAGTTTTTAAACATTGCTTTTGGATCATTAAAAGAGACAAAATATCTTCTTTATTTTTCTAATGATTTAAGATTAATTAAAAAAGAAGATTTTGAAAAATTAGTTGATGAAATTAACCATTTAGCAAAATTAATTTATGGATTATTATATAAAAAATAAATACGTTATACGTTATACGTTATACTATGAAATTAAACGCTGAGGAACTTCGACGGCTTGAGGAGGAAAAAGCAAGAGGAGTGATAAAAAAGGTGAAAAGAAATCCGATATATTTTATTTTGGAAAATATTTATGATACTTATAATATTGGCGGGTTATTTCGACTGGCTGATGCTTTGGCAATTGAAAAGATGTATTTAGTTGGTGATACAGAAACTCCTCCAAACTCAAGGATTAAAAAAGCGTCGATTGGAACCTATAAAATCGTTGATTGGCAGTATTTTAAAACCACCAAGGAAGCAATCAACGATTTAAACTCAAAACTCAATCCGCCAGTTGGCGGATCAAAAACTAAAAAACTAGAAAACAATACGTTACATGTTCCACGTTCCACGTTATACACTGTTGCTGTTGAGCAAAGTCCAAAATCAGTGCCTTATAACAAGACAGAGTATAGATTTCCAATTGCTTTGATTTTTGGAAATGAAAGTTTTGGAGTCAAGCCCGAGACTTTGGAGATGGTTGATAAAATTGTTGAGATACCAATGTATGGAATAAATAAATCATTAAATGTTATTGTAGCCGCAGCGATTGTGAGTTATCATATAATGATAAGTCAAACCCCGCCTCTCGCGAGAGGCGGGGAAAAATCAAAAATCCCGCCTAAAACGGCGGGCGGCCCTCCTAAAACGGAGGGCAGGCAAAAGTGAAAGTTAAAAGTTTTAAATTTAATATAAATAAATACATATGAAAAAAGAGGTTAGTTTTGGAGTTTTAATAGTGTTATTAGTTGGTGGTTTTTTGTATTTTCAAGTTAATAAGTTTAATAAAAATAATCAGGCTTTAAATAAACCATTAGAAAAAAATCAATTAAGAGAAGATAAAAATTTTAAAAATTTATCAGATGATGAAAATTATGAAAATGAAGGTGAAGGAGAAGATAAAGATGAAGGAAAAAATTTTTTTGTGTCGCCGACTATTAGTCAGATTAAAAATATCCAACTAAAAACTTTTACAATGACAGAGGTTGAAAAACACAATAATAAAAATGATTGTTGGTTAGTAATTGATGGAAAAGTTTATAATGTGACTAATTATATTGGTTCTCATCCAGGAGGAAAAGTAATGGCAAATTTTTGTGGGCAAGAAGCAACTGCAGCTTTTAATACTAAAGGTAAAAAAGGCGAGGCTCATAAACCAGTGGCTTATGAAGTATTAAAAAATTTATATATCGGAGATTTAAAATAATTATGATATACAATTATTCAAGAAAAATTCATCGGCTTTTTATGTTTTTAACAATTGTATTAACTTTTTTAATGTGGTTGACAGGACAGGTGATGGAAGAAGGTTGGGCGATAATGACTGATCCACAAGCAAGATATATTCATCGAATATCAAGCAAGGTTTTTACAATTAGCCTTGGATTAATGATTGTTTCTGGATTAGTGATGTATCTTTATCCTTTAATAAGAAAGATAAAAAAATAAAAGTGGTGGGCGAGGGGAGACTTGAACTCCCACGGGTTGCCCCACAGCCTCCTCAAGACTGCGCGTCTGCCAATTCCGCCACTCGCCCAATTAATATATTATAACGTATAACTTAGAACGTGTAACGTGTAAAAATAAAAAATTGATTTATTTTTTATCAAAGACTGTCTTTGCAATTTTTGCAAATACAGTCTTTGATAATTTATATTATTAAATCAATCTAAAATTTTTACCAATCCTAAAAAAATGAAACGATCGCATCATTTTTTGATGATAATAAAATATTTTTTATTGTTGAAATAATCTAAACCTACTATAAGCGATGAAAATTATGTGACGATCGTCATATAATTGTAATCGCCAAATAAATTTTGGATTGATAAATTAGTTTAAATAAAAATAGATGATTTTAAAATAAAATTTTAAAATTTTTAATTTTTAATTTTTAATTTAAATTTTGACTTTTGCCTTTTAACTTTTGAATTATTTTTAAATGTTAAACGTTAGATGTTAGATGATATTTAAAATACCTCTTGACAAATAAAAAAATATCTTGTAGTCTGAAATTATAAGATTATAAATTATAAAATTTTGAAGGATCCGATTAAAAGTTTTTTAAAAAAATATGAAAAGATTTTTCAAAGAAGCTGACCTTTTTCCAGGACTTTGGTCAGGATAATTTCTAATTTCTAATTTTTAATTTTTAATTTACTTAAGCGCCACCGGGTCAGAGGAACTTTTCCAAAGGCTCGGTGCGTTTTTTATGTATTAAAAAATAATAATTTTTTTGTATAATTGAATTTATTTTGCCTGGATAGTTTAGTGGTAAAACAAACCCTTGGTAAGGGTTAGAGTGCGGGTTCGATTCCCGCTCCAGGCTCAAATGTTTAAAATTAAGAGTGGTTTATCCGCCGTTTTAGGCGGGTTCCCGCTCCAGGGTCAAATCTTCTTTTTATGATAAAACCTATAGAAAAAGAAAAAAACAATAATCAAAAAGCAGTAGTTTTTAAGATTCTTTTTCTTTTAAGCTTGATTATTACTGGAATTTTATTGGATAGATTGTTTTTAGTTAAAAAATCAACTTTATCTTCAACAAGCGAAATTTTAGGCGAAGAAAAACATATTGAAAAGCCAAAAGAATCTTTTATAAATGATACTTTAAATAGCGCTGGTAAAAAAATAGAGGAGTTGGGTGAGCAAGTTTTGGGAGAGACCACTCAATTTGTTAAAAATACTCAGGAGAAAATTGCTTCATCTGTATCTCAAGTGATTTATAAAACATCTTTGGAGCCAATTGTTAATCAGTTTGAAAAATTGCCTGAGGATCAAAAACAAAGAGTTAAAAAGGAAATATGTAAATAATATTGAGGACAGAACCTTTTTGAAAAAAAGGTTCTGTCCTTGTTTTTTTATAATTGAATTTTACTTTTTAATTTGTTAGTATTTTTAAGGTATTTTAATATTAGAAATTTATAAAAAAATATGGAGATCAAATATCTAGGTCATTCATCTTTTTTAATCAAGACAAAAACTGCTAAAATTGTCACTGATCCTTTTTCTCCAGAGATGACTGGCTTAAAATTTCCTAAGGTTGAGGCAGATATCATTACAGTTTCTCATGATCATAGTGATCATAATAATGTTGAAGCAGTGCAAATGCCATTACCTCCATCACCACCACCTTTAATTATCAATATGCCAGGTGAGTTTGAAAAAATGGGAGTAAGGGTATTTGGTTTTAGGAGTTTTCATGATAATAAAAATGGTGAAGAAAGAGGAGAAAATGTAATCTATAAAATTGAGGCTGAAGGAGCGAATATTTTGCATTGTGGTGACCTGGGGCATGTGCCAAATGATAGTTTTTTAGAGAATATTGGCGATGTTGATATTTTACTTGTTCCAACAGGTGGTTTTTACACTATCGGACCTGATGAGGTAATAGAATTGATTAAAAAAATTGAACCTTCAATTATTATCCCAATGCACTTTAATCATGAGAAACTTAATCAAAAAAATTTTGGCTATTTGAAGCCCTTAACTGAATTTACAAAAAAATTTGGAATTGAAAATCCAGTGCCACAGCAAAAATTAGTTTATAAAAAAGAGGAGGAAGAAGAGGAGATGAAGGTTGTAGTGCTGGAAATTTAATTCAAAATTCAAAATGCAAAATTCAAAATTAAAAATTTAAAAAAACTTTTGACTTTTGAATTTTAAATTTTAACTTAATTTTATGGCTTCTTCTGATTCTTTAAAAGTACCACCACATGATTTGGAGGCTGAACGATCAGTATTGGGAGCGATTTTGATTGATTCTGAGGCGATGGGATTGGTAGCTGAGTTTTTAAAACCAGAACATTTTTACGCTCCAGAACATAAAACAATTTTTAGTTGTATGTTGTCTTTGTATGAAAAACAACAACCAATTGATATTGTCACTATTCAAGACGAGCTTAAAAAAACTGATTCTTTAAAAAAAATTGGTGGCAAAGCTTATCTTTCGGATTTAATCAATACTGTGCCAACTTCAGCTTATGTGGAGCATTATGGATTGATTGTTAAAGGTCATTTTGTGAGACGAAAACTGATTGATCTGTCTTCTCGAATGGTGGAGAAAGCTTTTGATGATAAGGGCGATGTGAAAAAATTACTTGATGAGGCTGAAGTGGCGATTTTTTCTTTATCACAAGAGCATTTGCATAAAGATTTTGTTGAGTTAAAGGAGATATTAGCAGAAAGTTTTGAGAGGCTAGAGGAGTTTATGAAAAAAGGTACTCATCTTCGTGGGGTGCCAACTGGTTTTCCTGATTTGGATAATAAATTAGCTGGAATGCAAGAGTCAAATTTGTTGATTTTAGCTGCAAGACCAGGAGTAGGAAAAACCACTTTTGCTTTAAACATAGCTTTAAATGCAGCGACAAAAGATAAAATACCAATCGGATTTTTTTCTCTTGAGATGAGCAAAGAAGAGCTTGTTGATAGACTTTTGGTTGGGGCAGCTGATGTTGATGCTTGGCGACTAAAAACTGGTCGACTTTCAGATGATGATTATAAAAGATTGACTGAAGCAATGGCGATTCTTTCTGAGGCGCCAATTTTTATTGATGATACTCCAGGTATTTCAATTTTAGAAATGCGCACAAAAGCAAGAAAATTGAAGATAGAAAAAGATATCAGATTTTTAATTGTTGATTATTTGCAACTTGCTAATGCTGGTAGATTTTATGAGTCACGAGTAAATGAGGTTTCAGCGATTTCTCAAGGTTTAAAAAATCTTGCTCGTGAACTAAAAATTCCTGTTTTGGCAATATCACAGTTATCTCGAGCAGTAGAGCAACGAGGTTCAAAAAAACCGCAGTTGTCTGATTTAAGAGAAAGTGGTTGTTTGAGTGGTGATACAGAATTAATTGAAGCAAAAACAGGAAATTTAATAAAAATAAAAGATTTAGCTGAAAGAAAAAATCAAAGACCAATTGAGATTTTAGCAATGACTGAAGATTACAAAATCAAAAAAGCTAAATTAATTAAAGCTTTTAAGACTGGAGTAAAAACTATTTATTTATTAAAAACTCGGTCTGGTCGAGAGATTAAAGCCACAGTTAATCATAAGTTTTATTGTCTTGATGGTTGGAAACGGCTTGATGAATTAAAAATTAATGATCTACTTGCTACTCCAAGAGTAATAGCTTTAAAAATAAAAGATAAAATTGACAGTGAGGAGATTGTATTTTTTGCCCATATGATTGGCGATGGGTGTTATGTAAAAAACCAACCAATTCATTATACAAGCGCTAACATTGAAAATATCAAAGTTGTTGAAAAATCAGCAAAAAAGCTTTTTAATATTAATCCAAGAATTGTAAAACAAGAAAATTGGTATCACCTTTATTTACCATCTCCATTTAAATTAACACACAACAAACACCATCCTTTTGTTAATTGGTTAAGATCAAAAAATCTTGATTTTGCCCATTCTTACGAGAAAGTTTTGCCTTTAGAGTTTATGGCTTTAGAAGAAGAAAAGATAAAATTGTTTCTTCATCATCTTTGGGCTACTGATGGTAATTTGTCTTGGAAAAAAATCAAAGGACGAAAACCATCGGCAAGTATTTATTATTCATCAACCTCAAAAAAATTAATTGATCAACTACAATACTTACTTTTAAGACTAGGAATTTTGTCAACAATAAGAGTTTCTAAAAAGAAAAATTATCGACCTAATTATCAACTTCATATTCAAGGAAAAGACAATCAATTAAAATTTTTAAAAGAAATCGGTGTTTTTGGCAAAGAAAAACTAGTAAAAAAGTTAATTAATGAAATTGAGAAAATCAAAACTAATACTAATTTAGACATTATTCCAAAATTTGTCTGGCAACTTTTTATTAAAAAAGAAAAGGAAAAAATTGGATTAAGCTGGCGTGATTTAGCAAAATTTTATGGAGGAAGTTATAGCGGCAGTAGTATTTTTAGAAACAATGTGGGCAGAGACAGATTAGAAAAAATCGCTAAAATTTTAAAAAGTAAAGTTTTATCTAATTTGGCAAATTCTGATCTTTATTGGGATAGAATAGTTGAGATAAAAAAATTAAAAGAGGAAGAAGTATTTGATGCCACAGTTGAAGGAGTTCATAACTTTGTTGCCAATAAAATTGTTGTTCACAACAGTATAGAACAAGATGCGGATGTAGTGATGTTTTTATACCAGGAAGAAGAGACTGAGGATTTGCTTGATCAAAACAAGAGGTTGATTAAACTTTTTATTGCCAAACACCGAAACGGTCCAATTGGCGAAATTGACCTAATGTTCAGAGGCGATAGAGTGAAGTTTTATAGTGTGGAGAAGTAAAGAAAATTAAAAATTAAAAAGTTAAAAATTGCAATTTAAAATTAACGATTTTTAAGTTTTGAGTTTTTTCAATATTATCCTGCTTATCATTGTTCCAATTATTCCCCCAATAACAACATCAAAAAAATAATGAACGCCAAGATAGAGGCGAGAGTAAGCGATGAGAGAGGCAAGAAAATAATAAAACCATTTTCTTTTTTTATCGAAGAAAGATAAAGTTGTGGCAGTAGCAAAAGCAATAGTAGCATGACCTGAAGGAAAAGAAAAATCAGAAGGATAATTTTTAATTTTTAATTTTAAATTTTTAATTTGTGAAAACGGTCTTGGACGCTGAAAAATATTTTTTAAAATAACTTCGCTTGTTAAAAAACTTAAAAAAATTGTTAAGGTAAAGATAACAATAAATTTTTTATCATTTTTTGAGATGCCAGGATGGGCTTTTTCTTCAAAAAAAACAACTAAGAAAATTATTATTAACCATACAAAAACTGTTGAACCTAAAAAAGAAAAAAAAGAAAAAAATATATCAAAAAAAACGTTGTGAGAGAAAAGTTTGTAAAAAAATAATGTAACTGATTGATCAATATTTAATAATAAATTAAACATTATAAAATATTATAATAAATAAATGAGAAAAAAAATTAAAGCCATAATTTTTGATTTTGATGGAACAATTGCTGATACTTTGCCTTATACTTTTGAAAAAATTATTGAGATTGCTAGAAAGTATAAAATAAAAGAAGAAAATAAAATTATTGAAAAACTGCGGTCAATGACACCAAACGAGCTTTTGAGATCTTTTAATATTAGTTGGTTAAAATATCCTTTTATTATTTGGGATATTAAAAAAGCTCAAAAGTTATTATTTTATCATTTAGATAAAATTAAAGTTTTTTCTGGAATTAAAAAAGTTTTGCAACTTTTAAACAAAAAAAATATTAAGGTTTTTATTTATTCATCAAATCTTAAAAAAAATATTGATTATTTTTTAGAAAAAAATGATTTGAAAAAATATTTTGAAAAAGTTTATGTTGGTAATAATCTTCTTGGCAAATATAAAGATTTAAAAAATATTTTAAAAAAAGAGCGACTGAAAAAAAATGAGGTGGTTTATGTAGCTGATGAAATAAGAGATGTTTTAGCTTGTAAAAAAGTTGGCATTAAGATGATTGGTGTTGGTTGGGGATTGGCAGGAGAGAAAAATTTAAAAAAATATAAGGTTGATTTTATAATTAAAAAGCCTTTAGAAATAATAAAAGTTGTTTAATTAAATATGTTAGATTCTCCTGAAAGCACTGTAGTTAATAATGAATTAGGACCAAAAATAAAAGAATTTGTTAATAAGTGTTTAGAATATCACGAAAAATTTGATATTGAATGGCGAAAAAAAGGAAGAGTTTCTTACCATAATGAAAATCATGTAAATGCGACTCTTGATGCGGCTCAAAAATTAGTTGATGCAGCATTAAAGGATAATAATGATCCTTTGGGAATACTTAATGATCTACAAATATGGAATGATAATCATCGAGATGCTGTTGTTGGGCAAGATGATTTTATTTATGTTGTTCGAATGGCTTTTGCGGCTCATGATTTGGGAAATATTGCCTATGTTGAAAATGGTAAAATCATTTATTTAGATAAATATCAGGCAGATGGCGCTGAAGACAGAAGCAAACAAATAGCAGAACGTTTAATTTCTCAATCAAAATTAACTGACGATCAAAAACGAAGATTTTTACCATTAATTACTCATTTAATTGATCAAACAAAGTATTTTTTTGATGAAGGAGATAATAAAGATAAACTTTTTGCTCGATTTGTAAGAGTGGTTGATCAGATTGGTGGGAATTTGTTTAGTAAAGATTATCCTAATGACCAACAAGATCTATCATTAGGAGTTTTATATGAAACTATTTATGAAAAAGGAGAATCTACTTTTACTCCAAATGTATTATTTAATTTTGTTGTTAATAGATTTCCTGAATTAGTAGGAGATGAGAATTTAAGGAATGATATATTGCGAATTTTTGGAAAATCTTTACCTAATAAAATTGAATATAACGAAAATCAAATAACTATCAAAAAAGAAGCATTAGCATTTTTACATGGTATTCATCCAGAATTGCCAATTATGTATATAAAGACTAAATTATTAAAAGATGAAGATTATAAAAGTTTTATTTATCATGATTTTAAAGATATTATTAATCCTTTTTCTATTTTATCTTTAGATAATTTTTTAGAACATTTTCCTGAATTATATAATGCATATATTTCAATTTTGGATTTATTGAAAAAAAGAGAAATAGATAATCAAAAAATAAAATTACTTCTTGAGTTTATTAAAAGATTTTTTTTAGATAATCCAAAATTTAATGAAAAAATTAATTTTCCTATAGCTTTCACTAATATTGTTTTTGTAAAAATAGCTAATTTCTCTTTATTTGATTTATTAATAATTGATTTTTTAAATCAACCGACAAATGAAAAATTAAATTCAATAAAAATGACAAGTATTGCATTAGAAGATATTAGTCAATTTTTTCGACCAGAAGAATTACAAATTGGAGATAGGATAAGAGGTAGGCAAGTAAATGCTTTTTATACAGTTATTATTTTTAATTTATTAAAAAATGCTCGAAGATATAGTAATAAAATTATTTTAGATTTAGATGAAAATGGTAATATTTTTGTCGAAAATTTAAGCCAAACTAATTTACCATCTGAAGATAGGCTATTTCAATTACAAGGAAAAGGTAGTGATAAAAAAGCTAATACTGGATACGGGCTTTTTATTAGTAAATTTTTGGCTTTAAGTGAAGGAATAGACATAATTCCAACTAGTAATAAAAATGAAAATGGCACATATACAATAAGATTTACTATTATTGAAAAAAGCAATCAATGAATTAGTTTTTATAAACATAAATTTTATTTTTTCCATTGATTGTTTTTTGTTTATTTTTTAATGATTTAATCGAATACATATAAGAAACAATTTTTAAATTTGAGAGTTGAGATTTAAGATTTGATACTGTTTTTTCAAGATACCAAGGAGAAATGTAAAGATAAAAAGTCAAAAGTGAAAAGTCAAAATTCAAAAATTTTTTTATATTAATTTTAAAAATATCATCATAGACGATTTTTATATTTTTTTTATTTGGGTGAAAAAGGAGTTTAATATACATAATTAAGATTAAAACAGGATTGATCTCGACAGCAAAAAATTGAGTGTTAAGATTTTTTTCATAAGCTTTTTTAGCCGCTTCAAAAATAACAATTCCATCACCGGCACCTAAATCAAAAACTGCTTGATTATTTTTCAAATTTAAAGCCTTAATAATTAAAGGCAAATCTTTTTTATTTGAGGGAAAATAGGGAATAGGAGAGAGAGTTTTTGAGGAAAATAAAAAAATTATTCCAAAAAAAATTATTAAAATTATTAAAAATGTTATTGACATAGAAAATTATTTTATTGTACACTAAAACAGTGAAGAAAAATACTACTTCACTAAATTTTTTTGATTCTATTTCACCGCTAGACGGAAGATATTTTTTAAAACTTCATAATTTAAAAGATTATTTTTCAGAATTTTCTCTTGTAAAACATCGAATTTTGATTGAGATAACATATTTGTGTTTATTATCAAAACAAAAAATTATTAGAGATTTTCAAAAAGATGAACAAGATTTTTTAAACAATCTTTTTATTAATTTTGATAAAAAAGAATTTGAGAAAATAAAAAAAATTGAGGAAAAGATAAATCACGATGTCAAAGCAGTTGAGTATTATTTACAAAAAAAATTAATAAAAACAAGTTTGAAAGATATTATTTCTTTTATTCATTTTGGTTTAACTTCAGAGGATATTAACAATCTATCATACAGTTTAATTTTATCTCATTTTAAAAAAGAGATTTTAGAAAAAAGACTTGATAGATTAATCAATCAAATTTTTCTTTTAGCAAAAGAATGGAAAAATGAGGTTATCCTGGCACGTACTCATGGTCAAATAGCTTTACCAACAACAATTGGAAAAGAACTGATAAATTATTATCATCGTTTAAAAAAACAATTTCAAAAAATTAAAAATTTTCAATTTGAAGGAAAATTCAATGGAGCAGTTGGTAATTTTAATGCTTTGGATTTTGCTTATTCTGATAAAAATTGGTTGAAAATATCAGAGGAGTTTGTCAGATCTTTTGGTCTTCAGCCAAACTTATACACAACTCAGATTTTATTTTATGATAACTACTTAGAGTTTTTTCAGATAATTCAATTAATAAATTTAATCTTAATTGATTTTTCAGTAAATATTTGGCAGATGATAATGCTTGAAATTTTTGAGCAAAGAAAAAAAGAAGAAGAAGTTGGCTCGTCAACTATGCCTCAAAAAGTTAATCCGATTAATTTTGAACAGGCAGAGGGAAGTTTAGGTGTTGCTAATTCAATGTTTAATTTTTTTATACAAAAATTATCACATTCAAGGCTACAAAGGGATTTATCAGATTCAATTATTAGGCGGATTTTTGGTGAAAGTTTAGGATTTACTATTTTAGGCTGGCAAAGTTTGGAAAACGGTTTAAAAAAAATTTTTCCTAACAAAAGTTTTTTAAAAGAGGAGTTAAATAATAATTATCAAGTGTTAACCGAGGCAGTTCAGATTGTTTTAAGGCTAAAAAATAATATAAAAGCTTATGATAAAGTTAAAGAATTAAGTCGCGGTAAAAAAATGACAAAAGATGAATATTTGGCATTATTAAATAAATTGGGGCTTAAAGACAATAAAAAATTAAAAGATTTAACACCAGAAAAATATCTTGGGCTGGTAAAAAAATTAGTTGAAAAAAGTTAAAAATTTAAATTTTTCATATGATAAATCTAATCATTGGTACTCAATGGGGTGATGAAGGTAAGGGAAAGATCGTCGATCTTTTAGGTGAGACAGCTGATTATGCTGTCCGTTTTCATGGCGGAAATAATGCCGGTCATACTGTGGTTATTGGTGAGAAAAAGTTTCCTTTTCATCTTATTCCATCAGGGATACTTCGGCCAAAAACAGTTGGTGTGATTACCAATGGTGTGATTATTGATCTTGAAGTTTTACTTAAAGAGATAGAATTTTTAAAAGAAAATGGTTTTTCCTTAAAAAATAAACTGCTTATTTCTTCCCGTTGTCATCTAATAATGCCTTATCATAAAGCTTTGGATGAGGCATATGAAAATGCACGAGGAAAAAATAAACTGGGTACGACTCGACGGGGAATTGGACCAACTTACGCTGATAAAGTTTCCTACAATGGAATTAGAGTTTATGAACTTGTTAATTGGTCGGCTTTTGAGGAAAAATTTAGTTTTCAGGCAAAAATAAAAAATAAAATTTTAAAACTTTTTGGTGTTGAACCAATTAATATTAAAAAAAGTTTAAATGAATTTAAAAAATATCGGGAAAAAATTTTGCCTTATGTAGCTGATACTTTTAAGGTATTGCAGGAGGCAGTAAAAAGTAAAAAGAACATTATTTTTGAAGGCGCTCATGGGGTGATGTTGGACAATGATTTTTCGCCTTATCCTTTTGCAACTGGTAGCAATGTTGTTACCGGTGCAGTTAATACAGGAGCTGGAGTAATTTTGCCAAAAGATACTAATGTTTGGGGAGTGATTAAAGCTTATTTATCGCGAGTTGGTGGAGGACCACTACCAACTGAAATAAACGATAAAATTGCTTCTTTAATAAGGGAAAAAGGCTGGGAGTATGGGACAACTACTGGTCGGCCGCGACGGATTGGCTGGCTTGATCTTGAGGCGGTTAAATTTTCAGTTAAAGTCTGCGGTATCAATAAAATTGCTTTGACAAAAATTGATGTTTTATCAGGTTTGGAAAAATTAAAGGTATGTGTTGGTTATCAATATCAAGGAAAAAAGATTGATTATAGCGAGTGCGGTTATTTGGAATTGACAGAACTTGAACCAGTTTATAAAGAATTTTCCGGATGGAGTGAGGATATATCAAAAATAAGAGATTTTTCTCATTTGCCTAAAAATTGCCAAAATTACATAAATTTTATTGAAAAGTTTTTAGAAGTGCCAATTGAGATAATCTCAGTTGGTCCAGATAGAAATCAAAATATTTATAAGTTTAAGGACAGAACCTAACAGGTTCTGTCCTTTAAAGGACCGTCCCTAAATATGTTAAATATCAGAAAAGATATTGGTTTGACTTTTGATGATGTTTTACTAGTTCCAAAAAAAACTTCAATTGAGTCACGAAGTTATGTTGATTTAACAACAAAACTAACTAAAAGAATTACTCTAAAAATTCCTATTATTTCTGCTAATATGGATACAGTTACAGAAAGCGAAATGGCAATTGCAATTGCAAGAATGGGTGGAATTGGAATAATTCATCGATTTTTAACAATTGAGGCACAAGTTGAAGAAATAAAAAAGGTCAAAAAAGAAAAGCTTTTGGTTGGTGCGGCAATTGGGATAAGAGGCGATTATTTAGAGCGAACTAAAGCTTTAATTAAAGCAGGTGCTGATGTGATTGTTATTGATATTGCTCATGGTTATAGTACTTTTCTACTTAAAATTTTAAGTGAATTAACTAAAAAATTTCCAAAAACTGATTTTATTGTTGGCAATGTGGCAACAGCTGAGGTAACAGAGGAGATGATAAAAAATGGTGCTTCAGCAGTAAAGGTTGGTATTGGTCCGGGTGCTTTATGTACAACAAGAATTGTTACTGGTGCTGGAGTACCACAGTTGACAGCAATTGCTGATTGTGTTGAAGTGGCAAAAAAATATCAAGTGCCGATTATTGCTGATGGTGGGATAAAGCAATCTGGAGATATTGTTAAAGCTTTAGCAGCTGGAGCATCAACTGTAATGATTGGATCGCTTTTTGCTGGTTGTGAGGAAAGTCCGGCTTTGACTTTTTTTAGAAATAATAAAAAATATAAATTAACTCGCGGTATGGCCTCACTTATGGCTAATGTTGACAGGCAACAAAAAGATGAGTCATTTAAACGCGATTTAAAAAAATATGCGACTGAAGGAGTTGAGGCGGTTGTTCCTTATCGAGGGACTGTTTCTGATTTAGTGACTCAGCTTATTGGCGGAGTAAAATCAGGATTTTCATATTCAGGAGCAAAAAATATTGAAGAACTTTGGAAAAAAGCAGAATTTATTCAGATCACCCAAGCATCTCTCATTGAGTCTGGTCTGCACGATGTTGAAGTGATGTGAAATGTCATATTTTAACTTGTTTTAAAACAGGTTTTGATTATTTTTAAGAATAAGAATATTTTAAAGTTATTGGGTGGGCGAGGAGAGAGTTGAACTCTCACGAGGTTGCCCTCATAGGTTTTTGAGACCTACGCGTCTGCCATTCCGCCACTCGCCCAAAAATCTAACGTTTAACTTTAACATTAATATTATACATTATAAAGATTAAATTATAATATAGAGATTGAAAAATCTATCTAATTTCTAATTTATTTTATTGACCTAAAAAAAAATAAAAACAATAATAAATAAACAAATAATAAATTTTTAATCAATAATAAAATAAATAATTCAATAAATTAAATTAATAAAAGGAAAAATATTTTTTATTATTTTATGGACATCTATAATCAGACGGCGATGAATATTCTATTTGACAACCTTGTTTTAATAATTTTCCTTGATCACTCATGTAGTTATACCAAAAATCAATTATTCTAGTAAAAGTGGTTACTTTTAGACAATCATTATTGTTCCAGTTTTGATATCCATGTTGGTATGGGCAAGCCCAGCGAGCAAAATTATCAGGAATTACAGCAGTACTACCAAATAGACATTCCATTTGTTGACAAATATTAGATTCGGGTCCTAGAAAAGTAAATGTGCCATTTTTATTTCTTCTATAAAGACAACCTAATTGTTGAGCTTGAGTTGCTCCACCAGCAGCTGATTCTTCTATCCATAAAGAGATAACAAAAAGGGGATTAAAGTTATATTTAATTGCTAGATCTTGAACTATCTGCCATTGTTCTTTAAGTTTTGATTGTTGATAATATTTTGGATAAAAAGTTTTCATTCTTTCATAAGCTCTATCAATCATTTCTTGTGTTACAGTACAATTTGGGTTGCGATAAGGTAAAGAATAATACTTGCCTTTATTCCATGCACAAATTTTATTTGTCGTTTCAGGAGTCTTTGTAGATGAATTTGGATAAATCATGCTTGAATTTGGTAATTCTTTTTCCATTATTTTACAGTATGGATCGACATTTAAAGATGATGATGAATTTGTTGTTTGATTAATTATGACAGTTGTAGTTGGAGTTGGTGTTGGAGTTGGTGTTGGAGTAGATGTAGGTGTAGGAGTTAGTGTTGGGGTAGGTGTAGATGTAGATGTAGGTGTAGGTGTAGGTGTAGGTGTTGGGGTAGGTGTAGATGTAGATGTGGTAGTTGGTGTTGGGGTCATACTAGGAATAGAGGTTGTGGTTATTGTAGGGGTTGGTGTTGGTAATAAAATAATTTCATCTTCTGTAACATTTTCTTTTAAAGAATATAGAAGTAAACTATAATCCTGAGTATCAGTTATACCATCTGAATTAATATCTGTTTGAGGTTTATTAATATTACCTAAATCTCTAATTATTAATGAGAGCTCATATGCAGTTATTTTACCATCAACAGGATCTAAATCACCAGAAAAAAAATATTCATTTGAAATATCAATAATATTTATATCTGTTGTTTTAAAAATTTGGTTTTTGACTAATTTACCTAAATATTTATTGGGTTTTATAAAAATGGAGTAAATTTGATTTAAATCTATATTGTTTAACTTAATATTGGTTGAAAATATATTGTTTTTTTCTTGTGTAAGGTAAATATTTTCAAAATCTATAATTTTTTGATAAGGATTGTATAAAGTTATTTTTGTCAAAATTGGATTTTTATTATATCTAGAATAATCACCTTGAAGTTTTAATATTAATTTAACTTCTACATCATTAGCTTTGATTTTAATTACATTTTTAATGAATAAAATATTTAGAATAAAAAAACTTAATGATAATAAAATTAATAATAATTTGAATAATTTTATTTTTTTCATTAATTTATAGTTATTTGTTTAAATTGTTTATCTAAATTAGTAATATCTTTACCATTAAAAAATATTTTACTTTCAGAGTTATTTATAATTATAAAAAGTGGTTTAGTTTTATTTATTTTATAATTTAAATCTAAAATTATTGTAATAAATTTAGTATTAGGTTTTGCAAATTTTAATTTATTTTCTTCGCTTAAACTGACACCGGTAATAATTAAAGAATTATCTTTGATTAATTTTCTTGGATAAAGAACAAAGCTATCTCCTTCAATAATTTTTTCTATAATAATATTTTTATCAAAAGTAAGTGTAAGATCGGCGGCGTCAGCTAAACTATCCTCACTTCCGTTAAGATAGATAGTTAATATTTTTTTATTTTGATTTATTGACTCTAATTTATATGAAAAAAACATATATGAAATTAAATTTTTTGATTCAAGAATTGGAGTTATTTGTGTAACATTTTGATTAAAATTATTTTTTAATTTATTGTTTTGTTGATTTGAATTTATATAATTTATTTTTTTAATTAAAAAAGTTATTACTAAAATAAAAATTACAAACAATATTAAAATTAAAATGTTTTTTTTCATTAAATTTAATTATAACTAAAAATTTTTATGAACAAAAGAACTCTCAATCCGACCTATGCAATTGTCTATGGATTATCAGGATAATATAAAAATAACAAAAAATGAATAATTTTAAATTGACCTAATTATTAAGGACAGAACCTTTTTTTAAAAGGTTTTGTCTTTTATATTCTTTTTATCCTATTAAAGACTGTCTTTGCATAATTGCAAAGAGAGTCTTTTTATTAAATCACCAAAAAATGAAACGATCGCATCATTTTTTGATGATAATAAAATATTTTTTGTTGTTTTAATAATATAAAATCAAAAAATAAATTTTCAGTTGACAAAGGAAAAAAAATATATTAGGATTTCTTTTTAGAATGAAAATTAATTTTTTGCAAATTTTTGTTAATTTTTTTAAAAAATGAGCCTTCGGGCTCATTTTTTTTATAAATTTTTATAAATTTTTTAAAAATTATGAAAAAAACAGAGTATATCAAGGTCTCATCTTATGAAGGAAGAAAGGGTGAGGTAAAAAAAGTTGTTTTGCTTTATTCAGGTGGACTGGATACCTCAGTTATGCTTAAATGGATACAAGATGAGTATAAAGCTCAAGTAATTGCTTTAACAATTGATATTGGTCAGCAAGCAGATGATTTGGAGGAGATTAGAAAAAAAGCTTTAAAACTTGGAGCGATTAAAGCTTATGTAGTTGATGCTAAAGAAGAGTTTGCTAATGAATATATTGCTAAAGGAATAAAAGCCAATGCCTCATATCAAGGCAATTATCATTTATCAACTCCCTTAGGTCGACCACTTTTAGCAAAATGGGCAGTAAAAATTGCAGCTATTGAAGGAGCTGATTGTATTGCTCATGGTTGTACTGGAAAAGGCAATGATCAGGTGAGAATTGAGGGGACAGCTTTGACTTTAAATCCTGACATTAAGATTATTGCGCCGGTTCGCGAGTGGTCAATGGGTCGAGATGAAGAGCTTGAGTATGCAAAAAAACACGGTATTCCAGTGAGGCAAACTTCAGACAAACCTTATTCTTATGATGATAATATGTGGGGAGTGACAGGAGAGGGAGGAGAGATTGAAAATCCAGCTTTAATTCCACCGCTTGAAAAAATTTTACTTGTTTGCAATATTCCAGAAAAAGCTCCTGATAAACCAGAGTATATTGATTTAAATTTTATTAAAGGAATTCCAGTGGCTTTGAATGGTAAAAATATGAAGTTAGCTGATTTGATTTTAACCTTAAATAAAATTGGTGCTAAACACGGTGTCGGTATTACTCATCATATTGAAGATAGAGTAGTTGGTTTGAAGGTTAGAGGAGTTTATGAGGCGCCAGCAGCTGAGATTATCATTACTGCTCATCGCAATTTGGAAAAATATGTTTGCACCAGAGTTGAGAATGAGTTCAAAAGTGAGGTTGATATTAAATGGGCATATTTGTGTTATGGAGGTTTTTGGTATGAGCCTTTGATGGCTGATTTAAATGCTTTCATTGATCATTTAAATCAAAAAGTCACTGGTAAAGTCACTTTAAAACTTTATAAAGGATCAGTTGAGGCAGTGGCAGTTGAGACACCAAATACAATATTTGATGAAAAACTAGCAACATTTATGTCTTCAAAAGCTTTTAATCAAAATGCTTCAGCTGGATTTATTGAGCTTTATACTTTGCAAATGCGTTTGGCCCAACGATCAGAAAAAACTGTTCTTTTATCAATTGGAAAAAGAGCTAATAAAATCAAATTAACAAAAGAAATAAAAAAACTGGCGGAAATGAAATACAAAATTTATGCTACTTACAAAACTCATAAATTTTTAAAAAGTTTGGGAATTGAGTCAATTTTAGTCAATAAAATTTTCCAACCACATTTAAAACCAAATTTGCTTGATTTGTTAGAACAAAATCGATTTGATTTGATTATCAATATTCCGACAGGAAGAAGAGTATCACCAAAAGAAAAAACTGATGGTCAGATGATCAGAGAATATGCTTTGAAAAATAAGACTTATCTGATCACTGATGTTGAAGTAGCAAAAAAATTTATTGAAAAATTAGAAAAATTAACTCATTAACTATGAAAAAAATTAATTATTTTGATTTAAAAACAGAGATTTTAAAAAAAATTAAAAAAAATGGTGGTTTTGTCAATGCTCACAGTCATTTAGATCGGGCTTTTACTTTGACGAAAAAAAATTTTTCTTTTACTGGAGCAAGATTACAAGAAAAATGGAGTTTGGTTGATGAGATTAAAAGAAAATCAACCGTTTCTCAGATTTATGATCGAATGGCTTATGCAGTAGAGATAATGCTTTCTCAAGGAGTGCAGACAATTGGAAGCTTCATTGATATTGATGAGGTGATAAAAGACAAAGCAATTAAAGCAGCTCAAAAAATTAAGGACAGATATGAAAAACAAATAAAAATAAAGTTTATTAATCAAGTTTTAAAAGGAGTGATTGATAAAGAAGCTCGTTATTGGTTTGATTATGGAGCAGAGTTTGTGGATATTATTGGTGGACTTCCGGGAAAAGATAAAGGAAAAGAGGAGGAACATTTAGAGATAATTTTGCAAAAAGGAAAAGATTTAAGGAAGATGGTTCATGTTCATGTTGATCAATTAAATACCTCAAAAGAAAAAGAAACAGAACTTTTAATTAAAAAGACAAAACAAGCGAAAATGGAGGGAAAAGTGGTGGCGGTTCATGCGATTTCTTTAGCGTCTCATCCAAAAAAATATCGGGAAAAGATTTATCAGATGGCAAAAGAAGTCAATCTGATGTTTGTATCTTGCCCCACTGCTTGGATTGATAGTCGACGAAGTGAAGAGTTGTCAGTGACTCATAATGCTGTGACTCCGGTTGATGAGATGGTGCCTTATGGATTAGTAGTTGCTTTGGGAACAGATAATATTGCTGATATTTATAAGCCTTTTACTGATGCTGATATGTGGACTGAACTGCGATTTTTGCTTGAAGCTAATCATTTTTATGAGATTGATGAATTAGTAAAAATTGCAACTATTAATGGATTAAAAGTTTTAGGAATTAAAAAATGATTGATTTATCAGTAAGAATTAAAAATTTAAAATTTGAGACTCCTTTTTTAAATGCTTCTGGTGTCTGGTGTACGACGGAAAATGAAATTGATGAGATTTTAAAAAGTGAGGCAGGTGGAGTGGTGTTTAAGACAATGACACTAGAAAAACGAGTTGGTAATCCTGAACCAAGACTTTATGTTACTGATGATTTTTCTATAAACAGTATGGGTCTTCCTAATCTTGGTGTTGATTATTATTGTCAAATAGCCTCAAAATTAAAAAAATATCAAAAGCCATTAATTGCTAGTTTTGCTGGTTTTAAGGAAAAAGAGTTTTATATTTTAGCAGAAAAAATTGATAATACTGATTTTGATGGTTTGGAAGTGAATTTATCTTGTCCAAATTTAGAGGGAAAAGGAATTTTTGCTTATGATTTAGACTTAAGTTTTAAGATTTTAAAAAACTTAAAAAAAATTACAAAAAAAGTTATTGGTGTTAAACTTCCTCCATATAATGATCGAGAAACAATTAAAAAAATCGCGGAAAAATTTCTGCAGTTAAAAATTGATTTTGTCACTTTAATAAATTCTTATCCATTAGGTGCTTTTATTGATACAAAAAATGAAAGATTAGTGATTAAGCCAAATCAAGGAATTGGCGGATTGGGAGGAAGAGTTTTAAAACCAATTAGTTTAGCGCAAGTGATTTTGTTTCATAAATTTTCTCAAGGAAAAATTGATATTATTGGTGTTGGTGGAGTTGAGACAGGCGATGATGTTTATCAGTATATTTTAGCAGGAGCAAAGTTAGTAGGAGTTGGAACAAGACTTCTTAAAGGGCCAAAAATTTTTAGC
This sequence comes from Patescibacteria group bacterium, assembly GCA_026004455.1. Classification (GTDB taxonomy): domain Bacteria; phylum Patescibacteriota; class Microgenomatia; order UBA1406; family GWC2-37-13; genus GWC2-37-13. Next base: position 114,750 of record BPJE01000002.1, on the reverse strand, counting down.
AATTTAAAAAAACAATTGGAAAAAATATTTAGAGAAAAAAAGATAAATAAAATTGAAGATAAATTAGGTCAGTTAAAAGATTATTAAAATTTTTAATTTAATTTATGAAAAATAAAGAAGGATTAATGATTGATCTTTTTAAAATTGGAGCGATCAAATTTGGTTCTTTTAAATTGAAATCAGGAATGATCTCTCCAGTTTATATTGATCTTCGCGTTTTAGTCTCTTATCCAAAAATATTAAAAAATGTAGCTAAAGTCTATCTTGAGATTTTAGATAAATTAAATTTTCATCAGATGATTGCTGTACCATATACGGCTTTACCAATTGTGGCAGCCATTAGTTTTTACAACAACAAGCCTTGGATTTATACGAGAAAAGAGGTAAAAGATTATGGTACAAAAAAAGCTTATGAGGGAAGTTTTGAAAAAGGAGAAATAGGGGTTTTAGTTGATGATATGATTACTACTGGTGAATCAAAGATTGAGTCAATTAATTTACTTAAAAATAGTGGTTTAGTTATAAAAGATGTTGTAGTTTTGTTTGATAGAGAGCAAGGTGGAAAAGAGTTTTTAGCTTCAAATGGCTTAAAACTTCACTATGCTTTTACTTTAAAACAATGGCTTAAAGTGCTTTTTGAAAAGAAAAAAATTAGTCAAGAAAAATATCAGGAAGTCATTAATTGGCTTAATAATTTTTAAAAAAGACTGTCTTTGTTAAAGACAGTCTTTAATAAATAGTTTTTTAATAAATAAAAATGAATAATAAAAATTTTTTCTATAAGTTAGAAAATATTGTCGAAAAAAATAAAAGTTTTATTTGTGTTGGGTTGGATAGTGATTTAGAAAAAATAACGGAAAAATTTAAAGCAAAAAAATATCCTCAATACAGTTTTAATAAGTATATAATTAACAAGACTTTTGATTTAGTTTGTTCATATAAATTAAACACTTCTTTTTATGAGGCTATAGGTCATCAGGGGATTTATGAGTTAAAACTTACCTGTGATTATTTGCGAGAAAAATATCCGGAAATTCCAATTATAATTGATGCAAAAAGAGCTGATATTGGTAATACTAACCGTGGTTATGTTGATTTTGTTTTTAAATATCTTCAAGCCGATGCGGTGACAGTTAATCCTTATTTAGGTAGTGAAGCCCTAAAGCCGTTTTTGGAAATGAAAGATAAAGGAATAATTATTTTATGTAAGACTTCAAATGAGGGAAGTGGGGAAATACAAAATTTAAAGTTAAAAGTTAAAAGTCAAAAGTTAAAAATCCCGCCTAAAACGGCGGGTAAACAAAAATTTAAAAAATTAAATTTGTATCAATATTTAGCTTATCAGGTGGTAAATAAGTGGAATAAGAATAAAAATTGTTTACTTGTAATTGGTGCCACTTATCCAAGGCAGTTAAAAGAGATAAGAAGTATTGTTGGTGATGATATCTGGTTTTTAGTCCCAGGTATTGGCTCTCAAGGAGGAGATATTAATCAAGTCTTAAAAAAGGGATTAAATAAAAATGGAAAAGGATTAATTATCAATATTTCTCGAAGCGTGATATTTGCAGAGGATCCAAGAGAAAAATTAAAAGATTTTACTCAAAACATTAGTTAATTTTTCAAATAAATCTTTTTCGTTTTTATATTCAATTAAATAATCAGTAATTCCTTCAGCGGTTGTTGATAGGGGAGTGTTGGGTTTTTTTAGATAGATTATTTTTTTGTTTTTAGCTTTTGCATAACCGATTTCTATTCCAATTCCAATTGATTTATAAGACAATTCAGCAATAATCAAGTCGCTTTTATTAATTAATTCTAAAGCATCTTTCATCATTTTTTTATTAGTAGTTTTTTCTTTATAATCAAAAACAAAAGAATAACAATCAATATCAAATTCTTTTTTAAGAAACTCTTTTAAATTTTTATTTAACTTTTCAAACTCTTTTTTATTTTCAAAACTGTAAGACAAAAAAGCTTTCATTTTTTAACTATAAAACATTTCTAAAGTTTGTTCAATGATTAGTTAATAAGATGACCTATGTGGTTGTCTGTGAATTGTCATCTAACATTTAACATCTAAAATTTAAAAAAATTGACCTAATAATTGCTCTAATTAATAATGTGTAACGTGGAATGTGTAAAAATAAAAAAATTGACCTAATTAAAATAAATCCTAAATTCTAAACTCTAAATCCTAATAAAAATTTTTAATTTTTAATAAATAAATTTTTAATCAATAATAAATAATTAAATACATTAAAAACTCAAAACCTACATGTTAAAACTAAAAACTACAACTTAAAACTAAAAAAATATTTTACTCTCTTAATATCAAATATCTAATATCTAATATCTAATATCCAATATCTTTTTTTATTTTTTTCATTTTAAATTTTTAATTTTCATTTTGAATTTTGATTTTTGATTTTTTCTTTGTATACTATTTTTATGTCCTATCAACCAGATAAAAAAATTCTTAAAAATTACGCTTCGGTGATGGTTGATTTTGCTTTAGGAAGGGGGAAAGGAGTAAAAAAAGGAGAGGTAGTTTATCTTGTTTATGATGCAGCAGCTTTGCCTTTGGCTATCTCAATTTATGAGCGAATTTTAGAAATTGGCGCTCATCCAATTGTTAAAGAGGCGAGAGAGGAGTTTGAAAAGATATTTTTTGATAAAGCCAATGATGAACAACTTAAATTTACCCCAAAAAAATATTTAAAATCTCTTGTTGATACAATTGATCATCGGCTTTATCTGATTGCGCCGGAAAATCCATTTTTATTAAAAGATGTTGATCCAAAAAAAATTGTTTTGGCTAATTCATCTCGTCAGATTTTGAAAAAATGGCTTTTTGAAAAAGAGGATAAAGGTAAGCTCACTTGGTCCCTTTGTCTTTATGGCACTGAAGGGATGGCAAAAGAAGCAGGATTGACAATTGAGGATTTTTGGCAGCAAATAATCAACGCTTGTTTTTTAAATGAAGAGTCACCAATTGAAAAATGGAAAAAAGTGTTTTCAGAGATTGAGGCTTTGCGAAAAAAAATGAATTCTTTGCCAGTTGAAAAATTTCATATGATCTCAAAAGACACTGATATTTATATTAGTTTAGGAGAAAAGCGGATTTGGCAAGGAGGCAGAGGAGCAAATATTCCTTCATTTGAGATCTTTACTTCACCTGATTGGCGGGGAGTCAATGGAAAAATTTATTTTGATTTCCCCCTTTATCGTTATGGTAATTTGATAAAAGATATTTATTTGGAGTTTAAAGATGGTGTTATTGTCAAAGCAAAAGCGAAAAAAAATGAAAAACTACTTCACGAGATGATTCGTCAAAAAAATGCTGATAAGATAGGTGAATTTTCTTTAACTGATAAAAGATTTTCAAAAATCAATCGATTTATGGCTAATACTTTGTATGATGAAAACTTTGGCGGAGATTGGGGTAATAGCCATTTAGCAATTGGTTCATCATATCATGATTGTTATTCGGGGAATAAAAACAAAATGAAGGAAAAAGATTGGAAGAAATTAGGTTTTAATGAGTCAGTCGAGCATTGTGATATCATTAACACTCAGCAAAAAGAAGTTTATGCGATTTTAAAAAACGGCGTAAAAAAACTTATTTACAAAGACGGAAAATTTATGTTATAACTATAAAATAGTTTATGAGGCTTTTAAATTTGCTTAAGGAAAATAATATTATTAAAATTTCACCAGATGCTACTTTATCACAAGCCTTAAGCAAGCTTTCTACCTCTCATGATGCAGTATTTGTCTTTGATGATAAGGAAAAATTTTTAGGATTGATTAATCCTTATTATCATGCAATTCGTAGTTCTTATCCTAGTAATACTAAAGTTATTAATTGTCTTTTTCATCCACCAAAAATTTATATTAATTATCCATTAACTAAAGTGACTGAACTTTTTATTCAATCAAAAGTTCATTATTTGCCAGTTTTTGATAAACAAGATAATTTTTTAGGTATTATTTCAGCAAGAAGAGTGTTAAGTTATCTTCGTTCTTTGCCACTTTTTGAAGAGAAAATAGGAGAATTCATAAAATTTAAAAAATTACCGGTTATTATCGAAACAAATACACCAGTCTCAGAAGCAATAAATCTTTTTAAAAAAGAAAAAGTTTCAAAACTAATTGTTGTTGATAAAGATAATAAGTTAAAAGGCGTTTTAAGTTATTATGATTTGATAAATCTTTTAATTACTCCAAAAGTTAAAGAATCAAAAGGAGATCGATTAGGATCCAAATTTCATCTTTTAAATAAACCAGTTTATGAGTATTATAAAACAACTGTTTTGGTTTTGACTGAAGATGATTCCTTAAAAAAAGCAGTTGAATTAATTCTTGATAAAAAAATCGGTAGTGTGATTATAGTTGATAAAACTAAAAAGCCGCTTAATATCATTACTACCCGAGACCTTTTGCAATTTTATATCAATCAATCAAAAGCAGGATTTTTTAAAAAAATCACTTCTAAAATCAAATTAATTCTGCCTAAAAAATAATTTATGAAAAAATTTTTTTTCATTTTTATTTTGCTTTTGGCGATTTTTTTGCGATTTTATAACTTAAATTGGGATAATAATCAGCACCTTCATCCCGATGAGCGCTTTTTAACTATGGTGGCAAACGCAATGAAAATTCCTGATAATTTTCAGGATTATTTTAATCAAGAAAAATCAACTTTAAGTCCTTACAACCTTGGTTATAAATTTTATGTTTACGGAACCTTTCCTTTGGTTTTGACAAAATATTTAGCAGTTAAATTAGGCTTAGATAATTATAATGATTTTGCGATTTTAGGTCGATTTTTATCAGCATTAATGGATTTTTTATGTGTAGTGTTAGTGTATAAGATTGGAAGGTTATTAATTAATGAGATCCCGAAACTAGTTTGGGATGACAAAAAGAAAAATATTCCTATTTTTATAAGTTTTTTTTATGCGATTTCTGTTTATCCGATTCAATCAGCTCATTTTTTTACTACTGATACTTTTTTGAATTTTTTTATGCTAGGAAGTTTTTATTTTGCTTTGAAATTTTGTTGTGGATTCCGCATCAAGTTCGGAATAACAAAAAAACTGTATTTTGTTTTATCAGCGTTATTTTTCTCACTTGCTTTATCTTCAAAAATTTCTGCTTTATATATTTTACCTTTAAATTTAGCAGTAATTTTTGTTCGGGAAATTTTAAATTTAGTTAAAAATAATGATAAAAAATATTATACATTTCACGTTATACGTTACACGTTTCACGTTCTATGTTACACGTTATTAGTTTATTTTTTCCTTCGTCTTTTTAATCCTTATTATTTTCAAAATCCATCTTTTTTTGATTTTCGTTTGAATAAAGATTTTGTTGATAGTATTAATTCGCTTAAATTTTTTACTACAAAAGAAGCCTGGTATCCACCTGGAGTTCAATGGATAAACAAACCGTGGTATGGATTATTGCTGACAACGTTTTTGGTGGGATTGGGACCGGTGAATTTTATGGTCATGGTTATAGGAATTATCAAAATAATATCAAATATCAAATATCAAATATCAAATATTCATAGCAAATATAAAAAAGATAAAAAAATAAATTTAGAATCAGTTTTTATTAATTCAATTATTTATCTAGTTTTATTTTGGGTAGTTGGTTATTTTATTTATCAATCAAGTCAATTTGTTAAGTCAATTCGTTATACAATCTATCTTTATCCTTTTTATGCAATTTTTGGTGGAGTTGGAATTGCGCTTATATTTAATCAGATTAATAAAATGAAATTGAACAATTTTCTTAAATACGTTATACGTTTTACGTTTTACGTTACACTATTATTCTGGCCTTTGCTTTTTTTTACAATTTATTTTCACAAAAATACTCGAGTTGAGGCATCAGAGTGGATTTATAAAAACGTACCTAATCAAGCAGTAATTTTGGGAGAACATTGGGATGACCCATTGCCTTTATTGATTGAGAATAATTATGGAAAAAATTTTCAAGTGTTGCAGTTGCCAATATTTGATCCAGACAAAAAAGAAAAATGGCAGATAATGAAAAATTTACTTGAAAAAGCAGATTATTATGTTTTGTCTTCTAATCGCGGTTGGGGAAGTATTCCAAAAGTTCCAGAAAGATATCCCTTGATGAGTAAATTTTATGATTATTTATTTAAAGAAAAATGCTTTTCAATAGAAGAAAATTGTTTTCAAGATTCTTGTCATTCCGACTTAACGTCGGGATCTCAAAAAAAATCACAATTTTGTTTTAAAAAAATTAAAGAATTTTTGCCTTTTTATTACCAATTTATTCGTTATCCAGACAGTTGGGTAGAGGAGACTTTTACTGTCTATGATCAGCAGACAGTGTTAATCTATGAAAAAAATAAATAAAAATCTTGAGTATTATAATCAAGAAAAAATTTTTAATTCTCCTTATCATGTAAAAAAAGAGATTGATTTTCTATCTTCATTAATAAAATTTAAAAAAAATTTAAAAGTTGTTGATTTTGGTTGTGGGGCAGGAAGATTAACTATACCACTTTTAAAAAATAATATCAAAGTTATTGCTATTGATATAGATGATAATGCTTTAATCAATCTAAAAGAAAACGCGAAAAAAATTAATAAACTTAATTATTTAAAAATTGCCAAAAAAATTTCTAGCAGTGATTTAGATTATATTGTTGGCACAGATATTTTGCATCATATAAAAATTAATCATTATGGGAAAGTTTTTTTTAATAATCTAAAAAAAAGAGGAAAAATTGTTTTTTCCGAACCAAATCCATTAAATATTTCTTGGCTATTTTTTATTAGTTTATTTTTAAACTGGAGTGAAGAAAAAGGAATTTTTGCTTGTAATTATTTTAACTTAATTAATGTTTTTAAAAATGCTGGTTTTCAAAAAATTAAAATTATTGGTTATGGTTTGTTGCCGCCGCAGATTTTTGGAAAAATTGAGTTACTTCACAAAATTAATAATTTTTTAGCTAATCTACCAATACTAAAAATTTTTGCCTATAGATTGATTATTTATGGAGAGAAGTAAAAAATATATTTTTTTAATAATTATATTTTCATTATTAGTAAGGATATTTTTGATTGATAAAATACCGGCTGAAATGTGGGGAGATGTTAATGAGCATTTTCAATACGCAAGAGAAATTTTAAATGGAAATCTTCGATATAAATTTTGGGGAGGAGATGGACCGATTTTTGATTATTTAGTAGCAATTTTTTTTAAGATATTTGGGTATAGTTTTGAGATTATTAAATTAACTACAGCATTTTTAGGAGTTTTAATAATTTATTTAAGTTATGTAATATCAAAAAAATTATCTAATAAAAAGTTGATTTACTATTTAACTCCATTTTTAATGTCCTTTTCTTTTTGGTTGATTTCATTTTCCAGACAAGCAAAACCTTATATTTTAGTTTTACTTTTTGTTGAATTATTTTTATATTTTTTTTTAAACAAAAAATATTTTTTAAGTGGAATAATTTTGGGTGTAGGATTATTTGCTCAATCTTCGTTTTGGGGAATGATGTTTTTAATTTTTTTTAATTGGAAAATTTTTTTAAGCGCCTTGCCTTTTGTTATTTTTCTTTTTTTTAACGAGATTAAACCAGAGATATTAAATAATAATTTGTCTTATTTAGGAGAAAAGACTGGAAAGTACTTATCTTTTAATACTAAAATAATAAATTTTTTTTCAAATGTTTTTGATAATTTTCAGTCTTATTTTTTTAGAGGCGACGTTGTTTTTAGACATAATATACCTTATCAGCCGGTTTTAGATATTTTTTCATCAATTATTTTTTTTATTGGATTTATTATTTTTATTAAAGAGTTTATAAAAAATAAAAAAATTAGATTTAATTATATTGTTATATTTTTAGTGTTTATTTTTAGCCAATTAGCTTCGTTTTTAGATATTGCTAATCCGCAGAATTCGCCTTCGTTTGGTAGAATGATTGGCAGTGCTTTTTTTATATATTTTATATTAGCTAAAGGATTAGTTTTTTTATATGAAAAAATAAAATCTAAAAATTTATTATTAAGTAAGCTTTTTTTAATAATTTATTTAAGCTTTTATGCAATTTTTAATTTTTATAATTATTTTTTTATTTATCCACAAACCCTACCTAATAAAAACATACCGTTTGGCAGATTAATTGTTGAGGATATTATAAAAAATTACAATAAATCTAATAGTAAAATTTTTTTATTTACTTGTTGTTGGGGTGAGTGGGGTCAGCCAGAACCAAAAAGTATCGAAAATTATTTGATAAGTAAAAAATATTCTTATTTTAATAATTATATTTTTATTTATGATTATGAAGAATTGATTAATCTTATTGATATTAATAAATCAAAGAAAATAATTATTTATACTAATCCTTTTATTACTAATTTTAACTATTCTTTTTTTCAAAATAAAAAAATTAACTTACAAATACAAAAACTTATTTTTAATGATCAGTTAGTAAGTAATAAAATTATTTTAACTAACTAAATAAGTTATATTTAATAGTTTCAAAAATTGCCTTTACTCCATCTATCCAATTAATTTTTTTACCTTCTTTATAGGTTCTTCCACAATAAAAGATGCCAACTTCATATATTTTCATATATTTTAATATCTTTTATTTTTGCGATTCTGGCAGTAATTTCCGGTTCAAAGCCAAATCTTTTTGATTGTAAATGAGGAGCAATTTTTCTAATAAGATCACCTTTAAAAATCTTAAAACCAGTTTCCATATCAGTTAAATTAAGATTAGTTAACATGTTAGATAGAGTAGTTAAGAATATATTGACTAAATAATGCCAAAAATACAAAACTCGATGAGGTTCACTACTAATAAATCTTGATCCATAAACAACATCAGCGTCATTTTTTAAAAAAGGATTAATAAGTTTTGGGTAATCAGAAGGAGAGTATTCTAAATCAGCGTCTTGTGCTAAAACAATATCTCCAGTTGATTTTAAAAAACCTTTTTTTAAGGAATATCCTTTTCCTTGATTTTTTTGATTATGAATTATGATTAAATTTTTATGTTTTCTTTTAATATTTTCCAAAATCTTTTTTGTATTATCAGTTGAAACATCGTTAATAATAATAATTTCCTTTTTTAAACCTAAAGTATTAGCCTTTAAAACAGCATTAATTGTTTTTCTTATATAGTTTTCTTCATTAAAGATTGGTATTAATATGGAAATTTTTTTGAATTTTTTCATTTTTTTAAAATAAAGAACAATCCACAACTTTTTTCAATATCGACATTTAATTTAATATTTTTTAAGGCAAGATTAAAGTAGAGAAGAGAGTTGAGTTTTGGGAAAAGTACCCATTTTTTAAATAGTTTATAAGATAAAAGAGAGTCAATTGAGAAAAAATGCATTAGTTCCAAAACTCTAGCGTTTTTTTCATCAATATAACCAAAAATTTTTTCAATTTTAAAACCAGCTTTTTTAAATTTTCTTGACCAGTTTTTTTCTGATAAAAGATTAAAATGTTCTTGTTTTTTTCTCAACCAAAAGGTATATTTTTTGCCAAAAAATTTTTTGCCAACAAGATACTTTTCCCAATTATTAGTCATAACCGTTGTTAAAAAATAACCTCCGGGTTTTAAAATTCGATAAATTTCATTTAAAGATAAATCAAGATTTGGAATATGTTCTAAAACACAGTTTGAGATAATAGTTTTGAAATAATTATTTTTAAAAGGAATTTTTAAGCCATCATAAAGAACAATTTTTTTGTAAACTTGATTTTTTTCTGCCTCAATAACTCTTTGATTATTTATCAAATCAAGACCAATATCAATTTTTCTTTTTCCAAAAACGATATTAGTAAAAAAACCATCACCACAGCCAAAATCAAGAATTGGTGATTTTATTAGATTTTTGTAGCTTTTAAAATAAAAAGCCTCTTGAGGCCTTATAAAGGAAAAAAACGCCGGTCGATAATAAAGATATTTTTTTATAAAAAAATTAATGGTTTTCATTTAAAAGATAATTTGTTCCCAAAATTTATAAATTTTATTTATATTAAAAATTTTATTAGCATTCGCGACAAGTTTTTTATTAGTGTATTTTTTGCGATTTTTTATGATTTTTAAAATCGCCTGATGAATGTGTTTTTCATTTTTTGGTTCAACAATTATCCCCATTTTTGTTAAATTAATAGGAATATTAACACCAGGCAAATTTGTTGCAATCACTGGTGTACCTGATATCATTGCTTCAGCTTGGACCATACCAAAAGCCTCAGTTGAGTTAATTGAAGGAAGTACCAAAACATCAATTGTTTTATAAAAAGCAAAAAGTTTTTCCGGTGTTAAATTTCCCAAAAAATGATAATTTATTTTATTTTTATCAAGAAGTTTTTTTATTTTTAAAAAATATTTTTCCTCACCGGTAACATCTTTGCCAAAAGGGCCAGCGAATAATAACGTGTAACGTGTAACGTGTAACTTGTAACGTTTAATTGAACTTATTAAATATTCTAAGCCTTTTTCAGAAGAGATACGACCAGCATAGCCAATAACAATTTTTTTGTTAGTAAATTTTTTTAAAAAATTAAAATATTTTTTATCTTCTTGAGTTTTTAAAATTGGCGGTAATTGAAAGTGAGTTTTGTTTTTTATCAAATTAAAAATAAAATATTTTTTTAAATAATCTTTTGTATAGGCGACAATTTTATCGGAAAATAGAAGTTGTAAATAAACAAAAAAATTAGCGATTTTAAAAATAATTTTTTCAAAAATATTTTTTCCGCCGTTTAAAAAACAATGAATTAAAGATATGGTTTTTTTCTTAAAAATTTTTGCTAAAAGCAAAAGCGGTAATCCTTCAACTGAAGGTAAATTTAAAAAAACTAGATCAGCATTTTTTACTTCTTTTAAAAAATAAAAAAGCGATTGGGGTGAAATATAGCCTTTTGAGATTTTGAAAAGATAAGGGAGATAGGTAATTTTGACTTTTGACTTTTGACTTTTGAATTGTTTATATATATTTTTTTTATGATTAAATGTTAAAACTTTAATTTGATGTTTTTTTCCAAGATAATTTAAGATTTTCCAAGGATAAGTCGTTAGACCTGAAGTATAGGGATAAAAATATGGAGAAAAAAAGAGGATTTTCATTGTTAAATTTTAGCTAAATAATTTAAATTTTCTTTTTGCCAATTGATAAGAGATTTTAAGGCTTTAGAAAAGGGATTTTTTGGTTGCCAAGAGAGGAGTCTTTTGGCAAGAAGATTTTTTGAGACAAAATATTTTTGATCGCCTACTCTTGCTTTTTCAAAATTTATTTTTACTTGATAACCAAATTCATTTTCTAACATTTTTATCACTTGTAGGAGATTATAAGCATTTTTTTCTCCGCCACCAATATTAATTGGTTTACCAGTAACTTTATTAATATTTAAAATTGCTTTTTCATAAGCCTCAACTAAATCTTCAACATAAAGCAAATCTCTTATTTGTTTTCCATTGCCAAAAATAGTAATTGGTTTTTTAAACAAAAATTGTTTAGTAAAATGAGCCACCCAACCTTGATCCTCAACTCCAAGTTGATGCTTACCATAAATACATGATTGACGGAAAACAACAGTTTTAAGACCATAAATTCTATGATAATCTAAAAAATAACAATCTGTAGCTCCTTTAGAACAGCCATAAGGTGAGATAAAATCAAGGGGAGCAGATTCATCAACTGGTGAAAATTTTTTTAATTTTGAAAGATCACCGTAAACTTTGTTAGTTGATGAATAAATGATTATTGCTTTTGGATTATATTTTCTAACACTTTCAAGTAAAGTAAAACTATCTAAAAGATTATTTTTAAAATCATTTTCTGGATTTTGAATTGAGGTGGTTACGGCAGTTTGTCCGGCAAGATGAATAATAACATCAGTTTTTTTAAGATATGAAAGGTAATTTTTAACTTCAAGAACATCTGATTTTATAATTTTTATTTTTGGATAATTTTTTTTCAAAAACAAAGCATTAATCTCAACTCCTTTTCTTGAAAAATTATCAACCAAGACAATTTCGTGTTTTTTATTGGCAAAATAAATAGCGGCATTAGTACCAATAAATCCCACTCCGCCAGTAATAAGAATTTTCATAATAGTCCTTTACTAACCACTTCTTTTAAATTTTTAAATTTATATTGATATTTTATATTTCTATCAAGCAAATTACATATCCAAAAAATCTTTGTTTTCACTTTTGACTTTTGACTTTTAACTTTTAACTTTTTAACAATGTCCCAATTATCTTCAACAAAAATATCAAGATTAAGTTTTTTTATCATCTGGGCTTTAAAATCATATGGTTGTTGATTTTTTTTCATTGTAATACCAACCGGAAAAAAGATTTTTCGGATCAATTGTTTTTTTCCAATAATAAAAATCTTTTTTTAAAGATTCATAACGGGCTGAAACTACATAGGCTTTAATTTTTTTTTTCTTTAATAAGTTGTTTTATTTTATCTATTCCTGGTTGAGGAAAAAGACTGCTTTTATGAAGTAAAAGCCAGATAAACTGTTCTAATCTGTTTTTTGGATAGTAAAATTGATCAGTTTTTCTTTTTAAAAGATATTTTTTCAAAAAATAGATTATTGGTCGAAAAATTCTAGCAGGATTATAAAGTAAAACTCCATCTAAATCAAAACCAACTTTCAAAACTTTATTTTTCATTAAAAATAAATTATACTAATAAAAGGTCAAAATGCAAAAGTCAAAAGTCAAAATTAAAATTCAAAATTAAAAATTAAAAAAACTTTTAACTTTTTAACTTAAATTTTTGCCTTTTGAATTTTGACTTTTGAATTATTTACATTATTATTTTAGGTTAATTAAAAATTAGGTCAATTTTATAAATGTTAGAAATTAGATGTTAGATGTTATTTTATGCTTCCAGTTTTATTGACAATCGGTCCAATTAAAATCTATACTTTTGGAGTTTTTTTAGTTTTGGCTTTTTTTTTGGGCGCTTTTTATTTTGTGGAGAAATATCAGATTAACTTCATACAAAGAAGAGGAGATATTTGATGGAGTTTTTTTATCAATTTTTTTTGGTCTTTTTTTGGGGAGATTAGTTTATGTGATTTTGAATTTTGATAAATTTGGTTTTAATTTATTAAAGTTTATTTTAATCAATGGTTATCCAGGAATTGCTATTTATGGATTTTTAGTTGGTTTTTTTTCTCTATTTTTTAATTTTTTCACATTTTAAAAAAATTAAGTTTTTGGAAGTAGTTGATTATTTGATGACATCTTTTTTTATCGCTTTAGTTCTAGGAAAGCTGGGAGGATTTTTTTCAGGAGCTGAAGTTGGGACAAAAACAACATTTTTTATAAGCGTAAAATATCTAGGTTATCAAGGTTTAAGACACATAACTGCTTTTTATGAGTCGCTATTTTTTCTAGTTGCGGCTTTTTTTTCTCAAAAAATTTTATTGGAAATCAGAAAAGAAAAGTTTTTTAAAGGGTTTCTTTTTTATTTATCAATCTTTTATTTTGCTTTAATAAATTTTCTATTTGACAAAATCAAAGAAAATCAATTATACTTTTTAGGTTTTAGTTTTAATTGGCTAGTATCATTAATTTTGTTATTGACAATTGGTGGGTATTTTGTTTATTATTTTAGGAGCGCTATTTTAAGTTTTATTAAATATTATGGACAAAAAATTATCAAAAAAATTAATTTTAGAGTTAAAAGAAAAGCTTCTTAAAGATAAGGAAAAAAGTTTAACACAAATAGAAGAATTAAAAAAAGAGGATCCATTTCAAGATCCAGATCATGCTTCAGATAATGCTGCAATTGATACTGATGTGAGAGAACAGATGGGTCATGAGACTATTGAAGCGCAAATTAAAGATTTAGAGCAAAAAGTTGCTGATATTGATAATGCTTTAAGAAAGATTGCTAAAGATAGATATGGAGTTTGTGAAAGATGTAAAAAAACCAATTGCTGTCGCTCGTCTTAAGCTTATTCCTGAAGCTCCATTTTGTATAGACTGCGAGAAAAAATTGAGAAAGTAAAAATATTATTATGATTTTTTCTAAAAAAATCATTATTGATAAATTCATTCTTAGAAAACCAAAAATATCAGACAGTAAAGAGTTTATTTTTAAATTATGCTTCTGATATAAATGTTGCTTATTACACAACTTGGCAACCACATAAAAGTATACAAGAAACAAAAAATTTTTTAAGATATATTTTAGAAAAATGGGAAAAAAAAAACGAAGAAATTTAATTTTATTATCGAAAAAAGATAATAATATACTTGGTCTTTTTAAAATTGTTTTTTTTAAATAAAAATAAGGCGCAAATAGGTTATGCTTTAGGAAAAAAAATATTGGGGGAAAAGGTTATATGACTATGATTTTAAAAGAAATGATTAATTATTTATTTTCGCAAAAAAATATTAAAGAAATTCAAGCTTTTTGTGATGTAGATAATATAGCTTCAAAAAAAGTGATGATAAAATCAGGAATGAAAATTTGTAAAGTTACTAAAAAATTTTATTATTCATCCTAATATATCAGAAGATATAAAACGAAATTGCTTGCTTTTTAAGATTTTAAAATAAAAAATAAAAATATTTAAAACTTCTGAAAATTTCCTTTATATTTAAAAAATAAAAACTATGTTATTTTTTTAAATTCAGTTTATACTTATGATTATGAGTGAAATTAGTGCTTCTTTGATATTTAATTTTTTTATTTTTTTATCTTTACCTTTTTTCTTTGGAGTAATTGCTAAAAAAATGAATTTGCCTCCTTTAGTAGGTTATATTATTGGTGGTTTGGTTTATGGTAATATTTTTTCTTCTATTCCCATCATCTGAAGCAATAAAAAATTTTGCTTATTTTGGTATATTGCTTTTGCTTTTTACAGTTGGACTTGAGACTAATTTTTTCCCGAATTTTTTCTTTTAAAAGAATTATTTTAATTGGAGCCAGTCTTCAGATATTATTGTCAATTATCTTTATTTTTATTATTTCTTTAATTTTTTAAATTTTCTTTGTTAACTTCATTTTTAATAGGTATTGCTTTATCTTCATCAAGCACAACTCTTGTTGCCAAGATAATCCAAGATAGAGGAGAGGAGTCGTCATTTTTAGGAGAAATTGCCATGGGGATTTTGCTTTTTCAAGATATTGCTTTTATTCCTTTTATGATTATTTTTACCTCAATTACTGATGGTAAAGAGATTACTTTTTTAAAATTATTTGTTGAAATTTTTATAAGTTTAGTTAAATCAGGAATAATCATTACTGGTCTTTTTTATCTTGGCCAAAAAATTATTCCTTATTTATTTAATCGGATTGCTAAGGGATCAAGAGAACTTTTTAATCTTTTTATTATTCTTTTTATATTTTTTATTACTTATTTATCATTACTTTTAAATATTCCTACTCTGATTGGTATTTTTATTGCTGGAATTCTTTTAGCGCAAACTCTTGAACATCATCATATTTTTACTCAAATTAGACCAATGCGTGATCTTTTAGCAGTGATTTTTTTTGTTTATATTGGCACAAATATTAGGATTTTTTCTGAAATTACGATTTTGCCAAAAATATTTTTGTTTACTTTTTTAGTGATTTTTGTTAAGGCATTAATAATTTTATTAATATTTTTGTTTTTAAAATTTCATACAAGAGCAAGTTTTAATCTCGCTTTATATCTTTTTCAGATCGATGAGGATGCTTTTATCTTGATGTCAACGGCGCTATTAAATAATTTAGTTTCTAATGAAGATTATCTTTTTATTATTACCAGTGTTTTGATTACTTTGATTATTACGCCAATTTTAATTAGGAAAAAAGACAGGCTTTATAAAAATATTCGCGGATTAATAAAAAGATATTTACCTTTTTTGGAAAATTATATTTCCTATAAACTTGATAGTGATAAATCACCAATTGATGAAATTGATTTAAAAAATCATGTGGTTATTTGTGGTTATGGTAGGATCGGTAGTTATATTGGTCGATCTTTAATGATGGCGAACATTCCTTATATTGCCATAGATTACAATCTTTATATTGTAGAAAAAGCAAAAAAACAAGGAATAAATATTATTTATGGCGATCCATCTGATATTGATATTTTAGACTATGCTCAAGTTGATGAAGCAAGAGTTTTGATTTTGGCAGTGCCAGAAAGAAATATTCAAGAAGCAATTATTTTAAATGCTAAAAAATTAAACAAGGACATTTTTATTATTAGTCGAGCTCATAAGCAACAAGATCAAATAAGAATGAAGGATCTAGGTGTTAATATAATTATTCAACCAGAGTTTGAAGCAGCTTTATCGATCATAAAAAAAATTTATCTTCTTCATCGATTAGATAAAGAGGAGATTGTTAATAAAATTAAAAGATTAAAGATTGAGCATGGGATATAAAAATAATAAGTCAAAAGTCAAAAGTCAAAAGTCAAAAGTAATTATTTTTTTTGGGCTTTTTTTAATTATTATATTTTTTTTATATAGAAATATTATTTCGTCGGTGTTTTTGAAGGGTCAAGAAAGGGTAAATATTGTTTTTTATGGAGCTGATAGTTTTTATTTGTCTTTATCAAATACTGGTGTTAATTATTTGTTAAAGATTCCTACAGATACAAAAATTTTAGTTCCTGGTGGTTATGGTTGGTATAGAAATGGAGCTTTAGGCAAATTAGTATTTTTGGAAAAAAAACCAGAGATTATCAAAAAAGCTTATTCAGGAGCAACGTCTTCTTTTGTTGATCTATATTTTTATACAACAGGTAAAGTTTACTATCAAGAAGATGAAAAGAATTTGAACACTCCAAAAATAAGTTCAATTATTTTTTCATCATCTAACGCCAACTTTCTTGATAGATTGATTTTGTTTTTTAAAATATTAAATAAAAATAAATCTGATTATCGAGTGATTAAGATTAATAAAATATTTAATCAAGAGAATTTTAATAAAGATTATCAAGGAATTTTTTATAAAAAAAATTATCGAGATTTTATGCCAACTGTTCAAATATTTTATAAAAAAAGTTATTCAACTGCTTATTTTTTAAGTCAGATAATTGAAGGTGAGGGGATAAAAGTGGTTGATTTAAGCCAAGATGAAAATCTAAATGATAATAAATGTAAGATAATTACTAAAGAGATAAATCTAGTTTCAAAAGCTTTAGCCTTTTATTTTAACTGTAATCTTGAAAAAGGAGAGACTTTAGTTTCTGATATAATTTTAAAGTTAGAAAGTTTAGAAAAAGATTGGTCAGTGAAATAATATGTTTATCTGGTTTTTATTAATTTTTGTTTTGTCTTTTATTTTAGCCTGGCGCTCAATGTCTGACTTTCAAGTACCAAAAGAAATCAGGCGAATTAATTGATGCAAAAAAGAATCAAAGGAACAATTATAATTTTTTAAGGGAAAGATAAAGCATTATAAAATGATAAATTTATTCCTCATTTTCTTCGTTTTCTTCATCAGTAGTTTCAAAAGGAAGATATTCTTTTTCTTCGTTTAGTTAAAGTTGCGGCTAATTTTTCAAGATCAAGATCTGAGAATTTCTTCAGATTCTGTTTCTTGATTTTCATCACTAACATTAATATTACTAGTAAAGACATTATTTATTGGAAAAGGAGCATATCGGTTTACTTTTTTTCCACGTTTTTTCTTCTTTGGACAAAATAATAACAATGTTTTTAAGGTCAGCCTCTTTTTATATAACATTTAAAACTACTTGCCGGCTTTAATAAGAATAATCAATCGTTTTGAAATATCATCTGGTAGGTATCCAATATATTCTTTATTTTTTGTTCTTACCTCTATTCGTCTTTTTTTTTATGTTTAAAAACACTTCTTGGCCAATTGACAAACCCGCTTT
This sequence comes from Patescibacteria group bacterium, assembly GCA_026004455.1. GTDB lineage: Bacteria > Patescibacteriota > Microgenomatia > UBA1406 > GWC2-37-13 > GWC2-37-13. Next base: position 96,845 of record BPJE01000002.1, on the reverse strand, counting down.
AAAACAGTTTTTTGACCCAGCGATTAAACAAGGGTAATTGACTTTGTTTTTCCAGGAATATCTAAAAATGCATATGGGGCTTAAAGTCGAGGTAGAGTAGGGTTTGTTTTTTTTTTGTTTCAAGAATTTTTATTTTTTCTAAATTTTTTTATTGCTATATAATTTTCTGGTTGAATTTTTTTTGGCTTTGTTATAAGCCTCTTTAGCTTTTTTTTAAATCACCTTTTTGTAAATAAGCAAAACCTAGGCGAAGATAAGCTTCAAGATTATTGTTGTCCTCGGCAATAATTTTTTTCATTTAAGACAATTGCTTCATCCCATTGTCCATTAATAGCAGCATTCAATTGCTTGTTTTTCTATTTCAGTTAAATTTTCCATAGATTAAGGATTAGTATATTTAAAAAAAATAAAAAGTCAAGTATAATAAATAAGTCAAAAGTTTAATCCGCCAATTGGCGGACAAAAGTCAAAAATTATGTCGGGGCATTCAAAATGGGCAAATATTAAAAGAAAAAAAGAGGCTAATGATAAAGTAAAAGGTAATGTTTTTGCAAAGCTTAGTCGAGTGATTACTTTGGCAGTGATTGAGGGTGGAGGAATTGGCGATCCTCAACTTAATAGTAAACTTCGTTTAGCGATTGAAAAAGCACAAGCTTCAAATATGCCAAAAGAAAATATCAAGCGAGCGATTGAAAGAGGATTGGGGCCACAAAAAGATCAGTTTAAAAGAAGTGATTTATGAAGGATTTGCTCCTTATGGAGTATCGCTTTTGATTTTAGCAACGACCGATAATCCTAATCGGACTATTAACAGAACTGCGAAACAAACTTAGAAAAAACACGGAGGAAAAATAGCTCAATCAGGAGCAGTTTCTTATCAATTTAAAAAATGTGCTTTAGCTGTTTTTAGCAAAAATAAGATTGATCAAAATCAAATTTTTGAGATATCAGATAAACTTGAGGCTTTTGATCTTGATGAGGATGAGGAAAAAATATTATTTATATTTTCCATATGAGTTGATGGGACATATTAAAGATAAAATAGGTGATATTGCTTATGAAACAGTTGAGGTTGATTTTAAGCCTCAAATGAAAATGGAGCTTAATGATGAAAATAAAATTAATGAGATTTTAAAATTAATAGAATTTTTAGAATCATTTGATGATATTCAAAAAGTATTTACAAACCTTGGATAAGTTTATTAAAAAAAGAGCCCATTAAAATTGAAAAAAGATTAAGGCTAGTGATCTCTTCTTTGGCGTTAACATTTTTGCTTTTATTATCGACATTTTTTATATTTTGATAAAGCCCCCAATTTTTATACCACTACTTCTTTTAGCAAGTTATTTTTTTACTTATATTTCCTTGATTGAAAAAATTGAAAAGATTGGTTGGTTAAATCTTTTTTTAATACCAATGCTTTTAACAATATCTTTTTATATGTTTTATTTTTTATTTTCTAGCCGTTGGCTAACAAGATTGCCTTTTATTTTTAGTTTATGGAGTATCTATATATGCAGTTTTGCTTTGTTCAAATATTTTTAATGTTGGAATAGAGAAGAGCTTACAGCTTTATCGAGCAGCTTTTTCTATCAATTTTTTTTATCAGACATTAATTGCTTTTTTGTTATTTAATGTAATTTTTTCTTTAAAAAGCTGATTTTTATGTTAATGGCTTTTTTGTTGGTATAGTAGGGTATTTGCTTTCATTTCAGCTTTTTTGGACAATTAAATTAGACAAAAAACCTGAACCGATTATTTTTAATTATGCGTTATTGATGGCTATTGTTTTAGGAGAATTGACGATTTTAATTAGCTTTGTACCTTTAAGATCAACAAGTAGCTCACTTTTTTTAACAGCAACATTTTATAGTCTGGCTGGAATTATTTATAACTATTTAGATAAAAAGCTTTTTAAAGAAACTGTTCGAGAATATATTTTTGTTTGGTTATTTGTTTTTCTTATTACTTTATTGTCGTTGTCGTGGTAAAAAAAACTAACATCTAACATCTAACGTCTAACATTTAAAAAAATTGACTTAATTTCTAATTAACCTAATTGATCTAAAAAAATAAAAATAATAATAAATAAACAAATAATAAATTTTTAATTAATAAATTTTTAATCAATAATAAATAATTTAATAAATTAAAGATTAAATTAATTTAGGCTCATGATTTTTTTAATAAGACCATCAAGTAGAGAAGAGGGAAGTGGAGAATTTACGAACGTGAATAAATATCCTATAGTATATTATTTTTACGAACGTGAATAAAACTATAGGATAAATATTTAAAAAAATAAAATTAATTTTTAAATATATAAAAAAAATTATTAAATCATATGTAAATTTGAGGCTAAATTTTATGGTGTAGATTGTCTTTATACTCCAGAGAGTATATAGACAATTTGTGGATAAAGTTAATAATTTAGCCTTGAAATTTTATTTTTAGATTGTTATAACAATCTAAATCAAAAGATATTTTTACTTAATTATTTATTAAATTTAGTCTCAAAAATTAATAAATAGATTGATTTAACAATCTAAATTACATCTTATCATCACTTCTTTTATATATTTGTTGACTATTTTTTTAAACATTTAGCCTCAAAAATATTAATTTGGAGCATAAAAACAATCTAAATATATCAACACTTAGAGGATGAAAAATTAGCTTTCGGAGTAGTGATAATAAAATCAAAATAATTTAATGATTAATAATGAATAATTAAAAATTAAAAATAATAAATATTTAACACAAATATAAGCGAAGCTTAAATGTTTGTCCTCTAAATTATATTTACAAAAAAATCCCTAGATCTAGAATCCGGCAAATTTAATGGACATATATTGGGAGAATAAAGTCTATATAACGTCGTAAATTGTATCTTTTACGATGTTATGGAGAGACAGCAGAAGAGAAGTGATTGGATTTTTATATTGCTCTAAAATTAAAAATTGTTAAAAATAATTAATTAATTAAAAATTTGAAAAAAATTTACAAATCAGCTTATTTACTCTCTTTTACTGGAAATGACCTTTTTTTGGGTTTTTATGACTTCTCTACTAGTTAAAAATAATTTTTAGGTTGCTATGATAATCTAATTTATTCCTCTACTCTAGTTTCTTATATGTTAGGTGAGAGGGAAATAAATTCGCTAACTGGCGGAAAAAATCAAAAATTAAAAATTATAACTAAATTCTTTTCTACATCAAAAATTTTTCCTAAAGCCAGGTAAAAAAATAGTATTTTGGGGAGATGATATAATCTTGGGTCGGTAACAGTTAACTTTTTCGCCACCAAAGCCGGTTTTAAAAATAGTTAAGCCTTGCCAAGATTTTGGCGTTCGATTTGAGCTTTCATCATATATGCCCCAGAAATTATAAAACTGACAACCGCGTTTTTTTGCCTCACGAATTGTCTCTTATTGCAAAAGATAAGTAACAGGAATTTTTGTGTTAATTGAAGCGGCCTGATGATAAAAAACGGCATTTTTTGTAAAGATAATTAAGGCTGAAACTAACTAAATAGTTTAAATTAGTTGGAACTGGTTGAAAATGGTTGAAATCAGTTGAAATTAGTTGAAATTGGTTTAAAATTGGTTAAATTAGTTATTTTAGCAAGAAAGATTAGGCAATTGTTTGATTTATTAAATTCCTCAAACTCGTTTTTTATATAATTAAAAGAAAATGGAGTAAATTTTTCTCTTTTGGCAGTTTTTTTATAAATTTCATAAAAAATATTTAAGGCTTTTGGATCAGTGGTTTTTTTCAATTATAACACCGTCGCGAATGGCTTTTTTTATCAGATATCGATGAGTTTTTCGCATTGAGGCAAGAAGTTCATCTTCAGTTTTGTCGGTTAGTGACAATTGCCAAGTAGTTTCGGCATGCATATAAATTGGAGCGGTTTTAAAGCCTAGATCTTTAAAAATTTTTTGATTTTCTGGAATATTTTCAATTATTGGCGCAATTCTTATAAAATCAAAACCTTCTTTTTTAGAGATTTTGATAAGATATTTTAGTATTTCTTTAAGGATTTTTTTTAAAACGTTTCACGTTATACGTTTTACGTTCTATAATGATTCCATGCGGTATAAACAAAAATTTACCTCGATGAGTTTTTAGTTTTATTCTTTAGCTAATTGCTTGAATTTGATATTATTTTAACTTGCATATTTTAAACGTCGTTTAATGTTTTTAATAATAATTCCACTACTCTTTTAGCCTGATTTAGAGAAATATTAGTCGGTAAATTAATAATTTTTTCACAAGTTTTTTCAGTTACAGGACAACTGCCTAGTTTATAACCTACTCTATTTAAGGGGAGATCTTTTGGTGCTACTGGTTTGATTGTACCAATTACCTAAAAAAATGCCAAATTTTGCCATTTTTTTTAGGATTAAAGAAGGGTTATTTACTAATAAGGGATATCGAATAAGAGGAGATCCTGAATCAAGTTCAGGATGACAATAAATTTTTAAACTTTGATCATAATGCTTAATAGTTTTTTTTTCTTTGATTTTGGATTGATTTGAGGAGCTTAAATTGATTTAATAATAATATAATTAAAGCATTGGGATAGGCCTTATTAAAAAAACTCATCAAATTCACCTTGTTTTTCTTTTTGGCTGATTTCGAGTGTTAAAAGCTTTAATTTTCTAGCTAAAAAATGAATAATTCTACCTAAATATATATTATAGGTTAATTTTATCAAATAAACTATAGGTTTATAAAGTAAGAGTTTAAATATCGTACTATAGGAAGTATATTTAAGGATTATTTTTTCAAGTTTATCCATTATTTTTTTATTACTTCCCGCAATTGCTCCCCCAAAAACTGAAGAAAAGCTTTTTGATCGGCCGAAAGAAAGTAGGAAATAATGATTTTTTAATTTTGACTTTTGTCCGTCAGCTGGCGGATTGAGATTTGAGTTTTTTATGCCGTGTGCTATATCCTCAATTAGCACTAATTTATGTTTTTTGATAACAGAAATAATGGTTTCTCTGTGGCTTGGTGTGATACCAAAAGTGTGTTGAAGAATTAAGACTTTAGCTTTTTTTGACAGCTTTTTTTCTAAATCTATAGGATTCATTGAAAAAGACTGATTTTTAATATCAACATAAACTGGTTTTAAATTTAGGGCTATAATAGGCAAAAAACTGCTTCACAAGTAAAGGTTTGAACTAAGACTTCATCACTTGGTTTTAGATCTAAAGATTTTAAAAGATTATATAAAGCTGAGCGACCAGAGAAAAAAAGTATAACGTATAGCGTATAACGTGAAACGTTTAAGATTTTTTTTAAAATCTTTGTTTTGATAGTTTTAATTTCTTTACCTTTCATTCAGCGCCAAGGTTGAAATAAGAGCTTAAAAGAAAGCCAAGCGTCAGAAAAATTTGCATTGTGAGCGAAATTAGTATTAATCATTTAACATCTAACGTCTAACATCTAACATTTAAAAAATTGACCTAATTGGTTAATGTGTAACGTGAAACGTAAAACGTGAAACGTATTTAAAATTCTTTTTAAGAAATTATCTTTGATGACAAAACCGGCAACTAAACGACAGGGAATGTTTTGATATTGAAGCAGAGAGATTAAAAAATTGGAGAAGCCGCCACAGTCAATAATTTTTTCTTTAATGCTTGTTTGTATGAATAAAGTCCTTTAAGTTGGTTTTCAATAATTTAGATAACCTAAAGTAAAATCACAAAGTTTTTTTATTATTTGAGAAAGATTTTTTCTTGGCCAATTATTTTTTTTGTTAAAATTTTTATTTGAGGATTTTAATTGTTTATAAATCGATTGGAGGCAAGGTAGAGTTTGGGAAATTTTTTTTATAAGAATTAAATAGCGAAATTTTTATTGTTTGTTTTTTTATTAATGGATTGTAGTTAAAAGCAATTGTTGTTTGATTTGAGTTTTGGGTTGACTTATTATGATTTTGTCTCCTCATTTTTTTATTTATGATTTGGTAGTTTGTTTTCAGAATTAATTTGAAGATTAGTAATTTTTTGATAATGATTAAATTGAGGAAGAAAAAATAAAATTTTTTATCTATTCTTGTTTTTTAATAATAGATTCAGTAAAATAATTTCATAATTAACTAAAAAACTTTAAAAAAATAATATTGATTTTTTTTTATTTTTATTCTATTATTAAAAAATAAATTTTTTTATTAAATAAATTAAAAATTTTTTTAAAATGAAAATAAACAATAAAAATATAAAAATCAAAGATATTTTAGAAAAAGATGTGCCTATTGGAGAAAAAGATTTAAATTTAAAAGATGCAATAAAGTTAATGATAAATAAACATACTAACATCTTCATAGCCTTAAATGAAAAAAAAGAGATACAAGGATTATTTACTTTATATGATATTTTAGATAAAATTTTACCATTTTTTTTAAAAGTAGATTCCATAATTAGCTATATATCAGTTAATGAGATTATTTCAAAAGAAAAAATCAAACAACTTTCTTGCTTAAAGGTTAGAGATATAATGATAAAAAAAGTTTATTCATTAAAAGAAGAAGATGATTTTATAAAGGCAATCTCATTGATGTATGTTAAAAACTTTGATTATATTCCAATTGTTAATAAAAAAAACAAGTATGTTGGTGTTGTTAATAGATTAAAAGTTGAAAAAACAATAGTAGAATTAATAGAAAACAATTTTAAATAAAGTTTAAATAATTATTTTTATTATTTTTATTCTTCAAAAAAAATTATTTATGATCAATTCTATTAATTTTTTACCCTTTATTTTTTTTGTTTTATTATTAATTTTTATAGTTACAGAAAAATTCAATAGATCTGTTATTACATTCGTTTTTTCCATATGTTTTATTTTATTTGGTTTTATTAATTATGAAGAAGCTTTAAAGAGTATTGATTTTAATACAATTGGTTTATTGATAGGAATGATGATGATTGTTTCTATATTATCTAAAACTGGAATTTTTCAATATTTAGCAATAAAAACTTTAAAATTAGCCAAAGGAAGACCAGTAAGATTACTAGTTTTGTTATCTTTTTTAACAGCTATTCTTTCAGCTTTTTTAGATAATGTTACAACTGTCTTATTAATTGTACCAGTGACTTTATATATGACAAAAATATTAGAGATTTCTCCTTTTCCTCTATTAATGTCGATTATATTTTTTTCAAATATTGGCGGTACAGCAACTTTAATTGGAGATCCTCCTAATATAATTATTGGAAGTGAAGCAAATTTAAGTTTTAATGATTTTTTAAAATACAATGTACCTATTGTTTTAATAGTTAGTATTTTTATATTAATTTTTCTATTTTTAATATTTATTAGGCAGTTGAGGTCTAAAAAAATTTCTATTAACACTTTAAAAAAAATAAAAGAAGATAATTTAATTAAAGATAAAAGACAACTAATAATATCTATAATTATTCTATCAATAGTTTTTATTGGTTTTATAACTCATAGTATAACTCATATTGAAAATTCTGTTATTGCTTTATTTGGTGGTTTTATGCTTTTGCTTCTAACCACAAAAGAACCAGATAGTATTTACAAAGAAATCGAATGGACTTCAATTTTCTTTTTTATTGGACTTTTTATTTTGGTAAGCTCATTGGAAAAAACTGGTTTTTTAGGATTTTTATCTAAATATATAATCTATCTAACCAAAGGAAATGTTGAATTGACTTCTTATTTAATTCTTATTTTTGTTGGCATTGCTTCTGGATTTGTTGGCAGTATTCCGATTACTATTTTTTTTATTAAAATTATACAAGAATTGTCTTTGACTGGTATGAATGTTTTTCCTCTTTGGTGGGCACTTTCTTTAGGTGCTTGTTTTGGTGCTAATTTAACCATTATTGGCTCTTCGGCAAATATTGTAAGTGTTGATATTTATAAAAAACAATTAATGAGTGATAATAATAAAAAAGAACAAGAAATTAATTTTAAAATATTTTTAAAATATGGTTTTATTGTGACTCTTATTTCAATTTTATTAAGTATTCTTTATTTAAAATTTATTTTTTTTAATAAATAAATATTTAAATTAAAAATTAATTGACTTTATTTGTAACTAAAACTTACAATGATTATAAGGACAAAATTCTTCTTGGCAACAGATTTTTTCTCCTTTTAAGATTTTTATTATTCGCCAAAGATTGCGAAGAAGAGAGCTTTTCAAATAGATAAAATCACCCGGATGAATAATTTTTTTTAAAATTTCAGCCGCTCCAAAAACATTTTTTGCAAAAAAGGCTTTTTCTTTTGAAAAACCAAGTTTAATTAGTTCATCAATTGTGTATTTTCGATAATTCCCTACTCCAATGACAATATCAGGTGGAAAATCAATAAGAGTTTGAGCGGTTTTTTTGTGTTCAATGACAGGATCATAAAGCTCGCCCATTACTCCTAAAACAGCGATTTTTTTGCCTTTTTTGTAGTTTATTTTATAAAAAGTTTTTATACCTTCATCAGTTGATTTGGGATTAGCGCGTAAAGAATCATTTAATAAAATTGTTTTCATTGGTCCTTTTTCAATATTCATTCGACCGCGAAGCGGTTTTAAATTGAAAACTGTTTTTTTGAAAACAGAGTCAATTTTTTTATCTTTTGGAAAAAGAGTTTTTAAAACTGCATAGACAGCAGTTAAATTTGAAGAGTGATGAAGGCCGATTAATTTAGTTGAAATTGGTTGAAAATGGTTATAATTAGTTGAAAATAGTTTAAAATGAGTCCCTGAAAGAGTGATTTTAACTGAGTTTTTATCATAGTAAAACTGACAATTATTTTTATCTGAACCGTAAAAGATGACTTTTGCTTTTGTGAAATCTGCCATTTTTCTGACATTTTCATCATCATAGTTTAAAACAGCAAAATCATTTTGAGTTAATTTTTCAATCAGTTTTCTTTTTTCTAAATAATATTTTTTAATACTTCCAAAATGTTCTTTATCAGTGTGAACTGGTGATAAGCCAGTTATCATACCAATTTTTGGTTTAACTATTTCTAGATGAAGATCCATTTCGTTTGGATGATCAACACCAAGTTCAAAGACAGCAAACTTTGTCCAAGGAGTGACTTTTAAAGCAGTGATGGGAACGTTAAAATTAGTGTCAAGATTAATATCAGTAACTATTGTTGGGGCAATGTTTTTTAAAACTTGATATAAAGTTTGAGTGGTATTTGTTTTTCCTTGACTGCCGGTAATCGCAATTTGAGTGGGATGCCAAAGATGAAGCCAGTTTTTAGCTAATAAGCGTCTTGTTTGGTGATAGATTTTTTTTATGCCTTTTGGCGAATAGCTCATTTTATTATTTTAGCAAATTATTCTCCAATAAAAAGCAGACTATACATTACTAAAACACCAATTATAAAACTTAAGATTTGCAAAAAACCTTTTTTAATCGCAGTTTCTTTGTGAAGTTCAGGAATTAAGTCTGAACCGGCAATGTAGATAAAATTACCAGCAGCAAATGGTACTAAAAATAAAGTAATATCCTTTACTCTACTTGCTAATGTTAATCCAATTAATGCTCCTAAAATTGCGCTTAAAGCAGTTAAAAAATTAAAAACAAGAGCTTTTTTTACTGAAAATCCTCCATGAAGTAAAACACCAAAATCACCAATTTCTTGAGGTATCTCATGAAAAATCACTGCAATAGTAGTAGCAATACCTGTTGGGATATTCACTAAGTAACTAGCAGCCACAGTTAAACCATCTAAAAAATTATGAAAAAAATCACCCCATAAATTCATCCAAGCAAAGTTGTGAACATGATTTTTGGTAATTGGCAAATGACAATGACGCCAGCAAATTATTTTTTCTAAAATAAATGAGGCAAAAATTCCTACTAAAACTAAGATAAAAATTAACGATATTTGATTTGAAAACTCTTTAACTACTTCTGGTAAAAGATGAATAAAAACATCGCCTAAAAGCGCGCCAGCTGAAAAAGAAATAAAATAAATAAGAAAATTTTTTAAGGTTTTTTGATTTATTAATATGGTAATTATGCCAACGAAGGAAATAAGACTAATGACTATAACGCTAAAAATGGAATAAAACCAGACAAAATTCATTTTATAATTGTATCAAATTTTTTATTTTTTCAGGAGACGGTTAAGTTTGATCTGGGATATTAATCTTTGATCTCTTTACGAAAAAAATCGAAGCTATTTTGAAAAAAATTCTAATGTTGAAATATAATTTGTATGTTCTCAAAGGCAGTCGTGTATTCCTTACCACCAAAAATCAGCATGTGAGCAAAAAAATTTCTTCCTAAGTCTTCCTTTCTTTTGCTCGCCCGCATTACTCCTAAAAATTTTAACGAGAGCGGGATAGAAAGTATTTAACTAACTCAATATTAACCCAATAAAATAAATTCCTAAAGCAGTATAAATTATTCCAAAAACCCAAGGAATCAAAAGTTCAATATGCGAAAATGGAAAATATTTTGACTATCCTCTCCTTTACCTAAAATTTTCCATTCATATTTGTATAATGCAAGAGGTAAATTTTTTTTCAATTTCGTGAATGACCTTAAACTTACCTGTATTAAGTTGTTTATAAGAACGGATAAGAAACCAAAAAACAACGCAAATAATTATACCTACTATCGCAAGTAAAGCCTTTATCCAGTTGACGTTTTCAAAAACCTTAAACTGAAATGATAAGCCAATAAGAGAAATTAATGCGGTATTTATTGTCAAAAAATAATTATTAGCTTGCTGTCTTCTATCACTTGTCTTCTCTATGCTTTCCACATAGAGTTTATATTGTTCAAAAAGATGTTCTTTATATTTATCTCCATATTCTTTTTCGGTTTTTGAAAATAATTCTTCCGACATAATTTATCTTTCGCCATTTAATAACCGCTTTAGATTATCCCAGGTCCATTTATAAATTTTATCATTATCTTTTGCAGTCTTTGGTTTTACGCAATTCTTATCGCTTCTACCCCATAATAAAAAATATGGCTTGCCTTCTTCTTGAGTAATTTTTAATTCTGCAGCGACATCGCTTGCACTATCTGTATGTTCTCCGCAGATAATAATAACTTGATCAACTCTTTTAATTCTCTGACGAACTTTTTCTTTCCAATCTCCAGTTAACTCTTCTTTTACAGACATATCTGTAATTTCAAAAGGACTGTCTTCGTTTTTTGCTTGACCAACAAGCAAATTTTTTAAATCTATATCATGGTCATAATCAAAACTGATGAAGACTCTGACTTTTGAACTCGATTTGTAGAAGTAATTATAATAGCTCATTTTAGCATAATTTGGAAACTATTAATTTTCGCTTCTTCTCTTAAAAGGTTTAAAATTTCTTTTTGAGAAAAGGAAAGCCGATTCTCATCAAAATGATTTTCGACCGTTAGTTTTAACACCGCTATTGAATTATAGTTCTTATTATCAATTTTTACATTCTCAAGATTAGTAAACAAAATCATCTTCAATAATCCATCTTTTATATCTTCTAACGATGGTAATGAGTTAGATTTGCTGTGTTTTCCTTCAACAAGAAAAACATTACCTTCTTTAATTTCAGCCTCATCGGCAGTGAAATAATAATATCCGCCTAAATAATTTTGGATTGTTATTATTGCTTTTGTCCCTGATAAATTTTCTTTTGGTTGAATGGTTAATCTTTCGCGTTTTTGCGCCTTTTTCGCTAATGCTCTTGATAATTTCATAAATTCTTCTTTGCCTTTTAATAATTCAGCAATTCTTTTTTCGGCGCTCTGCCGAGAATGCATCGTTACTCCTAATTTTTCTGAAATTCTATCATAGGACTCTAGAGCTTTCTGTCCAATTTGCCCAACATTGTCAATGTGGGCAAGATTCCAGTGTAAAGCATCCGATTGATAGGAGAGAATATTTTTAATTTGTTGTTTTAGATATCTAATATTAAAACGTTGATTTGTAATTTTATGTTTATATCTTTCACTTCTTTTAGCGTCTTCATAATAGGCGACGATAACATAAACGCCCAGTAAACTCATCAACGAAACCGTATCCCATTGTAAAAAATCTCTATCGCCTTCTTTTCCTTCATCTTTAATAATTGGAATTATAGTTATTTTCTTTCCCGTAAATCCTAAAGTGTCATAAACTCTGGCATAAGGATATGAACGAGTGCGTTTAGCCGAAACCCACCAGCTAACCGCAACTTTATTTTCTTTATCAATGTTTAATATAAAAGAAGCACAAGAGCTTAAAGCGTTTCCTAAGTCTTTAAAATCAAAAACCTCTAGTTTTCTGCAAAGTAGCGGTCTATATTTTATTCCTTTTATTTTAGCTAATAGGTCCATATTTTCCGGGTTTACGATAAATTATTTCTAATTTATCATCTTTATCTGCGAGCAAATTTCCTTGTTTACAATCAAAACCTAGTTTTTCTTTTATAATTGGCACTAATGATTTTTTTATTTCAATGCCGATGCTATTTCTTCCTAAATCTCTTGCTGCTTTCATTGTTGTGCCACTACCTACAAAAGGATCTAAAACAGTTTCTCCTTTATAGGAAAATAATTTAATAATGCGATAAGGTAATTCATAAGGAAAAGCAGCGATATTCTTTTCTAATGGAGAACCAGGCAAAACATTATTCATCTCCCAAAGCGTCATATACCATTTTTTACTGGAAAATTCTTTTGTATCAATTTTTGAAGCCTCACGAATTTCTTTAGATATGGAACGATAATTAAATTTTCCTTTTTGAAATATAATGATGCTCTCTAATAAATTATCGGGATAAAAATACATTGGATAAGGATTTTGAAGAATAACCCCACTCCTTCTACTAATTCTTAAATAGCCATCTGGTTTTTTCCAAATAATTCTATCTCTATATCTAAAACCGGCTTCTTGAAAAATTTTTATAGCGTCGGCAACAATCGGAAATTTTTCACCATTAATTAACATGTCATCAATATTTAAAACAGCAATTCTGCCTTCTTGTAAAACTCTAAATGTTTCCATGGCAAATCGTCGCAATACTCCTAAGTATTGAGCATAGTTTTTGAATAATCCATTATAGTCAAATGGTGCATTAAAATAAGGAGGTGAAGTTATCATAAGATGACAACTCGCATCTAGAATTTCTTCCATACTCATACAATTTCCGATTATAAGTTTGTGAACTGTTGCCATATTTTTTATTCCTTAAATAAATCGACGAGTGAAGCTTTAAAAACTTTAGTTATTTTTTTTAAGGTTTCTACAGTGGGATTGGGTTTTTCGCCTGTTTCAAACTTAATAGTATTTAATGTCAAATTTGTCTCTTTTGAAAGACGATTTTGAGACATACCCCTTTTTTGTCTTAATTTTCTTATATTATCAGTAATTATGTTTGTCATAATTCTTCCTTGATTTTCGTAAACTATTTTAATATACTAATTTATAATAAATTAAACTCAACCTGCTTAAGATTGCTTAAGATAATGATATATTATTTTTTAAATAAAATCTAGCAAATATATAAGTCGGGTACATAGGTAACACTCTTTGTTTTTTAACTTGTAACTCATAATACTCAAAAGGTGTTAAATAATCAAGAACTTGATGAGGACTTTTGAAATTATAAAATATCAACCATTCAGTTAGTCTTTCATTTGCGCTTTTTAAGTTAGATTCAGTTAAAAAAGGTTCAAAATATTCATCCACCTCCATAAACTCCTCTTGTATTGTTCTGTTGAATCTTTCATTGATAGAGTTGTCTTTTGGAGTTTTAACTCTTGTGTATATATGAGTAATTTTTAATTTTCTGCAAGCCTCATCAAAGTATTTAGCAAACTCACTGCCATTATCAGAAGAAAGTACTGCTGATATCTTTCCATTAACCAACATACTAAGTCTTAATAAAAAATCAAAAGCAGATAAAGAGGATTTGTTACTATAGCATCTGGCATAGGCAATTTTTTTATCATACTCAACTGCTTTGATTATTTTAAAAAAATCAAAATATCCCCTTTCATATGATGATCTAATTGATTATTTGAAAAAAAAGAAAATAGATTTTAATCGATCGACTGTTTTTAGAAATCTTAACTATTTAACAGAAAATAACTTTTTAATTAAAGTAAATTTTGGTGATGGCAAGATAAGATATGAGTTAAAAGAAAGAGATCATCATCATCATGTTATTTGTCGAAAATGTAAAAAAGTCTATGATTTTTATGATCAAGATTTAGATAAAGCAATAAAAAAATTAGAAAAAAAGCTAATAAAGAAAAATAAAATAAATATAGACTCTCATCAATTTGAATTTTTTGGTTATTGTCAAAAATGTCTTTAATCTTTTTTGTAAAGTCTGATAGCAAAATATGTAGTTAAAGGAATAACAATTATAGTTGATATTGTTGCTACTAAAGTTCTGATAATTTCTGAGGCAATTATTTCATAATTTAAAACTTCTAAAAAATCTTTTTTTGATATTTGAAATAAAAGCAAAAGTGGTAGACTGGCACTAGTGTAAACTAAGATTAAAGTGTTGATGATTGAGTTAATATGATCTTTGCCGATATCGATTGCTTTTTTGTAAATTTCTTTTATTTTTAAACTTTTATTTGATTCAACAATTTTTTCTACTACTGATGCTTGATTAATTGTCACATCGTCAATTGACCCTAAAACGCCAATAATTATTGAGGCAATAAAAATACCTCTAAAATCATAATTTTTTTCAGTTAAAGCCAAGATAAAATTTGATTCTTCAGATGAGGTACCGGTGATATAAGTAATTTTTGTAAATATATAACCTAAAATTAATGAAATTATTAAGCCAAAAATTGATCCTAGTATAGCTGAATGAGATTTATTATTAAATCCATGAGTTAAGTAATAATTTATTGGAATAACAAAAATAGTGGCTAATATTACTGATATCACTGGATTATATCCAGATAAAATATTAGGAATAATAGATGAGAAGATTATAAAAAAAGATAAAAATAATCCTAAAAAAGTAGTAATAAATTGTTTTTTTATGACAAAAAATGAAATTAATAAAAAAAGAATTAATATGTAAAAAATACCTTTAATTCGATAAAAATCTGTAATCACGTATTGATTATTTAATTTTTCAAAGATTACTTTATCATTTATTTCTGGGTAAAAATTTTGCTTTTCATTTTTAAAAAAAATTAGTTTTAAATTTTTATTTTTTTGCTTTCCTTCAAAAATCAATTGATTTTTATTTTCAGAGATTTTTTTTATTAATATTGCTTGATTTTTTAATAAATAAGAATTTTCTGTATAAAAAATAGTTATTAAAACAATTATAAAGACAAGAACTTTTTTTATCATATTAAAATTATATCAGATATCTCTTGACAAAGTAAACGAAAGTTTGTTATATTGTAAACAATAGTTTATTAAAAGTTATTTAAATTGATTATGAAAGATTTAGAGGAAAAATTAAATAAGATCAAAAAGTTTTATTTTAAAAATAAGCGTCTACCTTCTTATTCTGAGATGTTAAAAATATTTGGATTATCTTCTAAAAAATCAATTTTTGATCTTGTCAATAAATTTATTGAAAAAGGTTTTTTGCAAAAAAAAGATGGCAAGCTCTCCCCAACTTCGCTTTTTTTTAGTCTACCAGTTTTAGGTGTTATTAAGGCTGGTTTTCCAATAATGGCCGATGAACAAAGAGAGTATCTAAGTTTAGAAGAGTATTTAATCGATGATCCTAATTCTTCTTTTTTATTAAAAGTTAAAGGCGATTCTTTAATTGAGATTGGTATATTTGAAGGAGATTTTGTTGTTATTAAAAAAACAAAGATAGCTTATCCTGGAGATGTAGTTTTAGCAGAGATTGATGGAGAGTGGACTTTGAAAGTATTTCGAAAAGATAAAAAAGGTATTCCTTATCTTGAACCAGCTAATCCTAATTATCCTCTTCTCTACCCTAAATTTAAATTAGATATTTTTGGTGTTGTTCAAGCAGTAATAAGGAAGATGAGGAATTAATTCATAATGAATAATGAAAAAATAGCATTGAAAATTATTAAGTGATTTAGTATTTTTATAATATTTAAAGTTTAAAGATCTAGTTTAAGCCACTGTTTCGCCGTTTTAGGCGGAATGGGAAGGCTTTAAAATATTTGGGAACTCCGGTGAAAATCCGGGACTGTGCCGCAGCGGTGATCCTCGACGAAAGTCGGGAAAGTCCGAAGACCGACTAGATCTTCTCTACCCCGAGCAGGGTGAATTATGGTGTATTTAGCTGAAAAAAATCCAAGATTTTTTTATACAGATGAAAGATTACAATTAAAATTTGACTATAGTTCTCAATTAGAAAATTTTTCTTCATGGTGGGAATTAAACTCTTCAAGATTTAATGATTTTAGTTTTAGAATAAATAATCAAAGAGATTTATTTATTGATACTTTGCAAAAAAAAGGTTTTGATGAGGCTTTTGCAACTTTAAGACTTGATGTTTATGGATATTATTTGGAATATATAAAACAAGAGTCTTATTTACCTTTTAGTTTAAGATTTGATAATCGTGGAAGGCTAATTGGAGATCTTTATATTGATAAACCAATGTCTGATATGGTAGATAAAGAAGAAAGAGAAGGGGCAGTATATCAAGGAATTTTAGATTTAGAATTAAAACTTAAACAATTAAAAGAAGGAGAGTTTATTTTTAGGACCTCTCCTCAGGGTTGGACCGGCAAAAATTATCAATATACTGAAACACAGAGTCAAATTTATTGGAGGGATGGCGGTAAAATTAGAGGGTTAACAATAAGGACAGACACTTCTTTAGATGCTATTTTAAATTTTTTAAAAAGTTTAGATATAGAAATAAACTCTAATCTACCTGAAAAAGAAAAATTAAAAGTGATCACAGGATTAAATATTCAATTTTCTGATTTTGAAAGTTTTTTAAGATTATTTTTAAATTATTTTCAAAAAACTAATAGAAATGAAGCTATTAATGAAAATAGAATTAGCCAAATGATTGGAAATCATGATTTATTTAGATTTTATGATGAGATAAGCGATATAGTTGATTGGTCAAGAGATTATTTAATGAATTTATTAAAAAATAGTCAACAACAAGAATTAGAGCGAGGTATTGATTTTCTTTTTGGATTTATTTTGATGAAGTTAACAGAAAAAGAACAAGAAAAAACAATGATTAATTTTGACCCAAGAAAACAACAAGAATTTAATTTTTATCCTGATACAAGATATCTTTTAGTTTATCAACCAAATTATGAGAGTTTATTTAATAGCTTAAAAATGATGTCAGGATGTAGTGGTGGTGGAAATAATAAAAGTGAAAAATTATTTGGAGTAAATTCATGGCGAGGGTCGTTTGAAAATAATATATTTGGACCAAGAGGGATATTGTTTGAAGAAAAATCAGATAAATATGGTTCTTTAGAGTTTGAATGTCCTCATTGTCATAAAAAAGTTGAAAGACCAGAAAATACTTTAATTGAAAAATGTCCAAAATGTGGTGGGGATGTGAAATGTGGGTAAAGAAGTTAGAAATGTGTTTATTCGAAAAAAATCCAAATTGATTTTATTAACTAGTTCGGATGGTGGAATTCTCCCGAACCCTTTTCCGCCCGCCTCGCCTTGAAGCGGAAGCGAAAAGAACGATTTCAAGTTTTTCTAATCCGACTTTGTCGGATTGCTCGGCTTTGCCGAGCTTGGCGGCAAATTCCTTATTTGGTTTCTTCCCAAACAAAATAGGTGATCTTATCGTCTTGTTCTTCTAAATATCCCTCTGGTTTAAACTGTTGATCGTTCAAAGTTATTTCAAAGATATGACGAATATATTGGGATTGTAAACCGGGGTAACTAGGAGAAGAAAGTAATTGTTCCTCGACACCTGTTTCTACTAAAGATATTTCTCCTTCTATGCCGAGCTCTTCTCTTACCCCACGAATCATTGCATTTTCTGGATCTTCACCCGGCTTCATTTTTTCTGATACTGCTTGTCCCAAATTTCTTCTTCTCTCACGACCATCTTTGAAAACCTGCTTATATTCTTTCAAACGATATTTTTTACCGTCGGGTGAAATATAGAAAATATCGGCGCCGCAGACTAAAACCCTTCTTAAAAGTTCCCCTTGTTCGCCTTTTACCAAAACGGTTTCACCGCTCTCAATTTCCTTTTGGAGATGCGCTAATGTTTTTGCTTGCCCTTTTCCCCATTCAGAAACATCAATCCCAGCACTTTCAAGTTGTTGCCGTAATATGCTAAGAGCATCTTTCTTTGATTGTTCTAAATTTTGCATAACAGAATTTTCTCTTCAAAATTTATTTTAATAAATCCTAAATAGAAACGATGATAATTTTCACAATTTGCTTTTATGATAACGGACATTATTTTCATAGCCCTACCTTAAATCTTGTTATTTTTATATTATATCTCACACCTGGCTTCTTTGCAAATCCTCTTTTCCCGCCCACCTCGCCCTGAAGCGGAAGCGAAAAGCCCGCCCCGTAGTGAACGCGAAGCGTTCTACTACTGGGGGACGATTTTAAGTTTTTCTTTGGCGGCAAATCATCAGAGTCTTTCGCAAGCTCTTTGAAGTACGTTTTTTGTAGTATTGTTGAATTTCCAAAAACAGAACTAAATAGATCAACGTACATTTTGACGGCTTCTTCTGCGTTGTCTATAAACCCAAGACACGTTGTAATGGTATTTTTCATATTTCTAATTTAATTAGATCATAGTTTATGCGGCGCGGAGTTATGTTCATGGGCAATGAGCCATTTTCCCCGTATTTTCTTTAATCCCAGCGTCAAACGGCATATCGGCTTCTTTGAACCACCAATGCGCAACAAGCCGGTCGCAAATGCTACATCATTTCCAGCGGTAATTTTTAGATCTTCAATAATAAAAATGTCTTTACTTGGTGCACCGTACCGGTAGAACAAATCCCACGTCTTTTTGTACGCCGCAAGCCCTTTCGATTGCAGTGGTTCCGGCACATCAAACATTATAATGTCCTTTGTATGATTGGCGAGTATGCCTTTTATATCTCCAGAGCATACCGCCTCTTCCCACTGCTTTATCACCTCGCGTATTTGTATCTGGTTTGTGTAGTTTAGATTTTTCATTTGATTTTCTTTGGCGGCAGAACAACTTTACCGTATTTGATAGTGTAGTAGCACAGCACCGTTCTCAAAGGTTCTTGTTTCGAGGAGTTTTAGCGGATGTTTCTCAGTGATATTTTGAAATAGGGGCTTTCCTTTGCCAAGAATGACTGGATGAACCAGTAAATGATACTCGTCGACTCAAACCTAAATTGGTGAATTGCTGTACGATCGACGCACTCCCCGCAATGAGCATATCCTTACCCGGATTATTCTTCATTTTTCTTATCTCATCCGCATCGATACTTGGTCGAAATTCCGTATTTGCCCATTCTGGTTCAAGTGCGGTCTTGGCAAACACAATTTTTTTGAGATTATTAATAACTGATGCAAACTCGGCGTCTCCCTCGAATGCGTTAGGATTGGTGTCGGCGGTCGGCCAATATGCCGCCATGATTTTATACGTAGTCGCGCCCAGAAAGAGCGTGTCAATCCTTTTGTATACTTCATCTATAGCTTTGCCCATGTCTGGGGTTAAGTTTTCACTAACCCAATCCATTTTATCATCTGGGTCAGACATGAGGCCGTCAATGGTGTAAAATTCCGTCGCAATTATTTTTCTCATATATGCATTCTACTTATTTTGTTACAAAATTGCCACAGTTCGTATTAATGTTCAGGCGGAACTGAGATAGGTGTCATTTAAGTTCCTATTTCTCAATTTCGTACTTAACGTGTGTGGTTAAATCTGAAATAATGGTATTAGTTATCTTAAATCGTATGTCGTCTCTGATATTCAGAAACAAAGGTATACCACCTCCGAAAAATACCGGCGAGTAGTGAATAGTGAATTCATCTATCAGTCCAGCGTTTAAGTATTGCTGAACAACGTTAGCACCTCCGGCTATCCGTATGTCTCTGTCGCCTGCCGCCTTTTTTACCTGTTCAAGCGCGCTCTCGATGCCGTCATTGACGAAATAAAAGGTGGGTGCCTCCCGGCCGCTCCCACGGCTCACGAACGGTGTGCGTCAAAACAAATACAGGCGTGTGGAATGGCGCCTCTTCCGGCCAGAACTTCTCGCCGCCTTGGAACATGTTATACCCCATGATGCTCACGCCTGTACGATTGAATGTTTCTTCAACGAGACGATTTTCTTCGCCGGTTTCCTCGCCGCTCGCCGAGTTTGAGATTCTCGGCGAAAAAACTTTTGTTCGAACACCCAGTTTTACAGCACCATCCACTTGTTAAGCCACTGCTTATATTCCGGGACTGCCTACATGCTCCATGTCCATACCTTCAGGAGCGATGAAGCCGTCGAACCGACATACTCATGTCAAAAAATACTTTGTTCTTTTTCATAAGGTTATTTTAACAATTCTTCAATGAAGATATCAAAAAAATTTTGATTCAGTAAATAAAAGCCCGCTTCTGGCCTTAATAAAGTTGAAGCCGACATTTTTTCAGATTCTTTGGTAGTTTGTCTTTTCGCTTTGGTTTAAGGCGAGATGGGCGGAAGGGGGGGTGTGGGAGGAATTCTGTCTGCAGAGTCAGTTAATAAAATAGATTCGATTTTTTTAATTTTGCGGAGAGGGCGGGATTCGAACCCGCGGTGACGTCTCCGTCACACACGCTCTCCAGGCGTGCCGATTAAACCACTCTCGCACCTCTCCTACAATTTATGTCTTAATGTTTCTCTACCAATTCCTGTTTTATAAAAAAGTTCTTGTTTACTCCATTTTTCTTTATTGGTATACGCTTCATAATAAACAAGTTTTAAAGGTCTTCTATTTTTTGTTGCCAATACTAAACCTTGATTGTGATATTTTAATCTTTTTTTCAAATCTTTTGTTTTACCGATATATAAATTACCGTCTTTTAAGCTTTTTAGAACGTAAATATAATAAAACATTAAATTAAACAAAATTATATTTTTATTACGCTCTCCCGCCTAAGACGGCGGGTCGCCGTTTTAGGCGACCAGGTCGTGCCGATTAAACCACTCTCGCACCTCTCCTCTATTCTAAGCTACTTTTTATCTTTATATTATACCTTTTTAATAATCTATTTTTACGACAATTAACTCAGTGACAATTGTTTTTTGAGAAAGGATCTCTGATAGAGATGGTCTTGTTCTTTGATTATCACCACTAACAAGCTCTTTTATATAAGTACCTGATTGAGTTTTTATCTCAAAAATAGGTATTAATGGATGATATTTTAAAAGTTTGAAATAATATACTTTTCTTTTTCTTAGTAGATTTGCTCTTCGCCTTAAAACTCTTGTTGGTGTTTGTTGATTGATAGTGATGTTAGTTAATTTTTGACAAGCAGCAATTAAAGTTTTTTTGTCAACTTCTTTTTCAAGTAAAACTTTTGCTTGATATGTCTTATCTGGAGTGGCTTTTTTGATTTCGTTAATTTTTTCTTTGTTTGAAAATTCAAGATTATGAACTTTGACATATGTTGATTTTTTATTAATTTCATCTTCAATTTTTTTTAAATCAATATTTCTTATTTTTGGATTTTTTATTTCAATAACAAAAGGTCTACCACTACCAATTGTTTTTACATCAATATCCTCTCTTCCGCAACCATGAAAACTATGAGAGTCACCTTGAGTATAGGATAAGATAATATTGCCGATTTCTTCTTGTACCGATGTTTGATATCTTTTTTTATGCCAAAAAGTTTGAGGTATGCCGGCTTTTATTTTTTCATAATAGCCAAAAATATAAAGAGATTTAATTTTTAAATTAATTTTTTTATTTTCAGTATCAATCTCAATTAAAATATCAGGATTTTTAAAATCAACTTTTTTTTCTAATGTTTTTTCAAGTAATCTTCCTAGCTCAATTTTTATTTTCTTTTTTTGATTTTCATTAAGATTGTTGTTTTTTATTCCAAGAAGAAAAGTTTGGAATTGATATTTTTTTAATTGTTGTTTTATTTTTTGATAAAAAAAATTTAAAAGGTTATTTTTTAACATTTTTTATATATAATTATTAAATGTTTCCAATTCGCGATTCTACTCCAAGACGAAGTTTTCCTTTCGTTAATTATTTGATTATTATAACAACGATTTTTGTTTTTTTGCTTCAAATATCAGCTTCTAATTTTGAAGATTTTATTTTTCAATATGGTTTTATTCCTTCACGATTTAATTTTTTAGATCTTGATTCTTATAAATATATTTTATTTTCAATTTTTCTTCATGGTGGTTTTTTTCATCTTATTTCTAATCTTTGGTTTTTGCATATTTTTGGTGACAATGTTGAAGATAGGCTTGGTCATTTTTTTTATTTTGTTTTTTATTTATTGGCTGGATTTTTAGCTGTTTTTTTTCAGTTAATTTTTAATTTTAATAGCGACATCCCAATGATTGGGGCATCTGGTGCAATTTCTGGTGTTGCTGGAGCTTATATTGTTTTTTTTAAAAGATCAAATATAGAGGCTATTGTACCTAGTTTTTTTGGTTTTTTTCATTTAATTAAGCTACCTGCTTGGTTTTTTTTGGGATATTGGTTTTTTATTCAAGTTTTTTCTGGATTAGGATCTTTAGTTACTTTTGATATTCAACAAGGAGGCGTGGCTTGGTTTGCTCATATCGGTGGATTTTTATTTGGATATTATTTTGTTAAAAAATTTTATAGATAATAATTTTATGAATGATGATAATTTGTTGATAAGAATTAAAAAATATAACACAGAAAAAAAGAGTGAAAAAAATAAGCATGTTTTGTACTGGGTTCAGCGAGGACTAAGAATTGATTACAATTATTCTTTAAAATTAGCAATAGATGAAGCTAATAGTTTTAATTTACCTCTTTTAGTATTTTTTTCTTTAAAAGAGATTAAAAATGCTAATTGGCGACAATATCAATTTTTAAAACAAGGGATTTTAGAATTAAAAGAAAAATTAGAAAATTTAGGTGCAAACTTTTTTTTGAAAAAAGTTGATAGTTTTTTAGATGATTTAAAAATTTTAGATGATGCTTCATTAGTAATTGTTGATTTTGGTTATTTAAGAAGTCAAAGAAGCTTTATTAATTTTTTAATAAAAAAAATTAGTACACCAGTTTATGTAGTTGAAAATAATACTTTTTTCCCAATTAATTTATTAAGTGATAAAAAAGTTAATTTTGCTTTTCAAATAAGAAAAAAAATTTTTGAACTTATTCCCTATTTTTTAAAAAAATTTTCTATTAGTGAAGTTAAAAACAAAGAAAAAATTATCAATCAAAGTATTGATGATATTGAAAAACAATTTAATCTCCTTAAGTTTAAGGATAAAGTTTTACCGAGTAAATTTATTGGTGGTGAGTCTCAAGCTGACAAATATTTAAAAGAGTTTATTGAAGAAAAATTATCTTTTTATAAACAATTTAGAAGTGACCCGGGAAAAGATTATCAATCAAATTTATCTCCGTATTTGCATTTTGGGTTTATATCTCCTGTGAAGATTGTTTATGGAATTTCAAAGCATTATTCTTTAAAAGATGAAAATTTTATATCTTTTTTAAACGAACTTTTAGTTTGGAGAGAGCTTTCACATAACTTTGTTTATTATGAACAAAATTATAATAATTGGAAAAATTTACCTAAATGGTCAATTACTAGTCTAGATAAGCATGCTTTAGATAAAAGAGATTATGTATATGATTTAAAACATTTAGAGAAAGGCTTAACTCATGATAAATATTGGAATGCTTGTCAAAAAGAAATGATTTTAACTGGAAAGATGCATAATTATATGAGAATGTATTGGGCTAAAAAAGTGATTGAATGGAGTTTGGATTGGAAAAAAGCTTATCAATGGTTAGTCTATTTAAATGATAAGTATGAACTTGATGGTCGTGATCCAAATGGTTATGCTGGAATTGCTTGGAGTTTTGGTCAATTTGATCATCCATGGGGAGAAAGAAAAATTTTTGGGATGGTAAGATATATGAATGAAAAAGGATTAGAAAGAAAGTTTGATATGCAAGTGTATCTTCAAAAGATTGAAAGTCTTAATAAAAATTCATAAATAATGACAAGTAAATAAATAAAATTTATTCCATATAAAAAATCTTCAATAGGAATTGTTAAAATTTTTTTACCGCTTAAAAAAGTTTGATTATAAATGACAACAGGTCTTTTAGTAAGATACAAGTTAAATATTAGAGTTAGTAAAAAAAATATTAATAAAAAAATAAAAAATAAATTATTTAATATTAATTTTGTTTTTAATATTAAATCTAAAGTTATTAAAAACAAATAAAAAGAAGTAACAATTTTTGTATAAGGTTTTTTAAATTTTAAAAAAATATACAGATAATAAATAAAAATAAAAAAATATAAAAGATAAAAATTTAAATTTAATTTTAATTCAAGTAGTCTTAAGTTAATCCATAAAGTTAAACAAGAAAAACCAACAATAAAGAAAAATAAAACTTCTTCAATTGGTAAATTTAAAATTTTAATTTTATTAATAATATATTTTTCATTAAACTTCCACCAACGATTTGTTACTAAAATATCATGAAAAATAAATATCAAGGAGGATATAGTAATTGATAAAATTGAAATTAGATTAAAAGGATAAATTATTTTTGGATAAATAAAAAATGATAATAATGGCGATAAAAAAATAATTAAATTAAAAATTAAGTATTCAAACTTCATTTTTTTCTTTCGATTAAATAACTAAAAAAATCTAAAATTAATTGATGAAATTGTTTTGGAAGGTTGATTTTTTTTAAGTTTGAATAAATATCCTTTTCTATATTTTTTAATAAAAAATCAATTTTTTCTTTAGTTTTTGATTGCTGATAAAATTGTCTTATTTGAAAAATGTCTTTATTAGTCAAATTAGTCTTACCAAAAATATTTTTTAAAGAAGAATCTTTTAATTCTTCAATTAGAAAATATCTAATAATTGTTTTTTTGTTTTCTCTGATATCTGACCCTTTATCTTTACCAGTTTCATCAGATAAAAAACCAATAAAATCATCAGTAATTTGAAAAACTAATCCTAAATCTTCAAGAATAGTTATCAAATTTTTATTTTTATAAAGATTATTTTTTTTAAGATATAAAGTTGAAATAATGGGTAAGACAAAAGTATAACGAGCAGTTTTATGAAGATAAATTTTTTTTATTGTGTCAATATCAGGTTCAATATTAGTTTGACTAAAAATAACATCATCAGTTTGTGCTAATGCTACTTTTATATATTCTGATACAATAAATGAGAATATTTTTTTTTTATTTTTATAATCACTATTTATTTTATTAAAGAAATCAAATCCAATAAAAAAACCTATATCTCCGATATTCACTGCTAATGAATTAGCTAAATGATTTTGATTTTTTTTAAGATTGTTAAATTGATTATAAAAATAATAGTTTATAGTTTTTTCATTTCTTCTAAATTTATCATTGTCCATAAAATCATCATGGATAAGTAAAACTGAATGCATAATCTCAAAAAAAGAGGCTAAATAAAGCAAATTTAATTCGTCAATTTTTTTATCATCAAATATTTCATCAGTTAATAAAACTAAAGCACCCCTGATTCCTTTTCCTCTTTTGATAAAATTTTTTAATAACTCAAAATATTCATTTTTATTTTTATCGTAAGTTTCAAATAAATATTGATGATCTTTGATTTTTTTATCTAAAAATAAAAAAATTTTTTCTCTTTTAGTTTTAATTTTTTTTATTAAATCCATAAATTAAAATAAAGTTTTTAATAACTATTAAAAATATTTCCAATTTACTTGGTTTAACTTTTGATTTATTAAATATTATTTCTGGATTTTTTGATATTTTTAAACCAATATTTTTATATAAATCTGTTGCTACTTTTATTGGTAATAAAATTTGTTTATCAAAATATTTAAAGTAAGTTTTTGCTTCATTTTGAATTTTAAAGGCATAATTTAAAAAATAGTTAATTAGTAAATATAAATTTTTTCTTTTTTCTTTTTTTAAGAAGTTTTTATGATTTAAATTAAATTTATTTAGTACTTCTCTTGGTATATAAATTTTTTTTATTTTACTATCTTCATAGATATCTCTTATATTGTTAATAATTTGCAATGATTGACCTAGTTTTTTTGCATATTCGTAAGAATTTTTTGGTAATTTTAGAATTTTAGCAATCATTATCCCAATTACACCAGCAACTCCGTATGTGAAATTTAAAAAATCGTCAAAAGTCTTGTATTTTTTTATTTTTATTTCTTTTTCCTGAGTTAAAAGATAGTCATAAACTTCTTTTTTTAAATTATATTCTTTTACCAATTTGCCAAAATCATTAATGATCTTTATTTTTGATACTTTGTTATTTTCAACAAAATTTCTCAATTCGTTTTTGTAGATAAAAAAATTTTTTTTATCTGGTTTTTTCTTGTCAACAAAATTATCAATGATCCTAACAAATGAATAAAGCAAAAAAATTTTATCTCTTATATCTTGTGGAAAAAATAATGTTGAGTAATAAAAAGTTTTCGTATATTTTTTTGTAATTTTTCTATAAATATTACTACTGTTTTTCATATTTTTTTATGAGATTATAAACGATTTGAGCAGAAATTAAAACCGGAGGCATACCAACACCTGGATTAGTATGATGACCGACATAAAAAAGATTATTGATTTTTTTTGAGTAATTTCTTGGTCTAAATAAAGCAGTTTGAAATAAAGTGTGAGCAATTCCAAAAGCACTACCATTGTAAGCGTTATAATCGTTTAGAAAATCTTTAGCTTGAAAAATTTTTCTTACAATTATTTTTTCTTCGATGTTTTTAATATTATTTAAATCAGCAAACTTTTTTATTATTTTTTTATAAAAATTTTCACTTTGAATTTTGTTTAGATAAAGTCCAGGTGGCATTGGAACCAGAATCATTACGCTATGATGATTTTTTGGTGCCATATTTGGATCTGTTTTCGAGGGAATATGATAATAAAAAGATGGATTTTCTGGAATTTTTTTTGTTAAGTAAACATTATCAAAATGTTTTGACCAATCTTCGGTAAAATAAAGATTATGATGATCACTATTTTTTAACTCATCTTTTATTCCAAAATATATTAAAAATGCTGATGGTGAAAAAACTTTCTTTTGCCAATAATTTTTTTTATAAGTTTGATATTCTTTTGGAATAAGATTGGTCTCAAAAAAAGGATAATCAGCATTAACAATAAAGATATCCCCAAAATATTTATTTTTTTTATTTGTTTCAACGGCAATAATTTTTTTATTTTGAAAAAATAATTTTTTTACTGATTGATTAGTAATAATTTTTACTTTATATTCTTGGCATAATTTTTTTAAAGCTTCGATTATTTGATAAATTCCACCTTTAGGATAATATATACCTAAATTAAAATCAGCATGAGTTACTAATTGATAAAAAGCTGGTGTGTTATAAGGCGAGCCTCCTAAAAAAACTGTTGTGTATTCTAAAATTTTTTGTAGTTTTTCATTGGTAATAATTTTTTTTACATAATTATGTAGTGATTGGAAAAGATTAAATTTAAATAAACTTATTAAAATTTCAGTTTTAATAAGTTCAAATATATTTTTATAATCTGAAAATACTAATTGACTCATTGATTTTTCATATATAAATTTAGATTTTTGAAGAATTTTTTTTAGTTTTTCATCGCCATCTTTCTCATATTTTTTAAAGGTTTCTAAATTTTTTTTAATATCAGAGTAAATATCGATTATTTCCTCATCTTCAAAAAAAACTCGATAATGAGTTTTTAACTTTTTTAATTGATAAAAGTTAGAGGTTTTTTTATTAAAAATTTTAAAAAAATTTTCAAAAACTTCTGGCATCATATACCAAGAAGGCCCCATATCAAAATAAAAATCTCTCAACTTTAAAAATCTAGCCCGTCCACCAACAATAGAGTTTTTTTCAATTAAAGTAACTTGATAACCATCTTTTGCCAAAAGTGCGGCACTAGCTAATCCACCAATACCTCCACCGATAACAATAATATTTTTTTTCATAGAATATTTTTTAATTCATTAAGATCTATATTTTTTATCCAAGGAACAAAATTATATTTGCTAAAATTTTTTATTAACTCTTCTTTTGTTAACGGGATCATTTTATATGAAAACTCTGGATTAATTTTTGGTAGTTTATTTAAATTTAATAAAAATAAATAATTAATTTCATTTTCAAACATATTTGATTTTTCATCTTTTTCTTGATAATGATATTTTTTTATAAAATCAATTTTAAAATTTTCTTCATCTATCACCCATTCTCTTTTTAAAGTATCAATGATTGTTTTTTTTATATCCTCAAGTTGATTATTCTTAAAAATGGGATGAGATGAGAATGAAAGATCAAATAAGTTATCAAATATAATATGTTTTCTTAATTGAAGTATGTAATATTTATTAACTTTAATAATCGTTGTGAAACCTCGATGTAAAATATTTTTTTCATGAGCTTCCCATCTTTCAATTTTACCAATGAGATTATCGTTTTTATCAACTTTTGGTATGTAGATAATTTTTTTATAATAATTCATTTTATTTTTTAAATAAATAATGTGCCGCAGAGAGGAGTTGAACCTCTACTCCTGATTTTACAGGAACAGGGTCCTAAGCCCTGCGCGTCTGCCAATTCCGCCACTGCGGCATAAAGATATTATATCATCTAACACTTAACATCTAACGTCTAACATTTAATGTGTAACGTGGAACGTATAACGTGTAACGTAAAAAATTTCTAATTTCTAATTAACCTAATTGATCTAATTATTAAGGACAGAACCTTTTTTCAAAAAGGTTCTGTCCTTTTTAAAATAACAAATAAAAAATAAATAAATTTTTAATCAATAATAAATAAATAATAAATAATTCAAAAGTTAAAATTTAAAAGTCAAAAATAAAAGTTAAAAGTCAAAAGTTTTTTTAAATTTTTAATTTTGAATTTCAATTTTGACTTTTGAATTTTGCATTTTGAATTTTTTTATTACATATATTGAAAAAAACATTAGCGTCGTTTAAGATTAAAATTATGGATATTAATGAAGCAATTTTAAGATTTTTAGAATATTGCGAGCTTGATAAAAACCTTTCCTTAAAAACAGTCAAAATGTATGGATATTATTTAAATTTTTTTAAAGAATGGATATTAAAAAGTCAAAAGTTAAAAGTCAAAAGTCAAAATTTAATAAATGTTGAGGAGATTGATGAGAATACGATCAGAGAGTTTAGGCTTTATCTTTCACATTATTATAAAAATCCTTATAAAGGTGAGTTAAAAAGACAAACACAAAATTATTTTTTGGTGGCGTTAAGAAGTTTTTTTAGATATTTGATAAAGCAAAAATTAAAGGTTTTACCTCCCGAGATGATAGAGCTTGGAAAACAAAGAGATAGATCAATAAAATTTTTACTTCCTGAAGAATTAGAAAAACTATTTAATGTAGTAGATATTTCTGATATCATTGGTTTGCGAGACAGAGCGATTTTAGAAGTATTATTTTCTACTGGTCTTCGAGTTTCAGAGCTTGTTAATTTAAATCGAGAGCAAGTCAATATTGAAACTGGTGAGTTTGGGGTAATTGGAAAAGGAGGAAAAGCAAGGGTGGTATTTTTATCTAAGCGAGCTAAAGAATGGCTTAAAAAATATTTAGACAAAAGAGATGATCCCTACTCTCCTCTTTTTATTCGTTACTCTGGGCCAAAGGCAAAAGAGGGATTAACCAATGAAAAAATGAGATTGTCAGTAAGATCAGTTGAGCGAATGATTGATAAATATCGAAAAAAAGCAGGAATTTTATTTAGATTTGGACCGCATGTTTTAAGACATTGTTTGCATCCAGAAACTTTAATTTTTACTAAAGATGGTTTAATATCAGCTCGTGAACTTTATTTTAGCTTAGAAAATGGAATTTATTCTTTGGATTTTAAAAATAAAAAAATTGTCAAAGATAAAATTATTTTAAAATCAACCCATAATACTTATCTTTATTCAATTTTTGCTGATGGGTATGAGATAAAATGTTCTGGTAATCATCTTTTATATATTTTTGACAACGAAAGTTTTGTTGAAAAAAAAGCAAAAGATATACAAATTGGTGAAAATCTTATTGCTCCTAAAATTATTCCTCACAAAGGTAAAAAAACCTTAGATAAAAGATTATGGAGAATAGTTGGTTATGTTCTTGGTGATGGCGTTGTTAATAAGTTAAGAAGAGGTATTTTTATTTTTGATAAAAATAAAAATATTTTAGAATATTATCTTGATTTAATAGAGAGTCTTTTTGGAAAAAAAGGAAAAATTTTAAAAAGTCCCAACTCAAATTCATTTCAATTGGTTTTTTATTCAAAAGAGTTAGTTGAATTTTTTCATGAACTAATTGATTTCAATAAAAAAGCAAAAGAAAAACTAATTCCCAAAAAAATATTTAATGCAACAAAAGAAGAAATAAGATATTTTATTGCTGGATTTTATGATGCGGAGGGATTAACTAAGACTGAAAATCCTCGATTTTTTTCATCATCTTTTTTATTGCTAAAACAAATTCAAATGCTTCTTCTTTATTTTGGAATTGATAGTCACCTTGAAAAAAGAAAAAGAAATACTATCTTACCTCATAATCAAGAAATTTATTCAAGTAGAATTTATGAGTTAGTAATTTTAGATAAAAAAAGTATTATAACTTTTAAAAAGTTTATACCTACTTTAAAAAATGAAACAATTATAATAAGTAAAAAGATAAAAGATGATTATACTAAACTACCTTTTAATCAAATAATTTCTAATTTAATTGAGAAAGCGAAATTAAATAAAATACAATATAGTAAAACTTTCGAAAAAATGAAAATTAAAGATATAGTTCGTTATTGTGAAAATTTAATGCCTACCGAAAGTACGTTTATAAAAATAATAAAGGGATTTAAGAAATTAGGAGTAATTAATGATAAACAATATTTAGAATACTATAAATTAGCAAACTTAAGAAATATAAAATTCTTAAAAGTTAAGTCAAAAACAAAATTAGGATCCTCTCAATATACTGTATACGATTTTTATGTTGAAAAAAATCATAATTTAATAACTGATGGCATTATAAGCCATAATTCATTTGCAACAGATTTATTGTCACATGGGGCTGATTTGCGAAGTGTACAGGAGATGTTGGGACATAAAAATATCTCAACCACTCAGATTTACACTCATGTGACTAATACGAGATTAAAAGAGATTCATGAAAAGTTTCATTCGGGAAACAAATAAAATTAAAAATTAAAAATGAAAAATTAAAAATGATAGGAAAAAAATCAAAAATTATTTTTTTATCTTTATTTTTGTTAAACATTATTTTTATTTTTTATTTTTCTTATTTAGCAATAAGAAGAGTGGAGACTTTAAATTCGCATTATTATGATTTAGGAATTATGAATCAAGTAGTTTACAATACTTCACGAGGAAGAATTTTAGAGATGACTAATCCAACTTTTTTAAAAAACATGTCGCGATTGGCAATTCATTTTGATCCGATTCTAATCTTTTTTGCACCTTTTTATTTTATTTACCCATCATATATTTGGTTAATCATCTTTCAAGTAATAATTATTTCTTTAGGAAGTGTTTTTTTATTTTTATTAGCAAAAAAAATTATTAAAAATGATTTTTATAGTTTTTTAATTTCAGTCACTTATTTATCTTATTTTGCCATTGAAAGAATGATTCTTTTTGATTTTCATGCAGTTGTTTTAGCAACAACTTTTTTTATCGCTGCTTTTTATTTTTTAGAGATCAAAAATTGGCGCTGGTTTTATGTTTTTGTTGTTTTATCATTGTTGACTAAAGAGCATATCGGTTTAATTGTTTTGTTTTTAGGAATTTATATTTTTATTGTTAAAAAAGAAAAAAAACATGGTTTAATAACAATTTTTTTAGGATTAATTTTTTTCTTAACAACTACTTATTTTATTATCCCCTATTTTCGTGGTGATAAACATTTTGCTAGTAATTATTTTTCAAACATTAAGTCGCGTCTGCCAACAATTATTTCTAACGGATATGAATATTTTTTAAGATTAGTTAATCCATTATTTTTTTCACTTTTAGCACCAGAGATTTTTTTAATTGCTGCTCCTGAATGGGGAATCAATATTTTGAGTCTTAATAATAACATGAGGGCAATATATTTTCATTATCATGCAATTATTGTCGTTTTTTTATTTATTGCTGTTATTTATGGTTTTCAAAGATTTTTAAAAATTGTTAAAAGTAAAAAAATTAGATTAATAATTTTAACAATTTTTATTTTGTTAAATATTTATTCAATTTATCTATATAATCCATTAACTTTTTTTGGAAAACAAAAAGTTGAGTTTCAAGAAATTCATCCATTGACTAAACAATCAATCAAGCTTTGGCAGGAAAAATTAAAAGATGAAAATATTATTGTTGCCACCACTCCAAAATTAGCGCCATTTTTTACTAATAGAAAACAATATTTTAATTTTTTATTTGATCCAGCGTTTGGTGAGATTGGTGAAATTGAAGATGATATAATAAATAGGTCGGATAAATATAAAAAAGCTGATTATGTGATAATTTATAAAAAAGAGATTGGTGATTTAAGTAAAGGTAGTTTATCAGTAAAGTTTTATCAAAAATTATTAGAAGATAAAAATTTTCAGATGATTTATTCAGATAATTTAAATGATAGATATGGAGGAAGTGTTGAGGTGTATAAGAAAATTAAAAATTAAAAAATTTAAAAATGATTTCTATTGTTATACCATTTCATAATGAAAAAGAAAATTTGCCGATTCTTTTGGATTTGCTGATTAAAGAATTTAAAAAAATTAAAAAAGATTATGAGATTGTTTTAGTTGATGATGGAAGCACTGATAGTTTTCAGTTTTCAATTTTCAGTTTTCAAAAAAATAAAAATATTAAATTAATAAAACATAAGAAAAAGTTAGGAAAAGGAGAGGCTTTGAAAACTGGTGTTGAAAATGCATCAGGTGAAATAATTATTTTTATGGATGCAGATTTACAAGATGATCCAAAAGATTGGTCTAAATTTTTAAAAAAAATAGATGAAGGTTATGATTTTGTTAATGGTGTAAGAATGGAAAGAAAAGAAAATTTTTTGGTGAAAATTTATTCAAAATTAGCTGGATTAGTTTTGAAAAAAATCTTAAATTCTCCTTTTACTGATATTAATTGTGGATTTAAAGCTTTTAAAAAAGAAGTCACCAAAGACTTTGTCTTTTATGGAAATAATTTTCGATTTTTTCCGCTTTTTGTTTATTATCAAGGATTTAAGGTTGCTGAGGTACCAGTAATTAATAATCCTCGACGTTTTGGAAAATCAAAATTTGGTCCAAAAAAAATATTTGTTGGTATTTTTGATGTATTAACAGCGATATTTTTATACAAATTTTCTGAAAGACCACTTCATTTTTTTGGAATGATTGGTGGAATAATATCGCTTTTAGGTTTTTTAATTTTAGGATATCTGGGTTTTGAAAGAATTTTTCATAATATGCTTCTTTATCGAAGACCAATTTTGTGGCTTGGAATTTTATTAGTAGTTGTTGGAATACAAATTTTATCAACAGGAATAATTGGCGAATTAATTGTTTATTTAAATAAAAAAAATAAAAACTAGTATGAATCCTATTTTAGCATTAATTATCACTAATATTATCTGGGGAGGTGCATCGCCAATTTTTAAATTTGCTTTAGAAAATATTCCACCTTTTACTTTAGCTTTTATTAGATTTTTCTTTGCTGGATTAATTTTTTTACCAATTGCTTTAAAAAATTTTCAAAAAATAAATTTTAAAAGATGGATAGAGATTTTTTTAGTTGGTTTTTTTGGAATATTTATCAATATTACCTTTTTTTTCTTAGGACTTAAAAAAACTGAAAGTATTAATGTGCCAATTATTGCTTCATCAGGACCAGTTTTTTTATATATTTTTTCAATTTTGTTTTTAAAAGAAAAACCAAAACTAAAAGTATTTGCCGGAATGATAATATCTTTAATTGGTGTTTTGACAATAGTTCTCTACCCCCTTTTTTTTGATGGAAAAAAAATTTTATTTGGTGAGATTGAAGGAAATTTTTTTATTGTTTTGGCAACTTTAGGAACTGTAATTCAAACTTTAATTGGTAAAGATTTATTAAAAAAAGTTAACCCTTATTTTGTTTCGGCATTTTCTTTTTTATTGTCAAGTTTATTATTTTTAATTTTTGTCCCTTCAGAGTTATCTAGTTGGTCATTTTCTCAATTAACCATTAATGGTTGGGTGGGAATAATTTATGGAGTTTTCTTTTCTTCAGCAATTGCTTATTTTTTGTATTATTACGGAATTTCAAAATTAGAAGGACAAGAAGTTGGTATTTTTACTTATATTGATCCAGTAGTTGCGGTAATTATTGCTTATCCTTTACTTGGAGAGTTGCCTAATTTTTGGTATATTTTAGGAAGCATTTTTGTTTTTGGAGGAATTTATTTAGCGGAAAATCGAGTTCATTGGCACCCGATAAAGAAAGTTATAAATAGTTATAAATAGTTATAAATAGTTTTAAATAGTTAAAAATAGTTAAAAAATTTATTAATAGTTTTTTTAAATAAATATGAAAAAAGTTTTAATTACTGGAGTTGGTGGATATATTGGTTCAATTGCTGCTGATTTATTTTTAAAAAATAATTTTCAAGTGGTTGGAATTGATAATTTTCAAACAGGATATCGCCAACCAATTGAGATTTTAAAAGAAAAATATGGAGAAAATTTTGTTTTTTATGAAAAAGATTTAAAAACTGATTTAACTGAGGTTTTTGAAAAAGAAAAAGATATTGAGGTAGTTGTTCATTATGCAGCATCTTGTTTGGTTGATGAGTCAATGAAAAATCCTTATAAGTATTTTAATAACAATGTTAATAGCTCTTTGAATTTATTGGAAACAATGAAAAAGTTTAGTATAAAAAAATTAGTTTTTTCTTCAACTTGCGCTGTTTATGGTGAAACAGAATATGTACCTGTTGATGAAAATCATAAGACAAATCCAATTAATCCTTATGGTGTCTCCAAAAGAATGGCTGAAAAAATAATTGAATGGTATGGAAAAATTTATGATTTAAATTATTTTATTCTTCGTTATTTTAATGTTTGTGGCGCTGCTGATGATGGTTTAATTGGTGATTCAAAAAAACCTTCGGTTTTATTGGTTCAAAATGCTGTTCGAGGGGCTTTGGGTATTGAACCTTTTTATTTAACTTGTCCTGAAGTTGATACTCCTGACAAAACACCAATTCGAGATTATATTAATGTTGTTGATTTAAATGATGCCCATTTGAAAGCGGTTGAAAAATTAATCGAAAGTAATTTTAAAGAGATAATAAATTTAGGAACAGGAACTGGAAACTCAGTTTTAGAAATTGTTAATAAAGTTCAAGAAGTAACAGGAAAAAAATTTGAGTTAAAAAAAACTACTCCTCGTCAAGGAGAATATGCAAAGATATATGCTGATATTAAAAAAGCAAAAAAAGTTTTGGGATGGATACCAAAAAGAAAAATTGAAGACTCAATTGTATCGTTGATTAAATGGTATACTAAACATCCCAATGGTTGGGAAAGATAAAATTAACAATTTAAATAATAAGGACAGAACCTTTTTTAAAAAGATTCTTTCCTTAATCTAATTTTATGATAATTGGAATAATTTTGGCAGCGGGAAAAGGGACAAGGTTAAAATCAAAAAAAACTAATAAGGTTACTTTACCTTTTTTGAATAAACCTTTAATTCTTTACTCAATTGATTTAATGGAAAAAATTGTTGATAAGATATTAGTTGTCATTGGTGCCTTTCATGAAAGTGTTAAAAAAGTTTTGGAAGGTAAACAAGTATTTTTTGCTTATCAAAAAAAAAGATTGGGTACTGGCCATGCGGTTAAAGTTGCTCTAAATGAAATTAAAAATTTAAATTTAAAACCAGAGATTATTTTAGTTGGTTATGGTGATCATACGATGTTTTATAAAAAAGAAGATATTGAGAAATTGATAAGAGAGCATAAAAAAAATCAAGCAAAAATGTCTTTAATTACTGTTAAAAGCAAGAATAATGATAAATATCATTGGGGATATATTTTAAGGGATAAAAAAAATAATGTTATTGGAAGTGTTGAATATAAAGATGCTAGTGATGAAATTAGAAAAAATATTACTGAGCTTAATGCTGGATTTTATTGTTTTGATTTTGAATTTTTATTAAAAAATATTAAAAAAATTCCTCGATCACCAGTTTCAAAGGAATACTATATCAATAGTTTAGTGGAAATAGCAGTAAAAAATAATGAAAAAGTTA
This sequence comes from Patescibacteria group bacterium, assembly GCA_026004455.1. Lineage (GTDB taxonomy): Bacteria > Patescibacteriota > Microgenomatia > UBA1406 > GWC2-37-13 > GWC2-37-13. The sequence continues at coordinate 60,410 of BPJE01000002.1, read as the reverse complement.
TTGCCGTTGAGGTCCCCTTTTCTTCAGTTGGTATTGGAATAAATACAAAAGAAGAGTTTGAGGAAAGTCAAAAAATCTATCTTCAACTAAAAAAATGAGCGGGATACGGGAGTCGAACCCGTCTCTTCTGCTTGGAAAGCAGACATTGAGCCGATCAACTAATCCCGCCAAATCCGCCAGCTGGCGGACAAATATCAAATATAAAATATAAAATATTAATCTTTAGAATTCAACTGTTTTTAATTTAATTTAAAATCATGTAAAATGTTTTTATGAGTATATTTTTAATTTTTATTTTTGCTTTTTTAATAAGGCTAATGTCTTTAAATCAATCTTTATGGTTAGATGAGGCAATTGTTGCTCGAGTTGTTAGTCAATATAATTTTTTTGAGATTATTAGTAAATTTTCTCCTTTTGATTTTCATCCGCCTTTGTATTACTTATTTATGAAATTATGGACAAGTTTTTTTGGATTTTCAGAGATATCTTTAAGAATGCCATCAGTAATTTTTAGTTTAATGACAGCAATTGTTATTTATAAAATTGGAAAAATTTTAAAAGATAAAAAGCTTGGTTTTTGGTCAGCAATTTTATTTTTATTTAATCCTCTAATTGTTTATTATTCACAAGAGGCAAGAATGTATATGATGACAACTTTTTTTATCACTACTAGTTTCTATTATTTTTTAAAATTAAGAAACAATCATTTTTCAAAAGATCTTATTTTTTTTAATTTATTTTTAATTTTGAGTTTTTTTAGTTTTTATGGATCAATTTTTTTAATAATAGGTTATTTAATTTATTTTTTGTTAAAAAAGAAAAAATATTTTTTTCAAGTGACTTTTATTTTTTTTGTTAGTTTTTCTTTTTTAATTTTGCCACTTCTTTTTAAACAGTTAATTAATGCTTCTATATCTTTAAAACAAGTTTTAAATTGGTCACTAGTTTTAGGAAATGTCAATATTAAAAATCTTCTTCTTGTACCAATAAAATTTATCATAGGTAGAATTAGTTTTTATCCAAAATATTTTTATTGGGGAGCAGTTATTTTTACATTAATTTTTTTTGTTGATGTGATAAAAAATTATTATGATTTTTATTATCAAAAGGCTGGTTTTGATAAAAAAAATATTAAGTTGATTTTATTTTTTTTAATTTTTCCAATAATTCTTGGATTTTTATTTTCAATTTTTGTACCAATGCTTAATTATTTTAAATTTTTATATCTTTTGCCTTTTTTTGTGATTTATTTAAGTTATATAACAGTTTTTACTAAAGAAAAATTTAATTTGTATATTTTATTTATTTTTATTTTTTTCTCATTTGTTTATTTATTTATTCCCTATTTTCATCGGGAAGATTGGAAAAGTTTAGCTTCTTATTTGCAAAAAAATAAAATTAAAAAAATCTACATGATCACTTCTTCTTTTGACCCATTGATTTATTATGATAAAAAAATAAAAGTTATCTCTTTAAAAAATCTTTGCGATCGCGACATTTTTTTAAATAATGAAAAAATCTATGTTATTCCTTATAAAGCTGAGATTTGGGGAGTTGATTATAAAAAATGTTTACAACTTCAAGGAAAAAATCAGTTGTCTTCAGTTAATTTTAGGGGGTTGAGTTTGGAATATTATCGGTAATTATGGTATTGGAAATTTGAGAGCGACTTTTTTTATTTCTGATTTTATTTTTTTTAATTGACTATTTTTAACAATATCTTTGTCAAATTTTTTTATAAATTCTTTTCTTTCCTCTTTTGATAAATTCCAAAAGGCAAAATCTTTACCTTGTTGTTCAAAATAAGTTTTTATTATTTGCAAAACCTCAAGAATTTTTTTACCAATAAACTTCATTTCTTTTTCCTTCATTCCTCGAGTTGTCATTGCTGGTGTACCAAGCCTTATACCTGATGGATAAAATGGTGAGGCTGGTTCATTGGGAATGGTGTTTTTATTTAAAGTAATTCCTGCTAAATCTAAAGCTTTTTGAGCAAAAACTCCACAACCTGGACCAAGCATTGATGTTAAATCAGCGAGTATCAGATGGTTTTCACTGCCGCCGCCAATTAGTTTTAACCCACCATCAATTAATACTTGAGAAAGAATTTGAGAGTTTTTAACAATTTGAGCAGCATATTTTTTAAATGATGATTGCATTGCTTCATATAGGGCAACAGCAATAGCAGCTGTTTGATTGTCATGAGGACCTCCTTGAAGACCAGGGAAAACTGCTTTATTAATTTTATCACCAAGTTCAGGGTCTTTTTTTAAACCTTTTTCTGTTACCATAATCATTGCTCCTCTTGGACCCCTAAGGGTTTTATGAGTAGTAGTGGTGATGATGTGAGCATATGGGACTGGTGATGGATGAGCACCACCAGCAATTAATCCAGCAACATGAGAGATATCAGCAGCTAAAAAGGCTCCAACCTCATCGGCAATTTCAGCAAATTTTCTATAGTTAAATTTTAATGGATAAGCAGTGGCTCCAACCCAGATAAGTTTTGGTTTATTTTCTTTAGCAAGTTTTCTAATTTCATCATAATCAAAAAGATCTTGTTTTTTATAAATATCAATATCTTTTTTTAAGGTATATTGTACAGTTTTAAAAAATATTCCGGTTGCTGAGACATTGTGACCATGAGTTAAATGTCCTCCAGCAGTTAAAGCCTGACCCATAACCACATCGCCTGGTTTACAAGTAGCCAGATAAACAGCTAGATTTGCTGGAGAGCCTGAATAAGGTTGAACATTGGCAAAAGGAACATTAAAAAGTTTTTTTGCTCGTTCAATTGCCACTATCTCAACCTCATCAACATTTTCATTACCACCATAATATCTTTTTTTTGGATAACCTTCGGAGTACTTGTTAACAAAATAAGAAGATAAAACTCTTCTGACTTCAGATGAGGCATAATTTTCAGAAGGAATAAGTTCAACCCCCTCTTTTTGTCTTTTTTCTTCAAGTTTTATGAGTTTTGAGATTATTTTGTCTTTCATGATAAATTTTTTTTAATCTAATATATAATAATAATTATACTTTTCAAAATCAATAACAATTTTTATTAAATATGACAATTATTTTAGATGGTAAAAAAATTCTTGATAAAACTATAGAAAAAGTAAAAAATAAAGTTGTTAATTTATCAAAAAAACCTGGATTAGCAGTAATTCTTGTTGGCGATGATAAGCCTTCAAAAATATATGTAAAAAATAAAATTATTGTTAGCGATAAAATTGGTTTTTTTTCAAAAAAAATATTATTACCAGAAAAGACTACTAAAGAAGAATTTTTTAATTATTTGGATAATCTTAATAAAGACCCAAATATTCATGGAATAATAATTCAATATCCATTACCGGATCATCTTTTACCTTTTACTTATCAAATCAATGAATTTATTAATCCACTAAAAGATGTTGATTGTTTTAATCCGATTAATGTAGGAAAAATGTTTTTAGCAAAACAAAATGATGAGAATATTTTTTTTCCTTGCACCGCTAAAGGAGTGATTAAGATTCTAAAAGAATATAAGATTGATATTCAAGGTAAAAAAGCAGTGGTTATCGGACGGAACAATTTTATTGGTAAACCAATTTTTCATATGTTGATTAATGAAGATGCAACAGTGACATTAGCTCATTCAAAAACAAAAGATTTATTTTCACTTACAAAGGAAGCTGATATTTTAATTGTTGCTGTTGGTAAAAAAAACCTTATTAAAAAAGAAGCAGTTAAAAAAGGAGCAATAGTCATTGATGTTGGTATTAATCGTGATGAAAAAAAACTTTATGGAGATGTTGATTATAATGATGTTTTTGAAAAAGTTAAGGCGATTACACCAGTTCCTGGGGGTATTGGACCAATGACAATTGTTTCTCTTATGGAAAATGTTCTTTTAGCTTATGAATTACAGAATTAATTTTCAGGTAATTTTTTATATTCAATAAAGTTGTAATAAGTAAGAATAATTAAAGACACAAAAAACCCAAACCCTATTGCTATTGACGGCCCAAAAACTCCAAAAAATGGAATTAAAAAATAACAACCAATTGAAACAATTATAAAAAATATTAAGTTAGTAAGTAATATTGGAAAAGTTTTTTTTGCTGTGTAAAGAATAAACAAAAAGGGTAAATTTAGAAACGAACAAAGAATAAAAGCTAAACTTAAAGCATGAGTAATGGCAACGGTTTGGCTATATTTTTTTGTAAAAAACAAATTAAAAATCCATTCAGGCGTAAAATATAAAATAATAAATAATCCCGCAGGAATTAAAAGATATAAAAATCCATTTATAAGCTGTTTTTTTGCTTCGATTTTTGAGGTAATTTTAGCAAAATTTGGTGATAAGACTTGAGTGACAGCAGTGATTGAGGCAAGGATAGTCAAGATAATTTTTTGTGATAGACCATAATAACCAATTTGCGGTGATCTTGGGTAAAAAAATGATAATAAAAAAAGATCCATCCGAAGGGCTAGATTAGAAAATTGAGAAGCAATAAAAAAACTAAAAGTATAACCAAAACGAAATTCTTCTTTTTTAATCTTTGCTTTTAAGACATTTAAAATTGTATTGTTTTTTTTGAAAAATAAAATTATGAAAAAAAATGCTGGTCCTAAAATTCCAAAAGTGAAAATAATTGAACCGACATTAACAAGATTAAATTTATAAAGTATAAAAATGAAAAGAGTTTTGATGATATTTGAGATATTTAGAATAAGATTAGAAAATAAAAATTTTTTAGTGGTATTGAGAGCGTTGATGACATAGTTTTGCCAGATAAAAAAAATAACAGAAAAAGCTGTCAGATAAAGTTCCCATAAAGACGCATCAGTTTTGAAAAAAAGTTTATCTAAATAAGGAAAAAAAACAAAAAGCAAAGTGATGATAATGAAAGAAAAAACAGTTTGATAAGTAAAAATAGTTTTTAAAAATATATAAGCTTTTTCTCTTTTGTTTTCAAAAATATTTGGCAGATATGAGTAAATACTAGCGGTTGTGCCAAAATCCAAAATATTAGCTAAAACATAAGAAATACTAAGTAAAACACTTAAAACTCCATAATCAGATGGTGACATTATTCGAACAAGCAAAAACGCCCAAAAAGCAGTAAAAAAAACATTTAAATAATTACCAATAGTATTAATAATTATTTCTCTGCTAGTTGGTTGTTTGATAAATCTTAATAATTTTTGGAGCATAGTATATTTTAAAAATTCAAAATTCAAAAGTCAAAAGGCAAAAGTAAAATCTAAAATGGAATTAATAAAAGACTGTCTTTGCAAAAATTGCAAAGACAGTCTTTGATAAGAATAAAAAGGACAGAACCTTTTTGAAAAAAAGGTTCTGTCCTTAATAATTACGTTCTAAGTTCCACGTTATACGTTACATAATTATTTATTGGACAACCTTGTTTTTTTTTTGTATAATTTATTAATTAGTTAAAATTTTTTTATTTTTTATGTCTAGAACTGCTTTAATTACTGGTATATTGGGACAAGATGGTCCATATTTAGCTAAATTATTACTTGAAAAAGATTATAAAGTTTATGGTCTTATTCGTCGCTACTCTAATCCTAATTTTTCCAATCTTGATTATGTTGGTGTCACTCATGATATTGATTATGTTGAGGGCGATATGACTGATGAAGCTTCACTTTTGAATTTAATTCGCACTCTTCGACCAACTGAGGTTTATAATCTAGCTGCTCAATCTTTTGTTGGTTCATCATTTGAGCAAGCAAAATTAACTACTGAGGTTAATGCTTTGGGTCCTTTATATATGCTTAATGCAATAAAGTATTTTTCGCCAACGACTAAATTTTATCAAGCATCAACTAGTGAGATGTTTGGATTACAGCATACTAATGGTTATCAAGATGAAAAAACACCTTTTCATCCTCGATCACCTTATGGAGTATCAAAAGTCTATGCTTATTGGATCACTGTAAATTATAGAGAGTCTTACGGTCTTTTTACTTGTAATGGGATTTTGTTTAATCATGAATCACCGATTCGCGGAATTCAATTTGTCACAAGAAAAATCACCGATGGTGTGGCAAAAATAAAGTATGGTTTAGCAAAAGAGTTGCGTTTAGGAAATTTAGAAGCAAAACGGGATTGGGGTTTTGCTGGTGATTATGTTGAGGCAATGTATTTGATGCTTCAGCAAAAAGAACCAGGAGATTATGTTGTTGGTACTGGAGAAAATCATAGTGTCAGAGAGTTTGTTGAGTTAGCTTTTAAATATGCTGGAATAAAAAATTGGGAAAAATATGTGGTGATTGATCCTCAGTTTAAACGTCCAGCTGAAGTGCCAAATCTTAAAGCTCGACCTGATAAAGCTAAAAAAATCTTAGGTTGGTCGCCAAAGGTTTCTTTTGAGGAGTTAGTAAAAATGATGGTTGAGGCAGATTTGAAAAGATATAAAGATTATAAAAAATGAATAAACAAATTTTAGTTTCTTCAGATAGTATTGGTTTTCTAGGTGATTCTTCTTCATTTTTATTTTTATGGAAAGAATTATTTAATCAAGGTTATATTAATGGCGTTGAGTTAATTGCTTTTAAACCAAAAAAAAGACTTCAAAAATTTGTTGATGTTTTAGAAAAAAATCATATAAAAGTATTATCTTTTCATGGAAAAACTGGCGGTGAAGAAAGACTGCCCTTTTTAGGAAAAATCACAATGACTTTAGTTAACAAATTTATTTTTGGAATTAAAGAGTTAACAGAAAATTTTGCCTCTTATGAGTTTTTGTTTCATACTCCATATTTGGAAAATAAAAATATCCAAGAGTTTATTTTTAAAAACAAAAATAAAATTAAAGGTTTGTGGATTGAAAATCATTTAGATGGAATTAATGGGGTTAAAGAGATGATGAATTTAGTTGATATTTATAAAAAGCAAGAAGTTAATGCTTTTGGTTTAGTTGATTTATATCATGTTGTTTCAAAAATAAAAACAAAAGAATTGTTAACTAATTGGGAAAATATTATTGATGAGATTGCTAAATATAAAGATTATTTTTCCGGCGTTCATTTTCCAATTGGAACAAGATTAGATGACTCAATACCAATTGATTTGTTAACAGATAGTCAGCTTAATTATTTAAATAAAAAGATTTTGCGATTTGTAAAAAGAATTGTTTTTGAAAACCAGCAAAAAAAATCTTGGTCTTCTCTACTCTAATTTTTCTATGTTAAAAAAACAAAAACAAAGAAATACAAGGATTTTTGAAAGATTAAAAAGATTAAAGATTATTTAGTTTAGGGACGGTCCTTAAAAAGGACAGAACCTAAAAGGTTCTGTCCTTGGTTATGAGTTTTAGAAACTCTTGCGCAGTTTTTTTGTAGGAGAAGTCTTGTTTTAAGTATTTTTTAGGATTGATTTTGTTTTTGATAAGATATTTTAAAGTTTCAAGCTCTTCTCCTTTTTTTGCATATGGATAATCATCAGTAAATAATTCTTTAAGTGAAGAGTTTTTGTAGAGTAAAACTGGAGTCTCACAGTATGCTGATTCAAGCGGTGGCAGTCCAAAGCCTTCGTATTCTGATAAATAAATAGTTGCTAAAGCATTTTGATAAAAAACTGGCAAATCATCATCCTCAACATAGCCTAAAAATATCACTTTATCCTCAAGATGAAGATCTTTAACAAGAGAAAATATTTTTTCATTTTTCCAACCAGCACGACCGATGATAAAGAATTTAGTATCAAGTAGTAAGTAGTTAGTAGTAAGTAGTTGATGATATAGTTTTATTGCAATATCAAGGTTTTTTTCTTGGTTCAATAGCGCCAACATATAATATGTAACGTGAAACGTAGAACGTGGAACGTATATTGTTTTTTAAATATTTTTCAAAAATAATTTTTGACTTTTCTTCGTCAACTTTTGACTTTTGCTTGCCCGCCGTTTTAGGTGGGACTTTTAACTTTTCTTTGTATCTCTCCTCTACTCCTGGATAAATGACATGGACTTTGTTTTTATCAACTTGAGGATAAAGTTTAAGCAAATCATTTTTTGTATTTTCTGAGTCAACAATGATTTCATCACCATATTTTATGGTTTTTTCAAGTTTAATTGTGTGAGCTTCAATTACCTCTTTTGTGTGATATTCTGGATAAAGTTTCCAAGTGAGGTCGTGGATGGTGGTAATGGTTTTTGTTTTTGATGGCGAACGCAAAAAAATCATTAGCATAAAAAATATCAACTTTACCAACAAAAAAATCAACGGGAATAATATTTAATTTTTGCCAAAAAAAATTGCAGTAATTTAAAAGGAATTTGATAGTGATAAATTTTTTGCGCCAAGGTTTTCAAATTCTTGCAAAAATGGATAATGATTTTTGGAGTTTTTTGAAACAAAAAAAAGTTTATACTGATTTTTTTTATCAATTAAAAGAAGATTTTTTACTAAATTATAAGTATATTTAGCAACACCTGTAGCTGGAAATAAAAGTGGCGTGATATCAACTCCAATAGTCATTGATATATTTTAACAAATCTAAATATATTTTCTGATTTTTGTTGAATATTGTAAGGCTTTTTTGTGGCGAGTGATAATATTTTTTGGAAGGTTTAAATACTCCCCGACTTTTCGAGAAAGATATTTTTCAAAGATTTGATCATTAATTTTGTTAATTTTTAAACTCTGCTGGTATTGATAAAGAAAAATCCACAAACTCTTTTTCCAAATATGGATTTATTAACTGAATATTAAAGTATTGAGCAATAACTCCATCTCTTTTTTTATCAACTTCAAGAAGGGGTAAGTCATCTTTTATCTTTTCATTTAAGTTTTTAATATTGATTTTTTTGATACATATGATAGCCTCCTAAAAGAATATCTGGTCCTTGGCCAGTAAAGATGATTTTTGTTTTTTCTTGTTTTGCTTTTTCACATAAAAAATATAAAGCTGAGGCTAAAGAAAGTTGAGTAGGATTAGTCTCAATTTTATTTTCAGTTAAGATCTTTAAAACAGTAGGTTTTATTTTTTCTAATTTTTCTTTGTCAAAGTCAACAATAATCAGATTTTTTTTCAAAAGATTGTTTAATAATTTAACATAATTTAAATCAAGACCAGTTTTTGAATGAAGAGTAAAAAGGGGAAAAATTTTTAAAGTATTTATTGGTAAAATAAGCTATTAAAGAAGAATCAATTCCACCGGAAACAAAAACACCAATTGATTGATTTTGAAAAAGATTGATGTATCTATTGTAAAGATTATCTAAAATAGTGATGTATTGATTGATTAATTGATTTTCGTTTGGCATGAGATATTATAAATAATTCAAAAGTTAAAAGTCAAAATTTATTAGTATGCTTTATTATCCAGAGGACTTTTCCAAAAGAGAAAGAAGAGTTATTAAAAGAACTTTTTTTGTATTTGGCAACAAAAAAAATCACCAATAAAAAAGAACTTCATTTTTTTATCCGTCAATTTATTGATAAAAAAAATATCAAAGATTTTTTTCCCAAAATTTGGCACTTGAGATTTATTTATGAAAGATTTTTTTCTCAAAATAAAAATTTTTTTAAATAAAAAACAAAGAGTTTTTAGATGTTTTAAAAGTGGTCTCGATTCGCTCTCTTTCTGGGATTGTCCCTTTGTCAGTATTTACCTCTCCAAAAAACTCTTGTCCTTTTAACTGTGTTTATTGCGCTTTAGTAGAAGAGGCGCCAAAAAGTTATTTTCCCGATGAGGCGGCAGTTTTAAGAGCAATCCGATCAGATTATGATCCATTTAAACAGACATTTGATCGATTAGTCCAGTTTTAACCTTTCTGGTCATCCGATTGATAAAGTTGAGTTGATTATACAAGGTGGGACTTTTTCTTTCTATGATAAAAAATATCGAGAATGGTTTGTGAGACGAGTTTTTGATTGTTTAAATAGCGATATTGAAAAAAATTATTATAAAAGGAAAGATAAAATTTTCACAAAGTCAGAGTTTAGATGAGGCAAAAATTTTAAATGAAAAAGCTAAATCGCGAATGGTTGGCTTAACGATTGAGACTCGACCTGATTATATAAATGAGGAGGAAATATTATTTTTTAAGAAAACTTGGAGTGACAAGGATCGAGCTTGGAGTTCAGTCAACTGATGATGAGGTTTTAAAGATAGTCAACCGAGGTCATTTTATTGACTCAGTTATCAAAGCGACAAAGATGCTTCGTGATGCTGGTTTTAAAATCACTTATCATTTGATGCCGGGATTACCTGGCTCAAATTTTGAAAAAGATATCAAAGTTTTAAAAGAGGTATTTGAGAGTGAAAATTTTAAGCCTGATAATATCAAGTTTTATCCAACTCAAGTGGTGAAAAATAGTCCTTTGGCTAATTGGTATAAGGTAGGAAAATACAAACCAATTGACGAGCAATATCTATGGCGGTTAACAGAAAAATTTAAAAAAGAGATTGTTCCGCCATGGGTGAGGATTAATCGATTAGTGCGTGATCTGACAAGAAATGATCTTGTGGTTGAGACTTTTCCTTCAAATTTTCGCCAAAATTTAGAAAAGTATTTAAAAGAAAAAAGGAGTAGAAATGTCCTTGTATTCGTTGTCGGGAAATAAGAAATCAAAAAATTAAAGGCAAAGTAAAAATCAACATTATCCCCTACTCATCAAGCGGTGGAAAAGAATTTTTTATTGAGACAGTTGATGAAGATTATAAACTTTTAGGATATCTTCGGCTGCGAATTCCATCATTTATTTTTTCAAAAGAAAAGTTTTTTATTAGTTCTCTTTCTGACTCATCGATTATCCGCGAGTTACATGTTTTAGGACAAGCGATATCCTATTGGAGACAAAGGCGATGTTCAGCATCAAGGAATAGGTAAAAAACTGATTGAAAAAGCAAAAGAAATAACCAAAGATTTCGGATTAAAAAAAATCGCTGTGATTGCTGCCGTTGGAACAAGAGAATATTATCGAAAATTGGGATTTGATGAGATGGTAGAAGGAGAGTATTTAAAATCTAACATCTAACGCCTAACATCTAACATTTAAAAATTAACTAATTTCTAATTGACCTAAAATAAAAACAATAATAAATAATAAATTTTTAATCAATAATAAATAATTCAATAAATAAATAATTTGAAATTTAAAAGGTAAAAAGTATTGTCATTCCTGCGAAAGCAGGAATCCAAATTTTCAATCCGACCTACGCGGTCGCCTTTGGATTATCAGGATAATATAAAAATAAACAAAAATGAGTAATTTTAAACAGGACACTCCTTAAAAGAACAGAACCTGAAAGGTTCTGTTCTTATTTTTACTTTAACAAATTAATGTAGTATAATAAGTTTATATGTCTATTCAATTTCCTATAACCATAAAAATTATTTATGAAAAAGAGGCAAAAGATGCTCCTTATGTCGCTTATATTCCAGAATTTGATATTTCTTCTTGTGGAAAAACAGAAGAAGAAGCAAGAAAAAATGTAAAAGAGTCGTTGAAGCTTATTATTGAAGAATTAAAAAAAAGAAATCAATTAGAAAGTTATTTAAAAGATTTAGGTTTTAATATTAAAAAATCTTCATTTTTTCCAAAAATAATAATTGAGCCATTTGTTGTTAATTTTACTTAAAATGCCCTCAATTAAACCAATTCATTATAAAAAATTAGTTAAGATTTTTGAAAAGAAAGGTTGGAAACATATAAGAACTAAAGGCGATCATATGATTTTTATGAAAGAGGGTTTTATTAGACCAATAGTAATTCCTTGTTATAAAACCGTGCCTGTTTTTATTATTAAAAATAATCTCCGAACCGCAAAAATAACAAATGAAGAATATTTTCAATTGTTAAAATCATAAAATTTTTATTAAGTACACTCGTTAAAAGGACAGAACCTGAAAGGTTCTGTCCTTGGACTTTTGGTATTTCTTGGTATTTTTAGTTTTTTTAAATTTTGATAAAATAAAAAATAAAATTCATAATCCGAATATGAATTGGAAAATATTAGAATTTGAGACAAATAGAGGCGAAAGACCAGTTGCTGATTTTATTAAAAAACAACAACCTCAAGCAATTGCTAAAATAATCCATCTTTTAGATCTTTTAGAAATTTATGGCTCATTTTTAGGAATGCCACATGCTAAAAAACTTGATTCAAATTTATATGAGTTAAGAATTAGAGGAAAAGAAGAAATAAGAATTATTTATACATTTATTAGAAGGACAATTTACTTACTTTCAGCTTTTAAAAAACAAAAACAAAAAACACCAAAAAAAGAGATTGAAATTGCCAAGCAGAGATTATTGTCCTTGAAATAGTATAACATATTTGTTATATTATTAGTATTATTATTAATAATAATTTTTATAAAAATTTATGAGAAGCTGGAAACAATTAAAATCAGAATTATTACAAAATAAAGCAGTTAAAGAAGAATATGAAAGGTTAACTCCTCGTTATAAAGCAATATCTCAATTAATTTATGCAAGGATTCAAAAAGGTCTTACTCAAAAAGAATTAGCTGAAAAAATAGGAACAAAACAATCAGCAATAGCTAGACTTGAGTCCGGAAATATTAATCCTTCGCTTGGTTTTTTAGAAAAGATAGCAGAAGTATTGGGTTATAAACTTAATATTAGTTTTTCAAAATAATTATTTTTTTAAACAGGACAGTCCTTAAAAGGACAGAACCTTGTAGATGGGTTTTTATGGGCAGCTGGAGGCTTTTTTAAAGCCGGCTTTTTGAGCTTCTTCTTCTGAACAAAAATATCTTTCGCCAATATCTTTTTCAATAACAACTTCATTATAATGTTTACATCCAGGCAGATGATAGAATTTTTTGTAAGTGTTTTTGTCAATGTTGCCTTTGATATTACACTCGTTTTGTTGATTATCGGATTTAGGGGTTGACGAGTTTTCTTGACGGCATAAAGAGCTAAAAATACCAAGCTTTTTATCTCTGGCAAAATGATAAGCATTAGTGAGTTTGTCTCTTTGAGAGTTTTTGCGATAGTCAGGTCTCCCCCAGCCTGCTTTCAAAACCTCTTCATTAACCAAAGTTTTTCCAATATAAACCAAAGCAAGACTGCGGCCAAAAGTTTCTTGGACTTCTTCTTTTATTGTAACTGTCTTATTTTTAACAATAGATTCAAGAAATTGTCTAGCCTCTTTGCCGCCGCAGCGATCATATTCTGGCGCATCAACACCAATAAGCCTGACTCTTTTTCCTGATTTTAACTGAAAAGTATCGCCATCAACCACCTCAACCACCTGATTTTGTTCATTTAAAACATTTAAAAAATAAAAATTAATGCTTACTGATATTATTAATGAAAGAAGCAAAACTATATTAAACCAATTTTTTTTTAATCATTAAAAATATTATACAAACTCTTCCCCACCAGGTACACTCCTTAAAAGGACAGAACCTGAAAGGTTCTGTCCTTGGTGTTCTTGGTGTTTTTTTGATAAAATATAAAAACTATGGAAAATAAAGAGATGCAAGTTTATGATGAGGTGAGATTGAGAGTCAAAAGATCAAGAGATTTTTTTAGAGAAAAAGGAATTGGAGATTTTGATTATTACCAAATTACTGAAGATCAATATCAATCTTTAAAAAATGGATTAATCTCATTATCGCAACAATTTATTAATGAAAACCCAAATTCCAAATTAAATCCTGATTTAAATGGACTTTTAAAACATCTAGATTGTATGAATGAAGTTTTTCAATGGCTGTGGAATTTTCCTCAATTTAAAGAAATTTTGCCAGAACAATCAAGAGATAATTTTAATTTTATTCGTTTTTTAGTTTTAGCTCATGATTTAGAAAGATTTATTTTCAATGGTCCTTTACCTATTAATTACATAGATCAGGTAGGTGATGCTTTAAATGAAAGACGGTTTTTTCCCAATTTTCCATTTTCTGATTTTTTGCATTCTATTGATTATATAACTGGAAGAAAAAAACCGCCTTCTCCTGATGAAAAGCCTTTAGTGTATATATTTAAAACAGTTGATACTTTAGCTAAACTTCAACGTGATCCTGAAAAATTTATGAATGAAGAATACAATAATTGGCTTGAAAGACAAATTCAACTAGGACGATTTCCAATAAAAATTAAGCGTTATGATGGAGTTTTTGCAAATATTAGTGCTGATGAGTATCGTCAAAGAGATTTAGATTTTGTTAATTTTGGATTAGATCAAATAGAAAAAGTTACTGGAATGTCTAGATCTGATATTTTTGCTAAAATAAAAGAAATAAAATTTTTAAATAAAATGGTTCAAAAAAAAATATCTGAAAAAAATTTTAAAGATGTCTACATCATCATTCCGGCTTATAATGAGGAAAAAATTAAGTATATTGTACCTCCTAGGTGTTTTTTATGATTTTACCTATTTTTATGGTATATCACCAATATCGAGTTTTTTAAAAATTTCATTGTATAATTTATAAAATATGCAGAAAATTAATTTTCTATCCTTTGTTTTTATTATCGATAAAAATCCAGAAATCTTAATAGATAAAATAAAAGAGATTAATTTGATGAAATTAAAAAAAACAATATGAACTTGTGGTTATGGATAATGGTTTGAAAGAGCTTGATAAAAAGAAATTATACACTTTGCGTAATAAAGTTAAAAACTTAAGAATTATTAGTTTAGCAAAAAAATACAATTTTGACACGAATTTAATTGCGGCTTTAGATAATAGTATCGGAGATGGAATTTTATTTTTAAATTATTTAAATGATAACTCAACTACGGTTAAAAACTTGTTAAGGTTGCTTACAGAAGGTAATGATATAGTAGTGACAAGAAATTTGAAAAATTTTTCAAAAATAAAATTACCTCTAAGATTATTTTTATTAATGATAAATAAATTATCATCTAAACTAACATTTGTAAATTTAACAAATACTTTAGCGTTAAATCGAAAGGCAGTTAACTTAATTACAAAGATTCGCAAAAAAAAAAACCGAAATTTTTCATATTTACAATCTTCATTAGGATTAAAAGTTAAATATTTAGATAATGAACTGAGTGAAACTTTTATTAGAGATTTTAATAAAACAAAACTTTGTGACTTTGTTTTAAAAACTCTAGATATTATAATTTCTAATTCAATTAAACCTTTACGTCTGGTAACTTATTTTTCAGCTTTTGCGAGTTTTTTTGAGCTTGCTTTTTATTTTTTACATCTTTTTAGTTTCCCCTGATTAAAAAAAAACATTGTTGACAGGATGGATTAGCACTACATTAGTGATTGGAGTAATGTTTTTTATGTTATTTGTAATTTTAAGTGTTTTATCAGAATATATTTTAAGAATTTTAGAAGAAGTAGCAGAAGAGCCACTTTATTTTATTGAAAAAGAGATTGATCATTCAATTTTTTTAGGCAATAGTGAATTAAACATTTATGAAAGAAAGTTATGAAAAAGGCTCTAATAGGTTATACAGGTTTTGTAGGTGGTAATATTTATAAAAAATTAAAGTTTGATGATTTATATAATTCAAAAAATATTGAACAAATTGAGGGAAAAGAATATAATTTAGTAATTTCAGCAGGCGTTTCTGCCGTAAAATGGTTAGCTAATCAAAATGAAAGTGAAGACTGGAAGAAAATTAATATTTTATTACAACATTTATTAAAAGCAAAAAATACATTATATTGTTTGGATATCAACGATTGATGTTTATCCCCAGCCGGTTAATGCTGATGAGGATACGATTATAGATAAAACAAAACTAGATCCTTATGGGAAAAATCGTTTATTAGCTGAGGAATTCATTTGTAATCATTTTTCTAATTATTCGATTATTAGGCTGCCTGGGCTTTTCGGAGAAGGGCTAAAAAAAAATTTTATTTTTGATATTATTCACAATCAATATAATTCCTTTGTTCATCCAGAAAGCATATTTCAGTTTTATAATCTTAACAACATTAAATCAGACTTGAACGTTATTATAGAAAATAAAATTCCAATAATTAATATTACCAGCGAGCCATTATCAGTTCAAGAAATTACAAGTTATGTATTAGAAAAAAAAATAGCCGGAAATCCCAATTTAAAGCAATTATTTTATAATATGAAAACAAAATACGCTCACCTTTTTAATAAGAAAGGGCCTTATTTATACTTAAAAAATCAAATTCTCAACGATATTAAAGAATTTATTCAAAAAGAAAAAAGTAAATTATGAAACTTTCAATTTCTAATATTGCTTGGAACAATTCAGAAGATGAAAAGATATTAAGGTTGCTACCAAATTATGGTTTTTTAGCAATAGAGATAGCGCCAACTAAAGTGTGGAAAAATTTAGAAAAATTACAAAAAAGCGAAGTCGTAGATTACAAAAATTTTTGGAATAAACACGGAGTAAAAATTATTGCTTTTCAGTCTTTACTTTATGGTAAAAATGAATTCAACATTTTTTATTTGGATAAAAGAAGCGAACTTTTGGCCTATTTAGAAAAAGTTTTATGGATTGGCAACATTCTTGGTATAAAGACAGCGGTTTTTGGTTCTCCTAAAAATAGGATAAAAAAAGGTCTTTCCCAATCTGAGGCAGAAAAAATTGCTTTAGATTTTTTTAATGAATTAGCCGAAATTGGAAAAAAATACAAAATTAAAATTGCGATCGAACCAAATCCCAAAGAATATGGAGCGGATTTTTTGTTAAACACTGTAGAGGTTTTAAATTTTGTTAAAAAAATTAATCACCCCTTTGTGCAGTTAAATTTAGATACAGGTATACTTACTTTGAATAACGAAAAAATAGAGCAAAGCATTAAACAAGCATTTCCTTTTCTTGCACACTTTCATATAAGCGAACCATATCTTGATTTGGTCAACGAAAGTGGAAATATAGCACATAATAAAATTGCAAAAATATTAAAAAAACTTAAATACAAAAATTATTGCTCTATTGAGATGAAAGCATTTAGTAGTAACAATTTGAGAAATATTAAAAGAAGTCTTAGTTTTGTCTCAAAAATATATGGATAAACAATATGAACAAAACTGGCAGATCCCAAAGCATAAAAAAATTGAATTTTTTAAAAAAAAATACAAATATTGTTTATGTATCCCGGTTATAAATGAAGGAGAAAGATTTAAAAAGGAATTAAGAATTATTAAATCTTTAAAACTTCCTGTGGATATAATTATTGCTGATGGAGGAAGCAACGACGGTTCAACAGACAAAAATTTTTTAAAAAAAAATAATATAAGAACCCTACTTATTAAACAAGATAAAGGAAAATTAAGTGCACAGTTGCGGATGGGTTATGCTTATGCCTTAAAAGAAAACTATCAAGGAATTATTACAATTGATGGAAACGGAAAAGACGATCCAAATGATATTAAAAAATTTATAAAGGCACTTAATGAAGGTTTTGATTATATTCAGGGATCACGTTTTATTAAGGGTGGGAAAGCAATTAATACTCCCCTATTACGCTTAATTGGTAATCGTATTATTCACGCTCCTTTGATTAGTTTATTTTCTGGTTTATGGTTAACTGATACGACAAATGGTTTTAGGGCTTATAGTCAAAAATACTTACTTGATGAGCGAGTTTTGCCATTTCGAGATATTTTTTTAAATTATGAGCTTTTATTTTATCTTTCAGTTAGAGCTGGTCAATTAGGATATAAAGTAATTGAGGTACCAGTTACACGTAAATACCCTAAGGGAAAAGTTCCCACAAAAATAAATATTATAGGATATTTTAATATCCTTTTAAGCCTTTTAAAAGTAGTTTTTGGTTTTTATAATCCATAAAATTAAAATATTTTTTCTAATTTTTCTATAATATCATAAATATTGTCGATTTTCCCCCCTAGTACTAAGAAAAAAATTTTTAAACCCGTAATCTTTTGCAAAAAGAATTGGTCTTCCATCATCTTCTTCTTTTTGTAAAAGAAGTGTTTTTAAAGTGTAAAGTGATTTTAAATATTTAGCGTTAGAAAGTGATGGAATATATCTTTGAGCATCTTTTATCATAAATGTAAATTTTGACTTTGGTTTATAAGTTTTCTCTAAGAGATGTGGATCGGTGTATTTTTCTAAATCTGTCCAGTATCCATGAGGAGTGTATCTTACATGTGTTAAAGAATAACATCTTTCTGCCGGAAAAGGCATAGTCGAAAAAAAAGGGCCATCCATCACTGTTATACCCAGTCCTTTAATTTCTTTTGAAGGTTGAATCAAAACAGTTTCAGTAATTTCTTGTTTTAATGGTAAAAGTGGCAGATTGGAATTTTTTAAAATATAATTTAAGCCAGCATACGTTATATTAAATACATAATCTGCATCATACACACCCCTATTCGTTGTTAAAATTAATCTATTATTTTTATTTTCTATTTTGTTTACAAAAGTGTTAAAAAATACTGAAACCTTGTTTTCTTTTAATTTTTTCTGGTAATATTTTCTTAATTTTTTAGCATCAAAAGCTGATTCTTCTGCTTCGTAAACTTCTTCAATTAATATCGGATTAAAAAGATCGCGATGTATTTTTGCGGCTTTTTTTAGTGGAGAACCAATTTTTTTTATAAATTTTTCAAATTGAAAAGCTGATGTTTTTGAGTTAATTTTAGCAATAGCATAAATTTTTTTAAAAGAATTATCTACCGCAAATCTATAATCTTTTATAAATCGGTAATAATTTTCATGTGATCGATAAGCTGTTAAAAAATCTCTTGGATAATGATAACCATTGTGGACTCGAGCTTGGTTAATATAAGAAGCTTTTGTTAAGAGATAGTTTTCTTTTTCCAATATGAAAACATCTTTATAACCTTTTTTTTTAAAAAAACAAGGCAATCTCACAACCATAAAACCCGCCACCGATGATAAGTATTTTTTTATTCATTAACTAATAAATTCAAATGTTTAATTGACAACGTTTTTATGCAATTTATATAATTATAATCTATTTATGAAAAAAATAGATCTTTTGAAAGATAAATTTAATTTTATCGTAATATTTATATTAATTATTTTTTTTTTGTTTCCAAATAATTTTTTTTAATAAAAACATTCTTAACTCATAACTCAGATAAAATTTTAGAGGGTAGCGAAGGATATAATGGATATATTCCTAAAGAGATTACTGTAATCGACCCCGCCGGCAGCACTTGGATAGATTATCCGTTATCTAAAGTTACAGCCGAGAAAATAAAATCATTGAGATTACCATTATGGAATAACTATTCAGGTGGCGGAAAGCCATTAGCCGCTAATCAAACTTCAAACGCTTTTTCAATCATTAGATATTTATTTCCAGTTAATATTTATCCTACTCCTCTTATTTGGGATTTTTACTTAATATTTAGAATTTTTATTTTATCAGTATTTTCTTTTATTTATTTTAGATTGATAGGAATAGATAAATTAATATCTGTAACTGTGTCTATAATTCTTGGTTTCTCTGGTCATATTTTATTATATTCAAATTTATTTCATTTAGATGTCGAAATTATTTTACCATTATTATTTATTGGGATAGAACTTTTATTTATTAAAAAACAAATCTATTAAATTTTATTCAAAAATAATTTTGCCGATAGCGGTTTTATTAACTGTTTTAGGTGGTAATATTCAATCGACTATTATTAATTTAATAAGTGGTTTAATTTATTTTTTTGTTAAATTATTTTTTTTTAAAAGATAATATAAAAGAAAAAATCAAAAAAAATCATCCTTTTTCTTTTATTATGTTTTATAGGGGTTGGTTTATCATCATTTTATTTATTTCAATTTATTGAATTTTTTTAAATTCCTTTCATGTTCATTCTACTTTAACTGGATCACAGGGTTTTTTTATAAAAACGATTCCTTCATTAATTTTTCCATTTATATATGGTCCTGTTCACTCCCAATGGTTTGGCTACTCACAGCATTTACTGCCTTCTTATTTGGGAGTTATTCCCTTTTTTATTTTTTTCTTTTTTATTTTTTTCTTTTTTTTATGATTTAAAAAAAAATGTTAATTTTATAGTATTTTTGGTAATATTTATTCTTTTCTTTGGAAAAATATTTAACTTTCCGATTTTTAAAGAAATAGGACATTTACCTATTTTAAACAGGATAATTTTTACTAAATATCTATTTCCATTCTATTTTTCTTTTTACGCTTTACTAGCTATATCTTTAAATTTTTTTTTTAAGAAGAAAAAAAATATAAATAAGATTCTTTTGATAATCGTTTTTGTTTTTATTAATTTAATATTATTTTTTGGTTTATACGAGATAATTAAATTTGAAAAAGATTTAGCTACTAAATATATAAAAATTAATTATATTTTTAAACATATTAGTTTAATATATTTGGTTTTTTTTATATTATTTATTTTTCTTCTTGCTTTTTTGAAAAGTTATAAATCAAGTTACTATAAAATAATAATTTGTTTTATATTTTTGTTTGAATTTTTTATTTCCTCAAATATTTTAATCAAAAAAAAAATTTACTCGATTTGATAATTTTATTCATCCCTCAAAATATGTTCAATTTCTTATTAATGAATCAAGTAATCGCACAAAAAAACCTTTTCGAATTTATGGTATAGATAGAATATTAATTAGTCAAATTTCTTCGGGTTATAAAATTGAAGATTTAAGAGATTTAGATGCACTGGTTATCAAGAATCATTGGCAATTTATGAGAGAATTTATAACGGGGTATGATACGAAAGATTACAGTTTTTTTACAGGTGCTAAAGAGATATTAAATGATAAAGCGATTAATTTTTTAAGTGCCTCCAATGTTAGATATTTATTAGATTATACTAATAACTCAAACATTTTTGTTAGAAAATGGACAAAAGCCAATTTAATTAAAGAAGTTTATAAAGATTCTGATATTACGATTTATGAAATTATTAAATATAAACCTCGATTTTATTTTCCAGACAAAGTTATTAAAACGACAAAAAATCAATTAGAAATTATGAGGAAAAAAGAATTCGATCCAAACAAAACCATAGTAATTAATTCAGATAAAGAGAAAATCTTAGATCAGACTATGAATTGTTTAAGAAAAACTAATATTTTAGAGTATACGGGGGACATTATTAAAATGGATATTAAAAATAACTGTGGGGAAAGTTATTTATTTATAGCAAATACTTATTTTCCCGGTTGGGTTGCATATTTAAATGGAAAAAAAATATTAATAGAAAAAGCAAATTTCTCATTTCAAGCTATAAAAATTCCTCAAGGAGAATTTTCTTTAAAATTGGTTTATTTTCCTCAGTCTTTTAAGTATGGTTTATTTTTATCTTTTATTTCTTTTTTCATTTTAATTTTAACAGTATTACTAGGAAAGCTGTAGAGAATAATTTTCTTTAGTAAGAGTTAAATTTTTATTATAAAAAGGATCTTTATTAAGAATATGTTTCCATTTTTTATACATTCTTAGAATTTCATTTTTAAATTCTTTTATATCTCGAGTTCCTTTTTGCGGAAGGCCTACAGATATCGATTCATAATGTTTTAAAACACAAAAGGGAGTATATAAGTTAAAAAAAAATCGAGTTAAAAGTTTTAAATTAAAGTCAACATCATTAAAGGCAATTTTAAATTTAATATCAAAGTCAATGAATTTTTTTTTATTGATTAATAAACAAGCAGCAGTAATGGCTGAATAATTTTTAATTGAGTGTAGCTGTTGAAAAAATTGCCCGTTATCTCCATTATTAAAATATTTAAAAGCATGACCGGCAATACCGTATTTTGTAATTCCACCTTTTATTCCCAAAATTACACCCGCGTGTTGAATTGTTCCATTAGGATACAGAAGCTTACATCCAACTGCGCCAATTTCTTTTCTTTGCGCATGTTCGAGCATTCCTTCAATCCAATCGGGGGTAATTACTTCGGTATCGTTGTTTAAAAACAATAAGTACTCTCCCCTGCTTTTTTTAGCTCCAAAATTGCACACAGCGGAAAAATTAAATTCTTTACTCCATTTTAAAACTTGAGTGTTTTTATGTTTTGATTTTACTTTTTCATATAATTGCCAAACTTTTTTATCTTTTGATCCGGTATCAATAATGACTAATTCATAATTTTTATAGGTTGTTTTTTTTAAAATCGAATTTAAGCATTTTGAAATATATTCATATTTATCTTTTGTTGGAATAATAATTGAAACCAAAGGATTGCCAATAATCTTATATCTTACTCGCCATAACCCTAAATACTTTGTCGGCAAGACTTCACCTTCATACTTTCTTCTTTTTAAATCATCTTCTAAAACTTTTTTTTGATTTTTATAAGCATAATTTTTTACATTTCCTGCATGTT
Source organism: Patescibacteria group bacterium (assembly GCA_026004455.1). Classification (GTDB taxonomy): domain Bacteria; phylum Patescibacteriota; class Microgenomatia; order UBA1406; family GWC2-37-13; genus GWC2-37-13. The sequence goes on along the minus strand of BPJE01000002.1, from coordinate 38,115 downwards.
TTTCTGAGGCAGTTGATTGAGATGTTTTTCGCCAGCTGTATAAGACGGTTGAGATATGCTGAATAGGATTTTTTTTATCAAGTGGATGACAATGACCGATGTTTTTTTCCAGCCAATATGTAGCTCGCAAAAATAGATCCCAGTCTTGAGCGCCTTCTGTTCCTATTCTAAATCCATCAACAGCATTAATTAGCGATTTTTTTAAGACAGCAAAGTGAGTAATATAGTTGATTGATCGCAAATAATCAGGACTCCAATCAGGTTTGAAAAAAGGGTCAACATGGGTTTTTCCGTCATAGTCGAGCTTATCTTCATCTGAATAAATAAATTGCGCGTGAGGTTTTTCGTTGATAAGTTTTACGACTTCATACAAAGCATTAGGCCATAAAAAATCATCATGATCTAAAAGAGCAACATACTCCCCTTTTGTCATTTTTAAAGCATCATTTGATGTTTGGCAGATATGGCCATTTTTTTGACGGAATTTTACTTTTATTCTTTTATCTTTTTTTGCATATTCATTTAAGATTTCTTTAACGTAAGATTTGGTTGAGGCGTCATCGACTAAACACAATTCCCAGTTTTCATATGATTGATTTATTACTGATTCAATACACTCAACAAGATGTTGTTTTTCAGGATTATAAACAGGGGTAATTAGGGATATTGATGGTCTAATTTTAAATTTTTTTATTTCCTGTTTTTGTTTTTTTAAATCATTTCTAGTAGGATAATTTTTTTTTAGCCAGATTTGATATTGTTGGTTAATTGATAAATAACACTTTTTAAGTAAGATTTTTTCTTTTATTTTTTCTAATAAACCTTTTAAACTTTTTTTTCTAATGATTTCTTTTATTTTGTAAATTTTTTTAAAAATTTCAGATATCATTTTTATGATTATTAATTTTACTATATTTTTTATAATATAGAATATGTTTTATAAAATCTCTGTTATTGTGCCGACGTTGACGAATGAGGAGGGAGTGAGATACTTAATTAATTATTTTAAAGAGAAGAAGGAATACCAAATAATAATAATTCAAAATGCAAAAGTCAAAAGTCAAAATGAAAATTTAAAATTCAAAATTAATAATAGAAACATTGTTTATCTGCCGCAGGAGAGGAATTTGGGGTATGCGAGGGCGAATAATTTGGGGGCAAAATATGCGAAGGCGGAGTGGTTATTGCTTTTGAATGATGACATTAAATTCAAAATTCAAAATTCAAATCTCAAATCTCAAAATGACAATTTAAAATTAAAAATTGTGAAAAACCCAATTAATGAATTATTAAAAATTGCCAAAGAAAACAATTTGGATGCGGTGGCGCCGATATTAATCAATCCTGATGGAAGTGTAGAAAATTATGGGTATAGGGTGATGGAGATTGGAAAAATAGAGCTAGTTACTAAAAATTTTATACCGCTTGACACCGTGTTTTCTCGTCGACTTCACCCCCTAAAGGGGGGTCCCCCAAGTCATAGACTTCGAAAACAGGTGTCTTCGCTTGCAAGTTATAATAATCTAGATGGATTAACAGCGGCGTGTTTGCTCATAAAAAGAAGTGTTTTTGAAAAGTTAGGTGGATTTGATGAGAGTTTTTTTGCGTATTTGGAGGATGTTGATCTTTTTTTAAGATTGAAAAAAGCTGGGTATAAATTTGCGTTAGTGCCTGATATTGTTGTTTTTCATCATCATCGAAAAACTTCCTTAAAAATGGGTTGTTTTAAACAAAGGCAAGATGTTGTCAACTGGTGGCGGTTGTTTTTTAAACATCCAGATATCATCCCTCTCTCCCCTGCTTTTTTGATTGAGAGAGCGAGAAATGTATGGGGGCTGATAAAGTGTGTAATGTGTAACGTATAACGTAGAACGTGGAACGTATAATAAAAAATCAAATATCAAATCCGCCAGCTGGCGGACAAAATGAAAATTTAAAATGCAAAATTAAATATTTTAACATTGATATTTGATATTCGATATTAGATATTTGGTTAAAAAAAGTTGAAATCAGTTTAAATTGGTTAAAAATAGTTAGTTAGATAGGACAGAACCTTTTTGAAAACAAAGGTTCTGTCCTTTTTATTTTTTAATTATTTATATATTTTTAAGATAGAGGTTGAGATATGATAGGAGTTCGTTTTTAAAGTCTTTTCTTAAAAAGTTTTTTTGTTTTTCATTAATTAGCTCGCCAATTGCCTCAATTACTTTTTGATTAGTGACATTTTTTTCAATAAATTCTTTTAAATAATTTAGATAATCGACTAAATTTTTTCCAGTAATTTTTTTTATAATTTCTTCATTTGGATTAACTCCTTTTTTTAAATAAAATAAAACATCATAAAAATCCCGATAAGCAATTTTTTTTCTTGTAGTACAGGCTAAAAGTTTTGTGGCAAAAGCATCTTCTATATTTTGAATATAAATATCAATTCCGTAAAAATTTGAAAGATGATAATTTGATAGGATATTTCTTTTTGAAATTTCTATCTTTATTTGTCTTTGTTTTTTTTCGTAAGATAATAAATAAAATAAAGTAGAATATTTATCATAACTTTCAATTATTTCTCCATATTTTTTTAAAATATCAGGAAGGACTTTTTTTACATAATCAATTTTTTTCTCATCTAAAATATCAAAATCTAAATCAACAGAGAATCTATCTAAACCATAAAAAAAATAAGCCATTGTTCCACCTTTAAATCCCAATAAATTACTAAGAGAGCTTTTATAAATATCTTTTAAAATATTAAAAAGAACTACTCGATGTTTTAATAGATTAAGCATAGTATGATTTTATTTTTTTAAAAATATTGTCTCCAAAATCTTTAGCAATTTCTAATAAAAGATTTTTATTTAGTTTATCAAGATTATCTATGTGATAGTCATTATAAATATAAACTAAATCAATAAAAGCTCTTTCTGGCGTCGCTAATCTAACATTATTTTCAACAACAATGCCTTTAGGATTGGAAAGCAAATCTGATTTTATTTTATGATATCTAAATTCTTTGTTAATTAGATTGATTTTGATAGTATTGTAACTAATTGAAGTAATAATATCAGAATAATCCTGAAAGATAATTCCGTTTTTAAATAAAATTGATTGTAAACTAACATAAGATGGAGATCTTAATTTATTGGCTAATTCAAATACATTAAAATTATTATTGATTACATAAATTCCCTTTTTAATCATTTTGATTTCACCTCTTTTTTTCAGTCTATTGATGTAAACCAAAAGATAGTTTTTATTTCCTATTTTTAATATATTACCTAGATCAATGGTTGTAAAGACAGTTTTGCCTGAATCAATAAGTAAATTTAGGCTCATATGTCATTTGTATATTATCAAATATGATAATAATTAGATGATAAATTAATTTTTTTGATTTGTCAAGAAGAAAATGTGTAACGTGAAACGTAAAACGTATAAGGACAGAACCTTTTTGAAAAAAAGGTTCTGTCCTTGTTAAAATAATAATCCATTTTTTTTTACTGGATTCCGCATCAAGTTCTGGATGACAAAAACAAAATTAGTTAAAAATAGTTGAAATTAGTTGAAAATGGTTAAAAATGGTTAAAAATAGTTTATATTTTTTATTTTTTTACAAAGACAATGGCGTTGGGGATGTTGCGACCAGGGCCAACCTTATAACCACCATACCACAAAGCAGTTGAACCGCCATTATCAAGATTTAAAGCATTATCTAAATCTAAAGCTTTTAACACTTTAGCTGATTCGGCTAAATTAGCATTAAAAACAACTCCGATATAGACAGTTGATCCTCTGTTGGCAACAAAACTGCGATTACCTTTAACTCCATGTTTAATCTCATTATCTCCTCCAAAAACAATATTTTTTTCAAAAACTAAAAGCGGCTGCATCGCTAAAACTCCATCAACTGAAGTATCTCTTCCCCACTCAAGTGACTGTCTAACAAATCTGACAGAGTTGCCTAAAAATATCACTGCTGGTACTTGACTATAGACATTATTTTCTGAATTAAAATAGACTTTGTTTTTATTCATAAGCAAAGTATCAAAAGAGTTTTTTTTATCAGCGCAAGATGGATAATCAGCAGGACAAAAATAAGAAGCATTAATTCCAGCATAACCACCATTTCGACTGATATAATCAGCTAAAGGTAAGGCTGGACAGTCTTTTTTGCAATCAGAGTCTGAAGCAGTATCAACAATCACTCGAGTTGAGCTAAGGTCAGCAGCAACAATATCAACAAGAAAATCACCGACATCAGTTTTTACTAGTTGACGACTATAACCTGAAGAGGGTGGATTATTGCTTTCTTGGACATTTTTTGGAATTTGAAAACTGGAGGAGATTTTTTGTTTTTCATTTAAGATATTTTTTTCTAGTTGCTTTAAACTTGCTTCAGCTGAGACATAGTTTCTTTTTGATAAAAGATTTAAAATTTCGGCAAAATCAGCGTCTAATTTTTTTGTGTCTTTTGATAAATTTTTTACATCAACAAGCTTTTCATAGGTTTTAGCTGCTTGATCATAAGTCTTTTCAATATTTTTTATCTCTTCTTCAAGTTTTTTATTGATTTTGTATTCATCTCGAGATTTGTAATCATCAATTTGTTTTTTTAGATTTTTAAGATTAGTTTGAAAATTAAGATTTTCTTTTTTTAAAAGATTAATTTTATTATTTAGATTTAATATGAAAAAAGATAAAACGCTAATAGTTAAGAAAAGCAATATGGTAAGCAATATTTTTTTAATCATATATCTTAATTATAAGGACAGAACATTTTTTTTAAAAGGTTCTGTCCTTTTTATTTTTGTCCTTGTTATTTTCAACGATTTAATTATTTGATATAATTTATAGATATTTTGAGTCCGTAGTTCAACGGATAGAATAAATCCCTTCTAAGGATTAGATGGCAGTTCGATTCTGCCCGGACTCACCATGAACAAATTAACAAAAATCATCGCTACTATTGGTCCTGCAACTGAAGATGAAAAAATAATTGAAAAATTGATTTTAGAAGGAGTCAATGTCTTTCGTTTTAATTTAAAACACAACACTATTTCCTGGCATAATCAGATGATTGAAAAAGTCAATAAAGTAGCGCAAAAGTTAAATAAACACATCGGTACTCTCATTGATCTTCAAGGACCAGAGATAAGACTTCAATTTTTAAAAAATCAAGAAAAAATAATTTTAAAACCGGGTCAAAAATTAGTTATTGATGAAGAGATAAAATTTTCTCATAATCAGATCAAAGAAAAATTAGTTGAGAATCAGAAAGTTTTGGTCGATGATGGTTATTTTGTTTTTAAAGTAATAAAAGAAAAAGGTAAAATTTATCTTCAATCAAAAAGCGAAGGAGTTTTAAAAGATAGAAAAACAGTGACTATCCCGGGAGTTGATTTTGAACTATCATCATTAGTGGATAAAGATTTAGAAGGGATAAAATTAGCAGTTTTTAATGAGGTAGATTTTGTTGCACTATCTTATGTAAGAAGTAAAAAAGATATTGATGATTTAAAAAAAGAAATCAAAAAACATAATAAATTTATTCCTAAAATTATTGCCAAAATTGAGACAAAAAAAGCAATTGATAATCTTGATGAGATAATTGAGGCCTCAGATGGAGTGATGGTGGCGCGGGGTGATATGGCAATTGAGGTAGCTCGCGAGGTAGTCCCCTATTTTCAAAAAAAGATTATTAAAAAAGCTCTTGAGGCAGGAAAGTTTGTCATCACTGCTACTCAGATGCTTGAGTCAATGATCAATAATCCAGCGCCAACTCGGGCTGAGGTCTCTGATGTGGCTAATGCTTTTTATGATGGTACAGATACAGTAATGCTTTCGGCAGAGTCTGCTAGTGGTAAGTATCCAGTTGAGGCAGTGAAAATAATGACAAAGACTTTAGCTTTCAATGAAAAAGTTTTAATCGAAGAAGATAAAGAGTTTTTTCAGCCAAAACAAACTGATTGGACAACCATTATTTGCAAATCAGCCTATAAAATGTATCAATATCTGAAAAATATTAATGAAGATTTGGCAGGATTTTTAGTACTGACGGAAACAGGAAGAACAGCTGCTGTTTTATCTAGATTTCATCCAGGACTGCCAATTTTTGCTATCACTCAAGATAAAAAAATCGCTGATTTTTTAACAATTGGTTTTGGCATATATCCATCAGTATTTAAGTTTGGGAAAAATGGTTTTTTAGATCGTCAGGTTTTAGAAAAAATAATTGATTTTATTTCTAAAAAATATCAACTTAAAAAAAATCAAAAATTAATTGTTCTTCATGGAGATTATAAAGGAAAAATCGGCGGGACTTCAACTGTTAGACTAGTAAAAATCTAGTAAAATAAAATATATGGAGAAAATAAAAAAAGGTTTTAAAAATTTAAAATTACTTATCTTTTATCGAGAATTACTTTTTAATCTTGCTTACAGAGAGATTAATCAAAGATATAAACAATCAATTTTAGGTTATGCTTGGGTGATACTTAATCCTCTATTTCAACTGTTAGTTTTATCATTTGTTTTTTCAACAATTTTTCGCGTCTCATCTTATAATGTTCCTTATATAATTTTTCTAATTATTGGTCTTTTGCCTTGGAATTTTTTTACTCAAAGCTTATCATCATCAGCTAATGCTTTGGTTAGTAATGCTTCTTTAATCACTAAAATTTATTTTCCAAGAGAGATACTAATTTATGCGACAATTATCGCTAAGGCAGTTGATTTTTTTTACTCGGTTTTAATCGCTATTTTTTTCTTTATTTTTTATAAAATTTCTGTTAATTTAGCAATATTGTGGGTAATCCCAATTTTTATCATTCAGTTATTTTTTACTGCTGGATTAAGCCTGATTATTTCCTCTTTTAATCTGTTTTACAGAGATATTCAGTATTTGCTTAATCTTATTATTCAAATTTGGTTTTATTTAACACCAATTATTTATCCAGTTGAGCAATTTCCAGAAAAATATCGTTTTATTTTTTCATTAAATCCAATGTCAGTGATCATCAATGGTTATCGACAAGTTATTTTAGGTGGAAAAGCGCCGAATTTAAATAGTATGATGGTAGCAGCAGTTTTTTCAATTGTTTTTTTTGGTATTGCTTATTTGATTTTTAAAAAACAAGAGGGCGAGTTTGCGGATTATGTCTAAATAAAGTCAAAAGTCAAAATTCAAAAGTCAAAAGTTTAAGTTAAAAGTCAAAAGTTTTTAAATTTTCAATTTTGACTTTTGAATTTTGCATTTTGAATTATTTTTAAGTATTAGATGTTAGAAGTTAGATGTTAGATGATATGTCAGATTTTGTGATAAAGGCGGAAAATTTAACTAAAGAGTATCGGTTAAATAAACAACGGACTTTTAAGGAGTTTTTGCCAGCGCTTTTTTATGGTCAGTCAACTTATGTCAAGTTTAAAGCTTTGCAGGCAGTTAATTTTGAACTTAAAAAAGGAGAGTCTTTGGCAATATTAGGAAGAAATGGTTCGGGAAAATCAACTCTTTTGAAAATTATCGCTGGTGTCACTAAGCCATCTGATGGCAGGATTACAGTTTTAGGAAAAGTGGCGCCTTTGATTGAACTTGGCGCTGGTTTTCATCCGGAGCTAACTGGGAAAGAAAATGTTTATCTTAATGGTTCAATCCTTGGTATAAGAAAAAAACAAATGGACAGACTTTATAAAAGCATTGTTGATTTTTCTGAACTTCATGATTTTATGGATCAGCCAGTGAAATTTTATTCATCAGGAATGTATATGAGATTGGCTTTTTCTGTAGCGGTTGCTGAAAAACCGGAGATACTTTTGGTTGATGAGATTTTGGCAGTTGGCGATATCAAGTTTAGAGAAAAATGTTTAGCAAGAATAAAAGAGTTTCAAAAACAAGGAGCAACATTGGTCTTAGTCACCCATTCGCCTGAACAGGCTTTGGACTACACAGAAAAAACTTTAGTCCTTCATCAAGGAAAACAAATATTTTTTGGAGAGACGAAGGAAGGGGTAAAGATAATTAATAATGAATAATTAATAATTAAAAAAGAAAAATAATTAAGGAAATAATTTTTCAGTTTAAATTTTTCATTTTTCAATGAATATTTATTTTTCAATGAAAACTAAAAATTGAAAACTGATTGAAAACTGAAAAATGAAAATTGAAAAATTTATTCTACTCCCATTATCTTTCCAATAGTAGTGATGATGACAGCAAGGGTGATGATGATCGCTGAGGCTTTAACTAATATACTGGTTAAACCGCGGGAAGCATATTGGCCCATTACTTCTTCATCTTCATAAAACTTAACTAAAAAGTAAAAAATTATTGGCAGCATTGCGCCGTTTAAGTAATCAACATACAAGGTTAGATCAAAAAGATTGATTGATGGAATAAGAGCAATGATAAGACCAATAGAAATTTGAAAAATAAAAAAACTATAAAAAAGTCTACCTTTTTTAAAATCAGCATCAAGTGAGCCTTCATAACCAAACATTTCAGAAAAAACATAGGCCGTGGCAAGAGGAACAATAGTTAATCCTAAAATCGAGGCGCCAAAAAGACCAATACCAAAAAGAATTGGCGCTAATTCACCAACAAAAGGCTTCATAGCTAATCCAGCGGAAAAACCATCAACATTATAAATGCCATTTTTAAAAAGTGTATAAGTGACTGCCGCTGCCATCATCCAAGAGAAGAAATTAGTTAAAAAAGCGCCTAAAAAAATTTCAACTCTTTCAGCCTTTAGATGTTGAGGGTCAAGTTTTTTATCAATAATGTATGAATGAACAAAAAACTGTCCCCAAGCAGTAATCGTTGTTCCTAAAATAGCAATGTTAGCGAACCAGTAATTTAAATCAGGAAGGTATTTTAAATCAGGAAAAACTAAACTTTGGCGAAGAGCTTCTCCCCAATTTGGTTTAGCAAGAATGGCGGAGATAATATAACTAATATAAAAAAGAATCATAAAAATAAAAATTCTTTGAGTTTTTTTATAGTCAAATTTAATAACAAAAAAAATCAAAAAAATACAGGTTAAAATTAAAGCTGGTTGCCAAGGAATATTAAAAATCTGAAAACTGGCTTTAAGACCAGAGACATTTTGTAAAACCACTCCTTGATTAGTGATAAAGTATAAAATAAAGATAATTAATGAAATTAAAACTCCATAATTTTCTCTAATAAGATCGCCTAGTCCTTTTTTAGCAACAATGGCAATACGAGCACCAATTTCTTGAGTTAGAGCTAAAATGATTGTGATTGGAATAATAAGAAATTGGGAGTTCATTCCATATTTGGCAGCGCCAACTGTGTAGGTAGCCACTCCTCCGGCATCATTATCGGCAACGGCAGTGATAATACCTGGTCCTAAAACTGCAAAAAAAAGAAGAAGTTTTATCTTAAATCTTTTCCAAAAAAGGTTTAATCTTTTTAACATTTTTATATTATATTATAATAAAGTCAAAAGTAAAATTCAAAATGCAAAATTCAAAAGTCAAAATTGAAATTCAAAATTAAAAATTTAAAAAAATTTTTAATTTTAACTTATACTTTTGACTTTTGAATTTTAACTTTTGAATTATTTTTAATTTTTATGTTTATTCGCAATTTTGCCATCATTGCTCATGTTGATCATGGAAAAAGTACTTTGGCAGATAGATTTTTGGAGTTGACAGGAATAGTCGCAGCTGGAAAACATGAGGAGCAGTTATTGGATAGAAACCCAATATCAAGAGAGCGTGGAATTACGATAAAACTTGCTCCAGTGAGAATGTTTTTGAGATCGGAGTCGATGTCAAATTTTTTTATCTCCAGTGGGTCCCCTAGTCCGACATTTGTCGGACAGACATCCCAAGTTGAAAAAAATTTGACATCTTCCTCCGATTACATTCTTAATTTGATTGATACTCCGGGCCATGTTGATTTTTCTTATGAGGTTGATCGGACTTTGGCTTGTGTTGAAGGAGTGATTCTTTTGGTTGATGCCACTCAAGGAATCCAAGCTCAGACAATTGCTAATGCTTATAAGGCAATTGAGAAAAATTTAGTGATTATTCCAGCAATAAATAAGATTGATTTGCCAAATGCCGAGGTTGAAAAAACTAAAAAACAATTAGTTGATTTTTTGGGAGTGAAAGATGAGGAGGTTTTTTTGGTGTCAGCAAAAACTGGACAAGGAGTAAAAGAACTTCTTGAGGCAGTAATTAAAAAAATACCTGATCCTAACACACCCCCAAACCCACTCTCAAAGAGGGGAGTTTCTATAAATAATACCTCTTATTCCCCTCTTGAGAGGGGTAATGGGGTGTGTTCTCAATCACTAATTTTTGACTCTTATTATGATTCTCATCGAGGGGTGATTATTTTTGTAAGAGTGTTTAGCGGCGAGTTGAAAAAAGGCTTGAAAGTAAAACTAGCTAATTTAAAAACTAATTTTGAGATCAATGAGGTTGGTTATTTTTTACCTGATTTAACACCAAGCGAAAAATTAGTTTCCGGTGAAATTGGTTATGTTGTCACTAACTTAAAAGATATCCATCAAGTAGCTGTTGGTGATACAGTGGTTGATTTTAAAGAGCAAGATGATCTTTCTCTTCCGGGTTATAAAAAAATTAAGTCGATGGTGTTTGCTTCAATTTTTCCAACAGATACGGCTGATTATTTAAACTTAAAAAAAGCTTTAGAAAAATTATCTTTGAATGATTCGTCTTTGCAGTTTCAAGGAGTTTATAGTCAGGCTTTAGGAACAGGATTTAGAGTTGGATTTTTAGGACTGCTTCATGCTGATGTTATCAGGGAGAGACTTGAAAGAGAGTTCGGTTTAAGCCTTGTTTTAACTCCGCCAAAAGTTGAATATCAGGATACAAATATTCGGGGAGTAAAAAAAGAGCCGTGGGTAAAAGTGATTATCTTAACTCCAGAAAAATATCTAGGTGATATTATGCAACTAATGCAAAGATATCGCAGTCAATTTTTAACTATGGATAATAAAAATCAAATAATTTTAGAGTATGAGATGCCAATGGCAGAGATGATTACGGATTTTTTTGACGCTCTAAAAAGCGTCTCATCTGGTTTTGCTTCACTTGATTGGCAGTTTTTAGATTATCGAGATGTTAAGGCAGATGAGTTGAAGATTTTAATCAATAATCAGCCAGTTGAAGAATTTTCTGAGATTGTTGTTGAGGAAAAAGCTTATGAGAGAGCTAGTTATTTAACAAGCAAGTTAAAAGATTTGATCCCAAGACAGCAGTATGAGGTAAAGATTCAAGGTCAGTATAAAGGAAGGATTATTGCTTCAACAAGAATTGCACCTTTTAGAAAAGATGTTTTGATGAAATCTGGAAAAGTATTGGGGACTGGTGATGTTGGTCGAAAGAAAAAGCTTTTGGAAAAGCAAAAAGAAGGAAAAAAAAGAATGAAGATGGTAGGAAAAGTTGAGGTACCCAAAGAGGCATTTATGAAGTTGTTTAAAAAAAATTAAAAATTATATTTCAATCCATTTTATATTCTTGTCTTTCTTCATAAAAGTATATTGACGTTTGGCGTATTGAACCTCGGCGGTAATCCATTTTTCAATCGCTTGATCTTTAGTGATATTTCCTTCAAGATAATCAATAATTTGTTTGTAACCAATGGTATTTAGACCAGGATCAGTTTTTTTATAGCCCATTTTTAAGATTTTTTCTACTTCTTTAATTGCTCCTTGTTTTAATCTTTTCTCTACTCTGGTTTTTATTGCTTGATAAAGATGTTCTTTGTTTTTGTGTTTTAAGCCAATAAAAAGATCAGGGACGGTCTTTAAAAGGACAGAACCTGAAAGGTTCTGTCCTTGGTTTTTAAGGATTTCGATTTTTCTTATTAGTCTTCTTGGATTTTGCCAGTCGCTTTGATTCATTTTTTGCTTAATTTCTGGATCAAGTTCTTGGATTATTTTTTGAAGTTCTGCGACTGATTTTTGATTTAATTTTTCTCTTAAGATAAAATCAGGCGGAACTTGATAATCAAATCCATAAAGAAGATGTTTAAGATAAAAGTATGTGCCGCCAACTAAAATTGGAGTTTTGCCTCGTAATTTGATATCTTTTATTACTTTTTGAGCTATTTTTACATATTCAAATGATGAAAAATATTGATCAGGAGTCACTATGTCATATAACCATACCGAAAACGGGTCCTGTTTCGAGCGTAATCCCGACTGTGCTCGGCGACCAGCGGCAGGCTGGAAAAATCGCCTGCGGCCAGTCGGGAGCCCTTCGCTCGAAACACCCGTTTTCGCTGGTAAATCCTTTCCAGTAATAATATCTAAATATTTGTAAATTTGGCGAGAGTCAAAGTTAACCAGTTCGCCTTTATATTTTTTAGCGTATTCTAAAGCAAGAGCAGTTTTACCGGTTGCAGTTTGGCCAGTGATTATAATCATCTAATACTTAACATCTAACGTCTAACACTAAAAAAATAATTCAAAAGTTAAAATTCAAAAGTCAAAAGTATAAGTTAAAATTAAAAAGTTTTTTTAAATTTTGAATTTTGAATTTTCATTTTGTCCGCCAGCTGGCAGATTTGACTTTTGCATTTTGAATTTTATTTATTTACCCCAACCATATTCTTAAACAAATAATACACTACCAAAGGTTCAAGAGAAGTGTTAAGGGATGAATAGTGAATAATAAAGCTATTTGGTTTAAGAGAGTAATTTTCTAAAGATTTATCGCTGGTATTGATAATGATGTCTGCTTGTTGTAAATATTCCTCAGTTGATTTGATATTTAGATCAATGTTTAAATGATTGATTTTAAATTCTTGAAAGACCTTGGTAATTGGTTTTGCATAAATTTCATCTCGACCTAAAAGAACAATTTTTTTATTTTTCAATGTTTTTTTCCAAAAATTAACATCTTTTTTTGGATCAATAATAATTTTGTCATTAATTTTTCCAGTTAAAAAATACTTAATCATTGTTAAAATAGCTAATCCCTGAGGAGGTAAAACTAATGCTTTTAATCTTAATCCTTCTATTTCTTTTTCTTTAGGGATATAGTTGTATAAACTATCAGTCATTAGTTGGGCTGGAATTGGTTTTTCAATAATTATGCCTGTAACTTCTTTTTTTTTCAGCTTCTTTTTTAATGTTTTTGGCAAAGCTAATAAAATTTGGAGTTTTTTGAAAATCAATAATATTAAGTTTTATTCCTAATTTTTTAGCGATTTTTTCTTTTAATTTAAGCGAGGTTTGATTTTTTTTGCTGATTTTTAAAGGTAAATATTGTTAAAATGAGCTTATTTTTTTGTTTTTTAAGAGTTTTTTTTAAGACGGTTTCAAAAAAAGAAAATAAATTGTTTAAAGAGAGTTTCATTAATATAATTATATCACACAGCTGTGGCGCTGACAACCCGATCAGATTTATCAGAAAATCTCATTAAGATTACTCCTTTGGCAGTACGGGATCGAGATGGGATTGAGTTTAAAGGAATTTTGACGACTTGACCCATAGCTGAGGTGATGATTAAAGTTTCATCTTCAGGTTGGATAATAAAAGCTAAAGCAATATGACCAATCTTATCATCAATTGAGGCGATTTTTACTCCTTTTCCGCCTCGATGTTGACCTTTGAAATTAGAAAGTTGAGTTTTTTTACCAATGCCTTTTTCACCAACGACCAAGATATCTTTTTTAAACTCATCATCTCCAAAAACATCAGCAGCAATAATATAGTTGCCATTATCAAGCTCCATACCTTTAACACCTATTGAGGATCGACCAGTTGGTCTAATCTCTTTTTCTTTAAAAACAATGGCTTTGCCTTGTTGAGAGACTAAAATAACATTTTTATTGCCATCTGTAAGTTTTACCCACAAAAGTTCATCATTTTTTTCTAATTTAATCGCGATAATACCATTTGAGCGAATATTGGTGTATTCACTAAACTGGGTTTTTTTGACCGTGCCAAGTTTAGTTGTCATCACCACAAACATTTTTTCAGCATTTTTAGCTAATTCTGAGTTGTATGTTAAGATTGAAGTGATTTTTTCTTCAGGTTTTAAAGAGATTAGATTAACAACCGCCTTACCTTTTGAAGTGCGTGATCCAGCAGGAATATCCCAGACACGATTTTGAAAGACTCGGCCAAAATTAGTGAAAAAGAGCATATAGTCATGAGTCATTGCGGTGGTGATAAAGTAGACATTGTCTGACTCTTTTGTCTCCATGCCAGTGACGCCTTTTCCGCCACGGTTTTGGACTCTAAATGATTCTTTTGGTACTTGTTTGATATAGCCTTCTTTTGTCAAAACAACAATTACCTCTTTGTTTTCAATCAACATCTCATCGCTTATCTCGCCTGGTTTGGACTTAATAACTTGAGTTTTTCTTTCATCGCCGTATTTATTTTTTAGATATAAAAGCTCATCTTTTATCACTTTTAAGATTTTAAAAACATCTTTAAGTAATGCTTCTAAATACTCAATCGTTTCTTTTAAAAGAGATAATTCATCCTCTATTTTTGTTCTTTCAAGACCGGTTAGTCTTTTAAGCTGCATATCAAGGATAGCCTGGGCTTGAATTGGCGAAAGTTTAAAGTGAGTGACTAATTTTGTTTTTGCATCAGCTTCATCTTTAGCTTTTTTAATCAGTTCAACAATCTCATCAATATTGTCCAAAGCAATCAGATATCCTTCTAAAATATGAGCTCGGGCTTTGGCTTGTTTAAGCTCGTACTCGCTTCTTTTGGTGACAATGTTTATTCGGTGGCGAAGATAGATCTCTAAGATTGATTTTAAAGATAAAGTTTGTGGCACGCCATCAACCAAAGCCACCATATTGACAGGAAATGAGGTTTGGAGTTCTGTATATTTAAAAAGATTGTTTAAGACTTTTTTATAAGAAGCATCTCTTTTAAGCTCAATCACAATTCTTACTCCGTCTCGATCAGATTCATCACGAAGATCAGCAATACCGATGATTTTTTTATCAGCGACTAAATGAGCGATTTTTTCAACGAGATTGGCTTTATTGACTTGATAAGGAAGTTCTTTGACAATGATTGCAGTTTTTCCATGACCAAAATCTTCATCTTCGACTTTGGCTCGAACTAAAATTGAGCTTCTGCCTGTTAGATAGGCTTGTTTTATATCGGAGGCGCCGTAAATTATCCCGCCAGTTGGAAAATCAGGGCCTTTGATATGCTCTAAAAGCTCATCTAGTTCGACATTGAAAATAATGTTTGATGGATTAGTATCATCTTTTTTTGCTTTATCAATCATTAAGACTAAAGCGTCAACTAACTCGTTTAAATTATGAGGCGGGATCTTTGTTGCCATACCAACTGCAATACCTTCAGCACCCATTAGAAGAAGATTAGGTAGTTTAGCTGGAAGAAAGACTGGTTCTTTTAATGATCCGTCAAAATTATCAATCCAGTCAACAGTTTCTTTTTCAATATCAGAAAGCATTTCGTCACTGATTTTGGCTAATTTTGCTTCAGTATAACGCATAGCTGCTGGAGGATCGCCGTCAATTGAGCCAAAGTTGCCTTGACCTTTAATTAAAGGATATCGCATGGAAAAATCTTGAGCGAGACGAGCAAGGGCTTCATAAACGGGCGCATCACCATGAGGATGATATTTACCCAGTACCTCACCAACAACTTTAGCTGATTTTGCAAAACGAGCTGATGAGGTCAACCCCATCTTATACATCGCATAAAGAATTCGTCGATGAACTGGTTTTAGGCCGTCGCGAACATCAGGCAAAGCTCTTGAGACAATAACACTCATTGCGTAATCTAAATACGCTCGTTTCATCTCAGCGGTGATTTCAGTTTGTTGGATATTAGACATATTGGACTAATAAGACTAATAAGACTTATAAGACTAATAACACTTATTTCAATGCTTTTTTAATCGCTTCATAGGCTTTGTCTTTGGCTAAAAAGTTTTTTGTTTTTACCCATTTACCTGGCTCAAGTTCTTTATAATGATTAAAAAAATGTTTGATTTTTTCTTTTGTTGTTTCATCTAAATCAGAAATATCATTGATATAAGCATAAAACGGATCAACTTTTTTTGTTGGGACGGCTAAAATTTTTGTGTCAATTCCTGCTTCATCTTTCATCTCAAGCATACCAATTGGTCGAGCTGGAATAACAACACCTGGATGAACAGGATAAGATGAGATCACTAAAATATCAACAGGATCGCCATCTTCAGCTAAAGTATTGGGAATAAATCCATAGTTAAATGGGTAAAACATTGCGGTATAAGCAAATCTATCAACCATAACTACTCCTGATTCTTTATCTAATTCATATTTAATTGATGAACCTTGAGGAATCTCAACAAATACATTGACCTCCTCAGGCGGATTTTTTCCGGCAGATATTTGTTGGATATTCATAGTTTTTTATAAAATTTATAACAACTTAAGGGACGGTCCTTTAAGGTTCTGTCTTTAGTAAGGACAGAACCTATTATAAATCAAGATTGGCCATTTTTGCATGGGTAATGATAAATTTTTTTCTTGGTGGCACATCATCACCCATGAGCATAGAAAAGACATAATCAGCCTCTTGGGCATCAGCAATAGTTACTTGTTTTAACACTCGATTTTCTGGATTCATAGTTGTCTCCCAAAGCTGTTCTGGATTCATCTCACCTAAACCTTTGTATCTTTGAATTATTAGATTGTTATATTGCTGAGATAAAGAACTAACAACTTTATCTTTTTCTTCATCAGAATAAGCATAATGAATAGTTTTTCCCGCTTGGATTTTGTATAAAGGTGGTTGAGCAATATAAAGATGGCCTTTTTGAATAATGTCAGGTAGATGACGGAAGAAGAATGTTAAAAGTAGTGTTCTAATATGCTCTCCATCAACATCAGCATCAGTCATAATAATGATTTTGTGATAACGAAGTTTTTTATAATCAACATTTTCACCAATTCCCATACCTAAAGCAACCACTAAGTCTTTTAACTCTTTAAATGAGAGTACTTTGTCTAAATAAGCTCTTTCAGTGTTTAAGACTTTTCCTCGAAGGGGTAAAATTGCTTGAAATTTTCTATCTCTTCCCTGTTTAGCAGTGCCGCCAGCGGAGTTACCCTCAACTAAAAATAATTCAGATAAAGATGGATCTTTTTCTTGACAATCAGCCAGTTTTCCCGGTAGTGTTGCTCCTTCCAATGCTCCTTTTCGTAAAACTGCCTCTTTAGCTGCTTTAGCGGCTAGTCTGGCTTTTTGAGCGAGATAGATTTTTCCTAAAATTTCTTTTGCAGTTTTTGGATTTTCTTCAAAATAAGTTTCTAAATATTCAAATACTGTTTGTTGAACAAATGTCTGGACTTCTGAGTTGCCAAGTTTTGTTTTTGTTTGACCTTCAAATTGTAAGTTAGTTGATGGCATCTTGACATAAACAATCGCTGTTAGTCCTTCTTTGACATCATCACCAGTAAATGTTTCTTCCCCATTTTTACCATTTACAAGTTCTTTTTTAGCGTAGTTATTAATGGCTCGGGTAATGGCAGTTTTAAAACCTGTTAAATGAGTACCACCTTCATGAGTATTGATAACATTGACAAAAGAGTGAATATTTTCGTTAATTGAATCATTGTATTGGATAGCTACTTCAAGCTCTTTATCACCTTGTTGTTTTTGAATATAAATTGGCTCGTGCAAAACTTTTTTTCCTCGATTTAGATCGCGAAGAAGGGATAAAATTCCACCATCAAAAAATAAAGCAAATTTATCACCAGTTTTTTTATTAAAGATTCTAAAAAAGACATTTTTGATAAGATAAGCTCTTTCTTTGATCTGTTTTTTAAAGATGTTGTAGTTAAGTTCAATAGTTTCTTTAAAAATCTCTGGATCAGGTAAAAATGAAGTGGCGGTGCCTTGAGGAAAATTAAATCCTAAGATTGACTCTTCAACAACTTTTACTGGATAAAGAGGTGTGCCTTTTTTGTATTCTTGACGGTATAATTTACCATCGCGTCTGACCTCAACTATTAAATGAGCAGATAAAGCATTGACAACGGAGGCGCCAACACCATGAAGACCACCAGAGACCTTGTAAGCACCAGCATTAAATTTACCTCCAGCATGAAGTTTGGTCATCACAATCTCTAAAGCTGAGATGTTGTATTTAGGGACTTTATCAACTGGTATTCCTCGACCATCATCAAGGACTGTTAGATAATTATTGTCTTCAATTCTTATTTCAATATTTCGACAAAATCCAGCTAAAGCTTCATCAATCGAGTTGTCAATGATTTCATTTAAGCAGTGATTAACCCCATATTGGCTTGTTGTGCCAATATACATCGCTGGTCTTTTTCTTACTGGCTCTAGTCCTTCTAAAACAACAATTGACTCACCACTATAAGAAGATTTTTTATCAATCATAATTTATTATAGATTAAAATATCTTCAAAATCATATTGAACCAGTTTCAGATTCATAAAAGAATCTGAAACTTTAAAAAAATATTTTGGTTCAATATGGATTTGAAGTATTACTTCAAATCCACTTTTCCTCCAGCAGCTTCGATTTTTTTCTTAGCATCTTCAGCTGCTTCTTTTTTAACATCTTTTAAAAGCTCTTGTGGAGCACTTTCAACTAATTTTTTTGCATCCATTAATCCTAAATTTGGTAATATCTCTCGAACTGCTTTAATTACTGCAAGTTTATTAGCTCCAGCATCAGTTAAAACAACAGTAAATGTTGATTTTTCCTCTTGTGGTGAGGCTTCTTGAGTTTGAGGTGCAGCTGGAGCAGCAACCGCAGCAACTGGCATAGCAGAAACGCCAAATTTTTCTTCTAAATATTTGGCTAATTCTGCCATTTCAAGAGTGGTTAAATTTTCAAGATCTGTCGCAATTTTTTGTAATTTTTCGCTTAATTTTACTTCAGTCATTTTTTTCTCACCTCCTTTTGATTTTTAAAAATAACATCAATTTTTAACTTGTGATTTTTCTTTTAAGATATATACTAATTTATTAGTATTGTATTTTAAGCTATAGACTAATTTATTCATTGGTGCTTTGAGGCTACCAATAATTTTTGTTAATAACTCATTTCTTCCTGGAAGTTTAGCAATTTGTTCAAGTTGAGCTGAATGATAAACAGATTTATCAAGAATACCAAATTTAAAATTAATAGTTTTATCTTTTTTAATAAAGTCAAAAAGGACTTTTAATCCTTCTGACCAATCTTTGTCAAAGGTAACAAGAGCAGAGTTTTCTTTTAAAGGAAAAAAGTTTTTTTTAAGAGAGGCTAGAAGTTCATTTTTTTGACTATTGAGATTAACAGCTTTTTCAAAAAGAGTGTTTTTAATAACTTTAAAACTAGTATTAGTTTTTTTTAGTTGTTTTCTTAAAGTTTCAAGAGCTTGGTGAGTAGTTTTTTCAAATTTGACAAGGAGAAAATTTTCTTTTTGATTTAAAACATCGCTTAATTTTTTTACCTGTTCAATTTTTTTTTGACTTACCATATGATTTTACCTCGCCGGGAAATTTATAATTTCTTACTGTCGTTGTCGACAAGCCCGGGTCTTAGGTTATATAAATTTAATTATATCATACTTGCATTAAAAGTTCACGTAAAGATTTTGTTTGTTTTTCTTCTTTTTGTTTATTAGATTTTTTTGATTTGAGTTGTTGTTGATAAATGGCTGCAAATTGTTGTTTTTTCTGGAAGCTGTCAACTCGACCTTTGGTATCTAAAAATCTTTGCTCACCAGTATAAAAAGGATGACATTTATTACAGACCTCAACAGTAATTGATTGTTTGGTTGAGCCAATGGTGAAAGTATTACCACAAGCGCAAACAACAGTCGCATCGTCGTAAAATTTTGGATGAATATTGGCTTTCATAAGAAAATTATTATACAGAAGAAAAAGATAAATGTCAAAAAGAAATTCAAAAGTCAAAATTCAAAAGTCAAAATTATAAAAAAATCATTATCTTTATTTTAGATTGCTAAAACAACAAAAAATATTTAACCATCATCAAAAAATGATGCGATCGTTTCATTTTTCGATGATTGAGGAAAGAGTTTGTGTTGATTTAAGAATATAAATTAAAAAAAACAAAAACTTAACAATTTATTACTTTAATTTATCACATTAAATTAATCTAAATTATTATTCTTATTTAAAAAAATGTCACGATCGCGAGAAAATTTTAAATAAAATATTAAGGAAAAAATGTCATCCTAAACTTCCCTTATTAGCTGTTATATGGTTTCAGGATTTTACTATCTGTTATACCGAACTTGCTGTGCCTGCCGTCTTAGGCATGATTTCAGGATCTCATTCTAAGTGTCATCCTGATTTTATTTAAGGATCTCACTGTCATCCTGAACTTGTTTCAGGATCTCATAAAAAAATAATAGAGATGCTGAACCAAGTTCAACATGACAATAAAAAATAAAATTTGTAAAGACATGGCATTGCCTTGTCTCTACAATTAATTTATTGAATTATTGAATATTTATTATTGATTAAAAATTTATTATTTGTTTATTTATTATTAAAAAGGACAGAACCTTTTTTTTCAAAAAGGTTCTGTCCTTAATAATTAGGTTAATTTAAAATTAGTCATTTTTGTTAATTTTTGTATTGTCCTAATAATCTAAAGGCGACCGCGTAGGTCGGATTGGAGGATTTTAATTGTTAAACACTTTTTCCCACTCCCCTTCTTCAATAATATCCTCAAGATTGTGAAAGCTTTTGCCGGTGCGGTGGTCAGTTAAACGATTTTGAGGAAAATTATAAGTGCGAATTTTTTCTGAACGATCGCCAGTACCGACATTTTTAACAAATGAGTTAGTAATTCCTTTTCTTTTTTCTTCTTCAAGTTGATAAAGTTTTGAAACTAAAAGATTATAGGCAATTTTTCGATTGGCTTCTTGATAGCGCTCGCGAGAGGCAGTGGTGACAATGCCAGTTGGTTTGTGAATTAGACGAACTGCGGTGGCGACTTTATTGACATTTTGGCCGCCATGTCCACCTGATCGAAAAAACTGCCATTCTAAATCGGATGGATTAATACGAATATCAGATTGGATTATTTCTGGTAAAACGACAATAATACAGGTTGAGGTATGAATTCGGCCTTTTCTTTCAGTTTGAGGAATTCTTTGGACTCGATGAACACCAGTTTCATTTTTAAAATAATCAAAAGCATTTTCACCAGTGATTTTAACAATATTGTCATCAAGATAAACAAACTTAAAACCTTTTTTTTCAGCAAAACGGATATATGAAAGAAGAAGTTCCTTCATCCAAAGTTTGGACTCGTCTCCTCCAACACCTGGTAAAGCTTCGATAATGACAGTATTAGGATTAATTTGCATATTATTTATTTTATATTATAAGGACAGAATTTTTTTTAAAAAAAGGTTCTGTCCTTTATTTTTAAATTTATTAGGGACAGTCCCTTTTTAAAAAGGGACTGTTCCTTTTTTAATAAGTTTTTGCTCACCTGTTTTCATATTTTTTAGCTTCATAAGATTTTTTTCAGCTTCTTCAGGACCAATGATAATTACATAAGGAATGTTTTTTTTGTTGGCGTATTTTAATTGTTTATCAAGTTTTGCTTCTTCATTTAGATAAACTTCAGTATTGATGTTGTTTTTTCTTAAAAATTCAGCAATTTTAAGCGATATTTTCGCAAGATCAGGAGAAAAAATTGTCACAAGGACCTGAGTGTTAGTTTTTATATTAGGTAAAAGATTTAAGCTTTCTGCTGCTTCAATTATCCGATCAAATCCAAAAGCAAAACCAACTGCAGGCATGTCTTGACCAGTAAAAAGACCAATTAGATTATCATAACGACCGCCTCCACCAAGAGAACCAGCTTGATAATCTTCATCAATAACCTCAAATATTAGTCCAGTATAATAATCAAGACCACGAGCTAATGTTGGCAGATAGATAAAATCAATATTTTCTTGATAGCCCTGATTTTTAAGAAGAGAAAAAAGTTTTTCAATATCAAAAGTTTTTTTCTTATTTTTTATCTCATTTAAAAGGGATTGAGCTTTATCTTTTTCTAATCCTTTTTTTATAAGTTCTTCAATTACCTTTTTCTCGCCAATTTTTGGCAGTTTATCAATTGAGTTTATAAATTTATTGTTAATATTTTGGAAATTTTTTCTATCATTGATAAGAACTTTTGTTTTTTTAAAGCCTAATGATTTAAATGATTTTAATACGAGATCAATAATCTCAAAATCAGCATAAAGACTTTTTTCACCAACAATGTCAATATCGCATTGTAAAAACTCTCGGTAACGGCCTTTTTGAGTATTTTCTGCCCTCCAAACTGGTTGAATTTGATATCTTTTAAATGGTTTTGTTATATTTTGATATTGAGAGATAATCCGGGCTAAAGGAACAGTTTGATCATAACGAAGTCCAACCTTTCTTTTGCCATGGTCCTCAAATAAATAAAGTAGTTTGTCTGCTTCTTGACCGTATTTACCAAGCAAAGTTGAGGCATATTCAAGAGCAGGCGTCTCCAATGGATCAAAACCATATTTTTCAAAAATATTTTTTAGTTTATTAATAAGCCAGTTTCTTTTGATGGCTTGATCAGGCAGAAAATCACGAAAACCTTTAAGGGTTTGAGGGGTGATTTTAGTTGACATGATTAAATTATACCATTTAAGAACAGAACCTTTGTGAAAAAAAGGTTCTGTCCTTGATAATTAGATTACTTAAGTTAATTAGGTGACTTAGGTAATTTAGGTTGATTTTTATTTTTTTTCTTCTAGTTTCGTAGTGATTATTTTTATTTCTTTATTTCTCCAGATTTTTAAAGTGACATTGTCGCCTATTTTTTTGTCCAAAATTAATTTTGCTAATCCTTGATCATCATTGGTATTAACTTTTTTTCCATCAAACTCGATAATTATATCTTCCTCTTGAATCCCAGCTTTATCTGCTGGAGAATCTTTAACTACTTTAACGACATAAGCTCCTTCAACAACATCATTTAAAATCGCTGTTTGTTTATCAATCATTTTGTATCTTATCCCTAAAAATGGTCGAGAAAAATTATAACCATTGTTTTTAAATTTATTAAGTAAGTCTTTGACTACATTAACCGGAATAGCAAACCCAATATTTTGACCTTCTTGAGCAATGGCAGTGTTGACACCAATAACCTGACCTTTTGAGTTTAAAAGTGGACCCCCAGAATTGCCTGGATTAATAGCAGCATCAGTTTGAATAACATTGTCAAGTTTTTCAACAAATCCTTCAAATGGACTACCAGCAGTTATTCCTCGACCTAATCCTGATATAATTCCTGAAGTAACAGTATTGGTAAACTCTCCAAGAGGGGTACCAATAGCAATGACAAGTTGACCAAGTTTTAGATTGTTTGAATCACCTAGTTCAAGAGGCTTAAAACCTGAACCATTGATTTTTAAAATTGCTAGATCATTTAAAGGATCACGATAAATTTTTTCAACATCATATTTTTTGCCATCATTAGTTAATACTTGATAAGTTGCCTCTTCATCAGAAACAACATGTTTATTGGTAATTATTAAGCCATCAGAGGAAACAATAAAGCCACTACCGATATTTTTTTCTACTTTTTTTTGTTGACCAGGAATTCTTCGAAAAGGAATAAAAGGATTAAAAGGATCAATTTGAAAATAATCACCTTGAGAAATAGTCGTACTGATACCGACAGTAACAACCGAAGGAATTGATTTTTCTACTACTTGAGTAATCACTGATTCTTCATAAACAACAGTTTGTTTTTCAGTATTAACTTGGGATTTATTTTGTTTATTTTTATCAAAATACTGATAAAGATTAAATTTTTGAGCAATATAAAGCAAAATTAAAAGAACAGTAATTAAGCCTAATGTTTTTTTCATAGTATTATTCTAACAAAACTTTTAATGCGGTATCAAGTTGTTTGTCATTATCGGGTGTTAAGGTGTTTTTTTCATCGATCTCGTTTTTAACCTCAATATCAGGTTTAATACCTTTTTCATTTATCCAGTCACCATTTGGTAAAATCCATTTAGCAACAGTGATATGAATACCAGCTCCTTTATCAAGATCAATTGCTTCTTGAACTGATCCCTTACCAAAACTTTTTTCGCCAACGAGTTTTGCTCTTTTGTAATCTCTTAATGCACCAGCTAAAATCTCCGATGCTGAAGCTGATCCTTGATTAATTAAAACAACAAGAGGAATATCTAAAAGTCGGCCATTTCTTTCGACATAATAATTAAGGCTTTGATTGACTGATTGTTGTTTAACCACAATTTTTCCTATGGTCAAAAACTCTGAGGCAATATAAATTGAGCTTTGCAAATAACCGCCAGGATTATCACGAAGATCTAAAATCATTCCTTTAATTTTTTTCTGATCATATTGACTTTTAATTTCATCAACAGCTTTATCCCATTCATCATTAGTATTTTCACCAAATTGATTTAATTTTAAAATAGCAACATTATTTTTATATGATAGTTCAACAGAAGATACATGAATTTCATCTCTTATGATATCAACAGTTAGTTCTTTATTATTTCTTTCAAGAGTGAGTTTTACTTTTGTTCCTTTTGGGCCGCGAATTTTTGAAACTGCTTGATTGAGTGTCCAACCGGCAGTTTTTTCACTATCAACAGCATTAATAAAATCACCAGCCTTAACTCCAGATTTTTCAGCTGGTGAGTTTTTAAGAGGAGCGATGACAATAATTCGGCCGTTTTTTAATCCTAATTGAGCGCCTATACCTTCAAACTTTCCTTGCAGATCATCTTTTGATTGCTTATTTTCCTCAGGGGTTAAAAAGAAAGTGTATGGATCATTAAGTGAAGCAACTGCTCCTTTTATTGCTCCATAATATAGTTTTTCTTGGTTAATTTTTTGTTTGTCAACGTATTTTTTTTGCAAAATATCTAAAACTTTAGAAAAAGTTTGATTGTTGTTAAAAGAGTTTGGGAGGCTAAATTGTTTTTGAAGATTATTTAGATATTGTTGTTCGCCAAGTTTATAACCACTACCAAAAATAACAATAATAAAAGCTAAAATGAATATAAAATTGATTATTTTTAATCTTTTTTTATTAGTCATAAAAATAAATCATATCAGAATTTTTAATATAACTACAATAAGAAAATTTTTCTTTAGTGATTTTTTTTAAGTCATCGATATTTTTTAACAAAACTGATTTGAGATCAGTATTTTCAGGTAAAGATTTAAGAGTAACAAATGACTTTACTCCAAGAGCCTCAAGTTTTATTTGTTCAAATGAAGAAAGAGATTCACTGATAATAATTTTTTCTTCAACATCTTCAGTTTTTAAATTATAAAATAATTGATTATTATAAATAAATATTTCTCCTCCAAATTCATCTGATTTATTTTTAACAGAGAAACTTTGACCTTTATTTAATTTGATTTTTAAAAAATTTTTTTCAATATTATCAACTGTGCCTTTAAAAATAGAAAGATATTTTTCTTTTTTATCAGAATTGGTTTTGATAATTATTGATCCTTGATCGTGATTTATTTCAGTAATAATACCGTCAACCGGTGAAAGAAATTTTTTGGAGGAAAAAAAACCTTCTTTTATGGCTAAAATATCATCTTTTTTAATCTCTTCGCCAACAAGTTTTTTTAAATAATGAAAGATTTTTTTTGGATTAACAGAGAGTTTAGCAGCGATATTTATTTCAATTTTTTCTATTTGATTATTTTCAAATAAGCAAGTTGAAAAATCTATTTTGTCACCTTTTTTTACTATTAATTCTGCCTCTTCTGGCAAAGGATATTGGATAATCATTATTTAAGTATAATAAAAAAAATGATTATCGTAAACTTTGATATGAGACGTATGGAATTAGAGCGAGATAACGCGCGTATTTGATATGTTTAGTTAGTTGTCTTTGATGTTTAGCACAAATTCCAGTTTTATCACGACCTAGAATTTTTTTTCTTGGTGATAAAAATTTTTCTAAATTATCAACATCTTTATAACTTGGACTAGTTTTGTATTGACAAAAAAAACAATTCATAAAAAAAATTTTTAATTTTTAATTTTTAATTTTTGATTTTAAAATGGTATATCGTCTGGATTAATTTTTTCTTCAGCGTTTTCGTTATTAGTTGTCTCAGTTGGTTGATTAACTTCTTCGACTTTTGGTTCTTCAATAGGTTCTTCTTCAACTGGTATTTCTTCTTCAACTGTTTTTTCTGTTTTTTCTGGTTGATTAATTTTTGATTCTTCGTTGTTATTACTCATAGGTTTTCTTGCTCCATTGTTAAAAACAATAAAGTCATCTAAAACAATTTCAGCCACTGATCTTTGTTGACCGTCTTTAGTAGTATAATTTCTATAAGTAATTCGACCTTCAAGATAAACTTTTTTTCCTTTGGTTAAAATTTTTCCGCAAAGTTCAGCTAATTTTTGCCAAGCAATAATACGATGATATTGAACTTCCTCTTTAGTTTGACCATCTGAAGTTGTCCAATTTCTATTGGTTGCTACTCCAAAAGTACAAACAGCAGTGCCACTTGGAGTATATTTTAGTTCTGGATCGCGAGTTAAATTACCAATTAAAATTACTCTGTTTAAAGATCTGCTTGCCATAGTTTTATTTTTCAACTACTAACAATAAATAACGAATAATTTTTTCTTCAAAATTTAGTTTTTGTCTGAATTCTTTAATAGCTTTTTTATCCATTGAAATTAAAAGATGAAAATAAAAAGCTTTTTTATTTTTACCAATAGGATAAGCTAAGGTTTTTTCACCCCATTTTTCTTCTTTTTCTAATTTTCCTTTGAAAGTAGTAATTAAGTCTTTAACAATTTGTAAATAAGCTTCTTTTTCAAGAAGAAGCGTCAATTCGTATTTCATAATTTGTAATATAATACTAGTTATGTGGCATAAAATCAAGAGTAATTATAAAAATATCGGTTATTGGCTTTTTGTGATTGGTTTTTTAATAATAACAAGATGTATTGGTCTTGATTGGGGCCTTCCCTATCCTCTTCATCCTGATGAAAGGAATATGGCAGTGGCATTGCAGCAATTAAGTTGTGATTTTAAAAATTTAAAAGAATGTTTTCATCCTCATTTTTTTGCTTATGGACAATTACCTTTATATTTAGGTTATATTTTAGTTTTTATTTTTAAACTGATATTTAAAGAAATAAACTTATTTGATTTTGGTCAATTTACTATTAGTTTTGAAGAAGCAATCTTAGCTTTGCGATTAATTTCTGCTTTTATGTCAGTTTGGACAGGAATATTAATTATAAAAATTATAAAAATAGTGACAGGAAAAAAACCCTCATTTAGTTCAGTATTGTTATTAATTTTTTCTCCATTTGCTATTCAATATGGGCATTTTGGAACAACTGAAGCAATGTTGATTTTTCTTTATGTTTATTTAATTTATTTAGGAATATTGTTTATTAAAAATAAACTAGCAGTAATTAATTTTATTTTAAAGTCTGGTTTTATTTTAGGTTTTTCTTTAGCTATAAAAATATCATCAGCAACTTTTATTTTTTTACCAGTTTTTTTGATTATTGTTAGAAATAATTTTGTTAAAAAACATCGTTTTTTATTTTTTAATTTTTTAATTAAATTATTTGATATATTTTTTTTAATTTTTGTCAGTATTATCTTTTTTGTTATTTTTTCACCTCATAATCTTATAAATTGGAATGATTTTTTAAGCGCTATTCAATATGAAAGTGATGTTGGTTTGGGAAGATATGTAGTTTTTTATACTAAACAGTTTGATCATACTATACCAGTGGTTTTTCAGTTGATAAAAGTCATACCTTATGCAACGGGAGGTATAGGAATAATAGGATTTATAGCCCTAATAATTAACATTATACAAATTAGAAAAATAGGTCTGATTAGTCTTATAGGTCTAATAAGTTTAATAGGATTGTTTTTGCCAAATGCTTTGATTTTTACTAAATGGACAAGGTTTTTAGCACCATTTTATACGGTACTTTTAATATCAGGAATAATATTTTTGGAGAGGATAAAAATTATAAAAGTTATAAAGATTATAACAGTTATATTTTTGATTATTCCGGGGATTTTTTATTTTTCAATTTATCTTCAGCCAGATATTAGATTTCAGGTATCTGACTGGATTTATGAAAACATCTCAGAAAATTCATATATTTTATCTGAAACTGCTAATGTGGTGGATTTACCGATAATAAGTCCAAAATCCAAAATCCAAAATCAAAAATCAAATAGGATTAATAAGGAAAAAATTACAAATTATCAGGTGATTTCTTTTGATTTTTATAATTTAGATACTAATCCGAGTCTTCACGAAGAGTTGATTCAGCATTTGGAAAAAGCTGATTATATCATTGTTCCTTCAAGAAGAATTTTTGCTAATTATACTTGTTATTGGCCAGATGGAAATGAAAATATTTTTGACAAAATTGTTTATGAAAAAGATCGCTGCGATAATCTAAAAAAAGAATTTCCAATTTTAAATGAATATTATAAAAAGTTGTTTAATAAAGAGCTTGGATTTAAATTAGTAAAAAAATTTTCAGTTTTCCCTTTTAATTTAGATAATAAATTTTTAGAGTTTTTTAATGATGAGCGAGCTGAAGAGACTTTAACTGTATTTGATCATCCAACAGTGAGGATATATAAAAAAAGTCAAAATTCAAAATTCAAAAGTCAAAAATTTTAGGTTAATTTTTTAATCTCATACTGATTATTTTTAAGGTCTTTTATAGTGTAGCCTAGATCTTCAATCTGTTTTCTTAGTTCATCGGATTTTTCAAAGTTTTTTTCTTGGCGATATTTTTTTCTTAATTCAGCTAGTTTGATAATGTTTTCTGGTATTTTTTCTTTTTTTTCTTTTAAGGATTTTAAATTAAGACCAAAAACTTGATCAAAATCATAAATTAAATCTAATTTTTCTTGGGGAGAGAGATTTTTATCATCAATCATCTGCCACATCAAGGATAAAGCCTTAGGAATCTGTAGGTCATCGGAGATAAAAGAAGAAAAATAAGTCTTATAAGATTTATTGGACATATAAGACTTATTGGTTTTATAGGACTTATAGGTTAATATGATTTTTTTCAGATTATTAAAAGCATTTTGAGCGGCTTTGGCTGATTGCCAAGTAAAGTTCATTACTTGGCGATAATGAGTTTGTAAAAAAAGATAACGAATTGCTAGAGGTTCAATCTGGTTTTTTTCTAGATCATCAATAGTGTAAAAATTACCTAAAGATTTGCTCATTTTTTGATTATTAACCATTA
This sequence comes from Patescibacteria group bacterium, assembly GCA_026004455.1. GTDB lineage: Bacteria > Patescibacteriota > Microgenomatia > UBA1406 > GWC2-37-13 > GWC2-37-13. Next base: position 8,826 of record BPJE01000002.1, on the reverse strand, counting down.
AAAAATTGTTGTGAAACCAAAAGCGAACAAACTGAGTGTTATTGGCAGTTTCAGATTGGGCAATTTCATTTTCATGATGAACTGGAATATGATCAACACCACCTGAGTGAATATCAATTGGTTGACCAAGATATTTGGTGCTCATCGCGCTACATTCAATATGCCACCCAGGAAAACCATCGCCCCAAGGAGAGTCCCAGTGCATTGTATGATCAGCAAATCGACCTACTCGTTTAAACCATAAAGCAAAATCAGCTGGATGTTTTTTTTCTGGGTCAATATGAACCTCTTCTCTGGCTTTTTGGATCTTTTCTTCTAGTTTTTGACCAGATAGTTTTCCGTAATTTTTAAATTTTGAAACATCAAAGTAAATCGCTTCTTTTGTCTCATATGTATAACCTTTTGCTTCTAATTTTTTTATCATTTTTATCATCTCATCAATATGTTTTGTCGCCGGACAGACAATATCGGGATCAATAATATTTAAAGCATGAATAGTTTTAAAAAAATACTCAGTATAAAACTTGGCTACATCCCAGACTGTTTTTCCAGTTTTTTTGGCGCCTTTTTCAAGTTTATCTTCACCTGTATCATCATCGCCAGTTAAGTGACCAACATCAGTCGTATTCATCACGTGTTTGACTTGATATCCTAAATAAATAAGGGTTCTTTTTAAAAGATCATTGTTAGTATAAGTTCTCATATGGCCGATGTGAGTGTAGTCGTAAACAGTTGGGCCGCAAGAATAAAAAGTGACAATAGGCGGATTTAAAGGAGCAAAATCTTCGATTTTTCTTGTTAAAGTATTATAAAGTCTCATTGTATAAGTATAGCATTAAAATTAGTCAAACCTCAAAAAATTATATCTCATTTTACAAACACATTATACAAAACCTAGAGTGGTGTAACTAGGTAAAGAAGAAATTGATGTTATTCTTTATAAAAAACAAGTAACACTCGAAAGTAAATTAACTTCTATTACTCTTTAAGTTGATTTTTAGCCATAATAAAACATGGAAAACAAAATTAAAAAGAATAATTTAACTTTACTTTATTTATGACTTAACTAAACTGTTGAAATAAAGCCTATCGATAATAAAGTAATAGTCTAGATACCAAAGGATGTAGAAGATTATCAGGTCGTAAATCCTGATGTCGAAACTATTGCTTTAAATATGACTACAGTCTAAAAAGTTAAAAACATTAAAAAGATATTAAATTCTAAAGATGGGAAATATATCTTCATCGTTAAAGATTATCATTAGCCTTGTTCTTATTGAGTTTTATTAATAGGTAAAGTATCAAAATTTCCTAATTAATTAAGTAGATAGGGGGGGTAGCCTAGTTTTCGATTATATTTTCAGTTAAAAAGCTTGATACTTTTTATATTTAGATCTATTTCTAAAACTAGATTTAAGCTATAAATCTATGTAAGCCTTAGCCGTTTATTAAAAAAGTTAAGGTGTTTAAGAAAACTGTAAATACTTAATGAAATTATATGGAACAAAACTAATGTCTAATTTAAAACGGGATAAGTTTACTGACTAAGTGTAAAGGTCTTATCCTTCAAAACACAGAATCCTCTACGGGATGTATCTGATATTCTAAAATATATTTTTAATATCGCGAAGACATATATTCGGTTGATTAAAGAACGTTGGGGTCTAGATTCATCAAATTTTGATGAACTTAAAGCTAAAAGGAAAGAGCTTATCAGCAAAACAGAGGAAATATTCAAAGAGGTGATTTGGAAACTACTGAATATATCTAAGAATACTCTAGAGGCTGTAAGAGCGTTAAGAACCACTGTAAATGGCTATTAAAAAACTTGAGAAAATAAAACGATTATGTTCGTTTCCGTTACCTATCGAAAAAATAAACTGAAGTATGATTGTATGAATATGTTTAAGAAATTATTGCTTTGTCTGATAAAGAAAAAGTTAAAGATTTAACAATAATTTGAGAAGAAATACAAAAAAAGAAAAGCTCATTAAGCGATATAAGCTGTTTGTTGAAAAGTTAAGAAATTTTGCTATACTTTTACTACGTCTAAGTTTAGAAATTAATAAAATTATGAATAATACAGATAATATTGTTCAAACAACTCATCCAATTCAAACACCATCCTTTCAGTCTATTCCTGAAGAAAACAAGACCATAAGTTCTCCGATTAATGTTCCTAAGATTAATCTGCCAATAATTATTAGTATTATTTTTGTTATTGTTTTAGTTGGATTAGTTAGCTACTATTTAGGTACAAAAAAAAATCAATCTACAACCAAAATTATTCAACAAAGAACTTCAACTACTTTAGTTGTTTCTAATAATCCTACACAAAAGAATATTCCGTCAATAACACCTTCAGTACAACCAGTAACTACTTTACCTATCGGGTGGATATACAAAAGTAATGGTAAATGTGGAGTAAAATTTCCAATTCCTCCTAAAGAAAAACCTTATTATATTTCAGTTGACTCAAACAGACAGCCGTCTTTAAATAACGATGATGATATTGGAAGATTTTGGGATTTTCCTCGTGGTGGAGTATACCCAAACTTACTTTCAAAACTAATTACAGACCATCAAGAACATAAACAGGCTGCAGCAATGTATGCCACAATTGAAGAAGCTAGCGGCTATATTTCATCCGCTGTTGTAGTTAGTTGTATTCCGAATTCAAATAATCTAACCAATTTAACTATGTTAGATTTATTACAAAATAAGCTCCAATCGTTTAACAATATTGCTGAGGAAAAAGAGATGGAAGCATCAGCATATGTTATTAACTCGTTTAGCGAAGTTAACAGGTGGAATAAAAAAGTATATGACCTCAGTGTGTCTGAATATTATCCTAATTCAGGAGGTAAACTAATTATTAATGTTGCCCAATACACAATGTTTACGACACCTAAATATATTTACGAAGTAAGAGTTATAGGAGCGACTGAAAATATGTTTGTTAAAGAAACTGCAAGAAAAATATTTGACAATCTGCTTTTTGAGTGAGTAAATCTTCTAAATCACTATGTTATGTATGTCCGCAAGCCCAAAAAAAGCAAAGAAAGAAAAATAAGATCGTTAGTCTAACAGATTATTGAGTGTGAGAAATTAGTCGAAAATAAAGCTTATAGTTTTTTAAAAGACAATATAACCCCATTAAAGAAAAGCAGAGTTAAAAGAAGAGTTGATATACGTACTAAGTTTAGAAAACTATTTGCGTAAATTAAGAAAGGCAAGTATGACGGCATTATCTTATGGCATTTTGGTAAATTGCTTTAAAATATGAAGGATATAGAAGAAAATATTAACCTAATTGATAAACAAATTATTCAGAATTTACATTTTATTGGTTTTACTTTTGCAAATAGTCCAGTAGGTAAAATACTATTGGATATATCTTTTGTTTTTTCCAAATAAGATTCAGATAAATTGAGTGATGATGTTAAAAGAGGTATGAGGGAAGTACAAAAAAAGTAAGTATCTAAATAAAGCGAAATATGGTATTATAGAGATAGAAATTAACTATTAATGCCTGATGGCAAGTATTACGTATTGTTTAAAAGGGTATGGTAATTAATGATTGATTATTCAGATTTTGTCTAACTATGTAACAATCTGTCCGATATATTGAGAAAGACTAAGATTAAGAAAGATAAAGACCAAATGATAAGCAGGATCTTGTCAAAATTTAATTTTAAAGATAAAAATATGTCGTCTTATTAACTAAATTAGCTCTTCCAAGATGTATTTGGAAAGGATTGTATTTGTCAAGTCGGGACGACAGGAATTGAACCTGCTGCCTTTCGGTCCCGAACCGAACGTTCTACCGATGAACTACGTCCCGAGTTATTGTTTGCCAGATGATACTTTTGTTTCAATATGTTGTCTTTGAGCGACTTTTTTTGGTGAAAAAATACTGCGACGGATTTTTCCCATAGGAATAACAGCTTGTTGTTGTCTTTTTTCTTCTTCTTGTTTTCTTTTTCTTTGTTCTTCTTCCCAGGCTTCTTGTCTTTTTTTCTCAATTTCTTTTTGTTTTTCTTCTTGAATAATTTTTTGCTCACTTTGACGAATCATTTGAAATAATCTTTTTCTTAATGCTTCTTGAGCGATTTTGTCTTTATCTTGGTATTTTTTTTGAAGATTATCAAAATCAAGTGGTGTATGATTTTTCTTTTGATTATCAACCTCTTTTAAATTACCAGAACTATTATCAGTTTTCATTAAAGCATCAAGAGGATTAAAAGTTTCATTAATTGCTTTTGCTGTTGCTTTTCCTGTCTCGATGCTTAAATCTTTTAGTTGTTCAAAAACATTTTGAATAATTTTATTGCTTGTTTTTTTCATAGGGACGGTCTTTTAAGGTTCTGTCCTTAAATTCCTAATATGGCTTTGGCTTTTTCAGTCATTTTATCTATGCTCCAAGGCGGATCAAAAGTTAACTCAATTTCAATATTTTTTTCTTCAAAGCCTAGTTCTTCAAGTTTTGATTTGATTTCTTTTTCAATAAGAGATATTAATGGACAACCAATGGTAGTTAGCGTCATAACAATTTTGATATTTTTTTTGTTGATTTTTATATCATACACTAATCCTAAATCAACAATGGAGATATTTAATTCTGGATCAAGGACTTCTTCGAGTTTTTTTAAGATTTGTTCTTTAGTAAAATTCATAAAAGCAAATTATAAAGTATAATTATAATAATCGTGTTATAAATATTATAAATCAAAAAAACTATGAATAAATATAAAGTAAGGTTTGTTCCTCTTGGTGGGATTGTTGGGGTGACAAAAAATATGTATCTTTATGAGCTTTATAAAAAAATGGATAGTAATTTTTTCAATAAAAGTAAAAAAGGAAATAATCTTGATGGTTATAGTTTACAAGATATTTTAATTGTTGATTGTGGTATTGGTTTTCCTAAAGAAAAAGATCTGGGAGTTGATTTTGTTATTCCGGATGTGAGTTATTTGGAAGATAAGATTGATAAAATTAGAGCGATTCTTTTTACTCATGGTCATGAAGATCACATTGGTGCTTTGCCATATGTATATGATACTCTTGGTAATCCTCCGGTTTTTGCCAGTAAATTAACCGCTATGTTTTTGGAAAATAAATTTAAACAAGAAGCAAAAAGAAATATTTTTATTGAAATAGTTAATTTTGAAAAAGAATATAGTTTTGGTGATTTTAAGGTAAGGTTTATTCGAGTCACGCATTCAATACCTGATACGACTCATATTTTTATTAAAACACCAATTGGTAATTTTTATCATGGCTCGGATTTTAAATTAGACCTAACTCCTCCATACGGACCAGCGCCAGATTTTTATCAAATAACTAAAGCTGGAAAAGAAGGGGTGATGTGTCTTTTGTCTGATTGTTTAGGTAGTGAGAGACCAGGATTGACTTTATCTGAATCAGTTGTTGGTGAGACTTTTGAAAATGAGATGAGAAAAACAAAAGGAAAATTTATAATGACAACATTTTCTTCAAATATCTCTCGTATTCGTCAATGTGTTGAGGCGGCAATAAAATTTAATCGCAAAGTCGTATTTTTAGGTCGATCAATGAAAGAATCAACAAAATTAGCTTCAGAAATTGGATATTTGCCTATTCCCGACTCTCTTTTTGCTAATGAAGAGGATTTAGTGAGATTGCCGCCAAATAAAGTCTGTTTGATTGTTGCTGGTTCGCAAGCACAATATGGATCAGCCTTAACAAAATTAGCTGATAAACAAAATCCATATGTTAAAATAATGCCTGGTGATAAAGTGATTTTTTCGTCAGATCCAATTCCTGGTAATGAAAATGAGGTTTATGAGTTAATTGAAGATCTAGTCTCTCAAGGAGCTGATGTTTTTTATTCAGATATTGCTGATCAACTGCATTCATCTGGTCATGGCAATCAAGAAGATTTAAAATTTTTAATCAGATTTACTAATCCAAAATTTTTTATACCAATTGGTGGGACAATTCGTCATCAAAAACAATATGAAGTTTTAGTTGATGATTTAGGCTATGATAAGAAAAAAGTTTTTTCATTAAGCGAGGGCGAAACAGTTTGGTTTGATGGTGTAGAGGCAAGATTGGGTGAGAAAATTGAGACAAAAAATATTTACATTGATGCTTATGGAGTTGGCGATGTTGGTAATATTGTTTTAAGAGACAGAAAAACAATTTCTACTGATGGAATTGTGTTTGCGATTTTAATTGTTGATAAAAACGCAATGCTTTTAACTCGACCAAAAATATTTTCTCGAGGATTTGTCTATGAGAAAGATGAAAAAGAGTTGTATGAAGGAGCAATAAGATTAATTGAGAAAATTACCAAACCTAGAGAAAGAAAAGTTATTGATTTTGGAAAATTAAAAAGAGATATTATTAATAACCTTGAAGATTATTTTTTCAAAATTAAAGGTAGAAGGCCAATGGTAGTAGTAGAAGTGATAAGCTTATAAAAAATCAAAAGTCAAATCCGCCAGTTGGCGGACAAAATGAAAATTTAAAATTAAAAATTTTATATTTTTAATTTCAATTTTGACTTTTGCATTTTGCATTTTGAATTTTATTTATTATGTTCTCTTTACCAACTAATTTAAAAAAAATTGCTTTGTTTTTAGAAAGACTTCCTGGTATTGGTCAAAAAACTGCTAATAGACTAGCGTTTTTTTTCTTAAGACTGCCTGAGGAAGATTTGCAAGAATTTGCAGAAAATATCAGGACTTTAAAACAAAGAACTAAGCTTTGTCAACAGTGTTTTAATTTAACAGAAAATAATTTGTGTGATATTTGTTTGGATAAAAATCGAGACCAAACGACAGTTGCAGTAGTTGAGACAGTGATTGATTTACTCTCTTTTGAAAACGGTAATATTTATAATGGCGTTTATCATGTGCTTCATGGAAAAATTGATCCTTTAAATCATGTTGGACCTGATGATTTGAAAGTTGATGAGCTTATAAAAAGAATTAAAGATAATAATTATCAAGTTGAAAGTAAAATAAAAGAGATCATTTTGGCAACTAGTCCGGATATGGAGGGCGAGGCAACGGCAATATATATAAAAGATCAAATAAAAAAAATTGATGAAAATTTAAAAATTACTCGTTTAGCATATGGATTGCCAATAGGGGCTAATCTTGAATATGCTGACTATATGACCTTAAAAAAAGCGCTTGAAGGAAGGGGTAAATTATAAAGATATACTTTGTTAAAAATAGCTTCTTATTAAAATCCAAAATTATAATTTTGTAGGATATAATCCATAGACAATTTTTTTTACTTATGATTTAATAAGGACAGAACCTGAAAGGTTCTGTCCTTTTAAGGAGTGTACTTATTATGCCAGCAAAAAACTCAATCAAAATTTATGTCGATGAAGGTTTTTATCATGTATATAATCGTGGAGTGAATAAAGATTTTATTTTTAAAGATGAATATGACTATAAAGCATTTTTATATTATTTAAATTTATATCTACTACCTAAAGAAGTTTCAATAAAGAAAATTCAATTAAATAAAAATTTAACTGAATTAGAAAAAAATAAAAAGATGGCAAAAATTTTACAGCTAAATAATTTTTATAAAAAAATAGAAATTCTTTGTTATGTATTAATGCCAAATCATTTTCATTTGTTGTTAAAACAAAATAATAAAAACGATATTAAAATATTTTTAAAAAGTCTATTAACAAAATATGCTCAATATTTTAATAAAAAGTATCAGAGAGTTGGGCCAGTGTTTCAAGGAAGATATAAAGCTATATTAATTGATAAAAAAGAATATTTTTTACATCTTAGTCGTTATATTCATTTAAATCCAAAAGAACTGTTAAAAGATAATCAGAAATTAATTGATTATCAATGGTCAAGTTATAGGCAGTATTTAGAAATAGAAGAAACTCCAGAGTGGTTAAAAAAAGAATATATTCTTTCAGATTTTAAAAATAATAAAGGTTTTGGTTTTGATTCTTATCAAGGATTTGTTGAGGGATTTCAAGAAGCTGATTATGAGGAAAATAATGAGTTTAAAAGATTGATATTGGATTAGGGACGGTCCTTTAAGGTTCTGTCCTTAGTAAGGACAGAACCTGATCAGCAATTAAGGGGGCGATGGAGACGATTTCGAGTTTTGGAATTTTTTGTTCTTCTTTAAGCAAAATTGAATTGGTAATAAAGATTTTTTCAAGTGGGCTTTTTTCCAAAATTTGGTGAGCATTGGGTGAAAAATCTGGGTGAACTATAGCAGCAATTACTCTTTTTGCTCCTCTTTTTAAGCAAAATTCAGCGGCATGAACTAATGTGCCTCCTGAGGTAATAATATCATCGATAATCACCGCAGTCTTATTTTTTACATCTCCATATAAATTTAAAGCCTCTGATTGATGAATCGCTTTTAAATTTCGTCTTTTTTCAATAACAGCAATATCAACATTATTGGTATGAAAAAAATTTTCTGCAAAAATTTGCGCTCTTTCTACCCCACCTTGATCTGGAGAGACAATAGCTACTTCATTTATATGATTATTATTTTTTAAATATTGAGAGATTTTTTTTCCTAAAATATCAAAGGCATTAAGATTTTTAAAAGTAATAGAAAATATTCCTTCAGTGCCTTCATCATGAAGATTTATAGTATAAACAGCGTTAAATCCGATTGTTTCCAAAAATCTAATTACTACATTGGCAGAAACACACTCACCAGGTAAATGTTCTCGATTTTGACGAGCATAGCCAAAATAAGGAATAATAGCGACAATTTCCTTAGCGCCATTTCTTTTTAAAGCATCAGCAAAAAAGAAAAGCTCCATCAAATGAGTAT
>BPJE01000001.1 GCA_026004455.1 Patescibacteria group bacterium | reverse complement strand
GGTATTCAAGCCCCGATTTTAAGAGCAGCTTTTATGGGTATTTTAACACTCGTATCAAGTTTTGTCGAAAGAAAGAATTATCCTTTATACACCTTGTTTTTATCTTTTGTAATCAGTTTACTTATTTATCCAAAATGGCTAAAATCAATTTCTTTTCAGTTATCTTATGCAGCCACTTTAGGAATAATTCTTTTTGGTCAATTAAAAACAAAAAAAACTAAAAATAAACTAGAAAATTTTATAAATTATATTAAAGCAGAATTTAAAACCTCAATCGCCGCTCAAGTTTTTACCGTGCCAATAATTTTTATATATTTTAAACAAATCTCATTAATCGCGCCTTTTTCCAATATTTTAGTCTCTTTTCTTATCCCTCCATTAATGATCTTAGGATTTTTAACAGCAATTTTGGGAAAAATCAACTATTTTTTAGGACTTCCCTTTGCTTGGGTCAGCTATCTAATTTTAAATTACATTATCTGGATAATCAATATTTTATCTAGTATTCCTGGTGTTTTTATAAGTTTTAACTAAAAATATAAAAATTATAATCCCTAAATTAAAAATATGGAAATAAATAAAGTAGACAAAAAACAAATAGGGAAATTTTTAATTTTAATGATTTTTGTTTTTTTAATTGGTTTAACAAGTTATTTAATATTTTTACAAATTGATAAATCAACAAAAATAATTTTTTGTAATGTTGGACAAGGAGACGCAGCATATATTCGAATAGAAAATAAAACAGATGTACTTATTGATGCTGGACCAAATAAAGATGTTCTTTCTTGCCTTGGAAAATATATGCCTTTTTGGGATAAAGAAATTGAATTAGCTTTTTTAAGTCATTCTAACAAAGATCATTATCAAGGTTTTTACTATATTAACGAACGTTATAAAATAAAAAATTTTATTACTACAGAAAGCCCTTTTGTGACTAATACTTATAAACAATTAATCAATAATCTTATAAATAAGAAAACAAAAATTTACTACTACTTTCAAAGAGAAAAAATAAATATCGGAAAAAATAATCAATTTATATTTTTTTGGCCAAATAAAAATCTTGTCTCTTCTGATGATAATGATTATTCACAAATTATGATTTTTAAGAATAATAATTTTAAAATTTTATTCACTGGTGACGCCACTTCAAAAATATTAAATAATATTTTGGCAGATAATAACTTTCTAAATAATAAAATAAATATTATAAAAATTCCCCACCATGGCTCAAAATATGGAATAAATAAAAAATTTTTAGAAGTTATCAGACCAGATATAGCAGTGATAAGTGTTGGTAAAAATAATTCTTATGGTCATCCGGCAAAAGAAGTATTAAATCTATTAAAAGCCCTAAATATAAAAATTAAACGAACGGATATAAATGGTGATATAAAATTTACCCTAAAAGAATCGCTCTAATTTCTTTAAAAATATTCCAACCCTCAAATCCAATCCAACTCTCACCTATTAGCTCTTTTGGTAGACCTGGATCTTGTCTTAATAAAACAATATATTCAGTAATAATTTTTTTAAATTTATCATTTTTTTTCTTCATTTGAAGACAAAATATCATGCCATTTTTTAAATAACTCTCGATATTTTTTATCTAAATTAGTTTTTTCCCAAACTTTTTCAATTAATATTTCTCTATCTCCAAAAGCATAATCTGCTTCAAATGCCTGAATATATTTTTCCTCTTCTTTTTGTGAAACTAAATCTTTAAGTTTATTAATTACTGGATGAGGTGTAAGCCAAAATGATCTGTGCCAAGGACCAAGTCCCCACCCTTGCATTTCGCGTCGTAAACGATCGCGAATTTCTCGTTTTGATTCTGGTATCTCATAAGAAATAATCCGCCATTTTTTATCCCAAGTCTCTTTTAAAAATCTAAAAAATGGAAATTCAAAACAAAGATAATTAAAACCAGTCTCAGTTAAGCGATAATGACTTTCTTTATCTGCTGATTTTTCAATTAAATTTTCTTTAATAAGAGCAGATATTACTCCTTTTGTTTTTTGATTGATTGATAGATCAAAAATTTTTTCAATATTTGAATCAAAATTAACCCAGTCAAAATTAACGTCAGATAATAAAAAAAGTATAAGAAGAATTTTCGTTCGTCTTTCTTTAATCATGGTTATACTAACAATTTAACAAACGAAAAAATATTTGTCAAGAGTGATTTTCAATTAAAGACTGTCTTTGCAATTCTGCAAAGATAGTCTTTTTGTAATAATCCTACTTGACAAAAATAGAAAAAACTGCCATATTTTTATTATGAAAAGAAAACTAAAATTAAGAAAAATTATTCTTTTCATTTTAATTTTTAATCTTAGTTTATATAACTTTTTATTTAATTTACCTCAAAAATCTGAATTAGATTCTGCAAATTTTACTAATGCCTCAGTTACTTTAAGTAACTCTAGATTATCATATCGGGCTGGAGTTGCTACAGGCGCAGCTAATGGCTCAGTGATTACTATTGATTCATCAGGTAATGCTGATAATAACACTACTCATCTTTTTCCAAAAGATGTTGTTTGTTTTGCTGGACCTAATTTAGATGGCTGTTATAATCAATCAACTTATAATGTAGTTAATGTGGTTGATAGTAGTACTTTTAATATCTCTCCTCCTTTAGGCGCTACTGCTTTAGGTGCGAATGATTATGTTATTTCAACCCAATCAGCAATTCATACAATTACTTTTACTTTAACCAATGCCGTACCTTCTAATGGAGACATATATATTACTATTCCTTCAATTGATCATGCCACTCAAGGTAATGACGGTTTTCCTGATACTAATTCCTCTATTGCGACCAATGGTTTTGATTTAAATGGGTTAGGAATTTCAAATATTACTGTTTCTTCATCGGGATCAAGTTGTAATAATAACTGGACAGTTGCCGCAGTTACTCCAGGTGACGCATCAAACGATCATCAAATAAGAATTGATAGAACTACTGATTCTTGTGCTGCTGGTTCAACAATTACTGTAACAATTGGTGATACTAATAGACAACTAATTAATCCAGCACCAATTTTATCTGGACATACTCAAGGATTAGCTGATGTTTATACAATTAATGTTAAAACTCGTGATGGCTTAGATTACACTTTAGATGAATCAAATATTAAAATCGCGGTTGTTGAAGGTGTTTTAGTTTCAGCAACAGTTCAAGAAACTTTATCTTTAACAATTGCTGGAGTCCCAAGTTCAACTAGTGCTTGTGGACAAACAACTGATGTGACAACCACTGCCACATCTGTTCCTTGGGGAACAATTATTAACTTTGGAGCTTTTCAAGAAGCAGCTCAAACTGTTACTATCTCAACTAATGCCGCATCTGGTTATAATGTCAACATTGAAGAAAACGATCAGATGGGAAAAGATGGAAAAGTTTGTACTGGTGCTTCAGCTGGAGAAGCTGACCAATGTATTCAAGACACTGTTTGTGGTCCAACGGCATGTAATGAGTCTACTTCGCAAGATTGGATAAGTACTAGTTATTATGGTTTAGGCTATTCTTTAGCTAATGTTTCTGGAAACAATGCTGCTTTTACTTATAATGAATCTGGCCGAACTTTCTCTGCTAGACAATTTGCTGACCAAGAAGCTGCTGAAACTAAACAAACGATTATGTCAGCAGCAACACCAGTAGCCTCATCTCAAGTTTACGTCTGTTATCGATTAAATGTCTCCGCTACACAACCAGCAGGTTATTATTTTAATAAAGTTCGCTATACAGCAACAGCATCTTTTTAAAATATGAAAAAAATCAATAAATTTTTAAAAGTTTTGATTATCTTTATTCTTTTTAGCTTATTTATTAAACAAGTAAGCGCTCAATCAACCTTACCTTTAGTTGTTATGCCAGCAAGACAAGAAATTGAAGTTAAACCTGGCGAGAAAGCCTATATAACAATTAGTTTTTATAATCAATCAACTGAACCAATTTCTGGATTTTTTAAAACTGCTGATTTTATTGTCCAAGATGCTAATGGTACACCGACATTAATTGAAAATATTGATCAAGCGCCAATAAGATTTTCTGCTAGCTCTTGGATAAAACTAAATTATGAGAAAGCAACTCTTCCTGCCAATAACAAAATTTCTCTTCAAGGAGAAATAGATGTGCCTCCCTCTGCCCGACCAGGAGGCAGATATGTGGCAGTTTTTTTTGAACACGAAACTCAACCAGAAAAAAACACAACTCAAAACTATCAAGCTGGACTGGGAACATCATCACGAATCGCCTCTTTACTTTATCTTAAAGTTACTGGTCCAATCAGCGAAAAAGCAATCTTAACTCGATTTTATAGTCCAAGTTTTTTAGAGTTTGGTCCAATAAAAGTTGAAACTCAAATCTTAAATCGCGGCGACTATCATATTGCTCCAAAAGGAGTGATTACTTTAAAAGATGTTTTTGGAAATATTGTTGATCAAACTAGCCTTAAAGAAAAAAATATTTTTCCTGATATGGTAAGAAATTACGAAAATGAACTAGGTAAAAAATGGATGATTGGTAAATATAGTCTTGAATTACTTGCTAATTATGGAGAAAAAGGACAAGTAATTGATGGAAAAATATATGTTTGGATTTTTCCTTGGAGAATCGCTTTAGTTATCGCTTTGACAATAATTATCCTTATTTTATTAATCTCTAATCTTTATAAAAACTTCATAAAAAAAGAGATTGACCTTGAAGAAGAGCTAAAAAAAGAAAAAGAAGAGATTGAAAAACTTAAAGAACAACTAAGAAAAAAATGATATTATATCATAATTTTATGAGAAAAAAGTATTTTCTTATTATTATCTCTCTTTTAATTATTATCCCCCTTCAACTCGCTTATCTTTATCTTAAAGATAATAATAATGGCAATGTTGCCGGAATAAAAACATATAATAATGAAGTTTTAAACTCTGTCTCGATTGGTGATTATCGTTTTACTCTTTTTGGTTATACATCCCCTTTTGCTGAAGTAACTTTCTCTGGACAAGGTATTGCTGATCAAACAACTGCTGATGAAAAAGGTTTTTTTGAATTTGAAAATCGTTTTTCTCCTTTTTCACCTCATGAGGCTTGTTTGAGCGCCAAAGACCAGTTTGGTCGAATATCCTCGCCTGTTTGTTTACCACCATTTCCTACTCAATACAATGTCACTATAGGACCAGTAATTATGCCACCAACAATCTCTTTAGATAAAAATATTTATTTTATTGGCGATCAAGTTATTCTCACTGGTCAAACAATACCAGATACTGACGTTAATTTATCAATATTTACCCAATCTTCAAACAATATTATCTCAAACATAATTTCTAAATTTCAATTTCCAAAACTAGTTGAGGCTTTTAGCTTGCCAAAATTATTAATTAAATCAGATGAAAAAGGTAACTTTTCTATATCTTTACCTTCTTCCACTGCTCAAAATTTTAAACTTTTTACTCAAGCAGTTTTCAAAAACAATCAATCGCCAAATAGTATTTTTTTAAAATTAAAAATTGAACCAATATGGATGATTATTTTAAGATTTTTTTTATTTCTTTGGTTATTTTTAAAATCAAGACTACTTGAAACAATTATTATCCTTGAAATTATCGCTCTGTTAGCTTATTTTTTCAATATTTGTTTTCACCCTTATTATCTAATCCCAAAAAAAAGATCAATCGTCCTCTACGAAGAAAAATTACCGGAAATATTGGAAAAATATTCGATTGAGAAGGTAAAAAATATTAAATAATTCAAAAGTCAAAATTCAAAAGTCAAGAGTTTTTTTATGTTTAAATTTTTAATTTTGAATTTAAATTTTGACTTTTAACTTTTAACTTTTGATTTTTATTAGTAGTATATCAAATGCACCTTTTGTTTTAGCTCAGTATTATCAACAAAGACTTTAAGATAATATTCTCCAGCTGAAGTAGAAGAAATATCAAAATAACTTTTTCCATACTGATCAGTTAATCCTTGAATTTCTTCAATATTTAGGGCTTTATTTCTCTCTATATATACTTTTTTACCCATTACTCCTAAACCTCGATCGTCTAAAACAAAAACTGTTACCCTAATTTTTTCTTGTCCATTGGCTCTAGCCTGAAGAGGAGTAACAAAAATATAAGAGTTATCAACAGAAAATGAAGTGATTTTTATTGATGCTCTACTAGCCATAAACTTTACTTCATAAAGCCCAAAAAATAAAAGTAAAGCAAACAAAAAAATAATAAAAATTATTAAAAAAAATATTTTTTTATTCATTATAAATAACATAATAAATCTTTTTTTAAAAAAAATCAAATTCAGGTTAAAATATTATAGGTAAATTATTTTTTTAAATCATAAATCTTATATATATTTTTATCTTATTAAAACAATCCAAAAAAAAATTAAAATAAATTAGCAAAGACTTATTGAAAATGACAAAAGAAAAAAATAAATTAGAAACAAAAAAACAATTTTTATTAAATTTTTAACATATTAATTCATATTAATTCTTAAATTTATGACTTAATACTATTTTTAAAAATTAATACTTATTAAAAAATAAAAAAATTCAAAATTAAAAACAATTATCTCACTAATTTTTTTATTTATTTAAAAAAATAAACAATCTTTACTTTTAAATTACTATAAGATTCTTGATATATTATGATATATTTAAGTAATTAAAAATTTTATGCGGTAATTTTATTAAATTTTATTAAATTTTATTATAAGATTAAAAAATTAATATTTATTAAATATATCAAAATATTATTAAAATACCTCTTGACAAACCTTTAATGTATATATTAGCATGAAATTATGACTGAAAAATGGTATAATCTTTATAATCTTGAGCCTCAATTTAAAAATTTTCTTATTGCGGAAAATTTTTCTCCTATTAGTTTAAAAAACTATTTATCTGATTTTAGATATTTTGTTGGATGGCTTAATAACAATATCAAATATCAAATACATTATCTGAAGGATAAAATCAAAAATAAAGATTTACAAAATCTAAGTATTTTTTTAACTTTAATTGACTTAGATTTTTTAAATCTATACAAAAAATATCTTTTAGAAAACAATACTCCTTTAAAAACAATTAATCGACGCTTATCAACAATAAGAAAATTTTTTTCATTTTGTATTTCTCAAGGCTGGTTAAAAGAAAACCCCGCTAAAAAAGTTTCAAATATCTCTCATCTACAAACTAAAAACTACGAACCACGAACCAATAATAAGGCTTCAGAAAGCCATAATATAATATCAAATATCAAACCCCGCCCTTCGCGAAGGGCGGTATCAAATATTTTTTCAAAATTTAAAAATTTATTTGCTTACAAATCAAAACAAAATAATAATACCTTCGTGTCTATACAATACTATATTGGTCTAATCATTATTCTTATTTTTGTAGCTACTTTAGGTGCTGGAATATATAATCAATTTTTTAATAAATCAGAAAAAACTTTTGCTTATCCTCTTGCACCAACTACTCGGGCTGGAAGAATCTTATCTTTCCAAGGAAGATTAACCGATACTTTAGGTAATCCAATCACAACTGCTACCAACGTAACTTTTAGACTTTATAATACACCAACAGGTGGAACAGCCTTATATACTGCTGGAGCTTGTGCTATAACTCCAAATCAAGATGGAATTTTTAATGTGTTAATTGGCGGATCAGGATATACACCAACTCCTCCTCAAGAGGTCTGTGGTACAGAAATACCAGCATCAATCTTTACAGAAAACGCTAATATTTATATGGGAATAACAGTGGCTTCAGATGCTGAGATGACTCCTCGACAACAGATTGCTAATGTTGGTTATGCTATAAATGCCGAGACATTACAAGGGCTTCCGCCTGGGATAAATACCTCAACTATTCCTTATATCAATCAAGATGGTAATCTGCTAATTGCTGCTTCAACACCCGGAATTAGATCAACATTTTCATCAGCTGATTTTACTTTATCAAGTGCTAAAGCGACAATCATTCAATCAGCAGGTACTGGTGATATCATCCTTCAAGCAACAGAATCAGGGACGTTAAAAGTGCGAACTGGTGGAAATAGCGATGTTTATAACAGATTAATTATTGATAATAATGGATTAGTTGGAATTGGGTTGACACCAAGCCAAAATCTAGAAGTCGCTGGGAATATCTATGCTAATAGCGGACAGATAAGACTTGGTAATTTTGCCTCTGCCCCAACATCAATTGGTAGTGGATCAGTTTATTACAATTCTACTAATAATAAGATATATTATTATAATGGCTCAAATTGGGAAGAATTATCATCAGGTTTTAATTGGTGGAAAGAAAATCTAGGACTGCTCTATCCAGTAAATTCAACTTTAGATTTAGCTATCGGAGGAACAGCTACATCATCGGCTAAATTTGCTTTTACTAATATTAATTCTGGTACGCCAACTTTTAAGATGAATCAAGCCTCCTCAATTGATCTGCCTAATTCTACTGTCAATGCTCTAAACATAGAATCAGATTTAATGAGTTTTGATACACAAAATAATCGTGTCGGCATCGGCACAACAACCCCTCTGACAAAACTTGATATTTATCAACCTGGATTAACTGGTTGGGCAGGAAGAATAATTTCAAGAAATCAAAATATTGCCTCAATGATAGGAGTTTACAACAATGTGGCAGTAGTTGGCGCTCATAATGCTAATTTAACTGAATGGAGACCAATTTATATTAATACTGATGACTCGCTGACTAGTTTTGGTAATGTAATAATTGGTGGCAATGTTGGTATTGGGACGACAAGTCCAGCAGCAAAATTAGATGTCTCTGGTAGTATCTTTGCCTCTCAAAAAGTAAAAGCTGATTATTTTACTGATTATAACAATGAAAACTATGGCCTTGATCCAGCAAGTATAACTAATTTCGGTGGTTATTCTTTAAAAATTACTGGTGGTGCTTTATTAGCAGTGGACACCGGCAACGTCGGCATCGGTACAACACCATCTCACAAACTTTCAATTGCCGGAGGATATCAAACAACAGGACTTTCAGGAGAAGCCAATCAACTACATATAGGAGCTTCAGGTACATCTCCAAACGCAGCTCAAATAGTCTGGGGTGATAATACTGGATGGAAATTAAATTTTGGAACACGTGTATCTGGAACATTTACAGAAAGAGTGACAATTTTAGATACTGGCAACGTCGGCATCGGGACGACGGGGCCAAACTATAAAATTAGATGTTAATGGTGACATTCGATTAAGCGGTTCAGGATTGTATAATTCAGCTGGTTATAAAATATTACAGGCTAATGCCACTAATTGGCTAAGAATCAATGATGCTCAGCAATTTCCTGCTATAGCTTTATATAAACCAGTAGCTATCGGAACTGGTGGATTAGCTGTTGGTGAATGGTCTCAACAGCCTCAAGGAGTATTAAAAGTTACTCAAAGTGCTTACTTAGCAACATCAGGCGGCAACGTCGGCATCGGGACGACAAATCCAAATAGTAAACTTCAAATTGATGATCAATCGGCTTCTCATTATATTGGTCGTTATGATCCAACTTGTTGTGGATCTTCACAAATCCCAGCGAATCAATTTAGAGGTTTTACAGTATCTTGGGATACAGATTTAGCAATGTTTGGGTTAAGAGATTATGGAGGCGACAGAAATGATGTGGTAATAAATAATGAACAAGGAGGAGATAATATTAGATTTCAAATCGCAGGTTCTGATGTAATGTTTATAAGAGGAAGTGATGGCAATGTCGGCATTGGAACAACAAATCCAAACCGTAAATTACAAGTAAATGGTACAATTTATGTTTCAGGAAATGATGCTGTTTGGACAACATCTAATTGGGGAAAACGTATAGAACTTAGTAATGGTGGTATTATACAATGGTTAAAGGGCAGTGGGACAATATCTCGAGGCATTGGTCTCACAACAAACGATACATTCTACTTTATTAGAAGTACTGCAGATGATAATTCTAGCTCACCAATATATGATATGGTCATTAATGGAAATGGCAACGTCGGCATCGGGACGACGGCACCATCTCACAAACTTTCAATTGCTGGAGGATATCAAACAACAGGACTTTCAGGAGAAGCCAATCAACTACATATAGGAGCCTCAGGTACATCTCCAAACGCAGCTCAAATAGTCTGGGGTGATAATACTGGATGGAAATTAAATTTTGGAACACGTGTATCTGGAACATTTACAGAAAGAGTGACAATTTTAGATACTGGCAACGTCGGCATCGGGACGACAAATCCACAAAGAGCTAAATTGGTAGTTGAAGATTCTGTAGTTTCTCCAATTAGTCCTCCTTGGGGTGGAAGCGCAAATACTCATGCTTTCTCAATTATGGCTTATGACCCTTCACCACCAGCTACAGATAAAATTTCCTATGCAATTCAAGGGACCGCAAAAGAACTTGGAACAACAAGTGTGAGTGGACACAGGGTAGGCACTAACGGTATATTAATAAAAAGCGATGAAACTGATTGGTATTTAAGTGGTTCCTTGGGTCAACAATCAGGATCTAACAATAGAGCATATGGTGTGGTTTCCTATGTTAAATCTTGCCCTTCAGGCTATCAATGTTTCTCTGGTTTTTTTAATGGTGGGTCATCAAATCCCTATCCATTTGTAGTAGAAACTGGCAACGTCGGCATCGGGACGACGAATCCCGGGACTTACAAACTATATGTTGTTGGTACTGCCTACTCTACTGGCGGCTGGCAAACATCAGATATTCGCCTTAAAAACAAAATTGAAGATTTAGACAATGTTTTGGATAAAATTAAAAACTTAGAAACTTTTAAATTTACCTGGAAAAAAGATCAATATCCAGATAAAGGCTTGCCTGATGGCGCTCATCTTGGTATTTCTGCCCAACAAATTCAACAAGTCTTTCCAGAACTTGTAAATTACGATAACGAAGGATTTTTAGCAGTTGATTATGCTGGTTTATCAGTCATCAACTTAAAGGCCATCAAAGAACAACAAAACCAGATTGAAAATCTAAACAAAACCTTATCTTTAACCTCATCCGGCGATGTAGTAATCGAAAATACAAGCGAAGAATATGTCTATGATGGAGTTCAAGATTTTGAAAATCAAAAGTCAACCACGTCAGACGTGATCAAAAGTCAAAACTACAACTTAAAATTAAAAACTGGAGAAATAATTGAGCGGATCGGCGCTTTTGCTGAAATTGTTGCGGCAAAAATTAAGGCTGGGTTAATTGAAGCAGAAAACACGATCGTCAATAATACCCTTTTGGCAAAAAATATTGTTAGCGAAAGTATAAATTTAACGACTGAAAATTTAACAATCGCTGGCAAAAAATTAACTGATTATATCGATGAAAGAGTTAACCAAATCTTAGCTTCCCGTCAGTTATTTAGCGCCTCAGAAAAAATTATCTCGCCGGTAGTGGAAACTGAGGAAATAAAACTCAAAGCTCAAAACTCAAAACTCAAAACTACCACTGACAGCGCAAAACTGCAAATTATTGACAGTCAAGACCAACCAGTGGCCGAATTTAAAACAGATGAAAAACAAACCTCGATTTTTGGCTCGCTTAATGTTGAATCCAATCAAGAAAAAGGCAAATTGGCACAAATAGTTTTAAAAAACTTAGAGGGAAAAAGTGCAGTCGTAATTGATGCTTCAGGCAATGCATCTTTTTCAGGACAAGTTACTGTCTCATCTCTCGTAAGTGACGTAGGTAACTTAGGCAACTTAATTGCTAAAGAAGCAAGCGTTGAGGGAAAATTAGTTGCTAAAGAAGTTGAGGCGGAAAATATAGATAATTTAACAAAAACTGTCTTTGAACAAAGACAGTCTTTATCAGAAACAACCAATACTATAAACGAAATCCAACGCTTACTTGCGCAAATACAAAATAAACCTTTACCTGATGTATCAAATCAAACTAATTTATCCAATACCACTGATTTCAACCAATTTCAACCAGTTTCAACCAGTTTTAACGATTTAACCGTCACTGGCTCTTCTAATCTTTACAATGTCTCAGTTTCTGGATCTATATTAGCCGGACAATTGTTTATAGAAAACAACTCTATTGTCTCTCTTGGCCAAGAACTAAAATTGTCTGCCTTATCTAAAATCAATCTTTTTGATGGCGCCGTCACAATCGCTAAAGACGGCACAATTACCACTAAAGGCATCCTTATTGCTGAAGCTGGAATAAAAACCGACACTATCGCTCCACAAAGCGAAGATAACTTAAATATCTTAGGTAACTTAAATGTCCTAGGTAATTTAAGTCTACCCAAAGCCACTGATTCAGCTATAATTGCTGCTTCAGATAATTTTGCCAAAAATGGCATTTTTGCACCAGCGATTGAAACAGCTACTGCCTCAGCTGGATTTGGTATCCTACCAAAAAATTCATCTGAGGTTATTATATATAATGATAACGTCCGTGAATATTCTCTTGTTTATCTTACTCCGACAACTAATACTAATTCTCAGTTATCAGTAATTGAAAAGAAATACTGTGATTCTCAAACAACTGAAAATTGCAAGCCATACTTTAAAGTTGTTACATCTTTACCTGAAAATCAAGACATAAAATTTGATTGGTTAATTATCAATTAGTATTATATTAATTAAAAATATGAAAAAAAATTCACTTAAAAGTTTCACTATTATGGAGATATTAATTGTTATTAGTTTAATAGTTTTGCTAGCAATTATCCCTTTAATGGCTTTAAATCCAAAAACTCAAATTGAAAAATCTCAAGACTCAAAAAGAAAAGCTGAGGTTAACCAACTTCAAAAAGTTTTAGAAGATTGGTACAATGATAAAAATTGTTACCCAAAACCGCAACAAATTTGTTATGATACACCTGATTATACTAATTCTTGTCATATATGTGGTAGTAATCAAAATTCACCTAACTTTTCTCCTTATTTAAACACTCTACCTTGTGATCCTCAGTATCCAAAAAAAAATTATTTATATAAAGTCGACAATATAGACTGTCCACAAAAATATTGGATTTATGCAAAATTATCAATAAAAGATGATCCTATAATTGAAGAAAATAAATGCACTGATAACGGGTGTGGACCAGTGACTGAATGTATTTACAATATTGGAGTGAGCAGTCCAGGAACTGATCTAGAACGTTGTCAAAATTTGCCGACAATCACTTTAGCTCCGACTATTCAAACCAATTATTATTGTCGAAATTTTAATAGTTTGTATGTTTTAAGTGAAACTAATAATTGTAATATTTGCGGAAACTATCAAGAATGTTTAAATAATAATCCTAATAAAACTTTTTTTATTGATCCATTATGTCAACAAGTTTGTATTAAAAATTAAATTAAATAAAAAAATATGAAAATAATAAATAAAATACAAACAATAATTTTAAATTTATTATTTTTTTTAACTCCTTTATTTTTTTTACCAATTACTACTGATTTTTTTTCTATAAACAAACTTTATTTGTTAATTTTTGTTATTAATCTTCTAATATTTTTAACTTGCATTAACTTTTTAATTACAAAAAAAATTTCTTGGCAAAATAATCCTTTAGATAAATATTTGTTTTTATTTTTAATAACAATTACTTTCTCGATCATCATCTCTTCTCCAAATAAAATTCAAGCCTTACTGAATAATAATTTTGACTTTATAACAATCTTTTATCTAATTATTTTTTACTTTTATTTTTCTCGCCTATCTTACTCAATTAATTTATTATTGAATTACTCAATTACTATTCTTTCTTTCATCACGATTATTTTCTTTTTTAATCCTTTTAAAAATGTTAATTTGCCAAATAACCTAGCTTTTTTAAAAAATAATTTTT
Organism: Patescibacteria group bacterium; assembly: GCA_026004455.1. Taxonomy (GTDB): domain Bacteria; phylum Patescibacteriota; class Microgenomatia; order UBA1406; family GWC2-37-13; genus GWC2-37-13. Next base: position 416,469 of record BPJE01000001.1, on the reverse strand, counting down.
TCACGCCCGTTGGCTCACAAATTGATTTAGCAATTATTTTAGGGTTTTTTATCGTTTATAAATTAACAGAAATCATAAAACAATCAAAAATCTGGACAAATAAAAAATCATTCATCATTCATTATTCATTATTAATTATTAATTTATTAGCTTTATTTTTAACTTTATATAAAATTTTTAATGCTTTGAAACAAAATTTGATTATTTTATCTCCATGGAGATTGTCCTGGTATGCAGCAGTTGAGATTTTAAAAGATCCTCTTACTGCCCTTTTTGGTGTTGGTATTGATAATTTTTCTTCAATTTTCACGAAAGTAAAAGATATCGCCTATAACCAATCAAATTTATGGCAAATACCTGCATTTGATTATTCAATCTCAACACTTTTACATATAATGACAGAAACTGGAATTTTAGGATTAATATCATTTTTAATGATTATTTATCAACTAGTAAAAACAAATATAAAAGATAAATATTCATTATCAATTATTATTTATTCATTATTAACTATTATTTTTTTACCACCAACGTATATTTTATGGTTTGTTTTCTTTTTAACCTTAGCAATTTTATCTATTAAAGACGTGATTAATCATCTCTCTAAAACAAAAAAAACTGAAATTAATCTTTCTGATTTCCCACCAATATATATTGGAATTTCCATTTTTATTCTCGCTTTTGTAGGTATATCTTCATATTTATTAGGAAGAAACTATTTAAGTGAGATCTATTTTAAAAATTCTATTGATGCCATTTCAAAAAATGACTTGAAAAGTGTTTATGAAAATCAAAGACAAGCAGCAATTCAAAATCCATATTTAGAAAAATATTATCTAAATTTATCTCAAACTACTTTAATTATTGCCAATAACATTGTTCAAAATATCCAAAGAAACTCAACTTCTGAAGCCAATATTAAAGAAGAAGACAAACAAACACTATCTCAAGCAATCCAACAAGCAATTAGTTTTGCTAAAGATGGCGCCGTTAAACTTAATCCACAAAAAGCTTCAAATTGGCAAAATTTAGGAGAAATTTATAAAAATATTATTGGTTTTGCTCAACAAGCTGATGTTTTTGCTATTTCCTCATATCAGCGAGCAATAGTACTTGATCCTCAAAATCCAATTTATAGACTTAACTTAGGCGGAATTTATTATATTTTGGGAAAATATGATGATGCAATAAATCTTTTTACTCAAGCAGTTTCTTTAAAACCTGAATGGCCAAATAGTTATTACAATCTAGCTTGGTCTTATTATCAAAAACAAGATTATCAAAATGCTGTTTCATCAATGAACAATGTCTTGAAACTCTTAGACAAAGAAAAAGATAAACAAGATTGGGAAAAAGCTAATAAAGAACTAGAGTTATTTAAAAATAAATTAACAGAACAAGAAAAACAAGAAAAATCAACTGAAAATAACCAAAGTCAATTAAAACTACCAACACCTCAACCAACAATTGAACCAAAAATCAAACTGTAAAGACTGTCTTTGTTAAAGACAGTCTTTAAATAAGATTGATATGTCAATCTAAATCTATAAGTATTTCCCTATAGTATTTATCATCTGTATCTTTATAACCCTCAACAAATCTTTGATATGAATTAAAACCAAACCTCCTGGAATATATTGCTTTAGAGTGTTTTTAGTTGGCATAATTTAATTAAAGACTGTCTTTGAAAAAAAGTCTATTGATTATAACCAACAAAATGTCATTTTTAGATTGATATAAAAGGATTTTTTATTTGATATATTATTTTCAAAGACAGTCTTTTAATTTTTTAATTATTTTAAAAAGGATAAAGGATTAAAAAGTTGACCGCCAGAGCGGATTTCAAAATGAAGATGAGTGCCGGTCGATCGACCAGTTGATCCCATTACGCCAATTTTTTGACCTTGTGAGACAGTTTGGCCAGCATCAACATCATAGCGAGAAAGATGAGCATACAGAGTCTGATAACCATTCCCATGATCAATAATTACATGACAACCATAACCCCAGTTTAAACATCCGGCATAGACAATTTTACCACTATTAGCCGCTATTACTGATGGAGCAGAAGGATTAGCAATATCAAGAGCTTGATGGTACCAAACATAGTATTGAGTAATCACTCCTGAGGTTGGCCAGATAAAATTTGATGATCCTCTAACTCCAGCTTGAATTGAGGCAACAAATTTGTAATTAGCTGGCACTGGTGTTGGTTTAATCACTCCACCTGGCACAAAAATTATCTGTCCTGGAGTCAAAGCAAAAGTTTCTGGATCCGCAAAGTCATTCCAGATATAATTAACAATGTTCTGCGCATCAACTCCGTATTTTTTCGCAATTGAATAAACTGTATCACCAGAAACAACTTTATGAACAACACCAGTTACTGGCGGAATTTTTAATGTCTGACCTGGTTTTATCACGTCTGTTTTTAAATCATTAGCCCATCTGATCGTATCAACTGAAACATCAAACATCTTAGCAATTTTTTCTAAAGTATCACCGCCTTTTACTTGATAATTTTCTATTTCTGATCTTGATTTTTGAGAAACAACAGTTGATAAATTGTTTTCATAAGGATTATAAGAAATAATCCCTTCTTGATTAGTAGTATTATAATTTGATAAATTAACAAACGGAGAATTTTCAGCAATAATTGGACCACCAACTAAAGTAGCAATAACAATAATAAAAAAAGAGGTATTTAAAAACGATGAAGCATAACGACCTCTTTTTACCACTAAAAAAGCAACAATTAAGTCTTTAAACTTTTCAAAATTCTTACCAAAGTTTAATAATTTGTCAATCGTATACTCTTTTAAAAAGAGAAAAAACTCCCTTAAATCTTTATTCATAAACAATATATTATACCATTGCTTTGACAATTCTCTCAATCGCCACCTCAAAAGCTGCCTCTTTTAAAGGAATTTTTCGACTAACAGATTTTTCCCAAATTGCCTCAAAAGCTCTCTCCATCATTACTTTTAATTTTGAATTTACCTCTTCCTCACTCCAATAAAATCCAGCCTTATTTTGAACCCACTCAAGATAAGAAACAGTTACTCCACCTGCATTTGCCAAAACATCAGGAATTATAATAACGCCTTTTTTAGATAAATATTCATAAGCTTCCTCAATTAAAGGGCCATTAGCCATCTCAAGAATAATTTTTGCTTTAATTTTGTTCATATTTTTTTCATTTATAACATTTTCTAAAGCAGCTGGAACTAAAATATCAACTGGAAGCTCCAAAAGTTCTTCGTTTGAAATAGTTCGTCCGTACTTAATATCACAGACTGATCCTTTACAATAGCAGCCAGCAACCATACCTTTTTCTTTTTTGCATTCCATTGTTTTTTCAACTGATAAACCATCTTTAACATAGACTCCGCCTTTGGAATCAGAGACGGCAACAATCTTAAAACCCTCCTTTTCAGCTAATTTAGCAAAATAATAACCAACATTACCAAAACCTTGAACAGCAATAGTAATATTTTCTAGCGAAGGCACCTTTTCTTCTAAATTTGCGGAAACACCAATTTTTTTGCGCTTTAGGGGTGTAGGGGTCCCCATTGCGTCAAAAAAATTTGGTGTTGAAGCAATTATTTTTTTAATTAACGCTTGTAAAACAAAAAGTCCACCACGACCAGTTGCTTCAGTTCTTCCCAAACTTCCTCCCATTGACACTGGTTTACCTGTAAATGTCGCCAGTGATTTATATCCTTTAATTTTTTGATACTCATCAATCATCCAACTAATAATTTCAGAATTAGTATTAACATCTGGAGCTGGTACATCAATATCTTCACCAACAAAATGCGCAATTTTTTTCACATATTCACGAGAAAGTCTTTCAAGTTCTGCTTTTGAAAGTGTTTTTGGATCAACTGCGACTCCACCTTTTCCTCCACCATATGGAAGCCCGGCAACCGCGCATTTTATACTCATTAAAGTTGCCAAAGCTTGAACCTCTTCTCTTACTGTTTCTGGATGAAAACGAATTCCGCCTTTATAAGGACCTAAAGCGCTATTATGCTGTATTCTCCAGCCTTTAAAAATCTTATCCTTTCCATTATCCATCTTTACTTTAAATGAAAACTCATGAACATATTCTGGTTCAACTAATCTTTTAATCATCTCGCTGTCTAAATTCATTTTTTCAGCCGTTTTTTTGATTAATGCTTGGGCTGAATCAAGCATTTTTTGACCGGTATTCATAACAATTGTTATAAAATTTATAATTGTTATAACTTATTTTCCTCCAACCACTTTTCAATCTCAAGCGCAGCAGCTACTCCTTGACCGGCAGCGGTGGCTGCTTGGCGATACTGAAAATCAACACAATCTCCAGCCGCAAAAACCCCCTCTACCGAAGTTTGATATTGAAAATGATAATCAAACTTCGGAATTTTTAATTTTAAATTTTTAATTTTTAATAATTGGTCAATTTCTTCGTATTTTTTATTTTGAAAATTGAAAATTGAAAATTGAAAATTTTCCATTGCTATTCTATTTGTCGTTATCACATACCCCTTCTCATCCAACTCAATTTTGTCTTTAAAAATATCCGTATCTGGCTTATGACCAATAGCGACAAACAGTCCGTCTACTTTTAAATCCATATAAGAAAAAGTCAAATTTTCGCTGTTAGTGGATGTTTGAGCTAAGGAGCGACGAAGTGAAACCTCGGATTCCGAGGCTGAACGAGTCGCGACTGGTCCGCCCTTGGCGGAAGCGAGTTCACTAACAAGAAAATTTGACTTGATTAATTTCAATCGTATTTTTTCAAGTTTTTTTTCTCCTACCACCTCCTCCACCACCGCATTCCAAATCACCTCAATCTTTCCATTTTCAAATACCCGCTTCTGCATGATTTTTGAAGCTCGAAAAGAATCTCGGCGATGAATGATATAGACTTTTTTGGCAAGTTTTGTCAAAGTTAAAGCCTCCTCCATTGCCGTATCACCACCACCAACAACTGCCACGACTTTATTCCTGAAAAAAAATCCATCACATGTCGCGCAAGCCGAAACTCCTTTTCCTCGAAGTCTTTCCTCGCCTGGCACTCCAAGCCACAAAGCTTTGGCACCAGTAGCAATTAACAAAGCTTTAGCTGTATAACTTTTATCAGCAGTAAAAACTTGTTTTTCTGATATAGAAAGATTGACTTTGATAATATTTTGATCGATTATTTTTGCTCCAAATTTTAATGCTTGATTTCTTATCTTATCAATTAACTCTGCTCCTAAAATGGACTCATGTCCAGGAAAATTTTCTACTTCGGAAGTCAATGTTAATTGGCCTCCTGGAGGTGATCCAGCAAATACCAAAGGCGAAAGCCCAGCTCGAGCTAAATATACCGCTGCTGATAATCCCGCTGGCCCTCCACCGATAATAATGACGTTTTCCATAATAATGTATAACGTGAAACGTATAACGTATAACGTGTAATTTATAAAAAATCTCAAAAATCCAGCCTAAAACAACTAACAATTAAATTCGAGATGTAATATAATTTTTAATTTTTAACTTATTTTTAAGTTCTACGTTTTACGTTACACGTTATACTACAAACTTATCGCTCTTTCAACCATTTGTTTCACTTCGCCAGTTTTATCTTGGGGAACAATCTTGCAAATATCAGAAATAACAATCTCTTTTGAAAGCCCATCAATTGCTTTTTTAACTGCTGATATTTGTTGCAAAATCTCACCACAAGATCTTTCTGTCTCAATCATCTTTTGAATTCCTCTTAACTGACCAATTATCCGATTAATTCTTTTCTTTGTATCCTCCATGATAATATATAAAGTAAAACGTATAACGTATAACGTGTAACGTGTAAAAATAATAATAAATAAACAAATAATAAATTTTTAATCAATAATAAATAATTCAATAAATTAATAAAAATTTTTAATTTTTAATTTTTAATTTAATACTATATACCAGTATATAGTATCTTAAAAAAGCTGTCAAGTGTTATAATTACCATATGAAAAAATATTTTCTGATTACTACTACTCTTTTTAAAGAATACTTTGCTTATCGGCTAAATTTTGTTTTGTGGAGGTTACGTAATCTAATCTCTTTTTTTATTCCAATTTTTTTATGGATGGCAGTTTTTTCGCAAAATCAACTGCTTAAAAATCAAACCCTATCTTATTTTTTAATCATTCATCTTGTCTCCTCATTAATCGCCTCAACCACTACCACTGACCTTGCCTCGCAAATCCAAAATGGTGAAATAATCAATCTTTTGATTAAACCAATCTCTATTTTTAAATATTATTTTTTTCGCGATCTGGGAGATAAACTATTAAATTTTTCTTTTGCCATAATTGAAGTAGTAATTGTTAGTTTTTTAATAAAATTTCCCTTTTTTTCCTATTTTCACTTAAGTTTTGAGAAAATTTTCCTCTTTTTTTATTTTTTAACCATTAGTCTTTTTTTGAATTTTTTTATCTCAATCCTTTTATCTTTTATCGGCTTTGTTTCGCCTGAAGTCTGGGCGCCAAGATTTATTTTTATGATATTAATCCAAGTAACATCTGGACTTTTTATTCCTTTAGATTTTTTACCAAAACCAGTTTTTAACACTCTTCTTTTTACTCCTTTTCCTTATTTTTTTTACCTACCAACAAAAATTATCAGTCAAAACAATCCAAATTTAAATATAAATCTAGCAATTTTTTTCAGTAGTTTTTGGTTAATTTTAAGCTATATCATTTTAAAAATTAGTTGGAGGCAAGGATTAAAAAGTTTTTCTTTTTGGGGTAAATAAAATGAATTTAAAACATAACTTAAAAATATTTTTTTCTTTTACTAAGGCTTATTTTAAAATGGTTGTTCAATCGCGAACTGGAATTGTTTTTTTTACTTTGGGAAAAATTCTTAGATTTTTGTTTTTTTTAGGCGTGATTTTTATTGTTTTTAAAAAAACTAACTCTTTAAATGGTTGGAGTTTAAATCAAGTCTTGCTTTGTTATTTTGTTTTTAATTTTTTAGATACTGTTACCCAAATGCTTTATCGAGAAGTCTATCGATTCCGATCACTTTTAGTTTCTGGAAATTTAGATTTAATTTTAATCAGACCTTATAATCCTTTGTTAAAAGTACTGCTTGGAGGCGTGGATTTTTTAGATCTATTTCTGTTAATTCCTTATTTTTTAATCTTGAATTTTTTATTATTTCAACAAACAACTAATCTTTTAAGTTTTTTATTATTTTGGATTTTTATCGTTAACTCTTTTTTAATTTTAACAGCTTTTCATATCTTAATTTTAGGACTAGCAATTTTTACTATTGATGTTGATCACACAATTTTTATCTATCGCGATATTTTACGTCTTGGTCAATTTCCAATTGATATTTATAAAAAACCAATAAATTTTATCTTTACTTTTATTATTCCTATTGGAGTTATCACTACTTTTCCTATTAAAATTTTTTATTCACTTTTAAACTGGCAAAGTGTTATTATTAGCTTTTTAATAAGCGCTAGCTTTTTAAGTTTTTCCCTTTTTTTCTGGAAAAAAGCCCTTTCCCACTATCAAAGCGCCTCGAGCTAAATGATCTTCCAATTCGACCTAAGCGGTCGCCTGTGGATTATTAGGATAATATAAAAGTAAACAAAAATGAGTAATTTTTAAATTGATCTAATTTCTAATTGACCTAATTAACTTAATTTTTAAGGACAGAACCTTTTTGAAAAAAAGGTTCTGTCCTTATTATCGTCTTTGCAATTTTTGCAAAGACAGTCTTTTTAAATTTCAAAAATGAATTCCTGCTTTCCCGCCTAAAACAGCGGGTAAAACGCAGGAATGACAAAATAAAAACAATTTTTAATTTTGACTTGCAACTTTTGACTTTTGACTTTTGAATTATATTTGATATTTTATATTTGATATTTTATATTGTTATTCTATGATCTCAGTTAAAAACTTAACAAAAATTTACAAAATCTACAAAAAAACCGGCAATATTTTCACTGATTTATTTTTTCGACAATATAAAGATTTAGTGGCACTTGATGATGTTTCTTTTGAGATTGAGGATAATGAACTAGTTAGTTTTATTGGTCCAAATGGTGCTGGTAAAACCACAACTTTAAAAATTCTCTCCGGAATTCTCTATCCAGATCGAGGAAAAATCAACATCAATGGCTTTTATCCATTTGATAAGAAAAAAGAGTTTTTGCGACAGATTACCTTTGTTATGGGTCAAAAAAGCCAGCTTTTTTGGGATCTACCAGCAATCGATACATTTTTACTTAATAAAGAAATCTACCAAATAAACGATAATCAGTTTAAAAAAACTTTAGACAACTTGACAAATATCTTAAACTGTCAAAATTTAATCAACAAACCAGTAAAAATGTTGTCTCTTGGCGAGCGAATGAAAATGGAGTTTATTGCCGCTTTGCTTCATAGTCCAAAAATAGCTTTTTTGGACGAACCAACAATTGGTCTTGATATTTTTTCTCAAGAAGCAATTCGAAGCTTTATAAAAAGTTATCAAAAAGAGTTTAAAGCAACTATTATTTTAACCTCTCATTATTTAGAAGACGTAAAAAAATTAGCCAAAAGAATGCTTATTATTAATCAAGGAAAAATTATCTATGATGGCAAATTAACTGATATCATCAAAAAATTTTCTCAAAACAAATACATTACTTTGAACTTAGATAAAGAGATTGACAAAAAAAATCTTGAAAAAATCGCTTTAATTGCTCAATATCAATATCCAAAAGTTGTTTTTCAAGTAAAAAAAGATGATCTACCAGAAAAAATTGCCATAATAAGCAAAAACATCCCCTATACTGATATCACCATTGAAGATGAAAAAATCGAGGAAATTATCAAAAAAATCTATAAAAAATAATCTTTATCCCTTATTCAAGCTTTCCAAAAACTCTTTATTATTTTTTGTTTTTGATAATTTTTCAATTAAAAGCTGAGTCCGCTCTTCACCATGAAGCAAGCTCAGCATTCGTCGCAAAGTATTAACCTTATTTAATGTCTCTTTATCAAACAAAAGTTCTTCATGACGAGTACCGGATTTTTCCACATCAATAGCTGGAAAAATTCTTTTATTTGCCAATTCTCTATCTAAATGAATCTCCATATTACCGGTGCCTTTAAGCTCCTCATAAATTAAGTCATCCATCCGACTCTCAGTACCAATCAAAGCTGTGCCAATAATTGTCAAGCTTCCTCCTTCTTCACAGTTTCGAGCAGCACCAAGAAATTTTTTTGCTGGATATAAAGCTTGAGGATCAAATCCACCGGACAAACTTCGACCAGTACCAGGAGTGGCTAAATTTAAAGCTCGAGCTAGTCTTGTGACTGAATCAAGTAAAATTACCACATCTTTACCCATCTCCACCAATCTTTTGGCTCGCTCTAAGGCTAGATTTGCCACTTTTACCTGCTGACGAGGCGACTCATCAAAGTTTGAGGCAGCAACTTCACCTTTGATAAATCTCTTCATCTCTGTTACCTCCTCTGGTCGCTCACCAATTAAAATCGCCATTAAATAAACATCAGGGTAGTTAGTAGCAATTGCTTGAGCAATCTCTTTTAAAAAAGTTGTTTTACCAGCTTTTGGCTGAGAAACAATCAAAGCTCTCTGACCAAAACCAATTGGCGCTACTAAATCAGTAATTCTTGTTGATAAAGTATCTTTGTCTGTCTCAAGTTTGATTTGACGATTTGGATGAAGAGAAGTTAGCTGATCAAAGTGTTTTCTTTTAGCTGAGTCTTCTTCTGACATCTCAACGCCATTAATTTTTTTTATCAAAAGAAGAGAATGAAATCTCTCACCTGTTTTTGGTGGTCTTGCCAATCCTTCAACCTCATCTCCGCGCCTTAACCAAAATCGCCTGATTTGACTAATTGATACATAGATATCTGAATCAGGTGATAAAACATAGTTTTTTCGCAAAAATCCATAACCACCTAAAGTAATATCTAAAATTCCATTAGCCTCATAACTAATTTTTAAATCTTCTTTTAGTCTCTCTTCAATTGGTACCTCTTCTTGAACTACAGGCAGTTGTGGTTCGGCCGCTTTTTCAATTGGCGCTTCATCTTTTATAACAATTGGTTTTTCTTCAATCTTTTCTAAAATTGCAGAAACATCAAGGGGTTGGTCTTGGTTTTTAGTTGCAGGAGTTTTTTTTACCATACAATTAAATATAAATTAATAAAAAATAAAGCCTGATTTAAAAAATTATCTCTCTCATGAAGTTATTGCTTTCATTTTCAAAAAAAAGTAATAGAAAGATCCTCCATTTTGAGGGATTTTTCTTTTTCCCTGGAAAGAAAACGGGGAGGCACCTCTTGATTCGCAACGCGAGATCAAGAAAGCCGCCTCATTCCCCGACTTGCGTCGAGGTTACCCTTGTTGTAAATTGCGTAGAGAAAAAGTATTTTCTTTCCTCTTCTGGAGGATCTACATATAAGTATATTTAAAATATATTGTTTTGTCAATAGGTTTTATTTTTTTAATATATAAGAAAATAATTAAACCAACTAAAATAATTAAAAAAATTAAAAGCAATAGAATTGATAAAAGTTGAAAATTTTGAGAATTATTATTTTGAGAATTATCATTTTTAATTAACTGATTATTATCATTAATATTATTTTTAAAATTGTTAAAATCTTTATTTTTATCATTAAAATTAATAACTGATGGACTGATTTTTGAAGAAGATGAAGTAAATGATTTTGAGCAATAAACTTTGATGTTTTTATCTCATTTTTTTCACCGTCATTAGTGATAAAAACTAATTTATAAGGCATTGCTGGTAAATATTGACTAGAAATTTTAAACTAACCATTTTCATCAGCATTTAAAGTTAAAACTGGATTATTTGAAAAATTTAAAACTACTAATACTTTAACATTAGGAATAACATTGCCTTTATTATCATATGCATAACCTTCGATATAATTCAATATTGGTTCAAATCTATAACTTGAAGCTAAAACAAATTTAGCTTTAGTTTCTTTAAAAATAAATGATAAAAATTTATAAATGATTTTATTAAAAGTTGTTGGTTGTGGATCAATTAAGTTTGATTTTTCTAATACTAATCTCCAAAAAACTCATCGGTCTCAAAATTTGTTTGACTAATTTTTAAAAAAATCTTCCTTGACTATCAGCAGTAATTGGATTTTCAATTAAGAGTCGATATCGATATTGTTGTTGTGTAGAAAGATCAGTTTTTAAGCTGTAAGCTTTACTTTAAGTCATCAGATGAAATACTCTTACTTCAATAATAATAGTAGATGTATTTTTATCTAAATCCATAAAATATTCCATTAATTTAACTTCGTTTGTTTTTGATGAACTTTTTGGGAATAACAGTAATATCTCGACGCTCAATCGAGCCATTTTAAATTATTTCATCACCAGTTAAAGCAGGATAAATATTTTTGTAAATCTTAGAATAATTACTATTAATTTTACTAAGTTTTGCAGTAATAATATAATCATTACTTTCTACTTTAATTTATAAATACCATCAGGGACCAAAAAACATACCATCAACTAAAGTTTTTTGAAGATTAATAATATTGCCACCCAATATATCATTTGAGGTAAAAAGAGTAAAAGAACCATTTTGTTTTTCAACTATTTGTCTTTTAACTAAAAGAGTAATATCTACATCAGAAACTGATTCTAATGTACACGCATAAAAAATTCTTTCATATAGATCCCAATGTAAAGAAATAATACAATTAGATTTATTAACTACATCTTCAAAATTAAATATTCCAATCTGAATTGAAGATTCATTACCACGACCTAATTGAGGATCTGTTTAAAAATAATTCATAGCTAACCATCTTCTATCATGAGATGAATAAAAATAACTCTTCCAAGTAAAAGACTGTATATTTACATAAGTATCATTTTTTATATGATTAGAAGGTAAGAGTGATCCTTAAATTCATAATTAAATTGTTCATTCATTTCTTGATAATTATTTTTATTAAAAACTTTTAAATCTAAATTACTATTTTCACTAGTACAAAGTGAGTTATAAAAATATTCAAATATATAAGTATCAGAATTTTGTAGAAGTTTTTCTTATAGTTTATATGAAACAGATATCTTAGCTTTATGTATTCCTGATCTTTCAGCTTTTAAACAAACCCATTTTTATAAAAGTTGTTGAGTATAAACAGAATTAAAAAAAATAAAAAAGCAAAGAAAAAAAATATTTTTTATGATGTTTAAAATAAATTAAATAGTAAAAAAACAATAATTAAAATCAATAATAAAATTATTTTATTAAAATCTCACCACCTTTATTTATTTCTTCTATTTTTAAAAATGACGGATAATTAATTTTTATTCCAGTTTTTGTTTTATACTGAATAATTGTCCAAGTGGGTGTTGGAGTAGGTGATTTTGAAGGAGTGATTGATAATAAATAATTAATTGTTTTATTAACCCTTTCAACTTGTTGGCCATAACGAACACCAATAATAAAAACTAAAATAATAATAAGAGTCAATAAAAACAAATATGGCTTTGAAAGTTTCATAGATTTATTATAACCAATTTCTTGATAAAATATAAAAATGAAATTAAAATTAGCTTACTTTGGTTCACCGGATTTTTCTGCAAGATTTTTGGAAAAAATCTTAACTGATAATGATTTAAAAAAACTTATCTCAGTTGAATTTGTTGTTACCCAACCTGATAAACCTGCGGGAAGAAAACAGATATTAACCCCAACGCCAGTAAAACAAAGTGCCAAAAAACACAGTCTAGAAGTTTTTGAAATTGAAAATTTAAAAACTGAAGACTCATTAAAAATTGAAAATTTAAAATTAAAAATTAAAACTTCTGATTTATGCTTAGTTTATGCTTATTCTTTAATCATTTCTAAAGATTTATTAGATCTACCAAAATATGGTTTTTGGTGTATTCATCCCTCTCTGCTTCCAAAATATCGAGGCACATCTCCTATTGCCACTGCTTTGATAAACGGTGATAAAGAAACTGGAGTAACAATCTTTAAAATGGATGAAAAAATTGATCACGGACCAATTATTGCCCAAGAAAAAATTGAAATTCTACCTCAAGATATGCGACCAGATTTAGAAAAAAAACTCACTGATTTAGCTTTTAATCTTTTTAAAAAGACAATCCTTGTCAAAGACAGTCTTTGTTTTCAGCCTCAAAAACACAATCTTGCAACCTATAGTAAACTTTTAAAAAAACAAGATGGATTTATTGATTTTGAAAATCTAAAGTTAAAAATTAAAAATTCGCCAGAAGAACTTTACAATTTATTTCGCGGTCTTTATCCCTGGCCAGGAATCTGGACTATTTTACCCAATGGCAAAAGACTAAAAATAACTGGTATGAATTTTAATCATCAAAATTCTATTTTAAACATCACTTATGTCCAACTTGAAGGAAAAAAACAAGTTGATTTTAATACCTTTAATAAGGCTTATAAAGTATTTTCTTAAAAAACATTTTTTTATTTATAATACTCTTTAACCTGAAAAAGCACATACCAGGAAATTAAAGCACCAATTAATGCTCCAAATATCCCTCCATAAATAACACTTGATAAAACACTTACTAAACTAGCATAAAAAAGCCATCGCCAACCGCTTTCTTGTCTTTTCAAAAGCCCAGGCACTGCTATTGCCTCCATCACTACTGAAACTACTAAAATAATCATTGATAAAATATAGTTAAAACCAAAATACATCCTCCATGGAGTTCCTACCATTGGCGAAAATGGTGATAAAAATACTCCTAATCCAAACGCTGCTAAAATCGACGGCACTGTCAAAACTATGCCTAAAATTATTAAATAAGGGCTAAAATTAACAATTAATTCTTTAATATTTTCTGGTATTGAAAACGGCGCCTTATCAACCAAATATGTCTCCAAAACTTCTTCCAACTGATTTAACACCCTTTTTATATCCTGTTTTTTTGCCATAAAATTTTAAAAAAATTTTAATTAATTTAATTATAAATCATTTTATAACAAATTTCTCTCAATCATCTCTCTTATTAAAGCAAATAATTTTTCCATAACATAAAGATTGTGATATGTCGCTAAAGTATAAGCTAAAAGTTCACGATTTTTAAAAAGATGATGAAGATATGACTTGGTAAAATTTTGACAAACATAACAATCACAATTTTCATCAACTTGACTTAAATCCTCACGATACTTACCTTTTAAAATATCAATATTATCAATTAATTCTGGCAAAGATGCCTTTTCGAGCCAATTTTTCCCTTTATTTTGTTGGCGAGAAAATGGCATCGAGCCAAGCTGATATATTGTTCCCATTCTTGCTAATCTTGTTGGCTCAACACAATCAAAAGTATCAATTCCAAACTTTACTAAATCCACAATATCATCCACTTGCCCAACTCCCAAAAGATGAACCGGCCTATCTTTTGGCAGATAATCAGCCACCCACCTCACCTGATCTCTCATCTCTTTTTTTGACTCGCCGACTGACACTCCACCAATTGCCACACCTGGAGTATTTTGCGAAACAACAAACTCCGCTGAATTTTTCCTCAAATCCTCAAACACTCCACCCTGAATCACACCGTATAAATATTGATTTTTTCTTGGTGAGGCAACAAATTTTTTGTGCTTTAGGGGTTTAGGGGTCCCCATTGCATCAAAAAATTTCTGTTGCCGAACCTTGTAATCTATACAACGAATTAACCATCTATGAGTTCTTTCTGTTGCTTTTTTTGTATATTCATAATCTACTCCATAAGGAATGCACTCATCAAACGCCATCATTATATCAGCGCCAATTTTCATCTGATAATCAATTGATTTTTCTGGTGTAAATTCAATTATTGATCCGTCAAAAATTGAGTGAAATTGCACTCCGTCATCACCAATCTTTACAAAAGAAGGAATTTTTTCCTCATTTTTGAATTTTGCGTTTTCATTTTGATATTTGAATTTTGAAGTTTGAATTTTATTTTTTGCTAATGAAAAAACCTGAAACCCTCCTGAATCACTCATCAAAGGCATATTTAAATTTGCCCATTGATGAATACCACCGGCGTTTTCAATCAAATCTGGCCCCGGATGAGTCACCAAATGATAAGTATTAACAAAAGCCACTTGAGTTCCAATTTCTTTTAAAAGATTTGGTAAAATCGACTTGACTGTCCCTTTTGTCCCAACTGCAACAAATGACGGAGTCTTAATCACTCCATGATCTGTAATAATCTCCCCTAACCTTGCTTGCGAATCTCTTTTTTTAGATTGATATAAAACTTTGAAAAACATAAATAATAAATTATCCTAATTTCTAATTGACCTAATTAACCTAATTATTAAGGACAGAACCTTTTTTTCAAAAAGGTTCTGTCCTTTTTAAATTAATTTATTTTATTACCATAGAATCTCCAAACGAATAAAAGCGAAAGTCATTTTTTATAGCAATATTATACAAATCGATTAAGTGTTTTTTTGCTTTTTTATATTGTAAAAATGCCTCAACTAACATCATTAAAGATGAACCAGGTAAATGAAAATTAGTTATCAAAATATCAACCATTTTAAAAGCATATGGCGGAAAAATAAAAAGATCAGTTTTTTCTATAAGCGGAGGCAACAAATTTTTTTCACTTTTGGGGTAGGGTCCCCACGGTGATAAAAAATTTTGTTGCCGAGCTATTGATTCTAATGTCCTCACAACCGTTGTTCCCACTGCCACTAATTTTTTCCCTTGTTTTTTAAAATCTATTATCTTTTCATAAGTATTTTTATCAATCTCATAGTATTCTTGATGCAATTTTTTTGTTCTTAAGTTTTCCTCGGTTATTGGCGCAAAAGTACCTATTCCAACATAAAGCTTTAAAAATAGTCTTTCTATTCCTTTTTTTTCAATTTTTTTAAATACTCGATTAGTAAAGTGCAGCGAGGCGGTTGGTGCAGCAATTGACCCTAATTTTTTATCACCTAGTTTATCAGCAAAAATTGTCTGATATTTTTTTAAAAGTTTGTCTTTTTTTAAAGGCGAGTCTTTTAAATAAAGTGGTATTGGCATATTACCATATTTATAAAGTAAAGAAAACAGTTTTTCTTTTGAATAATCAAATTTAAAAGTAAAAATGTTTTTTTCTTGGTTTTTCACTTCAATAAAATTTTCTTTATCAAAAAAAAGTTTTTCACCAAGATTTATTTTTCTATCAACTAAGCCGCGAACAATATAATTTTGAGAGTTTATTAACTCATTAACAAAAAATAAAACAACCACTTTTCCACCAGTTTTTTTAAACATTGTCACTCTTGAAGGCACAACTTGAGAATTATTAAGAACTAAAAATGAGTTGTTGGGCAAATATTTATCTAGATTTAAAAAGCGATCAAAAATAATCTCATCTGTTTTTGTATCATAAACAAAAAGTTTTGCGCTATCTCGTGGCGAAACTGGTATTTTTGCTAAAAGATTATCCGGAAGATGATAATCATATAATTTTTTATCCATTTATCAATTTTACAATAATAAGCCCAAAATCATTATTGAAATTGTTATAAAAAAGATCCAAAAAAATTTCAAATCACCAGCACGAAGAATTTCTATCACTGGTGTTAAAGTAAAAGTTGGTGAGATATAAATTTGATTAGTTATACTACTTGTAGGATTAATTTTTGCAATAATTATTTCAGTTGGTGTTGGACTATTTGTAGGAATATCAGTTGGTTGTTTTGTTGGTATTAAAGTTGGAGTATTTGTTATTATTTTGATAGTTGGTGTTGGAGTAAAAATTGTTTTATTTTCATTATTTAAAGAACTAAAGTTATTTTCATTATTATAATTTTCAGAAGCTCTACTTGAAGTTGATTGTAATGATTTCATTTTATCAAAAATTAACCATCCAAGAAAAATACTTAAAAATAACATCAATGTGTTAATAAATAAAAATAGATTAAACTTTATTTTATTATTTGATTTATTTATTTTTTTTGTATTTAAAGGTGTAAAATTACTCATAATAAATAAAAATATTAAATATATTTTTATTTTAAAAATTCAATAAATTGAAAACTTAATTCATCTTCTTGTCTTTTTTCATTATAAATAACTTTTTTAAAAATATTTTGATATTTTGGAAAAAAAACATCAGCTTGAGGATAAGTTTTATCAATGATAGTTAGATAAAGCTTATCCGCATATTTTATCGCCTGGGCATAAATACTAGCTCCACCAATAACAAAAATCTCATCAGGCAAATTCTCTTTTTTCACAATCTCTTTTCCCTTTTCAATCGCCTCTTCAATTGAAGAAACAAAAAAAACAGAACAATCTTGACGTGGTATTTTAAAATTTGTTCTCAAGGTTTGGCTTGTTATAACAATATTAACTCTATTTGGTAATGGTCGGTATTTTTCTGGCAATGACTCAAAAGTCTTTCTTCCCATTATTACCACATGGCCCTCAGTTAACTTTTTAAATCTTTTCATATCAGAAGGCAAATGCCATAAAAGTTTATTATCTTTTCCCAACTCCCTATTTTTTCCAATTGCCGCAATAATAGATAGCATATATTAAGTATATAACGTGTAACGTATAACGTGGAACATAAAACGTATAAAATTCTAAATTGTTTATTAATTATTCATTATTAATTATTCATTTTTTTACATCTTCCCAATATCCACCTGAGACTGAAAGGGGTGCTTTAAGAGGAGGATGACAGTTATAGTCAATTAACTCAACATACTCTGGTTTAAACTCATCAACATCTTTAAAATCATAAGTAAATCTAATTTTAGGAAAAGGATATGGCTTTCTTTTAATCTGTTCTTTAACTGCCTCAAGATGAGACTCATAAATATGAACATCACCAAAAGTATGAACAAACTCACCCGGCGGGTAACCGGTAATTTTTGAAAAAATTAAAAGCAATAAACTATATGAGGCAATATTAAAAGGTACGCCCAAAAATATATCAGCGCTTCTTTGATAAAGTTGTAAACAAAGCCTGTCATTAATCACATTTATTTGATACATATTATGACAAATTGGAAAACGAGAAACATCTTCAGGCCGCGCCATTGAGTAAAGATATTCTGGATTCCAAGAAGTAACAATAGTATTATGAGCATTTTTATCTTTTTTTATCTCCTCAAGCGCCCATTTTACCTGATCAATCGTTTTTCCATAACGAGTTGGCCATCTTCGCCAAAGTTCACCATAAATCCGCGGCAACTCTCCCCATTTTTTCGCAAACTTCTCATCACTTTTTATCCTCTCAATAAACTCTTCTTTTTCCAAAACTTTTGACTTTTTACTTTTAACTTTTAACTTATAAATTTTGTACGGGTAATCATCCCAAATATGAACATTGTTTAAAACTAAATATCTAATGTTTGTCTGCCCTGATAAAAACCAGTAAAGCTCGTGAAGAACTCCTTTCCAGTAAACTTTTTTTGTCGTTAAAAGGGGAAGCTCGTCTTTTGATAAATCAAATCTTATCTGCCGACCAAATACAGAATAAGAAGCATCACCAGTATCTTTATCTACTTTTCTCACACCATTTTTCAAAATATCTTTAAGTAAGTTTAAATATTGATATTCTTGATGCATCATAAAAAAATGACTAATTATTCTAATTTCTAATTGACCTAAAATAATTTTTCATTTTTCATTATTAATTATACTTGCCTCTCCTTTTTCTCTGTTGTTACTCTTCCGCCTTGCCACTGACCACGATACTTTTCTCCTCCACCATCAACCCAATGAAAAGTAGCAAAAACAAATCTTGCTCCCATCTCAATTTTTGCTTCAATTGGTCCTTCATTTTTTAATCCAAAAGTTAACTTTCCACTATATCCTGGCTGAGCAATACCAGTTCGAACAATCAAACCACTCCTAAATGTAGTTGTTCTTGGGATGAATGTTGCAGCAATATTAAGTGGTAGATTAACTTTTTCAATTGTTGTCACTAAATAATACTTACCTGGTTTAAAAACAAAATACGAAGGTTTTTGAGGATCATACTTTGCTAAAAGCTCAATTTTTGGCGTTAATCTTTCCTCAACTCCTAAAAACGCCTCGCCGTAAATTTTATAAACCTCGCCTAGTCTTAAGTCAAATCCAGCGCCTTCTGGATTATGAAGCTCTCTCTCAGCTAATCCTTCAACTAAATTAATCTCTGTTACTAACTGAAGCAATTTTTTTGGACCGATCATATTAAAAGTATAACGTATAACGTGGAACGTGAAACGTATAATTAGTCAGCAACTTTAAAATCCCCATCATCTTCAAAATCTACATTATAAATCGGCAAGTCAGGCGCTAATCTTTTTACTGTCTCAAAAAGATGATTATCCATCATATCAGATAAAGCTTCATAAAGCCATTCTTCATCTTCTCCATTTCTAAAAATTACTGCCTTGTTTTTTATTAACTCTTTCACCAAAACTCGATGCCGTTCATTAACTAAACTTTGATGAAAAACAAATACCTCAATTTCTCGCCTACCTTCATCTGTCTCAAAAAAATATCTTGGATAAACTCCCCAATTGCCTTTTACTTGTAAAATTGCTCCCTCAATATGATCTCCCTCTAAAACTACCTCTTTAGCTTGATTATTTTTTTTAATCTCCATTAGTTTTTTTTCTAAAAACTCCAAATCTTGAGTAGTTAAATCATAAGCTTTTAAATCAAGTTTTATTTGTTTAAAATGACCACATCCTGACGCTGGAACACCAACTGCTCCATGATGATCAGTATGATATTGAAAATTTTCCTCTCCGCCAATCACTTTAACAAGACTCTGATAAACTTTTTCATAATCAACATCAAATCCAAAATTATTAGCTGTGGCAAAAATCAAAGCCAACTCACCAACATCAGCGCCAGGAATTGCTAATGCTGGTAAATTATCAGTATTTTCGTATCGACCATCAATACAGCGAGATAAAAATCTTGTTTGTGAATCAACTTGGTAGCGATTTTCCAAAACTAAATTAAAAACTTGTTTTTTATCAAGAGTAAATTTTTGAATATTTTGTATCATTTAGATATTCTAACAAAAAATTGGATATAATTCTATAAAAATATTATTTTAATTAAAATTATTTTATGACCAATATTTTAGTCTACGATCCAACCGCCTCTGACTCTCAAAGCACTGTTCGTGGAGTTGGTCGATACTTGCAGATTTTAAAAGAAAATTTCCCAAATTGGAAATTCAGCAATACGTTCCATGTTCCAAGTTCCACGTTCCACGTCTTTATTAATCCATTCTTCAACTTTTTACGAACTCCACTAACAATGAAAAAAATCGCTAAAAAACAAATTGCTGTTATTCATGATCTAATTCCTTTAAAATATCCTGATAAATTTCCCGCAGGAATTCGCGGTAATATCAATATTTTTTTAAATAAAATTGCTTTAAAAAATTATGATCTGATCATTACTGACTCTTATGCTTCAAAAAAAGACATTGTTGAGATCTTAAAAATATCAGAAAATAAAGTAAAAGTTATTTATCCATGTTTGCCAAAAATATTTAAAATCAAAAATCAAAAGTCAAAAGTCAATCCGCCAACTGGCGGACAAAATGAAAATTTAAAATTGAAAATTGAAAATTTTATTTTATATGTGGGTGATGCGACTTGGAATAAAAACCTCGTTAATCTAGCTAAAGCAATTAAAATCGCTAATGTCACTTGTGTATTTGTTGGTAAAGTTTTTAATATACGTTCCAAGTTCCACGTTACACGTTCCACAAAATTTAATCCTTGGCAAAAAGAATTAAGAGAGTTTTTAAAAGAAGTAGTTGATGATAAACGTTTTATTTTTCTTGGTTATGTTAATGACGATCAACTAATTAAACTTTATCAACAAGCCAAGGTAAATATCTTAATTTCTCGCGATGAAGGCTTTGGTTTTTCTTATCTTGAAGCTAGCTCACAAAGCTGCCCTTCAATAATAAGCGATATTCCAGTTTTAAAAGAGGTCTCAGATAATCAAGGAGTAATAATCGCCAATCCCAATGACCCCAATGATATTGCTGATAAAATCATTGAGATTTATTTTGATAAAAATTTAAAAGCAAAATTGAGTAATCAAGCCTTTAATCGCAGTCAATTTTTTTCTGCATATATCTTTAAAAAAGTTTTTTTTGATATTATAAAATTTTTGTAAAATAAAAATATGAAATATGTAATTATTACGTTTGTTTACTTATTTTTATTTCTTAGTAAATATAATAATCCTATTAATGCAAAAACATTAACAAGTCAACAAATAATAACTAAAAAAAATTCATTTCTTACTGCTTCTATTAATCCTAATTTTATTGTTAATAATCGATTTAATTATGAAAAAATTTTTGATTATGAGTTTATACAATCAATTAAAAAATCAAAAGAAAAAACAAAAAACAGTAGTATTATTGGAATTTTTAGTTACAGTATGATGTCAATTATTTACATTATGATTTTTTATTTTGCAATTGGTATGGGAAGTGATTTTAGTTTACTTTTAATGATTTTTTCTTTCATGACGGGTGGATTTATAGGTAGTTGGTTAAATGCTTATGAATTTGCTTTTATTATTTGTGTAATCTTATCTCTAATATTTGTTGGTGAGCCAAAAAAAGATCTTTAATTTATTTAAAATATCAAAACCCTATCTTTTAATTCAAATATAATTTACAAAAAATTAAAAATAAAAAATGCACAAGTCCAAATTAAAATGTAACATCAAAAAAATCTTTAATGATAACATAAGCCTTATCAATGCATTAATTTATTATTATTTAGTTTATCTATTTTTTTATTCATTATTTTTAAAAGAACATAACATTTTTGTAAAAAAGCTATTGTCCTTAATTTATTTAGGTCAATTCAAAACAATTAGAAATTAAGTCAATTTTTTCACTGTTAAATATTAGACATTATTAGTTTAATCACCCCATATCCCTTCCAAAACATCTCTTCATCAAAATTTTCATTTGGCGCGTGAAGATTGGCATCAGGTAAAATAAACCCAAGTAAAATCACTGGTTTTTTAAGAACTCGAGAAATAATTTCTGCTGCTGGCACTGAACCACCAGATCGATTTAAAGCAGTTTTTTTCTCAAATACTTGTTCAAGTAATTTTTTTGTTTTTTCAACATACGGATTGTCCAAACTAGTATAAAAAGGATTGCTACCATAAAAAGTTTTTAATTCATATTTAACCTCTTTAGGTAAATTTTTCTTAATAAAATCAACCACTAATTTTTCGATTTTTTTATACTTTTGATTGGGTACTAAGCGAATTGAAAATTTAACTGTCGCCTCAGAGGGAATAATCGTTTTAACACCTTCTTGAGTAAAACCAGCAATTATCCCATTAACATCAAATGACGGATAAATTTTTGCCTCATAAGGACCTAGTCTTTTAAGTTCAGATAATTCTTTTTTTGTTGGTTTAATAACATCTTTGTAAAATAGAGGAATATTTATTCTTAATTTATCCTTTTTAATCTTGGTTAATAAATTAGCAATTACCTGAACTGGATTATAAACTAAATTACCATAAACACCTGAATGCATATCATAATCAGCCACTTTAACTTTTAGTTCAAACTCACAAATTCCTCGCAATCCATAAAAAAGCTCAGGTGTTTTTTTATCTCTTACTCCCATATCAACAACATAAAAAACACCAACTTTTTTTAAATCTTTATCTTTTTTTATTAACTCTTCAAAATTAGCACTACCTACTTCTTCCTCGCCTTCAAAAACAAAAACAATATTATTTTTTAAAATTTTATTTTCTTCAATAAGTTCTTTTATTGCTTCAATTAAAATGATTAGATGACCTTTATCATCAGCAACTCCGCGACCAAAAAATTTTCCGTTTTTTTTAACTAACTTAAATGGATAAGTGTTCCATAAATTAACTGGGTCTTCAGGTTGAACATCATAATGAGCATAAAAACCTAAAGTTTGATTTTTTTCATTAAAAAATTTTTTGGCAATAATTAACGGATGAGAATTTTTATTTGAATAAATATCAACTTTAAATCCGCTCTTTTCTAACTGTTCTTTGATAAACTCAACTGCTTTTTTTATCTCAGGCGCTCTTTTTTTATCAGTTGATACTGATTCAATGGCAATAAATTTTTCTAAATTTTGCAAAACTCGCTGTTTTAACATAATCTTAAAATTATACCAAATCTGCTACAATTAATTTATGCAGATCTGTCCTTCAATTTTGGAAAAAACTACTAATGATTATTTTTCAGTAATCAAAAAACTTTCATCATACTTTAATTATTTTCAACTTGATTTTACTGATGGAGAATATGTTGATAATAAAACTGCCGATATTGATGAGTTTTTAAATGAGTTAACTAATTATCAAGAGATAAATAATTTTTATTTTGACTTTCATCTAATGTTAAAAAATTATAAGGATGTTATTGAAAAACTTAAAAAATTAGTCATAAATAAAAAAATAAAAGTTAATCATGTTTTAATTCATTTTGATTTAAGTCCAAAAAATAGTCTTTTTTCTGATGTCTCAATTCCTTTTACTATAGGAATAACTTTAAATCCTGATGATAAAGTCAATGATTTAGCACAAAAATACAATATAAATAAAATCAAAGCAGTTCAAATAATGTCAGTTTATCCTGGATTTCAAGGTAATTCTTTTTTGCCTAAAATGATTAAAAAAATTGAACAATTACGAATTATTGGCTATAAGTCAAAAATTTTTTTAGATGGAGGCGTAAATGATCAATCAATCTCTTTTATTAAATCTCAAAAATTTTTACCCGATGTGATTTGCCCAGGAGGTTATTTAACAAAATCACCAGTTGAGGAAATTTTAAAAAGAATTCATCTTTTAAATAGTTAAAAATTTATTATTATTAAAATTATGAAAATTAAAAAAGTTAAAGCAATTGAAATTTTAGACTCTCGCGGAAAACCAACAATCCGGACTTTTGTTTTTTTAGACAATAATGTTTTTGCTTCATCATCTGTACCATCTGGCGCTTCAACTGGATCTCATGAGGCAGTTGAGCTTCGAGATAATGATAAAAATCGTTATCATGGCGCTGGAGTTTTAAAAGCAGTTGACAATGTTAATAATATTATTGCTCAAAAATTAATCAATCAAAATTTAGATGAAAATAGTTTTGAAAAAATCGATAAATTAATGATTGAGCTTGATGGTACAAAAAACAAATCTCAACTTGGCGCCAATGCGATTTTATCAGTTTCTCAAGCCTTAATTAAAGTTTTTGCCATCTCAACAAAAAAACCTTTATGGCAGGTATTAAATGAAGTTTATTTTTCTGATGTCACTCCAGATTTTCCAAGACTGATGGTCAATGTTGTTAATGGTGGAAAACATGCGGGATGGAATTTTGATATTCAAGAGTTTATGATCTCACCAACTAGCAATACTTCAACTCAATCTGTAAGAATCGCCTCAGAGATATTTCAACAACTGGGAAAAAATTTAAAAAAACAAGGCCTATCAACTTTAGTTGGTGATGAAGGTGGTTATTCACCAGAATTAACTAGTAATGAACAAGTTTTTGAAGAGATAATCAAAGCTGCTAGTGATTTAAATTATCAAAATGAAAAAGATTATCATTTAGCCATTGATGCTGCTGCTTCAGAATTTTATCAAGATGGAAGTTACATATTTAAAAAAGAAAATAAAAAATTGAATAATGATGAACTAATAGATTATTACAAAGCCCTAAAAGAAAAATATCATATTTTTTCTTTTGAGGATCCTTTTGCCGAAAACGACTGGCAAGGCTTTCAAAAATTTCTCCAGGTTCTGTCCTTATCAAGGACAGAACCTACAAGGACCGTCCCTTTAATAGTTGGTGATGATCTTTATACTACTAATCCTGAATATATTGAAAAAGGAATTAAAGAAAAAGCCACCAATGCTGTCTTAATTAAACCCAATCAAATCGGCACAATTTACGAAACCGCTAAAGCAATCAATTTAGCTCAAAAAAACAATTGGAAGATTATTATTTCCCATCGATCAGGTGAAACTGAAGACCCATTTATTGCTGATTTAGCTTATGGATGTGCATCTGATTTTATAAAAACCGGCTCAATGTCTCGAAGCGAAAGATTGGCAAAATATAATCGACTAATTGAAATTGAAAATCATTTATAAAAACTTATGAACTATCTTGTTATTGTTCGTCATGGTCAAACTGAATGGTCTGATCGCTTTACTGGTTGGACAGATATTGATATTATCCAAGAAGGTGAAGAAATGACAAAAAAATATGCGCCAAGAATTAAAGAAAAAGGAATTATTTTTGATTATGGTTATACTTCTTATTTAAAAAGAGCCATTCGTACTCTTGAAATTGTTTTAAAAACCATTGGTCAAGAAAACATCCCAATAATTCGTGATTGGCATCTTAATGAACGTCATTATGGAGCGCTACAAACTTTAAACAAAGCTGAAATGGTAAAAAAATATGGCGAAGAACAAGTTAACATTTGGCGTCGAAGCTATGATGTTGCGCCACCAAAAGTACTTGATAATGATCCTCGCCACCCAAAAAATGATTCAAAGTACAAAGATGTTGATCCCTCACTTTTACCCGCTGGCGAATCACTAAAAGATACTTATAATAGAGTTATTCCTTATTTTCAAAAAGAAATTGAAGAAAAACTAAAAAATGGTAAAAACATCATTCTTTCATCACACCATAATGCTTTACGAGCGATTGTTAAATATCTAGATAATATCTCTGACGAAGCTATTGTTAAAGTTAATATTCCTTATTGTATCCCATTAGTTTATGAATATAAAAATGGTCAAATAATCAATCATTATTACCTAGCCACTGATGAAGAAGTCCAAAAAATCATTGAGTTTATCAAAAATCAAACAAAAGCAAAATAATTTTTAGTTTTTAATTAAAAAATTTTAATCTTTTTTATATTTTAATTTACATTCATTTAACAATCTAATTATTTTCTCAATCACAAAAACATTATAAGACAGCTTCATTTTTTGATGATAACAAAATATTTTTTTCTTGTTTGAATAATCTAAAATATTACAAAGAGCTAAATTTCCTTTTAAATTTTATTGTTTATAAATAATAGTTTTTAATACTATTTTTTCCTAATTTTTTAATGATTCGATCACATAATTACTCTTTATCTGTATTCTGTTTTATAAAACACTTTGATTTTTTTGTAGGTTATATTCGACTGACAAAAGAAAAGTTTTAATGTTTAATATATTTGATGAAAGAGGAGATTTTATACTATATTGGTTTTTCTCATTTTTATGGCATTGGACCGATAAAATTTTCTCTTCTTAAAAAGCATTTTAAAACAGTAAAACAGGCTTATTTAGCCAAAAAAGATGATCTAGTTGAGTTGATTGGTAAGAATTTAACAGAGAAGTTTATTAAATTTCGTCAGAGTTTTGATTTGGAGAAAAAATATCAAGAAATTAAAAAGAAAAATATCATTGTTTTGACAGTTGATGATGAAAATTATCCTCAAGATTTAAGAAATATCTCTGATCCACCAATTTGTATTTATGTCAAAGCTTTGGCTTCATCAATAATTTTTGATAAAAATTTTTCTGATTATTTAAGGATGGCTATTGTTGGCACAAGAGAGCCAACTAATTATGGAGCACAAATTGCTAGAAAATTTTCTTATGAGTTAGCAAAAGCAGGATTTATCATCGTTTCCGGTCTTGCTTATGGGATTGATACAATTGCTCATCAATCTTGTCTTGAGGCTGGAGGGCAAACAATCGCTGTTTTAGGATGTGGAGTTGATGTGGTTTATCCGGCTGCCAATCGAGGTCTTTATGAAAAAATTATTGAAAAAAATGGTGCGATTATCTCTGAGTTTCCGCCAGGTCAGATAGTTTTAAAAGGTCTTTTTATCTCAAGAAACAGGATTATTTCAGCTTTATCAAAAGGAGTGATGGTGGTTGAGGGCGGAGAGGACTCAGGATCGTTGATCACAGCTCGTTATGCTGCTTCTCAAGGAAAAGATGTATTTGCGCCACCATCGCCAATCACCTCAAAGATGTCAGCAGCTCCAAATATTTTACTTAAACAAGGAGCACAGTTAGTCACTTCAGTTGAGGATATTTTTGAAGAATTTAATCTAAAAATTACTCCAAAAAAAGAAGACGAGATAAAAAATACATTGACAGATTTTGAAAAAGAAATTTTTGAAGTTTTAAAAGAAAAACCATTATCAATTGATGATTTAGTTTTAAAATTACAACGGCCGATAACAGAAATTTTAAATTATTTATCAATGATGGAAATAAAAAATATTATTAAGAAAAATCAGGAAAATCTTTATGAATTAATTGTTAATTTTTAATAAGAAGATAAATACTTACATTTAAAGCACTAGCGATTTTTTCAATAATTCTAATACTTGGATTAGCAAATCCTTTTTCTATTCGGCAGATATAAGTGCGATCAACACCACTTTTAAAAGAGAGTTTTTCTTGGGAAATGTTTTTCTTTTCTCTAATTTGAGAAATCTTTTTTCCAATATTTTTATAAAAAAAATTATCCGACATGACTTCAGATAATTTTTTTTACCTTAAAAAATTTACAAAAAAGAAAAGTTTTTGTCTATGGATTATAACCTACAAAAATATGATTTTAGATTGTTTTAAGGCTTAAAATTTTGCGAAGTATTATTCATCAAGTTTTTTTATCCGGCGGAGATATTTTTCCTCAAGTTTATAAGGAGTATTTATAAATTTTTCAACAATTTGTTTAGTTTTTTCAAAATCTAAATAATCAGCGGGCAGGGCTAAAACATTAATATGATCATTTTCTCGCGCATGAGCCACTTGATTTTCTTCAAAGCCTAAAGCAGCTCTAATACCTTGAAAACGATTAGCAGCAATGGCAACACCAACTCCTGATCCACAAACAACAATTCCTAAATGATTTTCTGGGTTTTGAAGCACTGCCTGGGCGACTTTTTTGGCAAAATCAGGATAGTCATCATTTGGATCATAATCATAAGCACCAAGATCTTCAATTCGAATATCTTTTTCATGAAGATACTCAATGATTTGATTTTTAAGATTAAATCCTCGGTGATCAGCGCCGATAAAAATGGTCATATAATATAATTATTATAATTCAAAAGTTAAAAGTCAAAAGTCAATCCGCCAACTGGCGGACAAAATTAAAAATTAGAAATTGAAAAGTAGAAATTTTTTTTACGTTTCACGTTATACGTTTTACGTTACACATTTTTATGTTCGACACTCATTGTCATTTAAACTTTAAAGCTTTTGATAAAAATTTAGATGAGGTTATTAAAAAAGCACAAAAAGCTGGAGTAGAAACTATTGTTATTCCAGGTACAGATGTTGTCACTTCAAAAAAAGCAGTTGAAATTGCGGAAAAATATGGGGGGGTTTATGCGGCGGTTGGTATCCACCCTCATCATGTTTTTGAAATTTTTAAAAGCTCGATGCCATTTTCTCGCCAACAAAATAAGGGGAAAAGTTGGCTCGAAAAGGCATCTTCGCTTAATCAAATAGAAGAGTTATTAAAAAATCCAAAAGTTTTAGCAGTTGGTGAGATTGGTTTGGATCGTCATATTTATAAAAAGACAAAATATGCAGATTATCAGGTAGATGAAGATTTTATAAATTTACAAAGAAAATTGTTTTTAGAGCAATTAAAATTAGCAAAAAAATATCAAAAAACTTTGATTATTCATAATCGTCAAGCAAAAAAAGATTTATTAGAATTGCTTAATACTTACTACTTTCTACTTAATACTAAAATTGTTTTTCATTGTTGTGAGCCAGATGATGAACTTTTATATTTCGCTATAAAAAACAATATTTTTATTGGTGTTGATGGTGATGTAGTTTATAGTCCGGAAAAACAAAAATTTATAAAAAAAGTGCCTTTAGATCTTTTAGTTTTGGAAACTGATAGTCCTTTTTTATCACCTTTTCGAAAATTTCCTAACACTCCTGAAAATTTAAAATATATTGCTGAATTTGTCACTAAATTAAAAGATATTTCAATTGAGGATTTAATAAAAACAACTACAAAAAATGCTAATAAACTTTTTTTCAAAGAATAGTTTTTGAGAAAAAAAACAATAAAGAACCTTGTTTTCACAAAGATTCTACCCTTAATAATTAATAATTAGATCAATTAGGTTGTTTTTTTAAATGTTGACCGTTAGATGTTAAGTGTTAGATAACTTTATCTTGACTTTAAATTTTAAATGTATAAAATTTATTTATGTCTTTTGGAAGTGTCATTACCAACCTTCCTTCTTTAATTCTTGCTAAAAGAGCCTTCTTAAAACACGAAGTTATCCAAACTAATGCTGATAGCTTAGTTCTTTATACTAGTAAATTTACTGGCCACTCCCCCACTGATAAATTTATTATTGACTCCCCTATTATTTTCAAAAAAATTAATTGGAAAAAAATATTAAAATATTTGATAAATCAATAATCAAAGCAGGACCAACAATATAAATTTTTAATTATCAGTTTAAATTTTTCAATAAGTTTTCATTGAATAATTTTCAGTTTGAAAAATAAAAACTGAAAACTCATTGAAAACTGAAAATTGAAAAATGAAAAATTTTTACTTATGAAATTGTCAAAACGAATTCAAAATATCTCTCCATCACTTACTTTATCAATTACCAGTAAAGCCAAAGAGATGAAAAAACAAGGTAAAGATATCATTTTATTTGGAGCTGGCGAACCAGACTTTGACACAATGACACATATCAAAGAAGCAGCTAAAAAAGCTATGGATGAAGGTTTTACTAAATATACAGCTACTTCAGGAATAATTGAGTTAAAAGAAGCAATTGTCAAAAAACTTTATCAAGACAATCATTTAAAATACACTCCTTCACAAATTTTAGTTTCCAATGGCGCTAAACAAGCTTTGTTTAATATAATCTTTGCTTTAATTGATCCTGATGATGAAGTAATTATTCCTATTCCCTACTGGGTATCTTATGTTGAGATGGTCAAGATGGCTCAAGGCAAACCAGTGTCTTTAAAAACTAATAACTTTAAAATCAATTCTAATGATTTAGAAAAAATTATTACTCCAAAAACAAAAATGTTAATTTTAAACTCTCCCAACAATCCCACTGGTGTTGTCTATGATGAAAAAGAACTTAAAAATATTGCTAAAGTTTGCGTCAAACATAACCTTATTGTTTTATCAGATGAGATTTATGAAAAATTAACTTTTGGAAAAAAACATATTAGTATTGCCTCTTTTAACAAAGAGATTTTTTCAAGAACAATTGTTATCAATGGCGTTTCAAAAACTTATGCAATGACAGGTTGGCGAGTTGGTTATGCTGCTGGACCTGAAGAAGTGATAAAAGCTGCTACTAAAATTCAAGATCACACTACCTCAAATATCAACTCAATTGCTCAAAAAGCTGCTCTTGCTGCACTTTTAGGCCCACAAGATCATATTCCTAAAATGGTCTCTGAATACAAAAGAAGACGTGATTTTATGGTTGATTATTTAAATCGAATTGATGGTGTTTATGCCAATCGACCTGATGCGACTTTTTATGTCTTTGCTGATGTTTCAAATCTCTATCATAAAAATATAAATAACTCACTAAAATTTTGCGAAAAATTACTTGATGAGGCTTATGTCGCTGTCATTCCTGGTAGTGCTTTTGGCGATGATCGTTTTATCCGCCTAAGTTTTGCCACCAGTATGGAGCATATTAAAAGAGGTTTAGAGCGATTTGCCAAGTTTTGTGAAAGAATAAAAAATAGTTAAAACATCTTTTATATCAAATTTGCCATCATTATTTTTATCAAAAGGCAATAATTTTTTAAATTTAACTAGGTTATCTTTTGGTCGAAAAACATAATAAACTTGTCTTGGCAGATAACCTTTTTTTATTAAAACCACTCGATAAAGATCACTTAAATTAATATTTTTAATATTTGAAACGATACCCATTCCATTTTTAACAATTATTCCTTTTTCCTTAAACACTAGTTTTTCTTCCCAATCAAAAATCTGAATCTCAAAATCATCTCCTTCTCCTTTTCCCCAAGGCCAGTAAAAAACTTCAAATTTAAGGCTTGGTAAAGCCAAAATA
The DNA here is from genome assembly GCA_026004455.1 of Patescibacteria group bacterium. GTDB lineage: Bacteria > Patescibacteriota > Microgenomatia > UBA1406 > GWC2-37-13 > GWC2-37-13. The sequence continues at coordinate 385,301 of BPJE01000001.1, read as the reverse complement.
TCAAAATACCAATCTTTGCTTTTTAAAATTTCTTGATTATTTTTTTCTAAAACAAAACTAATTTTTTCTTTTCCTTGTGATTTAGTTTTTAAAAAAATTACCACTTCTTTTTCCTCTCCTGGAGCAATTTCGCCAATATGACCTGATAAAAATTCAAGACTTTCTGAAGTATTTTTAATTTTTAATTTATAATCTTTATCATCCCAATAACCTTGGCCAAGATTTTTTAAGCTAATTTTAAAACTATAATCAGACTGCTCAACTAATTCATTGGGCAAATTAAATTTTATCTCTCCTTTTTCATCTTGTTCTGGTTGACCTTTTTGTTTTGGTAGTGATTGAATAAGATAATATTGAGGATAAAAATCATCCTCATTAAACTTTTTCCAAGAAAATCCTAAAAAAGGTTCTGACTGATAATCAAAAACAAACGGTGTCACTGCTTTAATTCTTTTGTCTTGACTCCAAACTTCTTCAAAAGCAATTTTAAAATTTTGAGCAATTTTATCTTTCCCAATATCGAATATCGAATATCGAATATCCCTTTGCCATCCAGTCTCTTTGATAAAAACCGGCAAATCTTTATTAACTCCAAGACTTTTTAATAACTCTAATTCCCACTGATAATTACGAATTGTCCCTCGACCAAAATCATATGGTGATCCAGAAAATCCTGGATTAGGATAAGAATGAGATGACCAGCCAGAGATTAAACCATTATTTATACATTCAATAAAATTTGCGCAGAAACTGGATAAATTTATATTAAATAACTCTCGTAAAAACATCTCTTCATCCCAATACCTTGGTGGCAACTGCGGCGCTGAAGCATCAAAACCAGCTAACATCAAAAAAAAATCCTTATTCTTTTCTTTCAAAGCTTTAGCAAAAGCAAAAGCCACTTTTCCATAATCTTGCGGATCAACCGCCCCTCCCCACTCACTTCCATGATTTGGTTCATTAAACAAAACTACATATCGATTTTTTACTACCCAATTTAAAGAATCTAAAAAACTCACCCATTCTGAAATATCTTCAATTTTTGGTCTTTTCCAATTATCTCCTTCAGGCTTGGTTGCTAGACGAATAATAGGAATAAGATGATACTGACGAAGTAAATCAAAAATCCCCTGCCATTTATTTTTATCTCGATCATTTTCTTGAATCACCAATGTCACATATCCCCAGTCACCACCATTTGAATTAACTAATTCTTTTACTTTTTTCAAATCCTCCAAATGCGGTTGAGCTAAATGAATACCATAAATATTATTCTCTTGAGCAAAAATAATCTTTGGCAAGAAAAATAAACACAAAATTAAAAATAAAATGATATTAGATATTCGATATTGGATATTAGGATGAGGCATTAAAAAAATTTCTAATTTCTAATTAATCTAATTTATCTAATTATTAAGGACAGAAACCTTTTTTTAAAAAGGTTCTGTCCTTTTAAAAAAACTCTTTAAAAAATTTTGAATTTGATTTTTTTATTCTCTACTTACTTTTCTATCTCAACTTTCACTTTCGCTTTTTCCAATAACTTTATCCCCTCTTTATCATGATGATTTAAGCGGCAGATAACTCGCTTAATACCAGCATTAATGATCATTTTTGCGCAAGATGAACAAGGATTTGAAGTAATATACATCTCACTGTCTTTTGTTGCCACTCCAAGATAAGCAGCTTGAATTATCGCATTCTGCTCAGCGTGAAGACAAATACATGACTCCTCTTTTTCACCTGACTCTAGTTTTCCTTGATGACGAAGTAAACAGCGCTCACATCCGCCTTCAGTACAATTTTTAATAACATTAGGTGTACCATTGTAACCTGTTGCTAAAATTCGTTTATCTTTGACAATCACTGCTCCAACTTGACGTCGCAAACAATCAGCTCGACTACGAACAACCTCAGCAATCATCATAAAATATTTATCCCAATCTGGTTTTTTTGTGTTTTTCATAATTTTTGTCGGAGTGGGCAGACTTGAACTGCCGACCTTACGCACCCCGCCGGGCAGAGCCCTCTGGGCGGCGGCGCCCATGCGTACGTTCTGGCCATCTGAACTACACTCCGATCATCTTTCTTTTTCTTAATTCTTTTAATAATAAATCATGACTTTTTTTAAATTTTTTTTCCATTATTCTTGCTTTTTTTATATCATTGTATTCTAAAACATATTTTAATCTCAAAGGTCTTCTATACAAAGTTGATCTTACTTGTCCAGAAAAGTGTTGACTCAATCTTCTTTTAACATCTGTTGTTGAACCTATATATTGTTTTTCATCCTTCAAACTTTCAAGGATATAGACATATCCTTTCATAATGTTAAAAAAACAAACTGAACTACACTCCGAATTATGATTAAGCTATGATTAATATTATAATCTAAAAACCTCGAAAAAATTCTTTATTAAAAACCAAAAATCATTATCTTTATTTTAAATTGTTACAACAACAAAAAATATTTTATTATCATCAAAAAATGATACGATCGTTTCATTGTTTGATGATTTAATAAAAGACAGTCTTTGATAAGATAACAAGGGCAGAACTTTTTTTCAAAGAGGTTCTGTCCTTAAAAGTTAGATGTTAGATATTAAGTGTTAGATGCCAATAACCAGTGACCTCGTAGGTTGGATTGGAAAATAAGTCTGAATCGTAATCAAAAGACACTATCTGAAATCATAATTGTATTACGATCTTTAGCTTCTTACAATATAATTAAGAAATTAACTTAACAATTTTAGTTAAAAAAAACAATCAATAATCCAATATTGTCTAACAATCATAAAATAAATTTTAAAAGATTTTTTGAGAAATTATATTAAACTTACAATTTTGCCGACTCAAATTAAACACTTAAGCATATTTTTACAATTATCAAATTTAAACTACTAACCCTATAATATAGCCTCATATAATATTTATAATTCTATATTTTAAAACATTTAATAAATCAAAAAATATAATAAGAAAAAAGTCTTCGAAAATAAAAAAATAGAAAATTTAAATCAAATTTACTGTTTTGATATAATATATTAATTTTTATTTATTAATAAAACTCAATGGAAGAAAAAATTTACTTAAAATTTTTAGATTTTATTATAAAAATTAAATTTCAAGAAAATATAGAAGAAAAAGATAAGAAAAACATCAATAAATTGAAAAAAATTTGGATCAGAATAATTGAAAAAAAATTAGGTCAATTAATAACTTATGAAAATAATAAAAAAAATGTTGTATTTGAAATAAATTTTGTTTTTCAATATCAAGCCCAAATATTTACTTTTAAAAAAAAATTTTTTAATTTTTATTTTCCCATTTCAAAACAATTAAATAAAAGAAAAATATTATTTTATGCGTTAAACTCCAGTGAAAATCAATTTTTTATTTTGTTAAATCAAGTTTTCTATTCGCTTATTGCTAACATAGGCGGTTTAACAATTCATGGTTCAGCTATTATAGATAAAGATAATTATGCTTATATTTTTTTAGCAAAAAATGGAGGAGGAAAATCAACCATTGCTAAATTACTTAGTAAAAACAGTAAATATCAAATATTTTGTGATGATGTTTTTTATCTTATTCCAAAAGATAATCATTATTTTGTATATCAATCAATTATGGAATACTTAAAAAAAGATTTAAAAAAAAATATAAGAGGATATTTTCTAAAAAAAATTTTTTTTATTAAAAAAAGTAAAAAAAATTGTATATCTCTTATAAAAGATAAAAATATTATTATTAATAATTTCTACAAACAAGTATTTTCTGGTTTAGTTAATCAAAAGCTAATAATTTTAAATACGAAGAAATTTTTAGAAATTAATGAAAAAAATTTTTTTATATTAAAGTTTAATTTAAAAATTAAAAATTTAATTTAATTCTAACATCCACAACGATCAACCAGTCCTTGATTAGTACAAGACCAAATACATTTTGATGAATCATTACAATATACACTGTTTGCTCGACATCTACATGTACAACCAGCTAACAAATTTTCAAAATCAATAAAATTCACTATAAATTTGTTTTTTTTTATTTGAGGTTTTTTATATTTTATTTTCATTAATTTTAAATACTAAAAAAATAATCTACTTTATTTTCATTATAGTTAAATTTTATCATAACATCAATCTCTTTTTTATCAAATTTTTCTATTAAACTCTCATCTTCTATTGGTCTACCTCCAATTATAAAATTTTCTTTTTTTAAATTTCCACCAATATTTATTATATTATCTTTTAAACTTGAATCTTTATAAATATATATATGTAATTCTTCATTTTTCTTTACCTCGGAATATCCTTTAAATTCTAAATTAATACTGAAATTATCATCTTTTAAAACATATCTATGCTTATTCAAAAAATTTAAAATCTTATCTTTTTGAAAATCATTTTCTTTATTAATTTCTGAATTTTTAGACTGGTTAACATCATAACTTAAATCTTTACCATTACTTAAATTAGGATTTAAATTATTCAAAAATAAAAAATAAAATAATTCTATTAATACAACAAATATTAAGATTAAATTAAGAAAAATTAAAAAATTTTTTTTCATCCTTTTTATTTACTATAATAAAATAAAAAAAAATTTTTGTCAATAAAATATGTTTTATAATTTTAGTTTAAAAAAATTCTCTATTAAATTCAATACTTCAAATTTAAAAAATAAAAAAATATTATAAAATTAAAAAGTGAAAAAACTCATTTCATTAATAAAATTTCAACAATCTTTAACTCTCAAAATCTCAAGGTAAAAGCATGCTTCCTATTTTGTATGAAGATGATATTTTATATTTTAAAAAAACCTCTTTTTCAAAAATTAAAATTAATGATCTCATTGTTTTTCAAAAAAAAAATAAAATTATTTGTCATCGGGTAATTTATAAAACACAAAAATATATTATAACTAAAGGCGACAATAACCCAAAATCTGATGGGAAAATTTATCTCAGACAAATTTTAGGCAAAGTTTATCAAGTCAAAAGAAATGGACAAATTTTTAAACCAGAAACTCTTTATCTTATCCAATCAACCCATTATTTTTCCGAAATTGTTAAAATAAAAAAAGCCTTTGACAAAGAAAAAATCAATTATGTTTTTTTAAAAGGATTGCCACTTCATTTATATTTTGAAGGCAAACACCCTCAACGCATTTATGCTGATTGCGATGTCCTTATTGATAAAAAAGATTTTCAAAAAGCACAAAATATTTTATTTAAATTTGGCTATCAAAAAGCTGATTTACATTGGTCTAAACAAGTAAAAAAATTACAAAGGCAGGAATTAGAAATCACTTTTTACAAAAAATTTAACAGTTTTATTGTAGCTTTGGACATCCATTTACAATTAGTTGAACTATCAATTGTCCATCTTGGCCACTTTAATAATCTTTATTTTCAAAAACTAATAGACGATTTAACAAAAGAATTTTTAAAAAACAAAAAAAGAGTAAAAATCTTAAACGAAAATTTCTTAATACTTAATACTAACTACTTAATACTCTATCTCGCTTTACATCTTTTTCATCATAATTTCAAAGGTGCTTTTCGGTATGAGTTTTTAAATCAAGTGATAAAAAAAACCAAAAAATTAAACGAAACTCTAACTAAAGTTCAGGATGATATTGAAAAATACAAATTAAATAATTTTGTCTATCCTGTTTTTTATCTTTTAAAAAAACACTATCAAACTCCCCTACCAAATAACTTTTTATCACAGATAAAACCTTCTAACTTTTTAAATTTAAAACTTTATAACTTCAGAAATTTCAATATTTTTGATGATGAAACTCGAATTCAAGCCGGCATTCATCGCTTTTTAAACCTATTTCTCTTAAGCCCTAATCCTTGGTGGAAAAAAATTTTGGTGTTTTTTAATTTTCAAGTAATTGCTGCTGTTTTGTGGAGTGTTTATAAAAAAATAAATTCAACGATTTTACTTAAAATTAAAATAAAAAAAACTCTTGAAATTAAAACTTAGTAAGTTATATAATATTAGTATTACTAATTTATAAAGTAAGAATTTATGCAATTTATTACCACTGTTACCCAAAAAGGCCAAATAACCATTCCTAAATCAATAAGAACCTTTTTAGGTATTAAAGAATATGATAAAGTTTCAATTGAGGTAGAAAAAGAGTTTATTAAAATCAAGCCAACCGAAGATATTATTGTCTTGGCGGGAAAATTAAAACCAAGCTTCAAAAAAAATATTTTAAAGGCCCGCGAAGAGATGGAAAAAAATTATCAAAGATTTTAAATTTATGAAATATTTTGTTGACACTAATATTTTTATTAGAACTCTGATTAAAGATGATGAAGAACAATTTAATTTTTCATTAAATTTTCTTAAAGCGATAAAGAAAAACCAAATAAAAGGTTGCACTTCAACGTTAGTTCTAGCAGAATTAATTTGGACATTAACTTCATTTTATAAATTTGAAAAAGAAAAAGCAGTTAGAGCCTTAAAAAGTATTCTCAATCTTAGAGGTCTAGAAATTTATGATAAATACGATTATTTTAAAGCGGTAGAACTTTATGAAAAATATTCAATAAAATTCATTGATGCCTTAATTGCTTCCAATCCTGAAATTTTAGAAAAAAAGATTATTATTGTCTCTTTTGATAAAGATTTTGATAAACTGACAATTATTCGAAAAGAGCCAAAAGAAATATTAATATACCTAAATAAACAAATAGAATAAGTTAAAAATTTTAAAATGTCAAAATTTTTAGAAAAACTCATTGCTATTATTCTTTTAATTTTCTTCTCTCGCCTCTTTTTCTTGATTTGTATACATCGCTGTAAAAATGACCTCCAAAGGCCCATTTATCTTCAAGCAAAAAAGAGCGGGTAAAAACAAAAAGCCTTTTTATGTCTACAAAATTCAGAACTATGATGGAAAACGCTGAAGAAGTTAAAAAGTAAATACAAACACCTAAATCAAGCAGATGGACCAGTTTTTAAAATTCATGATGATCCAAGATTTACAAAAATTGGCAAAATTATTGCAAAAATAGGATTTGATGAGCTACCACAATTAATTAATATTTTAAAAGGAGAGATGTCTTTTGTTGGTCCTCGACCCTTTCCAATTGAAGAAGCCAAAAGAATACCTAAAATTTATCAAAAAAGATTTGATGTTAAGCCTGGAATTCTATCATCTTGGGTAGCCAAAGGTGCCTTTCATAATAATTTTAAAAAATGGATGAGGCTTGATTTAAAAGATGTAGAAAATAAAAGTTTATGTTGCAGGATTTAAAAATCAGTTTTAAAATCGATTAAAATTTTGGGTAAAATTAATAATAATTTATGTCTTCCAAAAAAACAAATATCAAGAAAAATCAATCAAAAATCAAAATCCAAAAAGGTCTTAATTGTCCAAAAAATGGACAATCAAACCGTGATTTTTGATGCTGACCAATCAGTTTTGTACACCTTCAATGAAACTGCCAGTGTTATTTTTGATAAACTTAAAGAAAAAATGGGACAAAGAAAAAATTATTGACTATATACTTAAAAAAATATGAAGTAAAAAAAGAAAGGCTAGAAAAAGATTATGAGCAAGTTAATGAAAGATTTAAAAGATAGAAAAATAATAATTGACATCTAACCTTCCTGCCGATTTCTCTACCTACCGATAGGGATGAAAGGCAGGTGTTAGATATTAAATATTCGGGGTTATTTTCAATAGTTTTGAGTTTTAAATTGTAACTTTGCGCTTAAGTTTTGGGTTTTGAGCTAAACACTATGAAAAAAAAATCATTTTTTAGAAAACTTTGGAAGTTTTTGGTTGATAATTATTTTCTCTCTATTTTTTTTGCTTGTATTGCTTTTGTTGGTATCGTTTCAATTTATAAACTTTTTTTTGTTAAACCAACCTATGTCTATGTGAAAGTAAAGGTAGGTCAAGGCTTATGGTGGGCCTCAACTCAAAAACCATCAATGTGGTACATTGAAGCTTTTAAAAAAATAAAAGAAACTCAAGAACAGGAAAAAGAATTAACGGGAAAACTTCAGTCAGAGATTCTAGAAATAAGATACTATCCTTGGTGGGGATCAAATCAATACGATGTTTATCTTTTAATGAAATTAAAAGTTACCAAAATGGGAAAAGTTGGCAAATATAATTTTAAACGCTCAGCCATTGGTGTTGGCTCGCCAGTTGATTTTGAGTTTCCGTCTTTGCAGTTTTCTGGGACAGTTATTGATATTTCAGAAAAACCAATTAAAGAAAAATATGAGGAAAAAATAATTATTTTAACCAAACGCAACGCTAATCCTTGGGAGTATGATTCAATTATAATTGGTGATTTTTATTTTGATGGAAAAGAAAAAGTATTTGAAGTTTTAGAAAAAACAGCTAAAGATACCCAAACATTAACTAGTGATATTTTTGGTAACTATCCAGAAACCACCCCTGAACTTCGCCGTTATATTTTTGTTAAAGCCAAAATAAAAGTCCGAAAAAAAGATGGTAATTTAATTTTTGCTGAAGAACAAATTATTGCTCCAGGAAAAACTATTAATATTGCTACCAATAACTTCCAATTTTCTGATTTTATGGTAACAAAAGTAGAATAATTAATGTAAGCCATAAAAAAAGCTTGATTTTTATTAAAAGATATTTTATAATATCTAAAAAATATGTCAGCAAATCCTGTTGAAAGAAATTTAAAAGCAAAAGAAAGAATTCCTAATTTGATTGCAGCTGCAGTTTTGGGTGTTTCTTTATATTCTAGTCCTGATCTACAAGGTAGCTCGACAAATATAGAACAACCACCCCCTCCTGTTCCTATTACCAATCCATCACCCTCAGAAACATCTATACCTAAAAATCAAATAATAGAAAATCCATCTGTTAATCAAGCACTTGAAGCTATACAAAATTATTATTCAGGTTTAGATACAGAAAAAATTTTTAATAATAAAGAATCAATTAAAGGACCTTTTGTTGAATTAAGAATTCCAGAAATTAAAGTCGAAGATGGAAAATCAGAACTCTTTTATCCTAAGGAAATTAACAGCTATGGATTAATTATAGATTCCGATGGTAAATCAAACTTAATCCTTATTCCTCCATCTATTCAAATTGGAGGACAAGAATTTAATGCTAAGTTAGTAAATGAACCTAAATCATCTACATATAAAATTACATATACTAATTCAAGTGGAGTTAGTGTTGATCTTGATTTAGAAAAAACAGTTATATCTGGTCAACCAGTAATTCAATCTCCAAAAGACACAATAATCATTTCAACAACAGGAGAATCTAATGGATGGATTGCAAAATTATCAACTAATATTGGAGGAAATAATAACGAAACTATAAATGCTAGTTATTTTATAGATGATAATAAAATAAATATAATTATTAACGGATATCAAATAAATTTACCTTTAGAAGAACTATCAAAATATATAAATTTTGAAGATGAGTCTAATGGAAAATTAGAAGTCATATTAGATAACCAAGAACCAAACATTGCTGTATTGTATCATAATGACAAATATTTTGGCGAAATTAATTTATCAGATGGAAGTTTTATAATAGAATTAAATCAATCATATATCACATCTAAAAATATAATGAATATTAGAAAAGGACCTTCAACTAGTGAATCAAAAATTGGTCAATTAACACCTGATAATTTTAAACAAATAAAATACTTAGAAACAGTTGATGATAAGGGAACAAAAATTGATCCTAATGATCCTAATAATGATAATTATTGGCATAAAGTTGACTTAGGAAATGGACAAATTGGATATATTGCTGGAAAATTAAATGGACAAGAATATTCAATTTTACAACAAGAAACACAAAATTTAAAAATTAACCCAGATAATAATATAATATTATTGCCTAAGCCTGATTTTGAAAAAAATGAAATTAAATCTTCTATTGGTAACTTTGTTAATGCCCTAAATAAAGCCGGAATTAGAATCACTCCCGAACAAGTCACTCAGGGATTAACCTACCAAACAATAGAAGTTCCCAAAAAAGACCCAAAAACTGGAGAGGTAATAAAAGATGAGGCAGGAAATGAGGTGAGAGAAAATGTGGTTGTGGCTTACTATTCCTTAAATTCTTCAAACAAATATTTGCCTGGTGATTATCATTTTTTTATTTTTAATAAAGATAAAGACAGATGGGAAATATTAACTCCTGGGAGATGGTGGAAATTAAGAAACAAATTTGTCGGTGTTTATATGGGGGGAGAACTAACTAAAAATTATTCTTACAGAGCTCTTGCCGAGGAACATTTTGGGCGGGGAGGTATTTTAGCTCTAGATGGACAAGTTAGGCCAGGACCAGATATTGAGGAAAGAATACCTAATAATTCTGCTTCTCTGCGTAGTTTTGATATAGCAAATCAAAACAATATGGGACTCTTATTTCATTATGTTGCAGAGCCAGGAAAATATCCTGACAGAATAAATTCTAACAACGTTGACCAATGGCTTTCAGAAAGACTAAAAATAATAGCACAACTTACAAGACAAAAGCTAAATATAGACCCAATTTTAGTTGAATATAATGAGCCCTTTTTAGTAGGAAGAGTAAATTATCGTAATACTGAGAGAGAGCCACTCCGCGATAAACACGGAGAAACAGATTACTTAGGATATTTTATTTATCAAACATATAAAATATTTGTAGATTCCGGCTTAGAACCTGGAAGAGACTTCATAATTATTATTAATGATAATACTCCAGCTCTCGATCCCAATTCTATTTCTTATATAGAACAAGTCTTAGTTTCTCAAAGACAAAATGCATTTAGAATGCTTTTAGCAGATAATTATAACATTAATGAACCAGATCAAATTCCTTTAATTTTGGGTTTACAAACAAATAATAGAAGTTTACCTCCAGAAGAACTTCAACAATTATTAACACACATCCAATATTTAGATGTTTTACTTACTGAGGTTCATTTTTATCCCGAGAGAGGAAATCCTGCCGAAGATTTAACAAGATATGTAAACATTGTGAATAATAACTCGAACGTTAGAGGATTAATTTTATTTAGACCATTCCAAACGGATGCTATTGAGCCAATAACAGAAATTTTTGATGAAAATCAGCCTAATATTATTTACTATCAATTACTGCGTTAATTTATTGCTTTTCTTCTTATAATAAAAAGTTTCTATTACTCCTCTAAAAAACCACATCCAACCTCCTCTAAAAATAGTAATTGAAGGAGTAATTAAACTTAAGATAAATAATCCCCAGAATCCTACAATAAATGCTGACAATAATTCTTTATTGTAAACTCTTTTGTCAGAGAATGAAAAAAAATCATTCTGGAAAAATTTAAAGATTAAAGCAACATATCCAACCAAACCTATAATCCCTGTCTCTGCTAAAACTTTAGATATAATATTGTGGGGATCTGTCGAACTTATTGAATAAAAAAACTGCCTGGTTTTATCAAAATTATAAAATTTGGACAAGTCTTTACTATACTCTTGAAAATTCCCTAATCCAATGCCAAATATAGGAGAATAAAAAAACAAATTTATAGATAATTTAAAATTTTCTATTCTTCCTTCTATACTACTCAGATCGGCTGGATCCCTAAGAATTGTTCTGTCAACAATATTCACTGAAGTAGTATTTTTAAATATAAAACCAAAAAAAAAGAATAGAAATAAAGTGACTAATATCAAGGAATTTTTTACGATCTTTTTTCTAAATTTAATTCTTATTAAGAATGTTAAAACTACAATAAGAAGTAATAATCTATGACGAAACGCCGAAGCAAAAGTGTTAAAAATCAAAATAAAAATAAAAATTAAACTAAAAGTTTTAGTTAATTTTCCCTTCCGAGTTTTAAAATATAAAAGAAAAAATGGCAAAAATAATTCTGAATTTAGATACAAGTTATATCGATTTCTCATTAAATTAAATTGGTAATTTAGTATTACTTCTTTTTGAATGAAATTTTGCAAGAAAAATATTATTTTATTGAAGAAAAGAAAGAAAAGAAGATCTAACAAAACAATAAAGAATCCTAAATAAACAATAGAATAAAAAGTTTTATACAAAAAATTTTTTTTCCTAAGAAAATAAACAGATAAAAATGTTATAACAAAAAAACTTAATAGATTTTGGAAGTCCTTTAAGAACAACAAGAGATTGTTGGATTTAATAATTGATAGTGTCTGAGTAATAAAAAAAAAGATAAAAAAATGAAAGATAGAATTTTTTGTTAAAAGAAGTTTACAATCTTCTTTTTTGATAAAAACCAGTATAATAAATATTAAAATTAAAATAATCTTTGATAGGCTATGAGTGGTGAAAAAACGTGATTCTATAAAAATATAAACAGGGAATAACTTTATTAATAACAAACTGAATAAATACAGAAAAAATAATTTTTTATCTAGATCCATAAGAATAATATAACATAATTAGATTTTTATTATAATTAATTATAATAAGATTAAGATATGAACTTTAAGTCTCTAATAGAAAATAAACAACATTTAATTTCTGGTATCTTTATTTTTTTTTATTCAATTCTACTAAGCATTTTTCTTATAGAGTGGAATAAAATAGCCTTGCTGACTAATGATAGCCCTAGTTATATAGAATTTGCAAAAAATATTATTCAGGGGAAACCCTTTTTGAACATAACAAGAACACCTATTTATCCTATTTTTTTATGTTTATTTAATCTTAAACCTCATTTTATTATTTTTTTCCAAGTTTTAATTGCTGCACTCTCTGCAGAATTATTATATTACCTAATTTACCAACTAACAAAAAAAACTCAACTATCTTTAGGAATTGTTTTTTTAAGTATAAGTGATTATCAAATTATTAAATACCAAAATATAATTCTGCCTGAAACTTTAAGTATTTTTTTACTATTACTATATATTACACTTTGTACTTTGTTAATAAAAAAAAATTTATTTATTATTTATTTTTTTACAACATTAACAGGAGTATTGCTTATGATGGTAAAGCCAATATTTATTTTTCTTCCTTTTATTTTATACTCTGTAGTTTTATTACGGTATAGAAAGATGCTAAATATAAAAATCTTTCCTATAGTTGTCTATGTAATTATTTTCTTTATATGGGTTGTTTTGTCTCATTTTTATATTTCGACTGTCTCTATTTCAAAAATTCTCGATATCAATTTAATAGGAAAAATTATTTACTATGATCTTATAGAGAAGAAAGATATAAAAAACCCTGTTATATATGATATGTATTCTACAATAAAATCTAATAACAAATTAACTCCGTATGAATTAAGAGACATTCTTCTTTCAAAGGGTTATAATGATAAAGAAATATTTTCAGCAGGATATCAAGTAATATTTGAAAACAAACTATCATTTTTAACGAAGAGTTTTATTATAATTCCTTCAATTTTAATAGATAGGAGAGATAAAAACATTACTTATAATAATAGCTTATTATGGAATACTTACCATTTTATTGACTATATTGATGGTTTTATCTTATTGATAATTTCTGCTCTCTTTTTCTTTAGAAAAACAAGAAATATTATAAAAGAAAAACTCGATCTAAATATTCTGCTATTTTTTATTCTCTCTTCTTGGTATACACTTATTACTGTTTCATTTACAGGTTATAATGAATTTGCAAGATTAAGAATACCTATTATTATGATATTGCATTCTCTTAGTTTTCTTTTTATTTATTTCTTTTTATTAAAAATTTATAAATCTTTAGCTAAAATATGATTAATAATAAATTAATAAGTTATATCAAAAGATTTTTGGGTTTAGAAAGTTTATTTAGGGTTCAATTAGAAAAATGGTTGGAAAATATTAACGTAACCGCTAACAAAGTATTAGATATAGGCGGAGGACTGAAGCCTGTTAAAAATAGAGTGAAGAAATGGGATGTCAAGGAGTATAAAATACTTGATAATAATCTTCAAGGAAATTTTAATCCCGATTTTTATATAGATTTAAATGATATTATCTATAGTGATAAATATGGTTGGATACTTAAATCAGTATGTTATAAAAAAGATTTTAATAAAATTATTAAAGAATCCTTCGATGTAATTTTTTGTCTTGAGGTAATGGAATATATTTATAATCCACTTACTGTTTTAAAATTTATTTATCATATATTAACTCCTGGTGGTATCCTTTATATTTCTTTTCCCTCAATATATCCTATACATGCTCCCCAAGAATATGATTATCTAAGATATACAAAAAGTGCAATAATTAGATTCTTAAAAGAATCGAGATTTTCTAACTGGAAAATTGACCCAAGAACAGCTACTGCTGGTGCACAAGATCTACTAAATTTTTATAAAAAAGAAAGAATGAAAGGTGTTAAAGATAAAATTATTTTAGATATTGGTTACATGGTTAAGGCTCACAAATGAATAAATTAATTTTTACTACAAGTTGGGATGATGGGTATCCGCTAGATAAAAAATTATTAAGTTTTCTCATTAAATATAATATTAAAGGAACTTTTTATATACCTCTTCAAAATAAAGAAAGACAAGTAATGAAAAGGAATTATATTAAAAAAATCTATTCTCTAGGTATGGAAATTGGCTCTCATACCCTGACTCATCCAATATTAACCAAAATTGATGAAAATCAAGCTCAACACGAACTAATCGAAAGTAAAAAAAAATTAGAGGAGATAATTAAAAAACCAGTTATTTCTTTTTGTTATCCAAAAGGAAAAGCTAATCCAAATCTTTTAAATCTTGTAAAAAAGGCAGGCTATAAACTAGCAAGAAGCACTGTTTTATTTCATACCAATCTAAAATTTGATCCTTTTTATGCCTATTACAATTCATTTTTCCAAACGTTCTTATTTGTCTTATTTGAAACAACTAATTAGAGAAAAAAATTTCAGTGGTTTATATAATTGGGGAGCTTCTTCAAACTTCAATACTGATCCATTATATACATCAATAAAAATTATCAATATTTTATTCAAAACCGGAGGCTATTTTCATTTGTTTGGACATTCTTGGGAAATCGAACAACAAAATCTTTGGCAATCGCTAGAAAAATTATTTAAAATTATTAGTTATAAATCTAATATTTTATATATTACGAATTCTGAAGTTTTAAAATGGATTAAAAAAGGGGGTTGATATGAAAGTTTTAATCACCGGTTCTTCTGGTTTTATTGGTAAACATTTAGTTAAATTTTTAAAAAGTAAAAAAATTGCCGTTGTTCCCTTTGACCTTGTTACAGGTCAGGATCTTTTCGATAAAAAAACACTAGATGAATTAATCAGAGAGGTTGATTATATTATTCATCTAGCCGCAATTGGTGATGTTTACCAAGCAGAAAAAAATCCTCAAAATGCCTTAAAAACTGCTATCCTTGGGACACAAAATTTAATTGAAGTTGCTAATAAATATACAATAAAAAAAATCATTTATGCCTCCACTTGGGAAGTGTATGGAAAACCTATTTATCAACCACTGGATGAAAATCATCCTTGTAATCCTATTCACCCCTATTCTATTGCTAAATTGGGCGGAGAATTAGTTATTCGTTCAGTATTTAATAAAATTCCGTGGATAATTTTACGTTTAGGTACTGTTTATGGTCCCAATATGAGATCACATGCAGTAATTCCTTTATTTATTAATAACGCTAGGAAAAAAAAGCCTATTATCATACATGGTAGCGGAAATCAACTAAGACAATTTACATACATAGATGATATAAATCAAGCATTTCTATTAGCTATCAAAACAAAAATTATAAATAAAACTTTTAATATAGTTAGTCCTGAATGTGTATCAATAAAAGAAATTGCTAATTTAATAGCTAACAAATTTCCTGTTACTATTAAAACAACTGCAACAAGAGTTGGCGATCCACCATCGGCTGTGGTTTCTTCCGATAAAGCAAGGAAAATTTTAGGATGGAATTCAAAAATTAATATAAAACAGGGTATTAATATGCTAATCAATTTTTTTACCGGCTATTAAAATTTTGTATAATCGCACTAATTGTAAATAACTCAAATAACCATCGTACTTATCTTTATATTCTTGAAATACATTTTTCTTCATTTGCCTAATTAATTCTTTTTTTTTAAGAATTTTTTTTTATTGTTATCGTTAAATTTTTTTTACTATATATATTATTATCATAATATAAACCAGTTTTACCATTTTTAATCAAATTTTTAAAATTACTTTTATTCGGAAGAATAACTGGAACGCCCACAGAAAAAGATTCTATTATAACATTTGGAAAAACATCGTACCCTATAGAAGGAACTATACAAAGTATTGCTTTACTTAAATAATTCTTCACCATTCCCCTATTTAAAAATTGCTTAAACTCTATATTCTTAAATTCTTTATATTCATTAATTTTTTTTCCTAAAGGCCCGTCTCCTATAATTAATAACTTAACCTTAGGTAGCGATTTAAATGTTTCTAAAAGTGAAATAATACCTTTTTCTTCAGATAATCGTCCAACATAAATAAAATAATTTCCTATATTATTAATTTTTAAAGAATAATTTTGTTCTGGTAAGGTAAAGTTAGGTATGACCACAGTTTTATTTTTAGATAAAAAATCAATTGATTCCAAATAATAACGCTGTATAAATTTTGTTGGAAAAATTATTTTATCAATCAAATCAAATACACCAGTTAATTTATAGAAATAAAAAGATAAAGAAAAAAGCAAAGTGGCTATTCTTGAGTTGTGATAACAACCAAAAATAATTGATGGATAACTAAATTTTTTTTTCACGCACAACTCACATATCTTTCCTTTTCTGAAAAGAAGCCCTTTAGGACAAACCCATCGAAAATTAGAAATCCTCTGGACAATCGGTATATTGAATTTTTTACAAACACGATAAACTATTGGTGTTATTAATGGATATATGTTTTGAATTTGTACTATATCTGGTTTAAACTCTTTTATAATTTTTATCAGTTCTTTCTCAACCCAAGGATTATAAAATAAACCAATACCAACTTTTATCTTGTCCCAAAATGTTTTTATATTTTTACTATCTTTTGAATATAAATAAACCTCATGTCCATTTTTTTCTAAAAGTTTTTTTAATGAAGTCACATAACTATCTTCCCCGCCCCAATATTGATAAAAATTGTGAATTAAAAGAATTTTCATTTTATAATTTTTAAATTGTTTTTTAAGAAATAATAAAACATGCTTTTTATATGATAAAGATTATAAATGGTAAAAAACCTCTTGTCGCTTTCCGCTTGATGATAATGAATAATTGTTGATTGAGGAACATACCAACATTCCCATCCTTTTTTCCATACCCTATAACAATAGTCAATATCTTCCACATACAAATAATATCTTTCATCAAATAAACCTATGTCCTCTATTGCTTTTCTTTTTACTAACCAACATGCTCCTAGTAACCAATCAACCCTTTGACTTTTATTAAGATCCAAATCATAGCCTAAATGATGAAGATTGATTTTTGAATTGATAAAAAATTTGCGCCAAGGCAGTCTTCTTATTAAAAAAGTTTTAAAATTAGGAAATCGTCTTGCAGAATATTGAATACTTTCATCGGGATTAAGTATTTTTGGTCCACAAATAGCAGCTTTTGGCATATTTTTGGCAAACTTATATAAATTATCAATCGCATTCTTTGTTAAAATTGTATCCGGATTTAAAATTAAAATAAAATCTTCATTAAATAATTTAATTCCTTGATTGAGATTTTTTGCTAATCCTTGGGGTTTTTTATTTTTTAATATTTTAATTTCATAAAACTTATTTAAAAATTTTTTTATTATTTCGTAACTAATATCATCTTTTGGGTTGTTAATTATAACAACAATTTTAATTTTTAAACTCGTATTTCTATGCAAAGAATCGAGACAATTATATAAAAAACCACCATGATTATGACTAACAATAATTATTTGAATACTATCTCTCATAACAATTTAATTTTACAAAAAAAACTCTTCTACTATTAACCATTTTGGGTTTGTTAAGAGATTAAAATTTACATCTCGATTAATTTTCCAAATTATACAATTGTTTTTTATTAAAAACTCTCCCCAAAAAGTTTTCATTGACAGTGAAAACTTTGGTTTTGGGTAAAAACAAACTTTCCTGGAAAAAAGCGGGAAAAGAGGTTGAGAAAATATACCAGGAAATAATTTCTAATTTCTAATTAACCTAATTGATCTAATCTAGATTAAACGTGTAACGTAAAACGTAAAACGTGAAACATGAAAATTAGAACATGGAACATGGAACGTATAACATGAAAAATAAAAAATTTCTAATTATTCTAATTGATCTAATCAATAAATGGGTAACGTGGAACCCCAAACCAGAACAAGTTCGGTTCAGGGCAGGCGTATAACGTGTAACGTGTAAAAAAATAATAAATAAATTTTAATCCTTGACAAAATGTATATAATATGATACATTTTATATATGCAAAATGTACTGATAGAGAGAAAAATTATTGATGATTTAAAAAAACACCTTGAAAATAAGGAAATTTCTTTAGTCTTGGGCCCAAGACAGGTTGGGAAAACTACCACCTTAAAACTTATTGAAAAACACCTTCAACAAAAAAAAGAAAACACATTTTTTTTTAATCTTGATATTTTTTCTAACCGAGAGATTGTTAGCGACCAACAAAACTTTATTGAATTCTTAAAAAAAAATAGTCAAAATAAAAAGCTTTATGTTTTTATTGATGAAATTCAAAGAATAAAAGAACCAGGGATTTTTCTTAAAGGTATTTATGATTCAAATTTAAATTGCAAATTAATAATCTCTGGCTCTTCTTCTTTGGAAATAAAAAACAAAGTTGTTGAACCATTAACCGGAAGAAAAAAAACATTTTTTCTTTATCCTTTAAGTTTTAAAGAGTTCGTTTTATTTAAAGAAAAAAACATTGACCAATTCAAACCAATTAAAAAAGTTTATTTAGATAAATTAAGAAAATATTTAGATGAGTATTTAAAATACGGCGGTTATCCAAAGGTTGTTTTGGCGGAAACCGAACAAGAAAAAATTGTTATCTTGGAAGAAATTTATTCTTCATACATAGAAAAAGATATCAAAGGTTATTTTGCGGTAAAAAATGAGCCTTCGTTTATAAAATTAGTGATGCTTTTAGCTGCTTCTTTAGGAAATATTGTTAATAAAGATTTTTTAGCTTCTTCAATTGGCTCAAACCGAGTTACTCTTGATAATTACCTTTATTATTTAGAAAAAAGTTTTGTTATAAAAATTATCCGTCCTTTTTTCTCTAATCCTAAAAAAGAAATTATCAAAATGCCAAAAGTATATTTTTATGATACAGGACTTCGTAATCTTTTAATTCGCAATTTTACCTCTTTTTTCATCCGACCAGATAAAGGGGAACTTTTTGAAAATTTTGTTCTTAATACCTTAGAAGAAAAATCTGATCCGGTTACAAAAATTAATTTTTGGCGCAGTCGCCTTTCAGCTGAGGTTGATTTTATTATTCAAAAAGGAGTAGAAATTATCCCAGTTGAAATTAAAGCAACTACATTGAAAAAACCAACCATTTCAAAAAGTTTAAGAAGTTTTATAAAACTTTATCAACCAAAAGAGGCATTTTTGATAAATTTAGATTACGAAGCAAAAGAAATAATTAATTCAACTACCATTAACATTGTCAGTTTTGATAAATTGAAAGAGATTATGTTAACCTAATTGACCTAATTAAAATAAATCCTAAATTCTAAACTCTAAATCCTAAACAAATAAAAATTTTTAATTTTTTTAATGCTCACTACTTAATACTTTTTCTACCAAAAACTCATAAATCATTTCTGCCAGTGCTTCATGACCTTTTGGGTTAATGGCTTTTACTTTTTCATAGTAATAATCATCATTTTGGGAGAAATCTTTAGGATTAAAAATATAAACATCAGGATAAGATAATAAAGTTTCTTTTATCCAATCTGGGATATCATATAGATTTATAAAAACCAATGAACCTTTATATAACTTAAAAAATTCTTTGATTTTTTCTTTTTGATAGCCTTCAACATCTATTTTTTCTTCTTTAACTTTTTTTTGATACTCTTCATAAGCTAATTCCCATGAGGGAAAATTTATTCCTTGTTTTTGGTATTTTTCTTTTTCTAAAGGATTATTTTCAATCCAAGCATATTTTTCAGTTATTGGCAAAAATATCTCATTAATTCTTGAAAAATTATTACTCATCCAAATAACTAAATCAGGTTTATATTTTAATCCTTGCTGATGAAATCGCTCAACTTGATAAGCTAAATCATAACTATGATAAGCTAAGTTAATTATTTCAACTTTTTTGTAGTTAATTTTGACTTTTGAATTTTGATTTTTAAATTTATCCTCAAGTTTTTCCACCCAATTATCTTTGGTATTAACCAAAAACCCAAAAGTATTAGCATCGCCAATAACTAAAATCCGAAAAACATCTTTTTCTTTATTTATTGGATAATTAAACCTTTCATTAAAACCCTCATTGTTTAAAGTGTAAATTACCTTAGGAAAATTTTGATTTTTATTTTTCTCAATAGTTTTTTTGGGTGGTAAATAAAAATAACGATAACGACAACCAACTATATTATTTTCAAAACAAAATTGCCAAACTTCATTCTCAAAACTTTCATTTAACCAAAAGGTAGTTTTAAAATTTTCAAAAAACTTCATAAAATATTTATCAGCTTTTTCTTTCCCTTCTAAATCTTTTTTTAAAAAATAAACTTTTTTTAAAGTATCAAAAGAAGGAAATTTGTCATTATCAGTAATTTGTTGGGCAAAAAATAAAGCTTTTTCCTTATTACCTAAATTTTGCCAAAATTGAGAGAGATAACTTAGTGAAGAAGATGAGTTTAAAGATAATTGATAATAATTATTAGCTAATTGTTGGGCTTTTTCTATTTTCCTCGTTTTTAATTGATAATCCAACATTGCTTGAAAAGTTGAGTGATTAAATGAAAACAAATAAAAGCCATAATTCGGATAGCCAACTAATGTTAAAATCTGTCCGGTTAATTTTAAAAAAATAAAAAAAGTGACAACAAAAGAAACAAATGGATAGAAAGAAAAGCTCTTTTTTTTATTATCGTTCATTGACAATGAAGCAAGTAAAAACCACAACAAAAACATTCCATAAATTGAATAAGTATAATCGGTTAAAAAATTTAAAGATAAATAAAAAAATAAATAATAAAAAGGTTTATTTTGCCAATTAATATTTTTGAAAAGCAAAAATAAAAAAAATATAAAGCTTAAAAAACCAAAAACACCCACTTCAGTTAATATAGTTAAAGGTAAATTTAACGCGCTTAATACCTGCTGTAAATTTTCGCCAACATATTTTTGCGAAGAATAAATAAAATTACCCAACCCCCAACCAAAAAAAGGTTTTTCTAAGAAACCTAATATTGCTTGTTTAAAATATTCTGGTCTGCCGGAAAAAAACACTTCGTGGTTGAAAATGAAGTTTTTCTTGAACAAAAGGTAAAAAATAAGATATTGGTTTAAACTGATAAATCTCTTTTTGAGTTAAAAGAAAAAAAACAAAAATTATTATTAATAAGTTGAAAACAATTTTTTTTGGTAATTGATTAAATTTTCTTTTATTAAGAATAATAAAAAAAATTATGATTAAAAAATCAATATAAGCCGACCGAGAAAAAGAAAAAAGGAAAAAAGGAAAAAAAATAAATAAACAAATTAGGTCTTTTATTTTTTTTTCTTTTAAAAAATCAAAAAGCAAATAAATCATAGTTAAACCCAAAAAATCTCCTAAATGATTATGATTAGGATAAAAAGGAAAAATAAGTTGATAAGGAGTAAGATTAAAGTAGTTACTAAGATTAAAGTAACTTGGTAATAAAGAAAAAAAGCAAGAGCTTAAACTTAAAAAAATAATAATTTTTTTAAAAATTTTTTTAATCTTTTCTTTTTCATTAAAACCTAAAATAAAAATAAAAAATGCGCTTAAATAAAAAAATAAATAATCAATTGTATTTATCTTATCAACTGAATAATGAAAAGAAAGAAAACTTAACAGAAAAAATAAAAAATAACTTAAAAAAAACCATAAAGGAATAAATATTGTCTCTTTTTTAAATTGTTTTTCTAAATAATATAATGCTGGAACTAAAGAGTAAAGAAAAAAAATAATCTGGCGGTCAACTAAAGCCGCCCCCTCAAGAAAGAAAATAATTAAAAAAATAAAAAAACTCGTCATATTGACATAAATTTTTATCTTTGATATTCTTATTTTAATGAAAAAAACAATTATTTTCTTTTTATTTTTTTTAATTTTGTCTATTATATTTAACACAAAAAAAACATTAGCCGATCATAATTGCTTTGAGTCTTGCGGTAGACCTTCTTATTGTAATAGCGGTTTACAATGTATTAGTGGTATTTGTAAAAATCCTAATTGTCCTAATATTAGAAATTGCGCTTGTCCTTCTTATAAAATTAAGGGATATAAAGTAAAAATGCCGGGAAATTTAAATATACCCCCCTTCTCCCAACAAACCGTAACCATTGACTCTTCATCGACTCAAAATCAACCTTATGAGTTTATTAATCTTTACGGAAATAAAACCATATCAGTTAGCACACTTCCAGGAAGTAATGTTGGATATACATTGTGTTTTAATAATGATAATTGTCATAATGATACTCCTATTAATGGTTCTTCTGTCTCAATTTTATCCTCTCAGGTAATTACTGGCGACATCAATCAAAATAACTATTATTATGTTGACTTATGGTGGCATTATACGCCTTTAACACCAAATTGTAAAAACTTAAAAATTAACGGACTTAATCCTCCTGTAAATGTTTTATTAGGAGATACAATAACTCTTTCTGCTACCTATGAAAATGCTAATGGGCCGGTTACCTCGGTCGGTATGGTAGCTAATCCGGAGGGTGCTTGTTCTTTTACACCTTTGAATAGCACTCAAAACGTCACTGCTGCTGGTAATTATAGTTTTTCTTGGACACCTAGTGCAACTGGTAATTATGATGTTTTTTGCCGTGCTTGGAATGATGGAATTGCTGAGTGTCGAGGAAAATGTGTTGATGGTCCACCAAGCTACCAATGTGATGGCTCAAATGGGAATGGAGCAAATTCATATGGCACAGTATCTGTTATCAATTCTTCACCTTGGTATAAACTAAAAGATACTTCTCTTAATAAACTAGGAAATCACAATATTTCTGTTGTTACAAATCCTCAACCATTTGATAACATAGATGATAATACTAATCGATACGTAATTATTAATTCTCCTTCATCTGATCCCGGTATTATTCTTGCCTCTGGTAGCTACAATCCTGGCCCCTCTTATAATCCTATTCAAGCTAGTATTAAAAATTGGTATCTTGGATCTTATAGTCAATTAAACAATCAAATCGAGATTAATTTTTATGAATATATAAAATCAAGAAAACAAACAAAAGAGATTGAAAATATTGCAAATATTAATTCTAATGGTATCTATATTATTAAATCAGATAATTTAACAATTAATAATCAACCTAATAATTATGATTTTTTACTAGTTGTTAGAAATTCAAACAATAATGATTATGGTAATTTAAATATAAACATAAATAATTTTAATTCAAACTTAAATTCAATTGCCATTGTAGCAAAAAATATTGTTTTTAATTCGACAGTTAATAATGCTAATGGAATTTTTATTGCATTAAATCAATTCACTTATCAAAGTCCTACTGGATTAAAAATAAAAGGTAATTTAATATCGAAAAATCAAGTATCATTAGTAAATAGAAATGATACTAATCAAAAACCATCACTTTTTATTGTTTTCGATAAAAATCAATATATGAAACTATTACCAATTTTATCAATTATGAATTACCAATGGCAAGAAATACAATGAGAAAATCCCAAGTTTTGCTCATAGCGGTAATGATCTTAGCAACAGTCATGACGGTGGTTTTATCTATTTCTTTTCAAACCATCACTGAAACCCAAATTACTAAACTTGAAGAAGACAATAAAAAAGCTTTAGCTGCTGCTGAATCAGCCATTGAGGCACTTTTAAATGAAAAAGTAAGTAATATAAGTTTTGGTACTGGGTCTTTAGCTAATTTTTCTGATTTTACTGGTGGAGCAACTTTAGAAACTATTCAAAAGCAAGACTTTACTACCCCTGTTTTAAAAAATGGCCAAAGCTATACTTTTTATTTAGCTAATTATAATAACGAAAATAATAGTTTTGGCAACTCTATCAATGCTCCACTTGAAATCTGTTTTTCTTCATCTCAAGCAATTGAATTAACTTTGATTAAAACTAATGCCATAAAAAAATATATCGTTGATCCAACTAATCAGATCAATAATGCTATTATTCCTTCAAATATCTGTTCAAACAATAAGTTTGCTAAATCTTTTACGATTCCTGCTTCTGATATCTTCACTAATAGCCAAATTGTTATTGTTAAAAATCTTTTTGATGATGGAAAAATTTATTTTAGAAGCACCACTAATTTACCCTTACAGGGAATAACTGTTTCCTCTCAAGCAATTGCCAAAAGCGGTGTTTCAAAAAAAATTATCCTTTTTCAATCCTACCCTCAAATTCCCACTGAATTCTTCTACACCAGGTTTTAAAAATAATAAATAAACAAATAAATAAATTTTTAATCAATAATAAATAATTCAATAAATTAATATTAAAAGTTTAAAAGTTTTTTCAATTTTGAATTTTGATTTTATCTTTTTATAATTATTATTTATGAAATTAGACAAAACTCTTGTTTTAAAAATTGCTAGCTTGGCAAAAATCCCAATCTCTGAAAAAGAGGCTGATGAACTTTTATCAGGATTTAATAAAACTCTTGAGGTAATTGATAATCTTTTTAGTGTTGATGTTAAAAATATCGAACCTTTATACCAAACAACTTTTTTAGAAAATGTTTTTCGGGAAGATATTGTTGATGAAAAATCGATGCTTTCACAAGATGAGGCTTTAAGAGAAGCTAAAAACAAATATAATGGTTATTTTGTTGTTGATCAAGTTTTAGAAGAAGACTAACTATGCTAAATACTTTAACCTTAAAAAAAGCTCTTACTCTTTTAGAAAAAAAAGAAATTTCTCTTGATGATTTATATCACGATTTATGGAAAGTTTATGAGGAAAAAAATCAATTGCTTAATGTCTATCTTTCAGTTGATAAAGATGCTTTAAAAAAAGCAAAAGAAAATGAAAATAAACCCCTAAAGGGAATACCGATTGCTGTCAAAGATAATTTTTTAACTGTAGGTTTGCCAACTACTGCCTCATCAAAAGTATTGGATGGATATCTACCTCAATATGAATCAACCGTAACAAAAAAAATAAAGGAAGCTGGCGGAGTTGTTTTTGGCAAAACTAATATGGATGCTTGGGCTCATGGTTCATCAACTGAGACATCAGACTATGGACCAACAAAAAATCCTCGCAATCCCAAATTTTTACCTGGTGGCTCATCAGGAGGGTCAGCTGCCGCAGTTGCCTCTGATATGGCAATTGCTAGTCTTGGCACTGAAACTGCTGGATCAATCCGCCAACCAGCAGCTTGGTGTGGGGTAGTTGGTTTAAAACCAACTTATGGAAGAGTCAGTCGTTATGGAATAATTGCCATGGGGTCATCTCTTGATTCACCTGGACCAATCACCAAAACTGTTGAAGACAGCGCTATTTTACTAAATATTATTGCTGGAAAAGACAAAAAAGATGCGACTACTTCAACAACTTGAACAATCTTTCTCTGAAGCAACAAAAATAAATTTTTCCAATAATTATTTAGATAAAATTGAAAACATTGTTGTTTGCGGTATGGGTGGATCAAGATTTCCAGGATTGATTATTAAAGAGCTTTTTAAAGACAAATTAAAAAAACCAATTATTATCAATGATAATTATCAATTACCATACTTTGTTAATGAAAAAACATTAATCATTCTTTCCTCATATTCTGGAACAACTGAAGAGGTGCTAGAAATGGCTCACCAAGCTAAAGAAAAACAAGCTTTAATCACTGGCTTGACTGTTGGTGGTGAATTAAAAACTTTTTTTGAAGAAAATCAAATGCCATTTTATCATATCAATCCAATTCACAATCCCTCGAATCAGCCGCGAATTGGTTTTGGTTATTTTGTTGGTGGAATTGTAGGACTGCTTTTTAGATTAGACTTAATTAATGAATCAGCAAAAAATATTTACTCTGCTATTGATTATTTAAAAGCAAAAACTGAAGAATACAAAATTGAGGTAAAAACTGAAAACAATAAGATAAAAAAATTAGCGCAAAATATCTATCAAAAATATCCTTTTTATATCGTCTCTGAACACTTAACTGGAGTTGGTAATGCGATTGCCAATCAAACCAATGAAACTGCTAAATCAATCTCTGATTTTCGAGTTATCCCTGAACTAAATCATCATCTAATGGAAGGATTAAAATTTCCTGGAACTCTTAAAGATTTACTAATTTTTGTTTTCTTTTATTCTTCGGTTTACTCTGCTCCAATCCAAAAAAGATTTATTATTACCAAAGATGTTGTTGAGCAAAATCAGATTAAAACTATCTGGTATGAACTTGAGGGAAAAAACAAGATTGAACAAGCATTTGAGTTGATGGCAATTGGTAGTTTCCTATCGCTTTATCTATCAGTTCTTTATGAGCAAGATCCAAAAGTTATTCCCTATGTTGATTATTTTAAAAAGAAGTTAAAAGAGATGAAGTAAAAATTCCCGCATATTTACCGAAGAATTAACGAAAAAATATAATATTATGTTATCCCTTCCATTTCTTATGAAAATATTTTTATTCCAACGTATCAATATCAACTTACTTTAGAAGATTTACCTTTTAACCACCTTTGTTAAATTAACTTTAACAGTGATATTATAAAAAGTTAGAAATATTAATCAAAAACCAAAAAAAACAATGGAAAAATATTAGCAGCATTAAAAAATAATTGATCTTAAGTTTAATAAACATTTTAAACAAATCTGCAGAAAGATTAAAGATTAATCATATATAAAAATATAAAAAAGAGCCAAGACTCCAAAAGATAATTCTATAAATCAAAAATTTAAAAGAACAATACATAAGGAATTTATAAAAACAGATGAATATTTTGAATTTTTAATAAAAGAAGCAAATCTTGAAAATTTTTATTAATTTATTAAAATTATATAAAACAACTAAATTAAATAAAAAATAAAAAACTTATAATGAAAATTTTAAAAATAACTGTTATTATTATAATTTTTATCTCTTTATTAATATCTATTTTGTTTTTGAAAAATAAAAAGACTACAAAGACTAAAGCAGCAGAAATAGCTTCTTTAAGTTGTATTCAAAATATAAACAATAAAAGATATATATTTTTTCAAAGAAATGGTGGAAATCCTGTTTGCAACGAAGAAGAAATCAAAAAAGGTAATCCATCTAATCCTATAGATGCTTGGTTATTAATGAATAATAATAGATGTCAAACCAATGAACAATGTGGTAATGGGCTTTGGTGCTATTTTTTTAATGGTAATCAAAAGAATAGCTATTGTTTAAGCAGAGATCCAAATTGTGACAATGGATCTTGTTGGCAATCAAATTCAAATATTCAACAAAATAAAACAAATAATATTAATGCAAGCAATAATATATCTGAAATAAATAATGGTTGTTTTTCACTTAAGGCTGAATTTGAGGTTAGAAATGCAAATGACAAAAAAGCGTTTTATTCATGGATTACTTTTCAAAGCGAAAAAGGCGGTGATGTAAAACTTGAATATAATAAATCTCATGTTGCTGGTTGGAATAAGTTTCCAGGGGGAGTATTCTCTTATAGTCCTCAATGGACTCAACCTTATGTTCATGATTCTGAACATGCAGTTGCTACTCTGTCAAAAGGACAAACTTTATCTTTTGACTATACAGGAATGCACTCTGGTTGCACACCTCAAAGTATATCTTTAAGTTGTTATATTGGATACAATAATAATGGTTCAGTATTTGTAAATGGACTTGGCTGTTCATGTAAAAATTGCCAAAATTTTGAATCTAGACAAAATGATGAAACTGAAAATGCATCAGAAATTCAAGAAGTGTCATCAACTCAGGATACAGATCAAGCCTACGAAAGAAAATCAATTCAAGGTGAAGATTATGCCAGAAAACCACCTCAAGATAAAGATGTATTAATTACTAGTAAATGTTATAAACATGGAATATGTTCACAACAGATTACTAATACAAACAATAAGCCTATTTGGAAAAAATATATTTATTATAATAATAGACTTCAAAATATTCAGTATTATAGTGATGAGAATTGTAACGAAAGGATAGATGATTTAAACAAATATTGCCAAAAACAACCCTTATGTCAAGAAAGAAAATGTCCATACCCAAACAGCAATGTCATATATTACTCTTATTGCTCAGATTCTAATATTGGTCACTGTGAACAAAATACAGAATACTATTATAGTGATAATAGGTGTCAACAACAAATAAGCGATTTAGAAAATTATTGCAATACAATACCAAAACCAAATCTAACACCCCCTTTAGGTGAAATAAATTGTTATGAATTTGATTGTGGTGAAGGTAATATTGGAATAAAATATTATGCTAAATGCACAAAATCATTGAATGCAAATCAAAACTGTGGTTCCTTTAATATTTACAAAGACAAGATTTCATGCCAGAATGAAACAGAAGTTCAACTTAATAGTAGTTCTTTGAATAATACATCAATAAAAACTTGGTGTAATAACCAAGATAGAAAGATAACTTTTAAATTAGTGATTAAGTCTTGGAACAAAAATATTGATTATGATCCTTCTTATCCAAATCTTGAAGTAGCTTTTTATTATCCTTCTCCTACTTTTACTAATTATGTGCTGATATGTAAAGGAGATCAGATCAATCTAAAACAACCTCTTTCAGGCGTTATATCAAAATGTTCACAAGATGTAAAAAATCATTTTAATAAAGTAAAAGTAGAGCTAAAATATAAAAAATCACCGTTTCAACTAAAAATTCCAATTATTAATAATACAATAAGTATTAATAATCCTATGTACGATGTATTAACTCATGAAGCAAATATTATTTCTTTAAACAAAAACCAAACTATAACAATTGAAGTTGATGTAAAATAGCATTTTATGAAAAACTATCTTAAATTAAAAATAATTTTAGTTATATTTTTTTCACTAATTTTATCAAGGTTTATGGTTGATAATATATTTATTGCTCATTCGCCAAAAATTAGAAAAAATCTAGGTTCTTATTTAGCTATGAAAATAAATTTAGGTTACCAAGATTTAATTGCCAAGCTTAAAGGAGATTATTTTAAAAAACAAGAGTTAGAAAAAGCAATTACCGAAAGACTTAAGAAAAATCTTCAGCCGATAACAAAAGGAGTACGAGCAACCTCAGAGAATAATTACAGTTATGTAGAATTTAATTTAAGCGAAATTGAATGGAATTATGTAATTTTTACTTTAAAAGATGGAAGAAAAATACAAGTAAGATACCCAAAAGGAACAAACCCTCCTCAAAAGGAATCATTTGAAGAATAAAACAATACCTTACACCTCGAAATTACACGTGAAATTTCAATACCTTCGATAACTTGGAAATAGACTGAATAATAGGTTTTATCACCTCGCAGGCGAAATCCTATGTATAAACATCTCTCAATAATTTGACCTACAAGGTCACTTTATCTAACATTTAACATCTAACGTTTAAAAATTGACTAATTATTAAGGACAGAACCTTTTTAAAAAGTTCTGTACTTTTTATTATTATCCAAGATTGTTTTTGCAGTTATGCACAGATAGTCTTTATTAAATTTGTTAATTTTATTGACAGGACAGTGCTATGTCGCTACAGATTTTATTTTTTTATGTCATGTTGAACTTTTTTTGGTATCTCTTTTAAGATTCTGAAATAAATTTAAAATAACATTAAAATCCAAATAAATTAAGGATGACACTATTTTTGCTTAATACTTAATACTTTCTACTTAATACTTTTTCTGTTTGATTACTCAATTACTTAATTACTTTTTTATTTAGTATAATTATTATTTATGAAATTAGACAAAACTCTTGTTTTAAAAATTGCTAGCTTGGCAAAAATCCCAATCTCTGAAAAAGAGGCTGATGAACTTTTATCAGGATTTAATAAAACTCTTGAGGTAATTGATAATCTTTTTAGTGTTGATGTTAAAAATATCGAACCTTTATACCAAACAACTTTTTTAGAAAATGTTTTTCGGGAAGATATTGTTGATGAAAAATCGATGCTTTCACAAGATGAGGCTTTAAGAGAAGCTAAAAACAAATATAATGGTTATTTTGTTGTTGATCAAGTTTTAGAAGAAGACTAACTATGCTAAATACTTTAACCTTAAAAAAAGCTCTTACTCTTTTAGAAAAAAAAGAAATTTCTCTTGATGATTTATATCACGATTTATGGAAAGTTTATGAGGAAAAAAATCAATTGCTTAATGTCTATCTTTCAGTTGATAAAGATGCTTTAAAAAAAGCAAAAGAAAATGAAAATAAACCCCTAAAGGGAATACCGATTGCTGTCAAAGATAATTTTTTAACTGTAGGTTTGCCAACTACTGCCTCATCAAAAGTATTGGATGGATATCTACCTCAATATGAATCAACCGTAACAAAAAAAATAAAGGAAGCTGGCGGAGTTGTTTTTGGCAAAACTAATATGGATGCTTGGGCTCATGGTTCATCAACTGAGACATCAGACTATGGACCAACAAAAAATCCTCGCAATCCCAAATTTTTACCTGGTGGCTCATCAGGAGGGTCAGCTGCCGCAGTTGCCTCTGATATGGCAATTGCTAGTCTTGGCACTGAAACTGCTGGATCAATCCGCCAACCAGCAGCTTGGTGTGGGGTAGTTGGTTTAAAACCAACTTATGGAAGAGTCAGTCGTTATGGAATAATTGCCATGGGGTCATCTCTTGATTCACCTGGACCAATCACCAAAACTGTTGAAGACAGCGCTATTTTACTAAATATTATTGCTGGAAAAGACAAAAAAGATGCGACTACTTCAGAAAAAGAAGTTCCTGACTATACTTTAGCTTTAAAAAAAGATATTAAGAATTTTAAAATTGGCATTGTCTATATTGACCATCCACAAATAAAATCAACTTTAGCAGCTCAAAAAACTTTGGAGGCAGGAAAACTTTTTGAAAAACTAGGCGCAAAAGTTGACCTCATTTCAACCTCAAAAAATCTAGAAAAAGACAAAGTTTTATCGCATGAACATGCTATTGCTGTCTATACTATCGTTCAGCGAGCTGAAGTTTCAAGCAATTTAGCTCGCTATGATGGTATAAGATATAGTAATCCAAGAAAATATTTTGGTCATGAGGCAAAAAACAGAATAATGTTAGGAATTTTTGGATTGTCAAATTTTTTACAACAAGAGGAACTTGTTTATAAAACAGCTCAAAAAGTCAGAGCTTTGTATATAAAAAATTTCAAGCAACTTTTTTCCAAATATGATCTTTTAATCTCGCCAACATCACCTTCTTTTGCTCTGCCACTTGGAGCAACATCTGGCGATCCAATGTTTGGCGAACTTCAAGACATGTTGGTTGAACCATCATCTTTAGCTGGAATTTGTGGAATATCAGTACCGATGTATAAAGATGCAAAAACCAATCTTTATCTAGGACTAAATATTATGGCAGACTATTTTCAAGAAGAAAAACTTATTACTGCTGCTAATATTTATGAGTTAAATAATAAAATCTAATTATGAAAAAATACTTACCAATTATTGGTATGGAAATCCATATTGAGCTTAAAACTGCTTCAAAGATGTTTTGTAGTTGTAAAAACGATCCTTTTTTTGCCAAAAAACCAAATATTTATACTTGTCCTGTATGTTTGGGACTTCCTGGAGCTCTACCTGTTCCTAATAAAAAAGCAATTGACTGGACTTTAATGTTTGGTCTAGCTTTAAATTGTCAGATAAATAAATTTTCAAAATTTGATCGAAAACATTATTTTTACCCAGATTTACCAAAAGGCTATCAAATATCTCAATATGATCTACCTTTTTGTTATGATGGAAAAATTAATACTTCAGAAGGTGCTATAAGAATCAGACGAATTCATCTTGAAGAAGATACTGGAAAACTCATTCACAGCACTATCAATGGGAAAAAAGTTACTTTAATTGATTTTAATCGAAGTGGTGTTCCTTTAGTTGAAATTGTTACTGAGCCAGATATTCATTCTCCATCTCAAGCAAAAGAATATGCCAAAAAACTTTATCAAATCATCCGCTATCTAGATATATCAGATGCTGATATGGAAAAAGGCCAGATGAGGCTTGAAGCGAATATTTCGTTAACAATTGATAAATCAGTGTTACCAAATTATAAAGTTGAGTTAAAAAATATTAACTCATTTAGATTTTTAGAAAAAGCAATTGAGATAGAGATTAAAAGACAAGAAGAGATTTTGGAGACAGGAAAAACACCTGTTCAAGAAACTCGAGGATACAATGCTGAAAAAAACATTACTTATTCTCAGCGTTCAAAAGAAGATGCTGCTGATTATCGTTATTTTCCTGAGCCTGATATTCCACCAATTAAAATTACTGAAAACTGGCTTTTGCAAATTAAAAATCAACTACCAAAAAACTATGATCAACTTTTAGATGATTGGTCAAAAAAATATCATCTTGATAAAAATCTTGCTTCGCTTCTTTTTGAAACAAGTAGTCAAGCTAATTGGCTTGAGGAACTTTTTACCTATGGTCAAAAACAAAACATTGATATCTCAAAATTAGTTAACTTTTTAGCTAATAAAAAATTACAAGTGACTCTTTATCGCGATGATTATGAAAAAATTATCTCTAGTTTTAAACAAGCAACAACTGTTGCTAATGTTAGTGATGAAGAATTAAATAAAGCCGTTGATGAAGCGCTAAAAACCAATCCTCAAGCAGTCGCTGATTATAAAAACGGCAAAAAAAATGCTTTAAATTTTTTACTTGGCCAAACAATGAAGATCTTAAAAAAACGCCTTGATCCCTCGCTTGTTATTAAAAAAATTGTTGAAAAAATAGGATAATAATAATTAAAAAAATTAAAAATCTCAATTTAAAAATTATTCATTTTTGTTTATTTCTATATTATTCTGATAATCCACAAGCAACCTCGTAGGTCGGATTAGAGGTTTTAAATTTTGAATTTTTAATTTTAAATTTTAATTTATATTAATGTTATAATTTCTTTATGATTTTTGTTTATTTTTTAATTTGGAGAATAATTGATTTTTTTATAATATTCGCTTCAGAAAAATTTATTCCATACCTTGGATTTTTTCCATACCGCCAAGAATTAGAACAATTTTTACTGCCAAATTTTTT
Organism: Patescibacteria group bacterium; assembly: GCA_026004455.1. Taxonomy (GTDB): domain Bacteria; phylum Patescibacteriota; class Microgenomatia; order UBA1406; family GWC2-37-13; genus GWC2-37-13. The sequence continues at coordinate 351,815 of BPJE01000001.1, read as the reverse complement.
AACAAAACTGGCTAATTTTGATGGCATTCATTATCTTTTAATTGCGAAAAATGGCTATTCTCAATTTGAACAAGCATTTTTTCCTCTTTATCCGCTTTTAATAAGACTGTTTAGTTTTTTTATAAAAAATGAATTATTAACTGGAATTTTGATCTCAAATATTAGTCTTTTAATTGGTCTTTATTTTTTAAAAAAAACTTTTGAAAAAGATTTGCTACTTAATACTTACTACTTACTACTTTTTATTCTTTTTTTTCCAACTTCTTTTTATTTTGGCGCGGTTTATACCGAAGGACTTTTTTTTCTGTTTCTTGCTCTAACGCTCTATTTCCTCAAAAAAGACAGTCTTTTTAAAGCTTCGCTAGTAGCTTTTTTTGCTAGTTTAACAAGACTTGTTGGGGTTTTTCTTGTTATTCCAATTATTTTTAAAATAATTTCAAGAATAAACTGTATAAATATCAAAAAAAATTTAAAACTACACGTTATACGTTATACGTTATACGTTATACTCCCAATATCTGGTCTTTTTTTATACTGTTTTTATTTATGGAAAACAACTAGTGATCCATTAATGTTTTTAAATGCCCAACCAGCTTTTGGTGCTAATAGATCAAATCATATAATAATTTTACCTCAAGTTATCTGGCGTTATTTAAAAATATTTTTTACTGCCTCTTTTAATTTTCAGTATTTTATCTCTCTTATTGAATTTTTAATTTTTTCATTGGTATTTGTTATTTTGCTTTTTGATCTTAAAAATTTAATTTTGATTAAAAATTTTAAATTAAAAATCAAAAATTATTTTTTCTTTTCCTTAAATCTTTTTTCTTTTGCTAATTTAATTTTACCAACACTTACTGGCACATTTTCTTCAATTCCTCGCTATAGTCTTTTTTCAATATCATTTTTTATTTATTTGGCAACATTAAAAAATTTATTTTTAAAAATCTTCTTGTTAATAATTTTTATAATTTTCCATATTTTGTTACTAGGATTTTTTAGTCAAGGATATTTTGTTTCTTAAAATGAAAAAAATATCATATTTTCAAAAAGCTAAAGACAAAGGCATTGGTTTTTCTAACTTTAATGAAAAAAACAATGAATTTTTCTTTTATTTATTTTTAATTTTTATAATTGTTTTTTCATGTCTAATTTTTAGTCGTTTATTTGAGTTAACAATTATTAAAGGTAATTATTATCGCAACCTTTCAGAAGATAATCGATTAAAAGAGTTTTTAATTGAACCGGAACGAGGAGAAATTGTTGATAGAAAAGGTTTTACTATTGTTAAAAACCAACCACCAAAAATTAACACGCCAATAAAAGAAATTATTCAAAATCAAGAAAGAATATCATCAAAACGCTTATATCTTTACCCTGAAGAAACCGCTCATTTAATCGGTTATATTCAAGAAGCAGATAAAAATGATTTAAAAAATGATGCTTGTTTAATCAAACTAAAATCAGGTGATAAAATTGGAAAAAAAGGTATTGAGAAACTTTTTGATTGTCAACTTCGAGGTCAATCTGGAAAAAAACTTATTCAAGTTGATGCTCGAGGTAATTTTTTAAAAACAGTCGCTGTCATTCCTCCAATAAAAGGAGAAAAAATACAACTATCAATTGATATGAAGCTGCAAAAAAAAGCATATGAACTAATAAAAAATAAAAAAGCGGCGATCATTGCTAGCAATCCAAAAACTGGAGAAATCCTTACTCTTGTTTCTTCTCCATCTTTTAATCCTCAAAATTTTGAAGAAAAAAATTATCAAGTAAAAAATTATCTTGAAGATAAAAATCACCCACTTTTTAATCGAGTCACTGAAGGAGTTTATCCACCAGGATCATTATTTAAATTAATAGTAGCAACAGCGGCATTAGAGGAAAAAGCAATTAATGAAAAAACAGAATTTGAAGATAAAGGTGTAATTAAAGCTGGAACTTTAAGTTTTGGTAATTGGTATTTTCTACAATATGGAAAAACTGAAGGAATAGTTGATGTTGTTAAAGCAATTAAAAGATCAAATGATATTTTTTTCTATTTAGCTGGAGAAAAAACTGGGGTGGAAAAAATTAAAAAATGGTCAGAAATTTTTGGTCTAGGTAAAAAAACTGGTCTTGGAATTGAAGAAGAAGAAGGACTAGTTCCATCAATTTTTTGGAAAGAAACTGTTCTTCATGATCGTTGGTATACTGGTGATACTTACAACCTTTCTATTGGTCAAGGATATTTACAAACTACGCCTCTTCAAATGAATTTTGTAAGCGCTGTTTTTGCTAATAATGGAATTTATTGTCAAGGAAAAATTTTAAAAAATGATCCTTCAAATTGCAAAAAACTCCCAATTTCTCAAAAAACAATTGATCTTGTTCGTGAAGGTATGAAACAAGCTTGTTCAACTGGTGGTACTGGTTGGCCATTATTTAACTTTAAAATTAAAAGTCAGAATAAAGAAAAAGAGATTCAAATCGGCTGTAAAACTGGTACGGCTGAATCTCATGCTACCTCAGGCATGCCTCATGCTTGGATTAGCGCTTTTGCTCCATATGATGATCCAGAAATAGTCTTAACGGTTTTAGTTGAAGAAGGTGGACAAGGATCTGATATTGCCGGACCAATCGCCCGTGATCTTTTAAAAACTTATTTTGAAATAAAAGAATAACCCAATTAATTATTATTGTTTTTTTCTATTTTTTTGTTATTATATATAGAATAAGGAGAGGTTTTTTTATTATGACAAAAAATAAAACCGAAACAAAAACTACAGAAAATTTAATGGACACCCTTCTTAAAAAATACCAACCGCCAACTTTAAAAAAAGGAAAAGAAGTTGAGGCGGTAATTGTGTCTTTGTCTAAGAAAGGAATAATATTTGATATTGGTGCTAAAGCTTATGCTCAACTTGGAGAATTAGAGATTAAAGAGGTCTCGACTTATCTTCCATATTTAAAACCAGGTGACAAAATTCAAGTAAAAATCATTAGTGAGGAATCAAAAAATGGTTATCCAATTGTTTCATTAAGAAAGTTTTTTGAAAAAGGTAAATGGGAAATATTAAAAGAGAAAAAAGAAAAAGAGGAAGAGATAGAAGTTCTTTGCGGCGAGTATGGAAAAGGTGGAGTTTTTGTTGATTTTATGGGAATTCGTGGTGTAATTCCAAAAATTCAATTGACAGAGCCTTTTATTCATGAACCAGAAAAATTAATGGGACAAAAAATTAAGGTAAAAATTTTAGAAGTTAATAAAGAAAAAAATCGTCTAGTAGTTTCTCAAAAAGCTTCAGCTTTAAAAATTTCTCAAAAAGATTTGAAGAAAAAATTTGATTCAATAAAAGAAGGAGAAGTATATAAAGCTAAAGTTTTAGGAGCATCAGAGTTTGGAGTGTTTTGTGAGGTTGAGGGAGTTGAGGGGTTAATTCATATTTCAGAAATATCTTGGGAGAAAGTTAGTAATGCGGCTGCTTATGTAAAAGTTGGTGAGACAATTGATGTTTATGTTGTTGAGAAAAATGAAAAAGATCTAAAACTTAATCTATCTTTAAAAAGATTAACTCCTGATCCTTGGGAGAAGATTGAAGAAAAATATCCAAAAGATAAAGAAGTTGAGGGAGAGGTTGTTAGAAAAGAAAAATATGGTTATTTTGTCAGACTTGAACCAGGAGTTGAAGGATTGATTCATATTTCAAAGCTTAAAGGTGATGAAGATATTAAAATTGGTCAAAAAATAAAAGCTTATGTTGAGAGAATCTCTCTTAAAGATAGAAAAATGAGTCTTGTTCTACCTCAAAAAGAAAAACCAGTTTTCTATAGATAATTTTATTCAATAAGCTTTTTTTCTTCCTCTGAAGCAATAACTTGAAAACCAACATGAGAATGACCAGCAAAAAACAATCCTTCACCAACACCTGCTTGAAGCAAAAAGTGTTTTTCACCACCTGTTAGATAAAAAACTTGAGAAATTTTTTCCACTGCGGCAGTTGATTGTTTTAAGATTATTTGCAAAGATGAATTAGTAATAATTGCTTTTCCCTCATCAGTTGATAAAAAATCCTCAACATCTTGAGTAATAGTTGTTAATCCAAATTTATATTTTCTAGCTCTTTTGGCAAAAGAATATAGATACGCACCAGAATCTTTTTGTTTTATCAAATACCAAGCCTCATCAACCACTAAAATCCTTTTTCTTGGATCACGACGGACTTTGTTCCAAATATAGTCCAAAATAATATACATTGCCACTGGTCGCAAATTCTCTTCAAGATCTCTAATTCCAAAAACTGTAAATTGATTTTTAATATCAAAATTTGATCTTTGATTAAAAATACCAGCAGCTGATCCGGAGATAAATTTTTCCAATCTATCAGCTAATTCTTTTGCCTCAGGTGTCTCCATTCCAATTAAAACTTTATACAAATCTTCAAGCAAAGGCGGTTCATTGGCAAATGTCTCTGGATCTTGAGTAATCCCCTTAGCTTTATAAGTCATCACTAAAGCTCGATCAAGTAAAGCATCTTGAGATGGAGTTAATTCCCCCATAATCACTCTCATTAATGAATGTAAATCTAAAATTTTATTGGAAAGCTCATCTGGACCGGCATTGGTTTTTTCTAGATCAAAAGGATTAATCTTATACTGAGATGAGGTTGAAAAAACAATAAACTCACCTCCCATTGACTGAGCTAGTTTTTGATACTCGTTTTCCGGATCAATAATTATCACTTCAACCCCCATCATTAATAATCGTAAGGTCTCAAGTTTGACTAAAAAGCTTTTTCCACCTCCTGACTTACCTAAAATCACTGAGTTAGAATTTTCAAGGGTAAATCGATCAAAAATAATTAGTGATCCATCGTGTTCATTAATTCCATATAAAATCCCCTCATTTCTTGTTAAAGAAGCAGTAGCAAAAGGAAAAGTCGTTGCTAAAGATGTTGTATCCATATTGCGCCAAACTGAAAGTTTGTCATAAAAAAGAGGTAAAGTTGATTTAAAGCCCTCTTCCATCTCTAAAGTTGCTTGACGAGCAATAATTAAAAGCGAGGACAAAACTGAATCAACTTCTTTGGTTAATTGATTTAACTCTTCAAGACTCTCAGCAGGAATGGTAATATAAAGACCAAATTGAAAAAATCTTTCTGCTCCTTTGGCTAGCTCTGCTTGAAGCGCCAAAGCATCATCTAAAGCCACCTGAACTGTCGGATCAACCACTTTTCCCGCTTTAATATCATTTTCAATCGTTGCTTCCATCTCAGCAATCTTTCGCTTCAAATCCTCTAAAACATTTTTTGACTCAGTTGGATAGATATACATTGAGATATATAAAGGATGATCAAAAGTAATCAAAGAATAAAGCCAATTAGCAGAAACATAGCGTGGATAACCAACAACATATAGTGTCCGATAAAATTTATCATCAATTTTTATGTGATTAAAATCAACCTCAACATATGATGGTGCAATAATATCTTTAATTGATATCATACCTTTTGCTAAAGTTTGAGCCAAATTAGAATTAGTTGATTGAGTAGTATTATTTTTATTACTGGTGGAAAATAAATTAAAAATGTTCATATTTTTTAAATTTGTGTCATAATTACATCAGTATAACTTTCAATTGGCGCTAGTCTTCTACCAGTTGAGGTTGGATTATAAAGATTATAAAAAAGCTCCACTAATTGTTGACCTGACAGAACACTGGCTTGTAACCCAATTTTTGATAAAAGACGAATCAAATTATCTCGTTTTGGATAAAGAGAAGTTTTAGCTCTTGAAATAACATAGTCTTTATTCAAAGACCCAGGATTAGCACCAGAAATTCCTAACTCAAGTGGTGAAAAAGGCACAACAAAGAAAAATCTTTTTTCCAAAACAACATTTTTTTTAACTATATTTTTTATAAACTCTTTGTAATTTAATAGTTGAGTCTTTAATAAAGGATTGTTTTGATTATTAATTTTTCCATCAAGATAATCAAGATAAGCAGAAATATCCATTTTTTTTGACAAAATCAAAATTTGTACTGGAAAAGATAAAGAATTAAGTAAACTAGCATAAGAATAAATCATTGATGTTTGCTCCTCTTGAGATAACAACCAAAAATTAACCGCCCCAACCTCAATCACTACTGAAGCCGAATAATCTTTCATTAAAATAACATCGTCTTTTATCTCTTCAATCTCAATAAAAGATTGTGTTGAGGCCTTAATTGGTGATGTTGGTTTGTTTATTGACATAAGATTTAAAGCAACTCTTTTGATAAAATTTCTATTGGTTGATTATTGATATTTTCTACTCTAATTTTCATTTTATCAAAAAAATGAACTTGTTTTGGATCTTTTATCTCAAGGACATATTCTCCAGTTGGAAAAGGATTATAGCTTAAAAAAACACCATGACTATTAGTTTTAAAAATTCTTATTGGGGTTGAGCTTTCATCTTTTTTTACATAAATCAATATACCGGCTAATGGCAGTTTTTTATAATTTCTCACCACTCCGGTAATAAACGGTTGTTTTTGAGAAGTAATTGTTGATGGTTGAAATGGTTTTTGAGAGATGGTTGCAGATGATTTTTGAAGCATCTTAAACTCATCTTTACTATTTAAGATATTAATTACTGCTTGTTTTTTATTATTAGTTTGTCCTTGATTTTTACTCGCTAAATAATTATTTAGCTTTTTTTGAGCATCAAGATAGTTTTGAGCAATCTGTTGAGATGATGAAACAATATCAACTAAAATTTTTGGCGGTTTATTTTGTTTTTTATAAAAATACTGGGTTGGCGATGTTAATCTTTTTATTAAATTTTTTAACCAAATATCCATTGACCGATCATTAATTGGCACAAATACAAAAGCCACTCCTCCAGCAGCAACTAAAAAAGCAAAAAAATAATTTAAAAATGGAATTGGGGTTAAATAATAAACAATTAATGTTAAACCAGTAAAAACAAGCAAATAAACAAACTGTTTAACAGTTAAAAAACCAATTAGTTTAAACTCAAAAGTAGTTATCTGACGTGGTATTGGATGCTGTTCCATAGTATTTACAACCTTGCTCTTTGAGCAATCTCTGCCTCAACTAACTCTTTTGGTCGACCATACCTTAATCTTGATAGTTGAATAATAGCTTGAGCAACTTTTTCATTAGCTTGTGCTTTGTATTTTTTATAATCTTTTGTTAAATCAACAGAAAATGGTGGTACTGGTTCATTATCAACAATTGTTTTCATATAAACATGAAACCGTTCAATATTAATCAAATCTGATTCGCCAAATATTGGTTGATATTCTCTTTGAATATATGAGGCATCAGTAACACCAACACGAAAGGTAATCAAAGTACCAACATTACCAAAAACCGCATTTTTTACTTCCTCATCCATCTGACCAATAAACTGATTGGCAACAGTTAAATTAAGATGATATTTTCTTGCCTCAGACAAAATCGTGGCAAAATCAGGAGTAGCAAAGTTTTGAAACTCATCAACATAAAGAAAAAAATCACGGCGTTTTTCTTCAGGTATTTCTTGTCGACTCATTGCCGCAATTAATATTTTTGGGATTAACACTAATCCTAAAAATGATGAGTTTTCCTCACCTAATTTTCCTTTTGATAGATTAATCAAAAGAATTTTTCCTTCATCCATCACCTTTCTAAAATCAAAAGCGCTTTTTGATTGACCAATAATATTTCTCATTGTCTTATTAGTAACAAAACGACCAAATTTTGAGACAATATAATCCAAAACTTCACTTTTATGAAAATCAGAAGTCTGAGCAATCTGGTCTGTCCAATAACGACGAACAATTGGGTCTTGAACTTTCGGTAATAATTCTTGCACATATTTTGGATCAGTTAGTACTCGTACTATCTCAACAAAAGTTGTTCCTGGTTCACTCATCACTGTTAACATCGCGTTTCGAACTGCATGTTCAAATCGTGGACCAATAATACCAGTTCTTTGAGGATCATAAAGCTTATACATTAAATTAATAATTGAGGTTGTTAAAAAGTGCTTTTGTTCTTCAGTATAAGCTTCAAGAAGATTAAGTCCCATTGGTCGCTCTGTATCTGAAGGATCAAAATATATTACATCCTCAGCTCGCTGCGGTGGAATAAATTTAATAATGTTATCAATTAAATCCCCATGAGGATCAATCACACAAACGCCATATCCAGCTTTAATATCTTGAACCGCCATATCTTCAAGCAACACTGATTTACCAGTGCCAGTTTTTCCAATGATATAAGTATGACGCCGTCTATCCTCGAACCCAATATAAACTGGTCTTCTTACTCCTCGATAATAACCATAACCAATAAATGTCCCTCCTTGTTGAGGAACTTCAGCTGGTACAGGCGCTGTTTTTGCTTTTAACCATTGAATATGAGGTGTCTCAACTGTTTTATTGGGAAAATGAAAAATTGACGCTAACTCATCATTAGTTAAAATTGATATATGTTTTCCAAATGGCCAAAAACCAATATCAATAACAGGAAAAAATTTATAAATAAAATTAATCATAAAGCTACCCTTAAACAAAATTTTTGCTCCTGTAAAACTATTTTGATCTGAAGTAAATTGAGCAAAAGAGTTTTTTATATTTTTCAAATGAATATCGGCCATCTCTTTCGTTGGTGAGGAAACAACAAATCTAATCACCGTCTCAAAACCTGGCCTAGAACATTTATCATCAATACGCTCTAAAATTTTTGGATCAGTTTTAAAAGTTGCTTTTTCTGGGTTAGCTTCATTTTTTTTCGTGGTGGCTACATAATCTTTTCCATGTTTTTTCCATTTACTGTCAGCTGGTCTAATTAAAATTTGAACGATTGCTCCTTCTCCCTCACCCATTTTTGACATCGCTGAGGTGATTGATGAGATTGAATCTATTGGTAGTTCTTTATAAGTTTTTAAAGGAAAATAAGGAACCTCTTTAATAACCAAAGCCCCATAAGCCACTTTTCCATTTTCACTAAAAATATTTGGTTCCTCAACTTTTTTAATATCAGCATTTTGATAATAACTATAAATAGTTTTTTCAACTAAATCAATAATTTTATTTGGCGCAGTGACATAAAATCTTATTTCCGCAGATTTAGCGACAATCTCAAAACCAATTACATCGTCAACTTCCAAAAACGACCAAAAACCTGATTTTTTTAAAGTAGAAAAAGAGGCAAACATTTGCTCAGCTGCATCAATTTTAATCTCATTATCTTTTGGTACTTTTACCTCAATGGTTACCATATCAAGCGAGATTTGTTCTCTTTTTTTTAAGCGAAAATAAATCACGACTAGATACATTAAAACCAAAGTTAATCCGGCCGCTAAAACAGCAGCCAAAACCGCTAAAGAAATAGTAATAATCTGATCAAAAATTATTTGATAATCAATTAACTCCATATAAAAAGTATATAATAAAACTATGAACAAAACGAAAGAGATTATTGAAAAATTAAAAAAAATTTCTGGTAAAAAAAATCATCAACACATTTATCAATATTTAATATTAATTTTACTGTCATTTTTTTTATTTTTAAACATTGTTTTTTCACAAGATATCTCCCCTCTTTTTTTAGGAGTTGTTAATTTGAATAAAAAAGATGTTGTTATTTTTTTAGAAAAAATAAAACCTAATAACTTTTTTACCGATCAATTAAAATACTTTGAAAATTTTTATGGAAAATCATTGGAAAAAGAAGTGTTTGCCAAAGAAAATGCCAAAAAACAAAAAATTAAAAAACTTGAACAAATTTTAGAAAAAAATCCTTACTCAAGAGATGTTTTATATCAGCTTTTTCAAGAATATCAAGCTTTAGACGATGAAAAAAAAGCCCAAGAATATTTTTTAAAAGCAAAAACAGTTGATCCAGAAATATTATAGCTGTTATAACTGTTATAATAGTTATACTATGCTCAAACAAGCTCATTTATACATAAAAGGTAATGTTATTGGAGTCGGTTTTCGTGCTTGGACAAAAATCCAGGCAAAAATAATTGGTGTTACTGGTTGGGTAAGAAATGTTTATGACCGCCCTGAAGTGTTTGGAAAAAACGGCGGAGTGGAAGTAGTAATTCAAAGCGATGATGAAGAAAAAATCAATAAAATGATCTCTCTTTTAAAACAAGGCCCACCAATTAGTCGTGTTGATAATATTGAAATTTATTTTCAAGATGTAAAAGAAATATTTGAAGTTTTTGAGATAAAAAAATAAATTAAAGCTCTCCTAAAGCTTCTTTTCTTTTTGTTTCTTCTTTAACTAAGGTTAAAAATCGCTCAGTTGAAGAAAGTCTTTTATGACCAACAAGTTGAGCAATATATTCAATTGAGGCGCCGTTTTGGAGTTGATGAGCAATAAAAGTATTTCGTAAATCATTAACTGTTGCATTTTCAATTCCCACCTCTTTAAAACAACGATCAATTATTTGTCTAATGTTTCTTATTAAGAGCTGATTACCAGTACGAGTGATAAAAAGATGGTTAGTTTTTCCATTTGGTCTAACTTTTAAATACTCATCAAGAGCCCTTTTTAAAGCTTTATTAATTGGTACTTCGCGACTTGGTGATTTGCCATATGGCCTGATATAAATTGTTTTTTCTTTAATATCTTCAATCCTTAAATTTGCAAGCTCCCCAATTTTCATTCCAGTTTGAAGAAGGGTTTCAACTAAAGCATAGGTTCTTGGATCTTCTTTAGCATAATCGCGAAGCGCTCTATACTCTAATTTGCTAAAAATTCTTGGTAATGCTTGAGCATATTTTGGATGAGAAACGTCAAGAGATGGATTTTGTTCAAGTATTCCCTCATTTTTGAGGTAGCGAAAAAAAGTTCTGATAGAATTAAGTTTTCTTGAGGCTGATTTTTTTGTATAGCCATCAGTAATTAATTTATTAATAAAAGAAGAAATATCATCCTTTTTTACTTCACGAATATCATTTATTTCTTTACTAGTCAAATAACCAACAAACTGTTCTAAGTCTTTTTTATAGGCTATGATGGTAAAACTTGATTTTCCTTGAGATTCTAAGTATTTAATAAATTTATCAACTAAAGACGGTATCAAAAGATTATCCATAATAACCCATAATATATCATATATGGCAAAAAAAATCAATAATTAGAAAGCTTGAATTCAATAAATTATGATAAAAAAATTGTTTTTTTATATAAACTTTTTAATCTATAAATTTATACTATTAATATCAATTTTTAATCTATTTTTACCACAAATTTTTATAAAAAACTATAAATTATTGCAAAAATAAAAAATTGTGTTATTGTGTTATAATATATTTTTAAAACATGAAAACTAAGGTTTTATCAATCATTTTCGTCCTCTTTATTCTTATTACCGCTTAAGGCGGGAGGATGATTTGATTGATAAAACTTTTTTAAAACTCCCGCCAAAAAGGCGGGTTTTTTTGTAGGTTAATTTTAAAAATTTATAAGTTTTAGTCATAGTAGTGAAAAAATAAAATATGGAAAGGCAATTTAATTTAACAGCAAGAGAGAGACGTTTACCTGAAGAATTGCAAATGCACGTAAATGTTATTTTTGAAACGGGCCGAAGGTCTTTAAAATCGGTAATAAATAATTTAGGAATTGATTTAACGCCTACAGAACAAGCTATTATCGAAGCTCAATTAGCTCAAAGTGAAAGATTATACGCGGGAGCTATAAGATTAGCTTATATTTTAAGTGATGACTCAACTAAAGGAAAAAGGTTTAACCCAAAACGTTCTGTGTGGTTTAATCTAGAGGGGGCTAGATGGATAGAAAGAGCCCGAAATGTTTTTACCTCTCCAACATTAGTTTGGCAACTTGATGGTATTCCTTTATTAAGACAAAGAGGAGGACTTAAAGAAATTTTTGGTGCGTCAAATCAAGGATTAAAAGGACATTTTGATGGAATATTTCATGATGTTTTAGGATCAGCTACTTCATTAAATTTAGGGGCTGAATTTCCTGCTTCATCTGTAATACAATCAATTCTTTCTTTTGATGGTAGGGGTGATAATTTTTGTTTACCATATCATCCTGGAATTCATCAAATAATTGCTGCTGAGTATTTTAAGAGTTTATACCCCAATCCTGAAGAAGTTTATTTTTTTTCTGAAAGTTCAGGTACAGCAGTAAATAGTGCAGCAATTGAGGCTGTTTGTGCTTATGGAGAATCTGTGTTTCCCGGTAAAAATCCAAGAGTACTTCAAATAGATGGTACTTGGTGTGGAGGACTTGGAACAGCAAAAGAAGGTACAGGCTTTGGTGTTGCTAAACAGGTTGAAAATCGTGGTGGTCCTTTATGGGTAGACCGTTGTTTACCTGTACCAACAGCTGAAAATAAAGAATTATTTTTAAAAATAGTTAAAGAGAAAATTGCTAACGGTGAAGCAACAGATGTAATTTTAGAACCAATTGTTGGTGATGCTGGTATTGTTCCGGCTGATCATCAATTAGTAAAAGAATTAGTAGAAGTTTTAAGGGAAGGAACTAATGGTTATTCTTTACCAATTATTATTGACACAGTTCAACAAGGAACAGGAAGAACCGGTTTTTATTGGAGAATTGATCATTTGCCAGAATTAGCTTCATATTCTCATCTTGTTTTAACAACAGCTAAATCTGCTTTAAACGGTCAACCGTATGGAATGATGTTGATTCCAAAAAAAATCGCAGAAAAGGCTTATCCTTTATCAATGATTACCACAAACTCGGGAAATGGCGGTTTAATTAGAGCTATGTTAGTGGCAGAGTTTGTCACTCAACCAAAAATTCAACAAATTATTGACGAAAACGCTCAAATAATTGATGAGGTGGCACAAAAATTTGGTTTAAACTTAAGAGGTTTAAGAATGAACCGCGGAATTGATGTTGGTTCAAAAGAACTAATGGAATTAATCCAATGGCATCTTTTAATTAAATATGGAATTTTGGTGGGAGCCTTACCTGGGGTTATTCGTTTCCAACCGATGCTTTTAGAATATCCCGAAACAATCAAAAACATAACCGAAGCCACTTGCCGAGGAATTTTAGAAGTAATGGAAAATGTTAAACTAACATCTGATGAAACAGCAGTTACATTAAGTCCTGAAATAGTTCCCCAAGAAGTAATTAATAGTTTTAACAGTTCAAAAAACCCATCAGGGTTGAATAGATAAAAATATGAGAGAAAGAACTTTTGGTGCGGAAATAGAAAAATCAATTACTAATATTAAAACAGGTTTACCCCATGGTGTAAGTCCAAATTTCTTTAAATCCCTTATCAATATACATGAAAAAAATGGTTTTAATCCAATAATGGACTTCGCCGGAAATACTATAATTGGCGTTAAAACAAACCAATTTGGAGAACAAGGATTGGATAATGGATTTAATTTACAAGAAACCTCAATTCCATATCAATCATCTTTGGAGTCTTTAGCTGAATTAATGAAGGTTGATTTACAGATGGTTCAAGAGGCTTTAGAAAATGAAGGAGCTTCAGTTATTAATATGTCAATTCATCCCTTAGGAAAAAGGGATTTAGAAACATATAAAGCTTTTGTTGCTCCTAAAGGAATATATCCATATCTTTGGTATCGAGGTTGGGATCATACTGCTGGTATTGATGCAAGAGCGCAAAATAGTCCATCGACAGGGGTTGAAGTTTATGAGGCTGCTAGAGCTTGCAGTGTAATAATTGGCGCAGGAGCTGCTTTTATTGGCTTATTTGCTAATAGTCCTTTTGAAGAAGGAAGACCTTCTTCTTACAAAGAATCTAGATTAACAATGTGGGATAGAATGATGAAATATTCAAAAGTTTCTGGTGATAGAAGGGTTTCTCAATTTCCAGAGCAACCCTTTCATAATTTATCCCAATATTTTAACTGGATGTTTGGTAAGGATACCGCAATTCATTTTGTTTTATCAGGAGGCGCAAACGAAGAATACAAAAACGTAGGTGATAGAATTCTAGTAATTCCAAGTAACCCATCGGTAATTAATTATTTAAAAGGAAAAAGTTGGCAAGCGATTAGACTAAGAGATTTATTTAACAGTTTTCCTCCACAACCAGTAGTAGTAGAACCTCAAATCGATCATTTTGTTGCAATGCAGTTTGCTCAATTTGCTAGCGCTCGTATTCGTTTTTCTTTAAATTCCGAGAATTTCCCCTTAGATGATTTTATTAGCGCTTTAGAAGATATACACACAACAAAAGTTGAAGAAATTTTTAATCAATTTGCTACATCTATGTGGATTGAAGGAAGAGATCCAGGAGCTAATTTTCCAGATCAAGAACTTTTGAATATGGGTGAAGATGTTGCGCAATCAGTAATAATAGCACCTTCAGCTATTCAAGCGGGACTAATTAGAAATTTAGATGAAGCATGGAGTTACTTAAATCAATACCCATGGGAAATGTTAAGAGAATTAAGAAATAAGTCAATACAAGATGGACTTCAAGGTGAAATTGCAGGCTTATCTGTTTATAATTTTGCTAGTAAAATTTTAGAGATTGCCGCTAGAGGTCTTAGTCAACAAGAACAAAGATTATTACGTTATCCACTATGGGTTTTACAAAATAAAGCTAACGGAGCTGACCGAGCCTTAAAATTTGTTGATAAACATGGAGGACCATTAAATAAATCATTAATTGATCTTGTTAAATCAAGAAGGGTAATTGTAAAATAAATTTATGAAAATTAAAAAAATCACTTTATATAAAGTTGCGATTCCGATGGTAACTTCGTTTACCACTAGTTTTGGTACAATTTATGAAAAACCAACAGTTGTTGTGAAAGTAGAAACAAATGATGGTTTTGTTGGTTTTGGAGAAAGTGCTGCGTTACCATTTCCATTTTACAAACCTGAAACAACTGATATTTGTATGTTGGTATTAAAAAAATATATTGCACCTTTGGTTTTAAATAAAGAATTTAAAACAGTTGAGGAGTTAATGATTTTTTTAAAACCAATCAAAAACCATAATTTTGCCAAAACTGGTTTAGAAAATGCTGTTTGGATGATAATTTCATTAAAAGAAAAAAAATCTCTTAAAAAAATTCTTGGTGGGATAAAAAATAAAATTCCTGTCGGTGAAAGTATTGGAATTAAAAAAACATTAGAAGAAACTTTAGATGAAGTTAGTTTAAGATTAAGCCAGGGTTTTCAAAGAATAAAAATAAAAATTCAGCCTAATTGGGATGTAAGAGTAGTTGAAGCAATAAGAAATAAATATGGAGATATACCATTAATGGTTGATGCAAATTCGGCATATACTTTAGAAGACATTAATATATTTAAAACCCTTGATAAATTTAATTTAATGATGATTGAACAACCATTAGCTGATGATGATATTATTGATCACTCAGTACTGCAAAAAAAGATAAAAACACCCATCTGTTTGGATGAAAGTATTTTATCAGTAGAAGATGCCAGAAAAGCCATCTATCTTAAAGCTTGTCAAATAATTAATATTAAACCAGGTCGAGTTGGTGGGCTTTTAGAAAGTAAAAAAATACATGATTTATGTCAAAAAAATAATATTGGAGTATGGTGTGGTGGTATGTTAGAAACAGGAATTGGTCGGGCATTTAATATTGCTATTTCATCATTGCCGAATTATATGTATCCTGCAGATATGTCACCGGTAAATTTTTTTTATAAAGATGACTTAGTTAAAGAAAGTTTTTTTGTTGATAATAAAGGTTTTGTTGAGGTTCCTAATAAACCCGGCTTAGGTTTTGAAATTGATGAAAGAAAAATTAGAAAATACTTAATTGAAAAATTAGAAATTAGTTGATAAAACAATAGATTATGAAAAATTTAATTAATGCAATTTTTTTCTTTTTCTTTACCCCACTTTATTGCGGGGCGATTTTTTAATGTAAATTAAAATTAAAAATTAATTTAAGCCCCGCGAAAGCGGGGTTTTTTAGTTTTATGGGAGAAAAAATTTCACCAATAATAAGAGATCCTTGGCGAGTAGTTGATTATGCCTCAAAAAGAGGTGAATATAAAGATGATAATGGTGGTTTGGAAATTTTAACTCACCTACCATTAATAGATTGTGGTTTAGGAGATTCAAATGAACCGCCGCCTCAAGTTTTAAAAGATATATTAATTCAAACACTAGAAACCGGTACTTTAATTGAAGCTTTTTGGAAATATCCTCCAGATCGATTTTGTGAACAACCAAGTAGATTAATAGAAGAAAGATTTGGTTTAGATTCATCAGGTAATCATGAAATTATTTTTGATGGACCTGGTAGTTATGGAATTTTAGCAAAAATTATCTGGCAATTACCTGATTTAACAACTCAAGAAGAAATAGGAGTATTAGGAATCGGCCCCCAATTTGCTAATATTGCTTCATTTGTTGAGGCGCATGGAAAAAAACAAAATGGTTATTTAAATTTTCCTTACCTACCAATTCAACCATCATTAGATTTGCCTTACTATGAAAAAATAAGATTATTAATTGATCAAAGAAAGCAAATGAATGGTCATCGTTTTATCTATATTGATAATCCCAATAATCCTACTGGTGATTTTTCTTCTTTAGAGTCAATTAGAGAATTAGTTGAAATAGCAAACCAACATAAAGATGTAGTTATTATTGATGAAGCTTATGGTGATGTAGTTGATGATAATCAATCGGCAATTCATCTTGTTGATCAATACCCAAACCTAATTGTTTTGCGTGGTATTGCTAAAAGTTTAGGTATGGCTGGGGCAAGAGTGGGATACGCAATTATGTCAAAAGAATTAGGAGAATTATATAAAAGTTTACAACTTGTTTTTGGGGTTGGCGGCCCTCAACAATTGGTTTTAAACGAAGTATTAAAACCAGAAATAATAAAACCTCATCTTCAACAAATAAGAGAAAAAACAGTTTTATTAAAAAGACAATTGATTAATGGCCTAACACAATTAGGCGTTCGAGTTTTTCCAACTCATGAGGCTGTTCCAATATTATTGGCTCAAGGACCAGTAGATAATTTTTTTCAAAGACTTAGACGCTGGCAAATTGTCACCGAAAGAGGTTCTGATTTCATAAAAACTTATCCCTTAGACGACTCTTATGTTAGAATAAAAGTCCCTGGATCTGAAGAAGAAATAATAGAAGTTTTAAACAGGGTAAAGCAAGCTTTAATAGAATAAATTTGTTATAATAAAATTAAATTTATGTTACCCAAAATCCTATCTTTGTCTAAATCGCTTATCTCAGTTCCATCAGTTTCATCAAATAAAGATAAGTTAAAAAAAGTTCTTGAGGTGGGTTTGGAAGAGTTAAAAGGAGTAAAAGGGTTGACAATTGAGTATTTTGAAAAAGATGGTGTTTCTTCAGCCTTAGTTTATCCTGGAACAACAAGGCCAAAAAAATTTAAAGTGATTTTAAATGCTCATTTAGATGTAGTTGCTGCAAAAGATAATCAATTTAAACCATATGAGGAAAATGGCAAGCTTTATGGTCGAGGAGCAATTGATATGAAAGCAGCAGCGGCAGTTGAGATTTTGGTGTTTAAAAAAATTGTCGAGACAAGCCATGGTGTGTCTTTACCTATTGGATTACAACTGGTTACCGATGAGGAGGTTGGTGGCTTTAAAGGAACGCTTTATCAATTAGAAAAAGGAGTGAGAGCTGATTTTGTTGTTGCTGGTGAACCAACTGATTTTGGGATAAATAACAAAGCTAAAGGAATTATATGGCTTAAAATTAAAACTAAAGGCATTACTGGTCATGGCGCTTATCCATGGCAGGGTAAAAATGCTTTAGTTTTAGCCAATAAAATTGTTAATAACATTTTAAAAAATTATCCAACTCCAAAAAAAGAAACTTGGCAGACAACTTTTAATTTAGCAAAAATTGAAACAACCAATACTACTTTTAACAAAATTCCAGATGAAGCAATTATTTCTTTTGATTGTCGATATATTCCTGAAGAGTTAAAAGGATTGTCTTTTGAAAAAGGAAAAAATTTATTTTTAAATAAGATAAAAAAAATTATTGATAAAGAGGGAGAACTTGAAATAATTTTATTTGAACCACCACAAATCACTGAAGAAAAAAATCCTTTTGTTTTAAAATTAAAAAAATCAGTTCAAAAAGTCACTAGAAAAAAATCAAAAACAATTGTTAAACATGGTGGATCAGATATCAGGCATTTTAATCGATTTGGTTGTGATGGAGTAACTTTTGGCCCAATTGGTCAAGGTCTTCATTCAGATAATGAATGGGTGGATATAAAAAGCTTAGAGCAATATTATTTCATTTTAGAGGATTTTTTAAAAGCATTCCTTTCTTGATAAGATTTTAATCTCTTAACTTTTTGAAAATCTATTTTTATTTTTCTTATTTCAGGCAGAGAAATTTTTACTAACGGCTTGTTTATATTTGTAAACCAACAAAAGATCACCAGTTTTTTCAACTTGAACAAGATATTTAGCTAATTTTTTTCGAAACATATAAACATTGACTTTTTTCATATTGATATGATAACTTAATTTAAAAATCTTGTTAAGTTGGAAAACATTACAATACTTTAAATCAATTTTGCTTGAGCAAAACTAAAGTAATCAGTTTTTGAAATTATTAGATGATCAATCACTTCAATATCAATGATTTTTCCCGCTTGAATCAATTTTTTGGTGATTATCAGGTCATCTTCTGATGGAGTGACATCACCAGAAGGGTGATTGTGGCAGATAATAATTTGAGCTGAGTGATGTTTTATTGCCACTTCAAATGTCTCTCTTGGATGAACAAGGCTATTGTTTAAAGTACCAACCGAGATTATCTCAACAGCAATAATTTCATTGCGATTATTAAGACAAACAACTAAAAAATGTTCTTTATTGTAATTAATAATCTTACCCCTTATTTGATTAAAAATATCTTTTGGTGAGACAAATTGATTTTTGTTTTTTTTCTTTGATTTTTTTTCAGAAAAATTTAATCTTCTAGCAATTTCAAAACAAGCTTTTAATTGACAGATTTTCGCTATTCCTAATCCTTTAAACTTTTTTAAATCTTCAACTGATGCTTGAGAAAGAATCTCAAGTGAAGAAAAACGACTAATTAATTTTTGACTAACATCAATTACTGATTCACCTTTAACACCTCGACCAAAAATAATGGCTAAAAGTTCAGTGATAGAAAGCGTTTCTGGACCATATTTCAAAAGCCTTTCTCTTGGTTTTTCTTCATTGGGTAGTTGCTGAAAAGACATAATAATAAATCAAAAATCAAAATTCAAAAGTCAAAAAGTTAATCCTCCAATTCGACCTACACGGTCACTTGTGGATTATCAGAATAATATTAAAAATAAACAAAAATGAGTAATTTTTAAATTGAGTTAATTATTAAGGACAGAACCTTTTTTAAAAAAGGTTCTGTCCTTTTTTTTAATTAATTAATTTCTTAATTACTTAATTACTCTTCTTTTTTCAATGGATTATAACCTACGAAAATGAGGGTTTAGGTTGATATGATAATAAAAAAATTGCGAAGTATATTGTAGTGGACCCGAGGGGACTCGAACCCCTGATCTCTTGACTGCCAGCCAAGCGTTCTAGCCAACTGAACTACGGGCCCAATATAATAAATATACCTAATTTAGATTAAAATGGCAAGCTATAAATAAAAAGTTTTTTTTAGTGTTTTTTCTCTTGACAACTTTTGTGAAATTGTTTATTATTTGTGGACAAGTTATCCACAATAAAAAAATATGTCTTTCTTAAGTTCTTTTTGGGATGAGTTTTTAAAAAAAATTGAAAATTATACCGATAAAAACTCGGTTCTCTACTCTATTTTAAAACAAACAAAACCCCAAGAATTAAAAGAAGATAAAATCATTATTGGTTGCAATAGTTTTGGAATAAAAAAATTTTTAGAACCAAAAACAAAAGAAATTGAAGAAAAAATAAAATTAATCTTTAAAAAAAAGATTGCTGTTGAGTTTGTTATTATTGAACAAACAAAAAGACAAGTAACAACCCCGCTTTTAAGCTTTGAGCCAAGCACTGATGACTTATTTTTAAGAGCTGGCCTAAATAAAAAATATAGTTTTGAAAATTTCGCTGTTTCCTCAACTAATCAAGTTGCTTATGCTGCAGCTCAAGCTGTAGTTAAAAATCCAGGCTTAGCTTATAATCCATTATTTCTTTATGGTGGTGTTGGTGTGGGAAAAACTCATTTAGCCCAAGCAGTAGCACGAGCAATTTTAGAAAAAGACAAAAATAAAAAAATATATTTTTGCCCGGGAGATAATTTTACTAATGAACTAATTGAATCAATCAGAGAAAAAACCACTCAAAAATTCAGAAAAAAATACCGTTCGCTTAATCTTTTAATTATTGATGATATTCAGTTTATTGCTGGAAAAATTCATGTTCAAGAGGAGTTTTTTCACACTTTTAACTCAATTATTTCCTCTGGAGGTCAAATAATCTTAACCTCTGATAGACCACCGGAAGAAATAAAAAACCTTGAAGACAGACTTCGATCTCGTTTTTCTGGAGGATTAATTGTTGACATTCAACCACCTGATTTTGAACTAAGATCAGCAATTTTATTAATCAAAGCCCGGGAAAAAAACATTAACCTTGATATTGAGGCGGCAAAAATTATCGCTGAAAAAATTACTGACTCACGAGCTTTAGAGGGAACCCTTCTATCAATTTACGCAAAAATTCTTGGAAAAAAAGAAGTTATTGATCTAGAGGTTGTCGAGGATTATTTTTTAAATAAAAATAACAGTCAAAAAGTTAAAAAAATTACCCCGACTGATATTATAAAAACTGTAGCCAATTATTATAATGTAAAAATATCCCATTTAAAAAGCCCTATAAGAAAAGAAAGTCTCGCTCTTCCAAGACAGATAGCAATGTATTTATTAAGAAAAAAACTTAATTTAAAATTAGTTGAAGTGGCGTTTGAATTAAAAAGAAAAGATCATACAACGGTTTTACATGCTGAAGAAAAAATCTCAAAAATGATTCTAAAAAATCCTGATTTTAAAAAAGAGATTGATGAAATAATCCAAGCTATTGATCAATCAACATAAAATTAACATCTAATCCACAAAAGATTTTTTAATTTTTGTTTTGTCTTGAAAACAAGGTTTATTTTTTATACACTTATACACACAATCTATTATTACTAATTATAAATTTAATTATTCGAGAAAATGAAAATTAATAGAGATTTATTGTTGGGGAAAATTAATTTAGCAACAAAATTTATATCAAATAGAATTTCTTCATCAACTGCTCTTCAAGGAATTTTTTTAAAAAAAGAAAAAAACAAACTTTTTATTCATTCAACTAATTTAAATTCATATTATAAAACTTATTTAAAAACAGAGGGTGATAATGATTTTGAAATAGTAGTTGAACCGAAAAAAATCTCTGAATTTTTATCTCTTCTTCTCCCTGGGGAGGTTGATTTTATGTTTAAAGAAAAAAATCTTGTTATTAGTCAACAAAAAAATAGAGGAATATTTCCAATTATAGCAGCAAAAGATTTTCCACTTTTAAAAAAAATAACAAGCGAAAAACAAAAAATAAATATAAAAATATTAAAAGAGATTTTTCCTATAATTTCTTTTGCTGCCTCAGTTGATGAGACAAGACCAGTTTTAACAGGGGTAAATTTTGTTGGTATTGATGAAATAACTCAAATTGTTGCTACTGATGGTTTTAGATTGTCTTTATACAATTTAAAAACAAGATTACCAATATCATCAGTTATTATTCCTAGTTCGTTTTTAAGTGAGGTGTTAAGAATTGTCGAAGTTGATGAGATTGAGTTTTCTTTTGAGGAAGAAGAAAAAGTTTTAACTTTTTATGTTAACGAAGATGAATTTTCAACTAGACTTATTGAAGGAGAATATCCTCCTTATCAAAGGGTGATTCCTAAAGAAAGTACAACTCAAGTTGTTTTAGATAAAGATGAGTTTTTAAGAAACGTAAAATTAGTTTCTGTTTTTGCTCGAGAGTTTTCTAATATTGTTTTATTAGAAATTGAGAAAAACGGAATAAAATTTAGTCCAAAAACCAATATTAAAGAAGAGAATATTAGTTTTCAAGAAGCAGAAATAAAAGGCGAGCCAATTAAAATCGCTTTTAACTCAAAGTTTTTAATTGATTTTTTAAGTAAAACCAATTCAAAAAAAATTAAAATTGAGTTATTACGACCTGATTCGCCAACAGTTTTTAAAATGGTTGATAATAATGATTTTTTACACATTATTATGCCAGTGAGAGTTCAAGATTAATATGGAAAGTTTTGTTTTGGACACGAATATATTTTTTAACATGGAGGCAGGTTTGAGTTTAGGTAAAACAACAAAAGAAGTAATTAAAAACTTTTCATCTTTAATTAAACAAATAAAACAGAATAAAAAGGGTGAGTTTTTTATGACGCCAGGAGTTGTTAAAGAGTTTTTAGGTTTTTTTGAGGGTGAAGATTTAGAAAAAGCTAAAGAGTTTTTGTCTTTAATTACTATTGAATCACCAGATTTAAACAAAACTCAGTTCTCTAGTGAAATTTTTAAAAAAATAATCGAAGATATAAGAGCGAGAAGTTATCGTGGTTTAAATATTGCCGAAGAAGAAATTAAAGAGTCAGCAAAAAGATTTATGAATGAGAAAAAATTAAGCGAAAAAGATTTTCAAATCAAAATTGGAGAGTTTATAAGAAGATTTAGAGAAAGATATAGAAAAGCAACAAGAGAGGGATTTTTAGATAGTGTTGCTGATTTTGAGATTATTGTTTTAGCAAAACAAAAAGAAGGTTTTTTAGTATCAACTGATGAAGGGGTGATTAACTGGGGACGAATTTTTGGAGTTAAAGAGATGCCCGCTTTAATTTTCGTAAAACATCTTGAGTTTGTTCTTCGATCTCATCAGGAATAAGGTCTGATAAAAAAGAAATAAATTTATCAACAAGGGTTTTTTGTGGTTTTTCTTGATAAAAAAGATATTGGCTTAAAATTTCAATTAACTTATTTTTAATCGCCTCATTTGGGACTACTAAATAAAGGTGATAATAGTATGGTCCATGACTAACAACAGTTAAAGTATAAAAACTAAATTTTTTTTCAAAATAAAAATGAGATAAATTTTCCCAACGAACTACTACTCCAGCCGCATCAATTCCAAAAGTAGTAATTTTATTTTCTACTTCAGGAGGAGGAGTAATGGTTAATACATAAAAAAGAAAAAGAGTTGCCCAAATAGGAATAATTAAGATTTTATCTCCAAAGAAAAAAACAATTGCTGACAACAAAAACGCCACACTTAAAAAAAATCTTATAATAAGCTTTGATCTTTTTTTATAAGGTCTAAGAGGTGCCCGCCAGGAAAAAAGTATTTGTGGGTTTTTCATAATTAAGTTTAATATACAACTATTTTTAAAAACTTGCAATAAATAATAATAAATGATATAATATATACTATATGGATAATTTTAATAAAATTATTTCTTTTATATTAGGATTAGTTGTTATTATTATTTTTTTTGCTGTTGTTAGTGGAAGGCTAAATTTGGGAAAGTTTACTCCAAGTTTTGCTAAAAAAACAAACATTTCTCCAACACCAACATCAATATCAAAGGTGGTTATAAGTGAAAATGAAATAAAAACAAATAACGTTATAAGTAAAAATGAAACAAAAACAAATAACTATCAAAATAATAGTTATTCAATAAACGCTAAATCAATTCCAGCAACAGGTTTACCGACATTTTTTATTCCCTCAATTTTAAGCAGTGCTCTATTTGGTGTTTTTTTAAAAAAATATGGAAAAAAATAAATTTTATTGACCACCAAAACCTGGCAATTTTAACACTCCTGAAGCAATGAAATTAACAATAAAAATACTTCCTAAAGTAAATATTAAACCAATAATAGACCCTGTAATAACGCGTTTTCCATAATTTAGCTTTTCTGGATCAGATTGAGAGGTGACAATAATAAAGCTTCCATATAAAAAGTAAATAAAAGCAATTCCTCCAGTAATGGAAAAAATAATATTTAAAATACTTTGAATCAATCCTCCAGCCGCACCTTCTTCAGTAAAGCTATTACTATTTCCTAAACAACCGAAAAAAGTATATTGTCTACCAGGCTTTGGTGATGGAGGTAAATTAGTTTTTGTATCGATTTTTAAACTTTCCATTAAGGTTGGATCGTCGTTTAAGTCAGGGTACAAACATTGTTTACATTTAAGCCAATTTTGTGGTGGTGGACTTGGTGGACAAAACCCACAAAGATCACAAACCGCATATCTAGGGGAATTGTTTTTTTGTTGCTCGACAGGTGTTTGAGCAAAGTTTGTTTTTATAAAAAAAACAAAGATTATTAAAATAAAAATTGTTAATTTTTTTATCATATCATAAAATAAAATATAGCAAAAATTAAAAGATAAACATGTTTTTTTATATTTTTAAATAATTATAATCATTTTTATGATAAAAAAAATAATTATTTTTCTTTTAGTATTTGTTTTTTTAAAATTTTTATTATTTTGTTTTGTCGAAGCAGATGAATTAGAAGAAGTAGTAATACAAATTGAAAACTTAAAAAAAGACCTTATTAGTAAAGAAAAAAATTATCAGGAATTAAATCAAAGATTAAACAACATTAAGATTCGAATAACTGAATTAGGGGTGGAAATCAATAAAAAAGAAGAAGAAGTAAAAAAAGGTGAGGAAGTTCTTGCTTATCAAAAAAATCTCTTAAATCAAAGGACAGCTTCTTTTTATAAAAATGCCAATAAAAATAATCAGTTTTTTTTAAATATTTTTTTTAGTAAAAACCTATCTTCTTCATTAAATGGATTTTTTTATCAACAAAAAATTGTCAATCAAGATAAAGATATGATTATAAAAATTGTTCTTTATATAAAAAATTTGGAAGAAACTAAAAAAAAATTAGAAATAGAAAAAAATCAGCTAGCGTATCTTAAAAATGAAGTTAATAAACAAGCAACCATACTAAATCAACAAATTACCCAAACTCGATTAAAAATTGCTCAGTTATCAGCTAAACAGCAAGAATTAATTGCCAAAAAATTTGCTAGTATTTATGTTCCTCGTTCAGCTAATATTTCTTATAGTTGTAAACCAGATTATGATCCCAGAAATGGCAGTTTTCGTGATCCTGGATTCTCTCCAAGATTTGGATTTTTTACATTTGGTGTTCCAAATCGAGTTGGTTTAAATCAATGGGGTGCATATGGCAGGGCTAAATCAGGTCAAAACGAAGAAGAGATACTTAGAGTTTATTATAATTTTGATAATATTGAAACTGTTGATGCCAATATAAAAATTAAAGTTGATGGTTATGGGGAATATTCTCTTGAGGATTATGTAAAAAGAATTTATGAAGTGCCAAATAATTGGGGAACAGATGGTTTTAGCGCTTTAAAAGCTCAAGCAATTGCTGCTCGCTCATATGCCTTGGCTTATACAAACAATGGTCAAAGATCAATTTGTGCAACAGAATATTGTCAAGTTTTTAAACCAGACCCAAAAGGTGGATCATGGGAGCAAGCAGTTAATGAAACTGCAGGAAGGGTGATGAAAAAAGATGGTCAAATCATTAAGGCTTGGTTTTCTTCAACTCATGGTGGTTATATTTTTTCTTCAGCTGATATTGGTTGGAGTGGAACTTCTTGGACAAAAAATAATCGCGACACCGATGGTGATATAAATAATTTTTCTGATTTGTTTTCAAAATCATATGATAAAGATTCACCAATTTTTTATTGTAATTGGGGATCAAGAAGTCAATACAATAATACTGCTTGGTTGAAATCAGAAGAAGTAGCTGATATTGTCAATGCTCTTCTTTTGGCAAAAGCCGACTCTTCAACCTCTCGCTATCTTTATCAAGTTGATGCTGGTGGTGATGTTTGGAATGAAGAAAGAGTTAAGCAAGAATTAAGAAAAAGAGGTATAAGTCCATTTAATCGGATAAATAATATCTCTGTTTCTGCAGATTTCAATTATGGAAAAACTACCACTATTAATCTATCAGGTGATGCTGGAAGTGTTAGTTTTGACGGAAAAGAATTTAAAGACTGGTTTAATGCTCGGGCACCTGCCAATATTCAACTTCGCGGCCCTCTTTATAATGTGGAAATAAAATAATTGTTGATTAAAAAAATATTATTTATTATGATAATTTTATGTTTAAAAGAGCACAAATTTTTTTATTAATTTTTTTTGGGTTTTTTTTTATTAATTTTTCCAATGTTTTCGCGATAACTTTTGATTTGCTTCCACCAGAGGGCGAATTTCAAAAAGGTCAAGAAATAAAGTTTACAATAAACATTAATACTGAGGGAAAGTCTTATACATCAACGCAAGTAGGAATGAGTTATGATACTCAATACTTAGAGTATGTTTCTGTTTCTCCAGGTAACACTTTTTCTACTGTTTCATCTAGTCCTTCTGGAGCTGGAAAAATAATTATTAGCGGATCAGAAAATTCTCCATACTCAGGTTCTGGTGTTTTTGCTTATGTGATTTTTAAATTAATAGCCCAAGCACCTGGATCAACTGATATCTGTGTTTTGTATAATCCTGAAGATACTCCACCAAATACCCCACCAACGAATGTTTTACCATCAAGTACTCCACCACTAAGTGCTGCACCACCAAGTGTGTTACCAAGATCTGGTATTTTAAAAGATTTTTATAAAAGCATAATAATTGGATTTATTTTTTTAGCAATAGCAAGTATTAATTTATTTTTATAATAAAATAAAAAATATTTATGAAAAAAATTTTAATACTAATAATTATTTTTTTTGTTTTTATTTTATCTTTAAATAAAATTGTTTTTGCTAATGAAGATATTCAAAAATCACAAAATCAATCAATAAATGATTATCCAAGAGCATATAAATGTCCTCCTGAAATAGAACAAATATATATTGAAAAAAACACTGGTGAATTGTGTACGACAGACTATGAGGTTTTTAAATCAGATCCTATTAAGTATCATTTTTGGACCTATGATGAAGAGGTGACAATAGAGGGAAGAGCAAAAGAAAGAGCCAGACAGTTTATTTATTGGGTAATAACTCATCCTTCTATAGACAACCATCCAACATTATTAAAAATTTGGTCTTCGGCTAGAAATGTTGCCTATTTTTTTACTATTCTTGTTGCTGCTTTATTGGGTATGGGCATAATTATTAGTCAAAAAACTAATTTTGATACCGGAATTAAAATTTGGCCATCATTAATAAGAATTTTATTATCACTTTTGTATATTACTTTTTCTGCGACTATTGTTTTGTCTATTATTCAGTTATCTGATATTTTAATGAAGTTTTTTATTGAGACTTTAGGTGGTCGAGATCTTTTTAATACTTATTTTAATAAAGTTAGTCAAGAAGATAATTATAATTTTTATGGTTTTAAAGATTTAAATATTGCTGTGCAAGAAGCAGTCAAAAATCAACTTTTTGTTTTAAAGCTTACTGAAATAACTTATTACTTATTAGGAGGAATGATTATTTTAAGAAAAATTATCTTATGGTTTTTGCTTTTTGTTTCACCTTTTTTAGCAACTCTTTTTTCGTTCGGTTTTTCAAAAAATGTTGGTTGGATCTGGGTAGGTGTTTTTTTTCAATGGGTTTTTTATGGTCCTTTAATGGCGTTGTTTTTAGGTGGATTAGCGACAATTTGGAAAAATGGAATACCTTTTGTTTTTGATTTTTCAAGAAGCGAAACGGCTATTGGCTATGTTTATCCAACAGCAACTAATATTTTATGGGGTGGGCCAGCGCAAAAACTTTCAATATTAAATAACATTAATTACATTGATCCTTATGCAGAATATATTATCTCCCTTATTATGCTTTGGGCAGTAATATTTTTTCCCTGGTGGTTGCTGAGAACTTTTAGGGATTATTGTTGTGATGGTATTAATGCGGTTAAAAATTTATTAATGTCAAGTTTAGGAAATTTTCATAATCAACCACCGCCTCCGTCTTTGTCTCCAACAAAATTAACCTCTTTTGCAACTACCAATTCAACTACCAAAGAGATAAAAACAGAACAAATAAAAAAGATTGAAACAATTGAAGAGATTAAAAAAGCAAAAACTGAGGAAATTGTTAGTTCTTTAAACATGAAAGTTTCAAATTTAACTGACATTGCCAATTTTGAAACTAATAAACAAGCGAGAGAAACAATAAATTATCTTAAAAATCCAACTCAGGCAACAACTATATCTGATAGACAAAAATATATTAATATTCGTGTTGAGTTATCAAACAGAGCTTCTCAAAAAGATCAGCTAGCAGGAAAAATAGTAACTTCAATTTTTTCACCACCTATACAACAGATTAGTCAGAAAATGGCAATTGTTAATTCTTTACCAAAAACTTCAACTGTCACTCAGGCAGTGTCTTTTAAAGTAAAGTTACCAACAACAAAAGTTCAACAAATATCATCAACAACAGCAAGTTATATAAATACAAATCCAAAAATTATTGTTGATTTAGCTTCTAAGATTAATACTGATCAATCAAATATCAAACAGGTTTTAACGCTTTTAAATCAACAGATTGACAAACCAGCTAAGGAAATTTTAGAAAACATCAGTAAACAAACTAATCTTGAAAAACAAAAAATTGCTGAGATTGTAAAAGAATACCACACAATTATTAAATCAGATAATAAAGCGATTGAAGAAATTGCCAATCAATTAAGTGTTAAGCCAGAAGAAGTTAAACAAGTGGTTGAGGCTCAAACACCAATTGTTACTGAACCAGAAAAAAATATTGAACAAATGATAACTATTCCGCCAACAGTTCCTATTGATGAGTATGAACAAGTGAAAAAAATGTGGCAAGAACAATATGAAAAAGGTGAAATACCAACAAATGAAAATATAAAAACTCGAGACCAATGGGTTGAACAAGATATTGTTGTCATAACAAACACTTTAAATAAATTATATTCTCCTGATGAATCAGTTAAACAACAAGGATTAGATGAGGTTGGTTATATTTTACCAATTTTTATGATTAATAATTTAAACGGTGAACAGTTAGTAACTTATTTAAAAGCTAAACTTGAAGCAGCAAAAACTGTTAAAGCCTTGTTTGACAAAGAAAAAGAAATTACAGAAAAATTAAAAGCAGAGTCAGATAAAGTTGAGATAAAAAGAGCCGCAAAAAAAGAAGAAGCAAAAACTATGATGATGGAAGAAGAATTACCATTAAAAGAAGATAAGTAATTATAAAAATGAAAGAAATAAATTTTTTTTTGAAAATTTTTTTAGGTTTATTAATTCTACCGATTTTATTTTTTTCTTTTCAATTGTTTTCAAAAGCTTCATCAATAAAAGCCAATATTGTTGTTGATACAAAAAAAGTTTCTGGCCCGTTTCCAGATCGTTGGAAGGCCTTAGCTCAAGGAGGTGAGGATCCTGATCCAAAGTTTTTTGAAAATGCGATTTCTCAAGTAGCTGAACTTTATCCAAAATATATCCGAGTTGATCATATCTATGATTTTTATGATGTGGTTAAGATTGAAAATAACAATATGTATTTAAATTTTGACAAATTAGATCAGGTGGTTTGTCGGATATATCAAGTTGGAGCTAAGCCATTTTTTTCTCTTGGTTATATGCCTCCCTCCCTTTCTCAAGATGGCTCATTAGTTGGTAAACCAAAAAACTGGTTACAATGGAGTTTTCTAGTTCAAAAAACAATTGAAAGATATAGTGGTAAGGATACTGTTTTGCCTTGTGGAGTCAATTATCCTTATTGGAGAACTGATATTTATTATGAAGTCTGGAATGAACCGGATTTAGAGACTTTTGGCAAATGGCATTATTCAGGAGAAAAAAACTATCTTGAACTTTATTTTTATTCAGTAAAAGGAGCAGAAAATGTTAAAAATGTCTATCCATTTAAAATTGGCGGTCCAGCAACAACTGCTTTGTATAAAAACTGGATTCAAAGATTTTTAGATTTTGCAATTACCAATAATTTAAGAGTTGATTTTTTAAGTTGGCATCATTATTCAAAAAAAACTAATGATTATGTTGATGATGTAATTAATTTAAATAAATGGCTTTCTGAGGAATCAAAATATTATAGATATAACAATATCCCTAAAATTATCTCTGAATGGGGTTATGATAGTGAAAAAAATCCAATTGCTGATACTACTGTTGGCGCAGCTCATACTATCGCTTCAATTAGAAATTTTATAAATATCAATATTGAAGCAGCATTTTTATTTGAGATAAAAGATGGCCCAAATGGCGCCTCTTGGGGAATAATTGATTATCAAGGTGGTAAAAAACCGCGTTGGTATGCGCTTCAGATGTTAAATAGTTTAGATGGTAATCGATTGATTGTTGATGGTGAAGGAACTTATGTCTCAGCAATTGCCTCAATTAATGATAAAAAAATTAGTCTAATTTTAACTAATTATGATATTGCTGAAAAAAACATTGAGATGGTGCCAGTAACTTTTAAAAATTTAGATGGTCAAAAATATAAACTAACAAAAAAATATCTTGATGGTAAACAAGAAACTCAGTTAAATCTTATTCCCATTAACAATCAAATTAGTTTAAAAGGAGAAAAATCAATATTAATGACTCCAAATTCAATTGTTCTTTTGCAACTGGAAAAAGTTGACTAAATTATTTTTTTTCAAAATACAAAGTTACGGTTGAGGTAATTGTTTGGGTTCCTGGCTCAATTGAAACTGATTTTTGTAAATCTCCGCCACCAACCATTGGTAAATAAACTCGATTATTATCGCCACTATTTCCTTCAATAATATTAGTTATTTTTCCCAGTTTTATTCCTAGATCTTGAGCGATTTTTTTTGCTTGTTGTTTAGCATTTTCAATAGCGATCTTTCTTGCTTCTTCTTGAAATTTATCTGGATTATCAATTTCATAACTTATACCATAAATCTCATTTGCACCAGCGGTAGTTATTTCATCAATTATCTTTGATAATAAAGAAATATCCTTAACTTTTATTCTTATATTGACACTTCCAGAATAACCAGTAATCTGACTATTACCATCTTTATCATAAGTTTGTTTTGGATAGATTGAGTAATTAGTTGTTTTTAAATTTTCTTTTCCTAAACCATAATGTTTTAAAAGATCAATGATTTTATTATTAATAGTATTTATCTCATTTTGGACTTCTTTCACTGTTTTTTTATTATCAACAATAACTCCAGCAGAAACATAAAAAACATCTGGTGAAACATCGATTTTTCCTTGACCAACAACTGCTAACTCTGATGATCTTGATGAAGTGGTAATATTTATTGGATAAGAAATATCAAAAACTTTTATTAACCAAAAAACTACTAAGACAAAAATAGTTATTTTAAATAAGTCTTTTAAATTTGTCATAGGGAAAAAATAATTTATAAAAACCTATCTATAAACTATAATAACATATATGAAAATCATAAACAAAAAATTTTATCGGGATTATGAGGAAATTGAGAGTTTTGAAGCAGGAATAGTTTTAACTGGATCTGAGGTGAAGTCAATTAAAAATGGTGGTTTAAAACTTGAAGATTCATATGTAAAACTTCTTGATGATGGGGTTTATTTAATTAACGCTAATATTCCTAAATATAAATTTGATAATGATAAAAATTATAATCCTACTCGTTCAAGAAAACTACTTCTTAAAAAAAAAGAGATTTTAAAATTAGCAACAAAAATGAAGGTCGGTGGATTGACAATAGCGCCTAAATCTTGCTATAATAAAGGTAGTATTTTAAAGCTTGAGATTGCTTTGGTTCGAGGAAGAAAAGATATTGAAAAAAGAAAATTAGAAAAAGAAAAAGATATAAAAAGAGAAGAAAATAAAGAAATAAAGGAGTACCTTAAAAGATAAGGTTAATAAATAATTTGTCCTCCAAATCTTACTTCAGCGCTTAAATCATCGCTATTCGCTCGACGCGCTGAAGAGCGATTTTTGGAGGACATAAGAAACTCTAAATTCGTTTCACTCATTAAGAGTTTCTAATGGGGATGACAGGAATCGATGGGAAATCGCACTTTTATAAATCGTCAGAGCGCACCTGGGCGTTAAACGGAAAAAATAACTGCTAAAGAAGCAGAAGCTACTTTTTATGCTCGAAATGCTAACTATGCTTATGCATATGTTAACTAATTGGGCATAAAAGCTCTCTTTTTAGATTTTGTCCGATTTAATCTAAAAAGGGATAAACCAATCGGAATAAGATCTTAAAGAGTTTTTGGTTGGCTTTAAGATCGATAAATCTCAACCAACTGTTTTGCTAAAGTTTGTTTGTTAGCTTAGCAAAACAAGAGTAAAAAACAAACTATCTCTGACTAAAGATTTATAAAAGTGTTTTCTCAGACTCCGGTTCAATTCCGGACATCTCCACAAAGAACATCTAATATTTAAAAGTGTAACGTGGAACGTAGAACGTGTAAAAAAATAATAAAAAAATAATAAATTTTTAATCAATAATAAATAATTCAATAAATTAATAATTTAAAAGTTAAAATTCAAAAGTCAAAAGTAAAAGGTAAAAGTCAAAAGTTTTTTAAATTTTGAATTTTTAATTTTCATTTTGACTTTTGACTTTTGATTTTTGATTTTTTTTAATTTAATTATTGCAAAAATAAAAAATTGTGTTATAATATATTTTCACAATATGAAAACTAAGGTTTTATCAATCATTATCGTCCTCTTTATCCTTATTACCGCTTAAGGCGGGAGGATGAGGTGATTGATAAAACCCATTTAAAATTTACTCCCGCCAAAAAAGGCGGGATTTTTTGATGGGTTAGAAGTTTTTGAATAAAAAAATTTAATTATAAATTTAATTATTTTTTTATTGTAAAAATATGGAAAGCTTTAAACCATATCAAAACGAGACGTTATTAAAACAAGAAAAGGTTTTTCAAGGTCCAATTGAAACAGTAAGAAATATTCCATCATTAGCTAAAAATCCAGTAACAGGAGAATATGAGAAAGCAGAATTTAATAGATTTTTAGGTCATGTAGAATATCCACCTCAGATAATTGAAGCTATTGCTCAAATTTTAAACGACTATAATTGTGCTTTTAGCAATGTTTTAGGAATCCGACAACCAGAAGGTAGTTATCCTTTGGTAAGATTTGATGGCAACTTTATTAATTTAATGGTACAAGTTGATATGGCAGGATTGCCTTTAAGTCTTTTAGAACAAACACAAAGATTTAGTCCAGAAGAATTATATAAATTACTAGCGCCAAGAATATTTGAAATAGAAAATTCACTAGCAATGTATAATTTAATGAGAGGGTTCGGCTCTCCCGATAATGGTGAAGACCCTAATAAACCATACTCTCCTTTATCATTCTTTGGTGTAAATTTTGACAGTTGTTTAGAAACTTTAAAAGAATATTTTGGTAAAGGAATATTTTTAGGTACGGCAACAGATGCAAAATATGAGGCAATGGCAACATCAGAGTTTGGAGTATTTCCTAATGATTTATTAAATATGGATTCTGAGCAAAGAAGACAGTGGGTTAAATTATTATCTGGTTTTGGTGGTTTTTTAAGTCCAGATGGTGTAAAAAAGATGCTTGGAAGAAACGTTGCTCTTTATATGAGAACTTCTTATCCGAAAACTTGGTTAATACATCCAGGAAAAAATACACCTTACAATATTCCATTATTGGAAGATGATAAAATAAGAGGGCAGTTAAGAAAATTGTCAATTACACCAAATATTGATGATCCAAGAGTTGTAAATTTTATAATTATTGGGCTTCAAAACGGTTCGTTGTCTATAGGTGTTGATGAAAATGGAATACCATTTATTGGTTCGTCTTTAGAAATGACTGGAGGTTTTTATCCTCAAATAATAAACGATACAAAAGAATATTTTGCTTATATGGGATTCCCAATTGTTGGCCATTATAATTTAGAGGCTGTAGAAGAATTCATTAGAAATAGTCCCAATTTTAGATTTAAACCATTATGGTTGCATTATGGATGCTATGGTCATTTAAGACCTATTGATTTTGAGAAACAAAAAGACTTTATGGGAGAACTTAAAAGAAACATGAAAATGAGAGGACCATATATAATTCAACCAGAAATACCTGCTTATCATGTTAATGATCCTGAAAATGGTGAATTTGAAATAATACATAGATTGTTTTTTGGTTTTGATCCAAAAAGTGGCAGATATAAATTTATTGGCGGGTTATACGATGCTTTACCAGCAGATTCTAATGAAGCAAAAAAAGGCAGATTGCATGGAAATAAACAAGCGGTGTGGGGTCAAATAATATGTACAGATCCTAATATAATTGTTAACCCAGGTTCATTAAATTATGTTTCGTCCCAAGAAATGCAACTTTTTCAATAAAATTTTTTTATAATTTAAATAAATGATAAAAACAAAAAAAGAAATTATTAATTTAACAAAAAATTTAATAAAACTCAATACAAATAGTTATAATTTTAAAGCCTTAAAAATTGCTTTATTAGAAATTAAAAAAATATTAAAAGATTATAAATTTCTTGAGTTTAAGAAAAATAATTATGAATCATTACTTTTTTATAATTTCTTACCTAAAAATAAAAAATTTAAATTAATTCTAAATGGTCATCTTGATATAATCCCAGCAAAAGAAAGTCAATTTTTTCCTTTAATTAAAGAGGAAAGGTTGTTTGGCGCCGGAAGCTTAGATATGAAAGGAGGGCTTTCAGTTTTAGTTTATATTTTTAAAAACTACGCTAATAAATTAAAATACCCTATTGCTCTACAAGTAGTTACTGATGAAGAAATTGGTGGATTTAATGGTACTAAATACCAAATTGAAAACAATTTGCTTTCTGAGTTTGTTATTTCATCTGAGCCAACTAATTTTGATATTGTTCACAAAGCAAAAGGTATTATCTGGGCTGACATTATAATTAATGGTGTAACTGCTCACAGCGCTTATCCTTGGCGAGGAAAAAATGCAATTGAATTAACTAATAAAGTAATAAATAAACTAATAAAAAAATTTTCAAATCCTAAAAACGACAAATGGAAAACCACTATTAATTTGGCAACTATAAAAACAGAAAATATTACCTATAACAAAATTCCAGATAAGTGTATTTTAGGTTTTGATATCAGATATATTCCCGAAGAAAAAAAACAAATTTTAAAAAAAATTAAAAGCTGTTTAAATAATTATTCAAATCTGGAAATTAAAATTTTTGAATCTTCTTTTTATACTAAAAAAAATAATGCTTATATAAAAAAAATTAAAAAAATAATAAAAAAAATCACAAATAATACAGCTGTTTTAAGAGGGGCAAACGGTTCATCAGATATTAGACATTATAATCTTATTGGTATTGAGGGTATTGAGTTTGGACCAAAAGGCTTTGGTATTGGTTCTGATAATGAATATGTAGAGATTGAAAGTTTAGAAAAATATTATCTAATTTTGGAAGAGTTTTTAAAAAATTTTTAAATAAACACTCCACTCCACACACCCCAAAGGCGCAATAAATATGGCGTCTCGGGATTAAAATTGTTTTCTGTTTTTGTTGTTAAGGCAAAGGATAAATTATCCTCTTGACAATATAAAATATTGGAAGTATACTTCTAATAAATTATTAATTTATTGGAAACATGATGGAAATAAATTTATTAAAATATAATCGCCATTGGGAAAAGGGATATTTTTATCCTTATAAAAAGAAAAGGTTTTTGTTCTCCTCTCTTTTAAAAAATATTAATAATCGATTTATTGTTGAGCTTACTGGTCTTCGCCGCGTGGGTAAAAGCACTTTGCTTTTTCAGTTAATAAATTATCTTTTGGAAGAAAAACATATTAATTGCTTTAAAATCCTTTACTTTACTTTTGATGAAGAAACATTATCTTTGGATGATCTTTTTTCTCTATATTCAACTCAGGCCCAAATTGATTTTAAAAATGAAAAAATCTATGTTTTTTTAGATGAAGTGCAAAAGTTACCTAATTTTCAAAATCAAATAAAAGTTTATTATGATCTTTATCCCAATATCAAATTTTTTATCTCCGGCTCAACCTCTCTTTTTATTAAAAAGAAAACTCAAGAAAGTCTTGCTGGAAGAACACTCTCCTTTAATTTAAATCCTTTAACTTTCAACGAATATCTTTATTTTAAAGAAAAAGAGGAAATGTTAAAAAAACCCTTGGTTTTTGAAAAGGAGTTAGAAAAAGAAATAAAAACTTTTTTAACATCCCAGTTTATTGAGTCAATAAACTTTAAGGATGATTTGGAAAAAAAAGAGTATTTTGTCTCAATTGTTAAAAAAATCATTTTCGAGGATATGACCAAAGTTTTTTCTTTTGATTATCCTGAAATTGCTTACTCGATTGTTAAACTTTTAGCTCAATATCCCGGTGCTTTAATTAATTTAATCAATTTGTCCAAGGACTTAAAAATCAGCAACAAAACCCTATCTTTGTATTTTGATTATTTAACCCAAGCCTTTTTAATCAAAAAATTTTATAATTTTTCCAAAAACATTGTTAGTGTTGAAAAAAGATTAAAAAAATATTATTTGTCATCAACATCATTTTCTTATTCGCTGATCGACTTTCAAAGACCAGAGCTTCTTTTTGAAAATTACTTTGCCTCGATCTTAAACACTAATTATTTTTGGCAAGATCAATATAAAAATGAGGTTGATTTTGTCGTGGTAAAAAATGAAAACATTGTTCCTTATGAAATAAAATATAAAAAAGTAATTGGCCTTGAAGATACAAAAAATCTTTTGCTTTTTTTAGAAAAATACAAACTTTTTAAAGGCTGTGTTTGTTATTTAGGAAAAGATAAAAAAACAATTAACATAAAGGCAAAAAAAATTGAACTTTTACCTTTTTATTACTTTTAAAAGAATTAACTTTTACACTTTTACACCTCGGAGGTGTAATAAATATAGCACCTCGGTACACAGAATCAAATTGTGTTAAATTTTTTACTTAAGATATAAATGAATCCTTTTATTTAGAAAATTTGTTAAAATTAAAACTAACTTATGATTCAAAACATTTTATCCCTATCCAAATCACTTATCTCAACTCCCTCTGTTTCATCAAATAAAGATGAGTTAAAAAAAGTCCTTGATGAGGCTTTAAAAGAGTTAAAAGAAATAAAAAATTTAACCATTGAATATTTTGAAAAAAATAGTGTTCCTTCAGCTTTAGTTTATCCGGGAAAATCAAGACCAAAAAAATTTAAAGTGATTTTAAATGCTCATTTAGATGTAGTTGCTGCAAAAGATAATCAATTTAAACCATATGAGGAAAATGGCAAGCTTTATGGTCGAGGAGCAATTGATATGAAAGCAGCAGCGGCAGTTGAGATTTTGGTGTTTAAAAAAATTGTCGAGACAAGCCATGGTGTGTCTTTACCTATTGGATTACAACTGGTTACCGATGAGGAGGTTGGTGGCTTTAAAGGAACGCTTTATCAATTAGAAAAAGGAGTGAGAGCTGATTTTGTTGTTGCTGGTGAACCAACTGATTTTGGGATAAATAACAAAGCTAAAGGAATTATATGGCTTAAAATTAAAACTAAAGGCATTACTGGTCATGGCGCTTATCCATGGCAGGGTAAAAATGCTTTAGTTTTAGCCAATAAAATTGTTAATAACATTTTAAAAAATTATCCAACTCCAAAAAAAGAAACTTGGCAGACAACTTTTAATTTAGCAAAAATTGAAACAACCAATACTACTTTTAACAAAATTCCAGATGAAGCAATTATTTCTTTTGATTGTCGATATATTCCTGAAGAGTTAAAAGGATTGTCTTTTGAAAAAGGAAAAAATTTATTTTTAAATAAGATAAAAAAAATTATTGATAAAGAGGGAGAACTTGAAATAATTTTATTTGAACCACCACAAATCACTGAAGAAAAAAATCCTTTTGTTTTAAAATTAAAAAAATCAGTTCAAAAAGTCACTAGAAAAAAATCAAAAACAATTGTTAAACATGGTGGATCAGATATCAGGCATTTTAATCGATTTGGTTGTGATGGAGTAACTTTTGGCCCAATTGGTCAAGGTCTTCATTCAGATAATGAATGGGTGGATATAAAAAGCTTAGAGCAATATTATTTCATTTTAGAGGATTTTTTAAAAGCTTCTCTTTCTTGATAAAATTTTAATCCTTAATTTTTTTAAAATTATTAACTGATGCTTGAGGGATATTTGAGAAAGAATCTCAAGTGAAGAAAAACGACTAATTAATTTTTGACTAACATCAATTACTGATTCACCTTTAACACCTCGACCAAAAATAATGGCTAAAAGTTCAGTGATAGAAAGCGTTTCTGGACCATATTTCAAAAGCCTTTCTCTTGGTTTTTCTTCATCGGATCATTGATCAAAATACAGAAAGAACACTTAACATCTAATGTTTAACATATAATAATTAAAAAATTAGCCTAATTTCTAATTGACCTAATAATTTTTAATTTTCAATTTTTAATTTCTATTGAATTTGTTTTGTATTTTTTTCTTCCATTAATTATTTTATTTCTTAATTACTTAACTACTCTTCTTGTTTAATTTTATATTGTCATATGGCTTTATTTTGATACGGATTGTTATAATAAGATATTTTAAATACGGCTTGACACAAAGCCAAAAAAACACTAATCTGTTAATGATTAATTTAAGTTATAAGTTATAACAAAATAAAAGGAGGTGATAAAAATGACAAAAGCTGATTTAGTCGCTCAGGTTGCTAAAAAAGCCAATTTAACTGCAAAAGCAGCTAAAGAAGCCGTTTCAACAGTTTTTAATATTATTGCTGATGCGATGAAAAGAGGAGAAAAAGTGGTTGTCACCGGATTTGGAACCTTTATGGTCAGAAAAAGAGCGGCCAGAAAAGGACGCAATCCTCAAACTGGTGCAGAAATCCAAATCCCAGCCACTAAAACTCCAGGATTTACTGCTGGAAAATCTTTAAAAAGAATGATTAAATAAATTTTTGTTTTTTTTAAAAACAGGCGCCGTTTTAGGCGCCTTTTTTTATTTTTATATTTTTTGTGGTATAATATAGTATTTAAAATTATTATGAAATTATTTCAAAGGCTTAGTAAGATTTTAATAATCTTTCTTAGCTTAATAGTTCTTCCAGCAATGACGTATTTTGTAATGGAGTCATCTGGAACGCAAATTAATACTTCTCAACAAAAAGTTATTTATGATCTTCCATATCCGGGTATTTTACCTGATCATCCTTTATATTTTTTAAAAATTATTCGAGATAGAATTAATGAATTTATAATTCGAGATTTATTAAAAAAAGCCCAGCTTTATCTTAATTTTTCTGATAAAAGAGCAGCAATGGCCTTACTTCTTGCTAAAAAAGGTAAAAATCAAGCAGCGATTACTACTTTTTCTAAAGGGGAAAAATATTTTGAAAAAATTATTGATTTAATAAAAGAAGCTAAAAAACAAGGTAATCAACCACCTTCAAGTTTTATTGAGTTAGTTAAACTTTCTAATGCCAAACATAATGAATTAATTATTGAAATTATGAAGCTTTCTCCTCAGGGGCTTCAGCAAGATATTAATCAACTTCTTGATCTTAATTTAAAAATAAAAAAAGAACTAGAAACACTCCCATAAATAAAAGCCATAAGTAAAAAATTTTGATTTAATGTCAACCAATAATGATCAAAAAATCCTGTTATAAAAATAGCAGTTGTTAGATATAAATTAATAGTCAAAATTTTGTTTATTTTTAAAAACAAAAATAAAATTATTATTAATCCAAAAATACCAATTTCAGTTAAAAGTAATAGAAAAATATTATGAACTGGCTGGTTAAAAAAAAGGGCCAACTTATCTGGTATTTGACTTTGAAAAAACAAATAGTTATTTAGACCAACTCCAAGTAAAAAATTATTTTTTAAAATCATAATACTTTTTGCTAATAAAAATATTCTTTTATTAAAAGTTAAGATATCAGTATTTCCTAATAAAAAAAATAATGATAAAATTATTGGAGTAAAAATTTTTGAAATATTGCAAATAAAACATTTAGATTTATTTTTTAAAAAATAAACTGTGTTTAGAATTAAAAAACAAATAATTGCTGTTTTTGAAAATGATAAAAAAATTAATAGATTAAAAATTAAAAGATTAAGATATTTTAAAATAATGTCTTTTTGAAATTTTTTTTCTGTTAAAACAAAAAAATAAAGAGCAAGAAAAAAACCGGCCAGAGAGTTTGGATGAGAAAATGTCCCGTATGCTCTTAGAAACTCTTTATTTTCAAAAATAATTTTTGCAATTCCTGGAGTTGAGATTGAAATTAATCTTTCTCCTAAAAAGTAAAACAAACTGCCAACTGAGTGACCAAAAATAAATTGATAAAAGCTTAAAAATAATTCAGCTATTCCTATTAACAAAAAAACAATCAAAATATTTTTTGGTTTTATTTTTGAAAAATAAATTGTTGACAAAAAGAAAAAAATCAAAAATTCAAAGATTTTAATAATAAAAAAAAGGGTTAAAAATTTTTTTGTACTAATAAAAAAATTAATTATTAAAAATAGATAAAATAAAAGAAAATTTTTTTTAGTTAAAAAAGAAAGAGTTTTTTTTAAATTAAAAACAAAAAGAATAAATATTAAAATATCAATAAAAAAAATTTTTATCGCTAGATAATCAACTCGTAGCCCATTCAGATAAGAAAAGTCGAAAAAAAAATATTTACCAAATTGAGTGGGAAGAAAAAAAATAGTTAATAAAAAAATAATTTTAGAGATTTTTTCAAAAAAGAGCGATTTGATTTGTTGTTGGTTTTTCATCAGTTTTTAAGCTTTGATTAGTAAAAATTTTTACTTTTCCAAAAACCCCATCATAACCTGGATCAACATAGACTTTTCTTTCTCTAATAATTTCAATTGCTTGTTTTAGTTTTTTACCACCAACTTTTTCAATTTCCTCATATGGTTTTTTAAGAAGAATTTCAAACTCGCTGCCTAATTCTTTTGTTAATCTTAAATATTCGTTTTCTGTTTTTTTTGGTGAGTTATAAATTTCATTTAATACTTCAAGAAGAGGAACAATTGAGACAAATGGTCGATGTTTTTTTTCTTTATCATAAACAAAAGTTAATCCAGTATTATTTTTTACAAACAAAAGGTCGTTTGTTGTTAATTTTTTACTGCTTAATTTTATTACTCGATTTTCAACACCAATGGTTAGTGGTTGGCCACATTTTGGACAAATTTCTCCTTTTTGAATTACTTCATCAGGACTATATCTAATCCCACAAATTCTATGGCCTGACCAATGATATTTGCCTTCTTCTGGAAAAAATTCAATTGTAAAACCAATTTTAAATTTTGCGTCTTGGTCTTGTTTTAGGGCTTTATAGATGTCGTAGTAAGAATAAGATTGATCAGATCGATCTTTATTTAAAGGTATAAAAACAGTTGCTTCGCGACCTAGTTTTTGGCCAGAGTGAGCATCAGAAAAAGAAACAATTGATCGATTTTCTAATTCTTTTATTTGCCAGTTCATAATTGGGTCAGATGATAAACCAGTTTCAATGGCAAAAATATATTTTGACAATTCCTCAAATGACTCTTCAATTGAATCATAACCTGATTTTGAACCATATAAAGAAAACCAAGGTGTCCAGACATGACAAGGAATTAAAAAAGCATTTTTATCAACTTCTAAAATTAGTTGTAGTAATTCTTTTGATGAAAGACCAATGATTGGTCGTCCATCAGAAAGAAGATTATAACCAAGATTAGAGAGTTTTTTTATGATTTTTTCTGCAGTATTTAATGATGGAACAAATACTAGATTATGAATTCTTCTTGTTTTTCCTTTATGAGAATAAATACTTGAAATTTCTGTTGATAAGATAAAGTTTACTTGAGAATAGTTTTTTAATTGAAAAATACCTGGTGATGTTTCTTTTAATTTTTCTTTAATTTCTCTAAACCATAGAGGATGAGTCCAATCACCAGTAGCTACCAAATTTATTCCTTTAAGACTAGCCCAATAAGCAATATTTTCAAGATCCATTTTTTGGGAGACAGCTCTTGAGTATTTTGAATGAATGTGAAGATCGGCAATAATTGACATACTCATTATTTTATTATATTTTTGTCATCACTTCAGCTCTGTA
This sequence comes from Patescibacteria group bacterium, assembly GCA_026004455.1. GTDB lineage: Bacteria > Patescibacteriota > Microgenomatia > UBA1406 > GWC2-37-13 > GWC2-37-13. The sequence continues at coordinate 309,624 of BPJE01000001.1, read as the reverse complement.
TTCACGAATCACTGTTACCTTTATCTGTCCTGGGAAAACCTCAAATTTTGCCTCAAGCTCCTCTTTAATTTTTTGAGCTACAATAGTTACTTCATCATCAGTAATCTCTTCTGGTTTAACAATCACCCTTAACTCTCTACCAGCTTGTAAAGCATAAGCTTCTTTCACTCCTTTTTTAGTTTTAGCAATCTCTTCAATTGTCTTAATTCTTTTTAAATATTCTTGAAAATCTTCATGACGAGCACCTGGTCTACCGCCAGAAACTGCATCAGCAATATAAACAATCACTGCTTCAACTGATGGAAAAGGAATATCTTCATGATGAGCAGCAACACAGCCAATAACTTTTTCTGGAAAACGATATTTTTTCAAAAGCTCAACTCCAAGCTCAACATGAGAACCTTCTTTATCAGTAATCACCTTGCCAATATCATGCATTAAACATCCAAGTTTAACAACATTAACATCAGCGCCAAGTTCATGAGCTAAAGCAGTGCCAATTTTTGTCTCTTCAAGAGTATGAACAATTAAATTTTGACCATAAGAATAACGATATTTAAACTTTCCCAAAGCCTTAATTATCTCTGTTGGTAGATTAAAAATACCAACCCGATGAGCCAAATCCTCACCAGCTTTATAAATCTCTTTTTCAATATCTTCTTTGGTTTTTTTGACAATCTCTTCAATTCTTTGTGGTTGAATTCTGCCATCTTTAATCAATCTCTCAAGTGATAATCTCGCAATTTCTCGCCTAACGGCATCAAAAGAAGATAGTCTTATTACTCCTTCCTCTTCTAAATCAACATCAACACCAGTTGCCAATTCAAAAGCTCTTATATTTCTTCCTTCTTTTCCAATAATTCTTCCTTTAAAATCATCATTTGGCAACTGGACTACTGATAAAGTATATTCGGCAGTATAATCCACCGCTCCATAACGCATTGCATCAACTAAAATGCTTTTCGCTTTTTCCTCAGCAGTTTTTTTTATCTCTTCTTCAGCTAATTTTATTTTTTTGGCAATCTCTTCTTTTAATTTTTCTTCCCAACCACGAAGAAGCAAATCTTTTGCCTCTTCTTTTGTCATCTGGGCAATTTTTTCTAGTTTAACAAGAATCTCGTTTTTTTTATCCTCAATCTCTTTTTTAAGTTTTTCAATATACTTTTTCATATCTTCAACCGACTGTCTTTGTCTTTCAATCAAATTTTCTTTTTCTTCAATTAACTCTTCTCTTTTAGCAAGTCTTTTTTCCACTTCCAAAGCAGATGAAGCCACTTCACCAGCTTTTTTTTCAGCTTCTTCTTTTATTTTTTCCGCCTCAATTTTTGCTTGAGCGATAATCTCTTCCGCTTGTTTTTTAGCGCTGTTTATTAGCTCTTCCTGGGTTTTTTTTATTGAGATAAACTTACGAAAAAATTTTTGTAGCATATGATTTTATTTGTCGCTTGAAGGAGATAAATGTTGTTTTTTTACGACAAAAAACGCGTCGTTTCCACTATAAAAAAACTTGAATATAAATTTGTTAACAACATTTTTTTTATTATTAAATTTATTAATCCTCCAAGCAATTTTTAATAATAATTAATATTTTACTCTTTTTTTAACAAATCTTCAATTGTTTTTTTTACCACCTCATAAGAAAAGCCCCGGGAAAGCAAAAATCTAAAAGCTTTTTCTTTAATTTTGTTAATATCAAGATTTTGAAAACGCGACCATCTTTTTTTTAAAAGTTCTTTAGCAATTTTTTCTTCATCAATGCTATTATTTTGAAAATAATCATCAATAAGATCATCTTTTATCCCTTTGGCTTTTAATTCTTTTTTCAACATTTTTTCTCCTTTTGGCTTTAGTAAAAGTCTGTCTTTAATATAAAGCTCAACGAATTTTTTATCATCTATTAATCCTTGCTCTTTTAATTTTTCAATAACTTCCTCAACTTGAAGTCTTGAAAAATGAGTGTTAATAATTTTTTTATAAAGATAATCGCGAATTTCTTTTTCTGTTCGAGGCCGAAATTTTAAATAAAAGTAGGCTTTGTTAAAAAGAAAAGAAAGATCATCCATAAAAACATCTAATATCTAACATTAGAAAAAAATTAACCCAATTTCTAATTAACCTAATTGACCTAAAATAAATTTTCATTTTTCAGTTTTCAGTTTTAAATAAGTTTTCAATTTTTAGTTTTCATTGAAAAATGAAAACTTCAAAATGAAAAATATCTTTTTAACTTCATTAACAGGACAATGCTCTGTCACTACAAATTTTTTTCATTATTCATTATTCATTTTTCATTATCTTTTTTCTAATTTCCTCCTTTAATTTTTCATCCTTTGCTAAAGTTGATTTTACCTCTTCTTTACCTTGACCTAAAATTTTTTCTCCATATTTGTAAAACGATCCGGATCGACTAATTACTCCTGATGATAAAGCAGCATCAACTAAGGCCTCTTGCTTGTCAATACCGTCAGTAGTGATCACTAACTCTGCTTCTCTAAATGGTGGCGCAACCTTATTTTTCACTACTTTTACCCTCACTCTCGCGCCGTAAACTTGATTATTTTTTTTCAAAGTCTCAATTTTTCTCACATCCATTCTTACTGAACAATAAAATTTTAATGCTAATCCTCCAGGGGTTGTCTCTGGATTGCCAAACAGCACTCCAATTTTTAACCTTATTTGATTAGTAAAAATCACTGTTGTTTTTGATTTTGCAACAATGCCAGTTAATTTTCGCAAGGCTTGAGACATCAATCTTGCTTGCACTCCCATTTGCGATTCACCCATTTCACCTTCAATCTCAGCTTTGGGCACCAATGCAGCAACAGAATCAATTACTATTAAATCAATACCACCTGATCTAATCAAAGTCTCGGCAATCTCAAGCGCTTGTTCACCAGTATCAGGCTGTGACACTAAAAGATCATCAAGCTTAACTCCAAGTTTTCTTGCCCATTCTGGATCTAAAGCGTGTTCAGCATCAATAAAAGCTGCCACTCCTCCTTGTTTTTGAGTTTCAGCAATAATTGATAAACAAATGGTGGTTTTTCCTGAAGATTCTGGTCCAAAAATCTCAATAATTCTCCCTTTCGGAATTCCACCAACTCCCAAAGCTTTATCTAAAGAATAAATCCCTGTTGAGATTGTCTCAACTGCGACAACCGGTCCTTGGCCAAAACGCATAATTGATCCTTTACCAAACTGTTTTTGAATTTGTTCAATCGCTAAATTAATAGCTTGTTTTTTTTGAGAGTTTTGATCTTTCATAAGAATTTTTAAAAATTATAACTATAGTGTAACTTTCTAATTGTCCAAAAGTTTTCTTTTTTTGTCAATTGATTATAACCTACAAAAGTTTACAAAAGATAGATTAGACTAATAACAATCAATCCCCATAAAATAATAGTAACAATCAAAGGAATATCGCTAGTAATTAATTTTTCTGGTCGCTCGCCTTCAGTTTTTTCATAAAGTAGCTGAGCATAACGAGCAATTCCATAAACAACCAAAGGAATTGTCGTCATCATCCATTTTCTTGCCTCAAATCCAGGAAAAATTTGTTGAATTGATGAAGATAAAGGAGTTTTAATATCAGGAATTTTTTCTACATAAGTATATGTGGCATAAGCAATAATTGTCAAAGCAGCAAAAGTTTGAGTTAAAAAATCTAAATAATGCTCTTTATAACGATATAATGACTCTCTTGTTTCCAGTCCATGAGTTAAAAGTTCAGCATGACGTTTAATTGAAGCCATAAAAAGCGAGATAAAAAATATTGTCAATAAAAGCCAAATTGGTATATGATAACCCGAAACCACCTCGCCTGCAAAAGTTCTGATCATAAAAGAAAAAGATATAGTAAAAAGATCAATTGTTGGATATTTTTTTAAATAAAGCGAGTAAAAAAAATGAAGAAACAAAAACAACATACTTAAAAGAAAAAATTGGATCGAAACAAAAAGACTTAAAATTAAAGAAGTTAAAGTTAAAGAAAAAACAATAAAGGTCGCTTGAGGAAGAGATATTTCTCCTGAGGCGATTGGTCGATATCTTTTTACTTTATGTTTTTTATCATAAGGATAGTCAATAATATCATTTAAAACATACGAGGTTGATGATAAAAGACAAAAGATAAAAAATGCTTCTAACGTGTTTATAAAAATTTGAGTATTAAAAAGCTGACCAGTAAAAATAATTGCCGTAAAAATCACCAAATTCTTAATCCATTGACTAACACGTAGTGTTTTAAGTAAAATAAAAAAACGTCTCATTATTAATTCAATTATAACAAATATGATTAATCTTGATGATATAAAAAAAATTCTTGATCTTCAGGGTGGCGATACCGTTATTAAATCAGTTAATTCTTTAGCTTTACAACTTGAACAATCTTTCTCTGAAGCAACAAAAATAAATTTTTCCAATAATTATTTAGATAAAATTGAAAACATTGTTGTTTGCGGTATGGGTGGATCAAGATTTCCAGGATTGATTATTAAAGAGCTTTTTAAAGACAAATTAAAAAAACCAATTATTATCAATGATAATTATCAATTACCATACTTTGTTAATGAAAAAACATTAATCATTCTTTCCTCATATTCTGGAACAACTGAAGAGGTGCTAGAAATGGCTCACCAAGCTAAAGAAAAACAAGCTTTAATCACTGGCTTGACTGTTGGTGGTGAATTAAAAACTTTTTTTGAAGAAAATCAAATGCCATTTTATCATATCAATCCAATTCACAATCCCTCGAATCAGCCGCGAATTGGTTTTGGTTATTTTGTTGGTGGAATTGTAGGACTGCTTTTTAGATTAGACTTAATTAATGAATCAGCAAAAAATATTTACTCTGCTATTGATTATTTAAAAGCAAAAACTGAAGAATACAAAATTGAGGTAAAAACTGAAAACAATAAGATAAAAAAATTAGCGCAAAATATCTATCAAAAATATCCTTTTTATATCGTCTCTGAACACTTAACTGGAGTTGGTAATGCGATTGCCAATCAAACCAATGAAACTGCTAAATCAATCTCTGATTTTCGAGTTATCCCTGAACTAAATCATCATCTAATGGAAGGATTAAAATTTCCTGGAACTCTTAAAGATTTACTAATTTTTGTTTTCTTTTATTCTTCGGTTTACTCTGCTCCAATCCAAAAAAGATTTATTATTACCAAAGATGTTGTTGAGCAAAATCAGATTAAAACTATCTGGTATGAACTTGAGGGAAAAAACAAGATTGAACAAGCATTTGAGTTGATGGCAATTGGTAGTTTCCTATCGCTTTATCTATCAGTTCTTTATGAGCAAGATCCAAAAGTTATTCCCTATGTTGATTATTTTAAAAAGAAGTTAAAAGAGATGAAGTAAAAAATTAACTAATAAAAAATATGACATTTATTTTAAATAAATTTAAAATTATTTTTTATAGTTTTTTAAATATTAAAAATACTTTAATTGAACAAAATTATTATATTGAATTATATTATTATTATTATTGACAAATAATAAAAATTATTATTATAATGATTCTATTTAATTAGGTTTATTTAGATTATGAAAAAAAATTTTTTTATTTTATTTTTTTTATTTTTATTTACCTCATATTTTTCTGTAAATGCTCAGCAACAAGCTGAGCGGTGGGTATGTTTAGAAGCTAATGTAGTACCAAATAATCCACATCGGGCTCGACTAAGAGCAAGACAAAACACACTTATTCCTAATACGGAAACTTATATTTTTGAATGTCTTTCTCCGGAAGATTGTACTAGTGGAATTATTGAAGTTGATGCTAAAGTTTTTAAAAAAGATAAAAATGATGAAAATCAACTAGATAAAATGTATAGAAAATATGGATATCAATTTCAAGGAACTTCATTAAAATCTAATCCAACAATTAGTAATTCAAATGGAGGATTAGAAGATTTTGAGTGGCAAAGTTATACACCAAAAAGTCGCGAGCGTCGTTGGCTAGCTTTAAATTACTATGATCCTAATAATGAAGAGATTAGATCTGGTAGAGAAACAGGTCATCAATTAGGAACATTCGGTTTAGGAGAGGCTTATAGCAGTTCAAATTGTGTCGGTTTAAAGTGGGATCCGTATGGTCGTGTTTTTGATATTTTTACTCTTGAACCAATTAAAGATGCAGAAGTTACTCTTTTTGTTCAAAGAAAAGACGGAAATTTTAGTCCACTTACACCCTCAGATGTTATTGGTGGTAATATTATTAATCCTCAAATTACGAGCGAAGAAGGAGAATTTAATTTTGTTGTCCCTGATGGAATTTATAGATTAGTTGTAAAACATAAAAATTATTCTTTTCCTGTGGAAAATTTAGTTAAGATTAATTCTAATTATAAAAAGATTTATTCAGATATTTATCCAGGCGAAACTGGTATTAATATCATTCAAAAAGGTTCTATACAGCATCGTGATATTCCTTTAGAACCAAAAACAACAAGTATAAGTTATGATGTTAAATTAATTGAATATTTTTACGATTTAGATAAAAGCACATCTACAGTTTATGTTAAAGGTAGAGTTTCACATCCTTTTACTGAAATAAAAGCTTATAGTTTAAAGATAGATGATAAAACAAATGAGTTTATACGTTATAAATTATTAACAAAAACACCTATTAGAGCTGATAAAAAAGGTAATTTTAATTTTAAAATCGACCAAATAAATTTTGAACCATTAGAATTTTTTGGCGATATAACAATAGAAAAAGTTAATTTAACTAATCCTAATTTAACTAAAAAAATTAAAGATTTTTTTAGTGATATAATTTTTTCATTCATGTTTAAAGTTAATGCTCAAAATAAAACAGCAACAAGTTTTAGATTTGAGCCTATTCCTAATTATTTAGAAGGTTATGCTTATGATTCTCAAGGAAAGATTATTCCTAACGCAAAAGTTGAGGTAATTCTAAACTTTTCTAACAGTCCATTTTACCAAACTCAAGCTGATGATAAAGGATATTTTAAAATATACTCAGATTTTTTACCTTGGATGCCCTATAGGTTAAGATTTACAAATTCATCAGGGGAATCTATAAAAGTAACTACTTCAAGATTTATCTCTACAAATAAAAAAACAATAGATGAAAAGAAAATAAAAACAAATCAATTTGTTAATTTTAAAATGGGTGTTGATTCAGAAAAAAATCTAGTTTCTACCAATACGTCAGAAATAGAAACAAACAAACAAACACCTTATTTAAGAAAAGAAAATAATACAAAAAAAGAACAGAAAAATTTTGACTTATCTTTAAATAAATTGTCAAATGATAATAAAATATTTTTATTAATACTATTTATATCAATTCTTATTCTCATTTTAATTTTAGTTATCGTTTTGCTTTATTTTATAAGTAAAAAAAAGCATACAGTATAAAATTTATTGTATTATTATTCTTTTGATTATTGTTTTTATTATATTTTGTGCCGAGGGTCAGAGTCGAACTGACATCTGAGGTTTTTCAGACCCCCGCCGTGACCACCTTGGCTACCTCGGCAAATAAAATAATATTTTATAATATTTTTTTAAAAAATAATAATAATTTTATTTTAATTTTAAATTATAAAAAATTTTTATTTTTATATAATTTATCTAAAATGTCTGAATATCAAGAAAAGGAACAAAATATAAAATCTTCCCCATCTTTTACTAAAAGTGCAAAATTTAATCTAAAAGATGCTATAAATTTAGGAGAGTATAATCCTGATATTTACAAAACTTTCCCGAATTGCATGATTTATCACTCCATATTCAATGGCAGCTTATAAGAAAAGCTTTTAGATATAAGAAGAAAACAACTTTTAACTCACTGGGCTGAATTAAATAACACTTTAGAATTAAGCAAAAAACCTCATGTCCAACAAGCAATGAAAAATGTTGAAAAACAACTTCAAAAACTTATGGAAGATCAAAAAAGAGTTTATGTTGAGTATGCAAATAAATTTTAAATTTTTAATTAAAGTAAATCTTAAACATCTCGTAATTTGACCTACAAGGTCACTGGTAATTTTTATCTAACATCTTTTTAAAAAATTAAGCCAATTATTAAGCACGGAATATTTTGAAAAAAGGTTCTGTAATTTTTGTCTTATAAAAGACAGTCTTTATCAAATTTATTAAATTATTGAATTATTTATTATTGATTAAAAATTTATTATTTTTTTATTTATTATTATTTTAGGTTAATTAGGTCAATTAGAAATTAGGTCAATTTTTTTAAATATTAGATGACACTATCTCCGCTACTTGTGTTCCTAGTTTTACCGCATAGTTTGTCCCTCGATCATAAGGATAAGTCATATCAAGATTAGCAATGTAAAAATTTTTTGCTGGAGTAAAAAAATCAGGTTTTACTTTAATAAACTCTTTATCAAAAATTGGCTGAGCAAAAGGAGAACGAAAAATGTATAACGTAGAACGTGAAACGTGAAACGTGTTATTAATTAACTTCAAATAAGGCACTATAAACTTAGTCAAATTTTCATTATCCATAAGCATTAATTTATCATTATCTTTTAAATACCAACCTAAATAAATTAAATGATTGCCCCCATAATATTTTTTATCAATAAAATTGGTGTGCTCAACAATTGCCATAATAGGAATGTTTGGAGTTGAAATATTAAGCCAATAAACATCTTTTAAAAGCGGCTTCTTTGACTCAATAATTACTGTTAAAGCACTTAAATACTTAATTTTGCGGAGATTTTGCAAAAATTCTGCGGGAAATATTTTCGTTGAAACTTTCGTTAATATTGGCGTTGGCAAAGTGGAAATAACAATATCATAAATATAATTTTGAATTTTGAATTTTAAATTTTGAATTTTTAAGATCTCTTTTATTTCAAAATCACTAATTAATTCAACATTCATTTTTTTTAATCTATCAACCAAGTAATCAATAAAATTCTGAAATCCACCTACCGGATATCCTAAAGATTTAGTTCTTTTTTTAATTCTTGCCCAAAAAAAAGATGCTAAAATATTTCCCGCATATTCTCCGAACTTTTTCCGAAAAAGTTGTCCAAACAACATCTCATAAGCTTTTTTCCCCATTGTTTTTCTTAAAAAATCAATTGAGGTAGTTTTTTCAAAAAGTGGCAAAAATGGTGATAATTTTAAAAATCCCAAAATCGCTCCCGCTCGGAATTTATCAATTAAATTAAGATAGGGAAATTTAAGCAAATCAATCGGACTATCAAGTGGATAAACTTCAAATTTTTTATTAACTTTTAACTTTTGTCTTTTAACTTTTGAATTATTATCGTATATCGATGAAGTCTGCGGCTTTTTAAAAAAAAATTTATCAAAACCAATCTCTTTAGAAAAATTTAAAATATCGCTATCATTGGCAAAAATATGATGATATGTCCTCTCCAAACTCCAATCCCAATTTTTTGCTTTGAATCCAGAGGCTAAACCACCAAAATTTTTTTGCCTTTCAAAAACTGTTACCTCAAAACCATTTTTAGCTAAATAATAAGCTGCTGTTAACCCTGTGATTCCACCCCCTAAAATAGCAACTTTCATATTTTTATCTTAGATCTTTATCAAAAGAAACAATCTTTTCTTTAGAAAAACTATTAAGTAAATAAATATCAGTAAAATCAATGTTCTTTTTTAACATCATCTCAAATATTTCAATTAATTTTTTTCTTGTGATCTCAATAATTTGAAAATTTTTTAAAGAAAAAATTGTAATTAATTTTGGAAGATAATCTTCTCTTTTTATTTCATAATAATTTTCTAAAACCCAAATAATTTCGTTGATTACAAGAATGGAAACAAAAGCTTTTGTTTTTTTAGACTCAACTTCTTTAAAAATTTTTTTTGCAAATTGAAATTGTTTTTCATTATCTTTTACTAAATAACGAATAAAAACATTGGTATCAATAACAATATTTTTACTCATTTTTTTTCATTAATTTATAAGCAGTTTTTATTTTTGTTTGTTTTCTAATCTCAGTTAATGGTTGATTTAATTTTTTTCTTGAAACATTTTTTGTTAATACTCCAGCAATTTCATCAACTACAGAATTTTTAAGCGGACTTAAAATAATTTTTTCTTCTTCTTTTCTTATTAATAGTTTGTCTTTTGGTCCAATGCCAATAGATAAAAGAATATCTTTTGGTAAGGTAATTTGATTTTTTGATGAGATAGTAGAAATTATCATATACTTTACTTATATTAAAAAACTTTACTTTTGTCAATAAGTAAAGCAAATTATTTTTTATTTTTTAAAATTTCCAAAAGAATAACTTCGAAGATCAATACTATTGGAATCGCCAACAATACTCCCAAAACTCCAGCAATTTTCCCACCAATAATAAGCGCTATCAAACTAACAACTGGATTAATCCCAACAAACTTTTTCATAACTAAAGGAACAAGTAGATTATTTTCTAATTGTTGAACTAAAATTGCCAAAACCAAAGCGCCAATGCCAGAAACTAATGAAGATGACAAACCAACAATAATTGAGGGAATAGCGGCGATAGTTGGTCCAAGATTAGGAACTACCTCAAGTAGCCCTGCTAAAATCGCCAAAGGCAAAGCAAAAGGAATTTGTAAAATAAAAAGTCCGATATATGTCAAAACACCCACAATAAACATCAAAAACAACTCTCCCCAAAACCAAAAACTAATTTTATTTTGTATTTTTTTAATAATTGTATTTATCTTTTCTGTCTCGTTATCATTAAAAAATTTTTTTAAACTTTTTGAAAAAAACTCCTCTTCAACTAAAAAATAAAAAGAAAAAGAAAAAACAGAAAAAACAAAAACAATATTTGAAAATAAACCTTTTATTAGATCAACTGCACTAGTTGTTAATTGAGGAATATTTTGCGATAAAAAATTAAGATCAAAATATTGATTTGATTGAGGAAAAATTGTTGTTAAAATTTGAGGAAATTTTTTAAGAAAGTGAGCAAGCTCAATAAAAAGCGGAGGGATAATTATATAAAAAAGATAAAAAAAACTGAGTAAAAATAAAATATAAACCATTATTGAAAGAATCATATGAGGTAATTTAATTTTATTTTTTAAAAAATCAACTGGTTGTTTTAATCCACCAGCAATAATAAAAGCTAAAATCAAAGAAAAAATTAACTCTTTTATCTGCCATAAAAAAAATAAAAATAAGATAAAAACAACTGTAAAAACAATGGTTTTGCTAGAAATTTCAATTTTTTGTGTTTTCATAATAATTTATTATATCATTTATCCTTGAGCTAAAGTAAAGCAATAAATTTTTATCACGCCCGCTTTTTTTAATATTTTTGTTGCCTCATTAACAGTAAAACCAGTAGTAATTACGTCATCAACTAAAATAATTCTTTTATTTTTAATTAAGTTTAAATCAACATCTTTTTTTATTTTAAAAGCGCCCCTAACGTTTTGATAGCGTTTTTTTCTGTCTTTTATTTCTGCTTGATTTTTCGTTTCCTTAATTCGCTCAAGAATATCAATAACTGGAAAATTTAATAACTGGCTTAAATATTGACTGATTATAAATGCCTGATTAAAACCTCGATCTTTAAATTTATTTTTATGAAGAGGAATTGGCTGAATGAAAACATCATTTTCTAGATTTTTATAAAGTTCCAAAAAATTTATCTGATTAACATTAATTATTTTAAATAACTCTTTAAATATTTCTTTAGCAAAACGGTATTTAATATTTTTAATAATTTTTTTAAAAAAGTCATTGTAATAAAAAATTGAGCCGATTTGATCAATAGATAAGTTTTTTAAACAAATTTGATGAGTTAGATTATAAAGACTTGGTTTTTTACAATAAAAACATTTTTGTATTTTTATATATTCAAGTTTTTTTTGACAATTTAAACAAATATATATTCCTGGCTTTCCGCAACTAAGACAAAATTTTGGAAAAAAAATATCTTTTAAGAAAGACATAAGATAATTATAAATTAAAATTCAAAATTCAAAGGTCAAAAGTCAAAAGTTATTTTTATTTTTAATCACTTTTTCTACTTTCGTTCACATTTTTTAAAGAATTTTTATCTCTTTTTTTTCCTTGAGGCTAAAAAAATTAATTGATATAGTTTTTATATATTTTGACCTCTTGCAATACTACAATTAGTGTTTTAAATTTTAATTTAACACTAATAGTATGATTTGTCATTTTTGCAAAAATAAAGATACCGAAGTTATCGAAACTCGAGTTTCTGATGATGGATTAACAGTCAGACGAAGAAGACAGTGTTTAAAATGTCAAAAAAGATTTACCACTTACGAAAGAGTTGAAGAGTTACCAATATTGGTTATTAAAAGAGATGGAAGAAGAGAACGCTTTGATAAAGAAAAATTAAGAAGAAGTGTGATTTTGCCTTGTGATAAAACCACAGTTACTGGTGATCAAATCGAAAAACTGGTTGATGAAGTAGAAAAAGAGCTAAAACAAAAAGAAACCACTGAAATAGAAAGTAAAGAAATTGGCAATATTGTTGCTAAAAAATTAAAGAAAATAGACAAAATTGCCTATATTAGATTTGCGGCGGTTTTCAAAAGATTTGTTGATGTTGAAGATTTTGAGGCAGAAATAAAAAAATTATTATAAATTTATACTTTAAATATTATGAAACTATCAGGTGTTTCAGAAAAGGTCTTTTTAGATCGTTATTCATTAAAAGACAAAAAAGGCAATCCTATAGAGAAAACACCTGATGAGATGTGGAAAAGAATTGCTAAAGCCGTCTCTTCAGTTGAAAATAAAGACAATCGAAAAAAATGGGAAAAAGAGTTTTATTCAATTATGAAAGATTTTAAATATGTCCCTGGTGGAAGAATTTTATCCGGAGCTGGTACTGGATTTGCCGTTTCTTTTTATAATTGCTATGTCATTCCTTCACCAAAAGACTCTCGAGATGGAATTTTGGAAACTTTAAAACAGATGGTTGAGATTATGGCAAGAGGTGGCGGAGTAGGAATTAACCTTTCAACTCTTCGTCCTCGAGGCTCAAGGGTGGAAAAAGTTAATGGTTTTTCTTCAGGTCCTGTTAATTGGGGCGAGATTTTTTCTGTTGCCACTAAAGATATTATTCAACAAGGAGGAACTCGCCGAGGAGCATTGATGCTTATGCTTTGGGATTGGCATCCGGATATTGAAGAGTTTATCACTGTTAAAGAAGATTTAAGAAAAATTAATGGCGCTAATCTTTCTTTATGTGTCTCTGATAAATTTATGGAGGCGGTTGAAAAAGATCAGGACTGGCAATTAGTTTTTCCTGATACAAAAGATCCTGATTATGATGAAAAATGGGATGGTGATATTGAAAAATGGCGAAAAATGGGTAAAAAAATAATTGTTTATAAAACAGTTAAAGCAAGAGCAATTTGGGATTTGATTGCTAAAGCTGCCTGGAGAAGTGCGGAACCTGGGGTAGTATTTATGGAGCGATACAACAAGCTTTATAACAACTATTATTGGAATAAAATTATTTGTGTTAATCCATGTGGCGAAGAAGGATTACCAGCTTGGGGAGTTTGTAATCTTGGATCAATTAATCTTTCAGCTTTAGTTAAAGGAGAAAATATTGATAAAAAAGGCCGATTTGATTTTAAAGAACTAAAAAGGATTGTTAAAATCGCAGTTCGTTTTCAAGATAACGTCGTTGATATGGATCCTTATATCTTTGAGGGAATTAGAAAAACTCAACTTGAAGGTGAAAGAAGAATTGGTCTTGGAACAATGGGTTTAGCTGATGCTTTGATTAAACTTCATATTCGCTATGGTTCAAAAGAGTCGTTAAAATTTATTGATAAAGTTTATAAAATTATTCGCGATGAAGCTTATAAAGCCTCAGCTGAAATCGCTAAAGAAAAAGGTAGTTTTAAAAAATTTGATAAAGAACTATTTTTAAAAGGAAAGTTTGTCTCAGATTTGCCTGAAGATGTAAAAGAAGCAATAAGAAAAAATGGTATCCGCAACTCTTTACTTTTAATGCAAGCACCAACTGGCTCAACATCGCTTATGGCTAACACCTCATCTGGTATTGAACCAGTATTTGAATTTGAGTTTGTTAGAAAAGATAGGCTTGGTACTCATATAATTCGTCATCATCTGTATGAAAAATGGTATCAAAAACATGAAAAAGAGATAAAAGAAGGAAAATTAAAAAAACCTGATTGGTTTGTTTCAGCTAATGAACTAACACCAGAAGATCATGTCTATGTTCAAGCTGCGATTCAAAAGTATGTTGATGCCTCAATATCAAAAACAGTTAATGCGCCCAAAACTTATACAGTTGAGGATGTAAAAAAACTTTATACTTTAGCCTACAAACTTGGCTGCAAAGGTATTACCTTCTTTAGAGAAGGATCAAGAGAGGGAGTATTGGAAAGAAAAACTGAGGAAAAAAAACAAGAAGTTAAACCGCCTACTTATACAATAAAACCACGACCAATGGTAGTTCATGGAGCAACTTACAAAATCAATACTCCAGTTGGGGTTGCCTTTATCACTTTAAACACTAATGGTGGTAATCCACCAGAACCAATGGAAATGTTTATTACTATTGGTAAGGCTGGCAGTGATATTTATGCTATGGCTGAAGGTTTAGGAAGAATGATCTCAACTGCTCTTCGTTTTTCCTCACACCTACCAGTTGAGGTAAGAGTAAGAGAGATTATCAATCAATTAAAAGATATTGGCGGCGCCAGAACTTATGGTTTTGGAAAAGACAAAATAAGAAGTCTTCCTGATGCGATTGCTAAAGTTTTAGCAATGCATTATGGATTAAATGGCGAAACAAAACCACCAAAACAAGAAGCGCCAAAACTAGTTGAAACAACTACTCAACCAACTATTAATACGGTAATGGATAATGATGATAATAAAATTTTTGATATTTGTCCGTCTTGTGGTGAGGCCTCATTTGTTCATGAGGAAGGTTGTAAAAAATGTTATAGCTGTGGCTATAGTGAATGCGGATGATGTTTGATAAAGACTGTCTTTTGCAATTTTACAAAGACAGTCTTTAATTTAACTTTTAACTTTTGAATTTTGACTTTTTAATTTTGAATTATTATTATGTCTCTTTACACAAAAACAGGCGATAATGGCAAAACATCTTTGTTTGGTGGAAAAATAGTTTTAAAATCAGATAAAATAATTGAGGCAATTGGTTCAATTGATGAACTAAACTCTTTTTTAGGATTAGTTGTTGTTAAATTGAAAAATAAAAAAGATAAAGATCTTTTTATTTCTATTCAAAAAGATCTTTATCAAATTATGGCAGTTTTGTCTGGTGGAAAAAATGAAGATAAATTTTTAGAAAATAAAGTTATTGATTTTGAAAATAAAATTAATGAGATTGAAAAAAAATTACCACCATTAAATAAGTTTATAATTCCTGGCGATACAGAAATAGCGGTAATAATTCATATTGTCAGATCAGTCTGTCGCCGTGCTGAAAGAAGAGTTGTGAAACTCAAAAAATTTCCTTCAATAATAAGATATCTTAACCGTCTTTCAGATTTATTATTTGCCTTTTCTAGACTTTTTTCTAAAAAAGACAATTTCTATTAAGAATAATTTTATATATAATAAAAACATGGCTCAAAACTTTACTAATATTGATGAATTGGTTGTTAAATATAAAAGAAGAGGTAATAATGTTGTTGGGTATTCAAACAAAGAGGCTGAACCAATTGCGCCAGAAAAATTTGAGATAAAAGAAGTAGTTGAACATAAAATTGAGGAAGAAGTTAAACCCTTTGTTTCTCTTCGACAAGATACAATTGAACTTCCACCTGATTTAAAAAAACTTGGCCTTCAACCAACCTCATCAACAAATTTTCAAAATTATCAAAATGTAAAACTACCAATTTCTGATGAAAAAATTGTTGTTGGACTTCATGCACCAATTACCTCAAGCATTAGATGGTTGGCAACATTAGCTTTATATCTTTTAGCAAAAGCCCATTTAACATTAAAAGTTATCGGTGGAAAAGTTGTCAGAGTAATAAAAACTGATTAAGAAGATTTAAATTTGTTTATCTCATTTAAAAATCCTTCTTTACCCATAGCACCAACAAATTGATGAACTGGTTGACCATCTTTAAAGATAATAAAAGTTGGAATGGAAAAAACTTGATATTGACTAGCTAATTCTGGATTTTCATCAACATTAACTTTAACAATTTTTACATCAGTTAATTCTTTTGACAATTCCTCAAGAACTGGTGCTGTCATCCGACAAGGACCACACCAATCAGCATAAAAATCAACAAGAATCAATCCTTTTCCCTCAATCACTTCTTTTTGAAAACTATCATTATTAGCATGAACTAACATAACTTTTAAATCATAAAATAAAAAAAACTAAATTGCAAGTGAAATTTATATTTTTTTAAAAATCTTTTTATAATAACCTACGCCTTTATTTTTGTAGGTTATAATCCATTGACAAAATAAATTTTTAAATGATTAAATGATGAAAATGTTATCAAGAGTATTTTCCGGAACAACTTTGGGGTTGGATGGGATTTTAATTGAAGTTGAGGTTGATGTCGCTGAACGAGGTTTTCCTGGTTTTACTATTGTTGGCCTTCCTGATAAATCAGTGGATGAGGCTAAAGAAAGAGTAAGAGCAGCAATTATTAACTGTAATTTTAAAATGCCTGATACAAGATTGACAGTTAATCTTGCTCCAGCTGATATTCCAAAAATTGGTTCTGGTTTTGATCTGCCTATTGCTATTGGTATTTTAGCTGCCTCAGGATTAATAAAAAAAGATGAATTAAATCAATCGCTTTTTTTAGGAGAGCTTTCGCTTGAGGGAAAAATCAGACAAGTGCCTGGAGTTTTGCCGATTGTTTTAATGGCAAAAAAGAAAAAAATAACCAATATTTTTATTCCTGTTGATAACGCAAAAGAGGCATCTTTAGTGGATGATATTAATATTTTTCCGGTTGAAAAATTATCTGATTTGGTGCTTCACCTAAATAATGAAATAAAAATAAATTTATTTGAAAGAACTGAGATAAATTTTAATGAACCAACTGATTATGAGTTTTTATTTGAAAACATTAAAGGTCAGTTAATTGCCAAACGTGGTTGTGAGATCGCTGCTGCTGGTTTTCATAATATTTTGTTTAAAGGTCCGCCAGGCACAGGAAAAACATTGCTTTCTAAAGCTTTTGCCTCAATTTTACCACCGATGGAAAAAGAGGAGATCCTTGAAGTAACAAAAATCTACTCTGTTGCTGGGCTTTTAAAAACAAGTTTTTATATTAACAAAAGAACGTTTCGCTCTCCTCATCATACTATATCGCGAATTGGCTTAGTTGGTGGCGGCACTAACCCAACACCGGGTGAGATATCTCTAGCTCATCGAGGGGTATTGTTTTTAGATGAGGTAGCTGAGTTTCCAAGATCAGTGCTTGAGGCTTTGCGTCAACCACTTGAAGATGGAAAAATCACAATTTCCCGAGTTCAAGGCAGTTTAACTTTTCCTTCAAGATTTTTGCTTATTGCTGCCTCTAATCCTTGCCCTTGCGGATATTTGGGTCATCCAAAAAAGCCTTGTCGCTGCTCTCCTGGCGCAATTTTAAAATACAAAAAAAGACTGTCTGGGCCATTTTTGGACCGAATTGATCTTCATATTGATGTTTTGCCAATTGAGGAAAGTGATCTGATAAAAAATATGCCTGTTGAAACAAGTGAAGATATAAGAAAAAGAGTGATCGCGGCTCGAGAAATACAAAAACAAAGATTTAAAGGATTAAAAATTTTAACCAATGCTGAGATGACACCGGCTGAGGTAAAAAAATTTTGTCAACTAGATAAAGAAGCCGTTTCTCTTTTAAAAGAAGCAATTAACAAACTATCTCTTTCTGCTCGTAGTTATTTTAAAACTATAAAAATCGCTCAAACAATTGCTGATTTACAAGGAAAAACCATTATTGAATCCTCCTTCATCGCCGAAGCTCTCCAATTTCGCAGTCATGATGAATAAATAAATTTTATTTTATTTTAATATTTATTATAATATACCTATACCATAGGTGTGGAAAATTAAAAAATAAAAAATAGAATATGAAATACAACAGAAAAAAAATTTTAATTAATTTGAAAAAAGCAAAAAGTATTCTTGAAAAAATTATTGAAATGACAGAAAAAGACGCTTATTGTATTGATATTATGCAACAAAATTTAGCGGTTATTGGTCTTTTAAAATCAGCCCATGAAATGTTAATGAAAGATCATTTAAATACTTGTTTTAAATCAGCAATGGCGAGTAAAAGTCAAGCGAAACAAAAAAGAATGATTGAAGAAATTTTAAAAGTCACCAGGCTTTATAACAAATAAATTTATGGAAAAGAAAATAATCATTGGAGTGATTGTTAGTAGTTTTTTATTAATATTGGTGAGTTATTTTTTTATTAAAAGTTCTTCTTTATCTTCAAAATCTAATGATATTAAAATCATTACTTATAAAAAAGAAGATAAAGAAAAGCCAAAAGTTAGTTATAACAATAACTTTAAAGATTTAGGGATAATGAAGGTTTCTGAAGAAAGATCAGCAGATTTTATTATTAAAAACACTGGTCAAAAAAATTTACAACTTTTTAATATCTCTTCAAGCTGTGGTTGCACTGTTGGCAAAATTATTATTGACAAAAAAGAATCAAAAGAGTTTGGTATGCACAGCCTTTCAGATTATGTAGGTGAGGTTTTACCAGGACAACAGGCAATTGTTAAAGTAATTTATCGACCTTATATTATGCCAGTTTATGGGGTAGTTGAAAGAGAGGTTTATGTCACAACTAACGATCCAGAAAACGAGCGATTAGTTTTTAAAGTTAAAGCCTTTGTCAAATAAATATGGAAAATAGTTTTATTTTTGGTATTTCTTTAACCGCTTCATTTTTAGCGGGTGTTTTGGCTTTATTTGCTCCATGTTGTATCACTTTTTTATTGCCTTCTTATTTAGGAACGATTTTTAAACAAACAAAAAAAGTCGTTTTTTATACTTTAATTTATGCTTTAGGATTATCAATAATTTTAATTCCAGTGGCTTTAGGTTTTCGGTTTTTTATTTTTTTATTTGATAGTTTTCATAAAGAAATTTATTATTTTGGTGGTTTATTTTTGATTTTAATGGGAATAATGACTTTTAAGCCAATTTTTAATTTTCAATTATCAATCTTTAATTCTTTTAAAAAACCCGATTTAAAAACCAAAGTTGATGTATTTTCGGTTTTTTCTTTAGGAGTATTATCAGGACTGTCTTCTTCTTGTTGTGCGCCGGTTTTATTTGCTGCAGTCACCTTAACCAGTTTGTCGCCAAGTTTGATTCAGGCAGTTTTTGTCTCTTTGGCATATGTGTTAGGAATTGTTTTTCCGCTTTTTATTATTAGTCTTTTTTATGAAAAAATGACCGACAAGATTTCCGGAAAAAACCGACAAAAAATTTATCACATTTTTAAAATTTTAGGAGCGGCAATTTTTATAGTCTCAGGAATTTTAATCATTATTTTTAATTTTTTAGGAAAAATTCAGATGTATCAAATGGAAGGTTACAACAAAGATTTGCGGCTTTTGGTTTTTCAAATTGCCAAAAATTTTCAAAATCCGCTAATTGATATTTTAACGTTTTTTTTAATTGTTTTTGTTTTTTATAAGTTATTAAAAAGAAAATTATGAAAAAAATTTTTTTAATGGTTTTCTTGACTTTAATTTATTTTTTACCTAGTTTTTGAAGTTCAAGGACAGATGATGGGAGGATTTGGGAAAGATAGTGATCGCTTTGTTTCTCAAGAGGTGATTGAACACACAAAAAAAGAGGAGCAGGAAGGAAAAGAAGTCTGGGAGAGGCTGCAGGCAAAAAAAATAACCTGCAACCAGCTAACAGATGAGGACTTTGAAGTTTTAGGAGAGTATTTTATGGGGCTGAAGACCGGCCAATCGCATGCTTTTATGAATCAGATGATGGTGAATATGATGGGTGAGGAGGGCGAAAGACAGGCTCATATAAATTTAGGAAAAAGATATAGCGGCTGTTTTGATAATAAAAGTTTTAACTTTTCTAAAAGGAGGTGGTTTTTCAATGATGGGGCCATGGATGATGGGGAATTTTGGCATGATGGGAGGAGCTATGGATGGGGCTATTTTGGACAGTTTATTGGTTTTTGGTCTCGGTTTTGTTTTTAGGCGATTTTGGTGTTGTTGGCTATTTACCTTATGGAAAAAGATAAAAGAAAAAAATCATCACCAGTCATTAAAAGTTATATTAATAAATTTAGAAAACTATGAATTTTCTTAAGAAGAATTATTTCTCTTGTTTATCAAGGTTCGAAAGATTATTTTTTAACTTTAAGTTTGTTTATTTCTTTTTCACTTTTGGATTATTTTCTTTTGACGAGAACAACCAGCTGGGAAAGGTTTTTAACCGATAACCAACCGTTGTTTGTTTTTTTAACCATTGTTATTGAGCATAATAAACAATCTTCTTATTGCGGTGGTTTTGACATTTTTTGTCTATCTTCTTGATAAGAAAAAATCAGACTTCTATTTCAGAAAAAACCAATTTAGGGAGTTGGTTTGTTTTTAAGTTTAGTCTCGGTAGGTTGCGCTGTTTGCGGCGGTTTTCTTTTGCCAATTATTTGGGGTGGCGGCGTCATTGACGGCTTTTCCTTTTCAGGGAATAGAGATTAAGTTGTTGTCAATTTTTATTTTGCTGAATCACTTTTTGGCAGTTAAATAGTTTAATTGTCAGGAAGATTAAAAAAAACAACTTTCAAATCATCATTTGGTTATCTAACGGTTGGACTTTATCAGTATCTATTAACTGTTTATCTTATTCCCCGTCTGCCTTGGAGCTGGCGGCAGAATTCTTTTGGCGGATTAAAAAAAGAGACCGAGTGTTTCTTCTTCAAATAAAACTCAGAGAAAATTTATTTGATCAAATTAATCCGGAAAAAGGTTATGAGATTAATGCTTCTTACGGAGATTTGGGACCAAAAATGATTGCAGTCAGGGGTAATAGATCTTGGAAAAATTTAAGCAAGTTTATCAGCAAAATGGACAGCCTTTAACTGATGAGCAACTGGACAATTTTAACAAAAGGTTCCAACATAAAAAGATTAGAATCACTCGGGAAAACTCATATTTTTTGCTTAAATTTTTTTTGGGCAGCTGGGTTGGCTAATAAATCAAAAATTTTAACTGAGGGAGAAATTACTCAGTATGGCAAGGATCAGATCGGAAATTTTGCCTCAACTGGTGGTTGGAGTTTAGCAAAAAGTCAACCAATGGATTATTATGCTAACTTTAATTTAATTTCTTTAACAGATGAACAAGAGAAATTAGTGGAAAAAGTTAGCGTAAATATTTATCGTCCATGCTGCAATAATTCAACGGCATTTCCTGATTGTAATCACGGAATGGCTCTGCTTGGCAGTTCTACAACTTAATGGCAGCAAATGATGCGCAGCCGAAAATCAGACTGTATGAGGCGGGAAAATATTTTAATGCCTTTTGGTTTCCTGGAAATTATTATGATTTAGCTTTATACTTTAAAAATAAAGAGGGGAAAAGTTTTCAAGAAATTCCTGGGCAGATAATTTTGGGAAAAGATTATTCATCAGCTTCTGGATGGCAGCGAATTAAGCAGTGGTTGGCTGACAAAGGATTAATTGAAAAACCGCCAAAACAAGGAGGCGGATGCGGAGTGTGATAGAAAATTTAAAATTAAAAATTAAAAGTTAAAAGTTA
The DNA here is from genome assembly GCA_026004455.1 of Patescibacteria group bacterium. Lineage (GTDB taxonomy): Bacteria > Patescibacteriota > Microgenomatia > UBA1406 > GWC2-37-13 > GWC2-37-13. Next base: position 287,851 of record BPJE01000001.1, on the reverse strand, counting down.
AAAAATTTTATGACAATTGATAAAATTTTTGTTTTAATTTCAGGATTGTTAACGAGTATTTTTCTCATTTGGTTTTTTTTTGGAAAAAAAGAGTCAGCGGTTGAAGCAGAAAATGAGATTGATATTTTGGTAAGTGGAGGTTATCAGCCATCAAAAATCATTATTCCTTTTGGAAAAAAAACTATCCTTAATTTTAAAAGGATAGATAATAATAGTTGTCTTGAGGAAGTGGTTATTAGTGAATTTAAGATAAAAAAATTTTTACCTCTTAATGAAAAAATTTCTATTGAATTAACACCACAAAAAAAAGGCGAGTTTGATTTTTCTTGCGGTATGAGTATGTACCATGGTAAGTTAATTGTTAAATAAAAAATTATGATTAAAAAAACTTTTTTCATTAAAGGAATGCATTGTGCTTCTTGTGTTTATGTTAATGAACAAGCGTTGAAAAAAATTGCTGGTGTTAAAGAAGCAGTTGTTAATTTAGCCACTGGTAAAGCGACAATTATTGTTGAAAAAGAAATTGATTTTGATAAGATAAAAAAGGCAGTTGAGGGTGTTGGTTATCAAGTGATTTTTGAAGAAGAAAAAAAAGAGGATCTTGAAGAACTAATAAAAAAAGAAAAAGAAAAAGAGTTAAAACAATTAAAAACAAAAAGTTTTATCAGTTTATTTTTTGCTTTTTTAATAGTTTGGGCGACATTTCCATTTTTGGAAAAAACTGCGCCAATTTTTTTTAAAAATTATTACTTTCAATTGATTATTGCTTCAATTGTTCAGTTTTGGGTAGGAGGAGATTTTTACAAAAGCGCTTTTTCTTCTTTAAAACATCGACAAGCTAATATGGATACTTTAGTGGTTTTAGGGACAACCGTGGCTTATTTTTATTCTTTATTTTTAGTTTTGTTACCAAATTTTTTTAATAAAAAAGATTTAATGCCTTATTTTGATGTATCGGTAGTGATAATCGCTTTGGTGTTTTTAGGAAGATATTTGGAAGCAAAGGCAAAGTCAAAAACTAGTGAGGCGATAAAAAAATTAATGGGTCTTCAAGCAAAAGAAGCGATATTAATAGTTAAAAATTAAAAATTAAAAGTTAAAAATTACAATTTAAAATTAAAAATTTTTTAGTTTTGAAATTTGTCATTCCTGCGAAAGCAGGAATCCATTTTTTTATGGATTCCGCATCAAGTGCGGAATGACAATGAAAATAAGATGCTGAAACAAGTTCAGCATGACAAGTTTTTTTAGTTTTAAGTTTTTAGTTTTAGTTTTGCTTGCCCGCCGTTTTAGGCGGGAGATTTGACATTTAAGTTTTTAGCTTTTTTATCTATTGACTAAAAATTTATTTATTGTTTATTAAAAATTTTTTTATGAGGGAGATAAAAGTACCAATTGAAAAAATAAAGGTGGGTGATTTGATTAAAGTTTATCCGGGTGAAAAAATTCCAGTTGATGGAGTGGTGGTTGAAGGTGAATCAACTGTTGATGAGTCAATGATTACTGGTGAAAGTATGCCAGTTTTTAAAAAAAAAGATGATAAAGTAATTGCTGGAACAATCAATCAAGAAGGAGTGATTATTTTTAAAGCGACAAAGGTTGGTAAAGAAACTTTATTATCACAAATTATTAGATTAGTTGAAGAAGCGCAGTCAACTAAAGCACCAATTCAAAGATTAGCTGATGTTATTTCTTCATATTTTGTACCAATAGTTTTAATTTTAAGCATATTAACTTTTGTTTATTGGTATGTGTTTGGTAGTGTTAGTTTAAATGAAGCGATTTTAAATATGATTGCGGTTTTGATTGTTGCTTGTCCTTGTGCGATGGGGTTGGCGACGCCGACAGCAATAATGGTTGCTAGTGGTAAAGCAGCAGAAAATGGCATATTGATAAAAGAAGCGCAAAGTCTAGAGATTTTACATAAAGTTAAGGTGGTTGTTTTTGATAAAACCGGTACTTTAACAAAAGGTAAACCAGAAGTTATAAATATAATTCAAAATGTAAAAGTCAAATCCGCCAGTTGGCGGAAAAATGAAAATTCAAAATTAAAAATTTTAAAAATAGCCGTCTCTTTAGAAAATCATTCCAAGCATCCATTAGCATTAGCGATTGTTAAAAAAGCAAAAGAAAATAATCTTAAATTTTTAACTGTTAATAAATTTAAGACTTTGGTTGGTCAAGGAGTTGAAGGAATAATCAATGGAAAAAAAGTTTATGTTGGGAAATTATTAAAAAATAAAGATGATTTTGAGGAGGCAAAAAAATTTAAAGATCAAGGAAAAACCGTAGTTTATGTTTATGAAGAAAATCAGTTATTAGGTGGAATTGTTATTGCTGATACTTTAAAAGAGTCAGCTTTTGAGACAATTTCTAGTCTTAAAAAAATGGGAATTGAGGTTTATATGATCACTGGAGATAATAAACAAACAGCTTTATCAATTGGTAAACAAGCAGGAATTAATGAAAAAAATATTTTTTATGAAGTGTTGCCTCAAGAGAAAGAAGCAATAATTAAAAATTTAAAATTAAAGATTAAAGATTATTCTTTAGCTTTTATTGGTGATGGGATTAATGATGCTCCAGCTTTAGCTTCAGCTGATGTTGGAATAGCTATGGGAGAAGGATCAGATATTGCTCTTGAAACTGCAAATATCTCTTTAGTGAATAAAAATTTAAAAACAATTATAAAAGCAATTAATCTATCAAAAAAAACAGTTCAGACAATTTGGCTTAATTTATTTTGGGCATTTATATATAATGTTATTTTAATACCAGTAGCAATGATGGGAAAGATTAACCCGATGTTAGCATCAGGAGCAATGGGTTTATCAAGTATATCAGTAGTTTTAAATTCTTTAATGTTAAAAAAACAAAAAATATGAAAAATTTAATTTACCCTTTTTTTGTTCATTTAACTTTAATAAGTGTTTTTTTAGTTTTATTTATTTTTTTTAGTTTTATTTTTAAATCATTAAGAGTTTTTTTATTAAAAATAGTAAAGAAATTTGGATTAATTTTTATATTTTTAATTAGTTTTTTAGCAACTGTTGGCAGTTTGAGTTTTTCTGATATTTTAAAATGGACTCCATGCAAGCTTTGTTGGTATCAAAGAATTTTTATGTATCCTCAAATCTTAATTGTATTTATTGGTTTATTAATTAAGGATAAAAAAGTATTTTTTTATCATTTTTGGCTATCTTTAATAGGTTTTTTAATCGCTTTATTTCATTATTTAATACAAATGAATATTATTAGAGGAATTGATTGTAATTTAGTTTCTTCTTCAGCAACTTGTATAAAAATAAATTTTTATTATGGATTTATTTCAATTCCATTTATGGCAATGATCTCTTTTTTATTAATTATTATTATTTCAATTTTTAATATTTATGAAAGTAAAAAAATTAAAAATTAAAGGAATGCATTGTCCGTCTTGCAATATCTTAGTTAAAGATAAATTTTCTCAAGTTAAAAATATAGAGAAAATTATTGCTGATTATAAAACTCAAGAGGCAAAAATTTATTATCAAGGCGATGTATCAATACAAAAATTAAATCAATTGATAAAGCCTTTTGGTTATGAGATAGTTGATCATTTAGAAGAAGAAAAGAATATTTTCAATAATATTTTTGAATTTTTAGCAGTTGGAGCGATTTTATTTTTCTCATATTTGATATTAAAAGAATTAAATTTATTACCTGATTTTTCTTTTAATAACTTATCTTTACCATTAACTTTTTTACTTGGAATTGTTGCCTCAACCTCAACTTGTATGGCAACTGCTGGCGCCTTATATCTTTCTATTGCAAAAAATAAAAGTGATTGGACAACTGCGATAAGTTTTAATATTGGGAGAGTATCGTCTTATTTTTTATTTGGATTGATTTTTGGTTTAGTTGGAAAAACCTTATCAACTTCAATATATTTTGGAGGATTATTAACTTTAATTATTGGTTTGATGATGATTTTTTTAGGTCTTGATTTAGGAAGAATTTTTTCATGGCAAAATTTTTTTACTATCAACACTAGTGGTTTTTTTGAATTTTTAGAAAAAAAACTAGAAAAATATCCAAGAAAAATGCCTTTTATACTCGGGGCAATTACTTATTTTTTGCCATGTGGTTTTACCCAATCAGTTCAGGTATATGTGATGAGTTTAGGTAATCCATTATTATCTGGGGTTTATATGATGGTTTTTGCTTTAGGAACAGTACCACTTTTAATGATGATTAATCTAGTCTTAAATTTAAGAAAAGCTAATTTTTATCAATATTTTTTAAAAGTAATGGGAGTAATTGTCTTTTTTATTGGTATTTCTTATATTTTAAATTTTCTTACCCTTTTTAATTTAAATTTTTTTGATAATTTTTTTGTAAAAAATAATTTAAAAATTGACAATGTTTCAATTGTCGATGGAAAACAAGTTTTAAAAATGGATGTTACTTCATCTGGCTATGAGCCAAATAACTTGGTTGTTAAAAAAAATATTCCAGTGAAATGGATTGTTAATGGTGTTAATGTTTTAGGTTGTCAGGGTTATTTAGTGGTTCCATCTTTAGGAATATCTCAAGTTTTAAAACAAGGAGAGAACATATTTGAATTTACGCCAAAAGATAACAAACCAATTTATTTTTCTTGCGGTATGGGGATGTATCGGGGTAAAATAGAAGTAATAGATTAAAATTATTAATTTTCAAATTATTTTATTATGGATAAAAAATTAATTGCTACAGTGAGTATTTTATCAATAGTTATTTTAATTTTAGGATATATTATTTTTGGTTCTCAAAATCAAAAGAATTCTCAAGTTACTCCCTCCTTCAAAAGATAAGATTGTTTATTATTATGGCGAAACTTGCCCTCATTGTAAAGATGTTAGAGAATGGATGGAAAAAAATAAAGTTGAAGAAAAGATAAAAATTGAAAAAAAAGAGGTTTGGAATAATCAAATTAATGCTCAAGAATTAAACAAAGTGGCGGAAGTTTGCGGATTAGACACTTCATCAATTGGCGTACCATTTTTGTGGGCCGATGGTAAATGCTATATTGGAACACCGGATGTGATAAAAGTTTTATCTGATAAATCAAAAATCAATCCGTCAGCTGGCGGACAAAATGGAAATTTAAAATGAAAAGAATTTCTTATTTATTAATTTCATTATTCATTATTAATTATTCATTATTAATTATTCATTCTGTATTTGCAGTTTGTCCTGTTTGTACTGTGGCTGTTGTTGGTGGGATTGAGATAACAAGAATGCTTGGAGTTGATGATTTGATTACTGGTGTTTGGGTTGGCGGATTAATTGTTTCAATGGCTTTTTGGTTATCTGATTGGTTTGCGAAAAAAAAATTTTTAAAACCAATTATAAGAGAAACTTTGTCTTTAGTTATTTTTTACTTACTAACAATACCTTTTTTAATTTGGAATAAAATGATTGGAATTAAAGGTAATGTTTTTTTAGGAGTTGATAAGATTGTTTTTGGAGTATTAGTTGGATCAATAATTTTTATCTTGGGTGTTTTAACTGAAAAATTTTTGCGAAGATTAAATAAGGGAAAAGTTTTTATTTATTATCAAAAAGTAATTATTCCAGTTTTATTTTTAACAATTATTAGTTTAATTTTTTATTTTTTAGTTAAAAGTTAATTTTTTACTATGAAAAATATTGATGTTGATGAGTTTTTAAAAAAAGTTAAAAAGTTAGAAAAAGGAGAGAAGCTTGATTTGTCTTCAGATGAAGATTTATCTATTGGAATAATGAATTTAATCTCAATGGAAGAGCATTTTTTCTTTACTTACAATAAGACTGGTGATGAGAAATATTTAGATCTTTTAAATGAAGTAAGGGAGATGAGAAAAAGTTTATTGAAAAAAATTATTAAGGATTATGAAGGTGAAGTTTGGTGTATATCAAAGCATTTACTGGCAGCGTCAATGAGGTTGATGGAGGTAGGAACAAAGTATTTAACAAAAGGTGATAAAGAAAATGCTTCGGATTTATTTAAAAAATCATATCATCTATACAGTCTTTTTTGGGGATTAAATCTTGGAGTAATAAAAACAAAAGATGTTAAAAGAGATGATTCAGAAAAAGTGGAATATTTAAGTGATGATAAAAAACCAGAAGTAAAAAAATCAGCTTCAATATTTGAAAAATTAGGTGAGTTAGTCAAAAAAGCAGTTGATTGCTGCAAGGAATAAAAATGTCGGAGCGGTGGGACTTGAACCCACGACCTTGCGCTCCCAAAGCGCACGTTCTAAGCCATCTGAACTACGCTCCGATAATTTAATCAATAATTATAATATTTTAACATAAAAAATTTTTTCATTTATAAGTTTTTTTCATCATGCTTAAGGATAAAATATAAAAAAATTTTTTAATATTGAATCTTAGTAAAACTATAAATTATAAATCTTATATAAATTTCATTTATATTAGAAATGCTAATATGTATTTATGAATGATATTTTGAGAGTTTTTGCTAGTCTATCAAGAATAAAGTTAATGCTTTGTTTAAAAAATAAAGAGAAAAATGTTAGTCAGTTGATAAAAACCTGTGGATTATCTCAGTTAGCAGTTTCTCAACATTTAGCAAAATTAAAAAAATGGGGATTGATTGATGGTGAAAAAAAAGGAAAAGAGATATATTATCGATTAAAAAGTAAAAAGACGATTTCTATTTGTGAAAATTTATATAAATTTGTTAAAAAAACATTATAAATTTTAATTTTTTTATTATGAATTTAGCATATTTTCGAAAATCAGAGTTTGATTTTGATAAAACATTAGAGAATCTAAAAACTAATGTTAAAAAAATTGATTTAAAAGTTTTAAGTGAAGTTGATTTACCTAACAATAAAGGAAAAGTTTTTAATATTTGTTCTGAAGATTGGTTGGGTAATATCATTGCTGCTGATACAAATTTAGTTGGTCTTTTACCATGTCAGTTAATGGTTTTAAACAAAGATGATCAAGTTATGGTTGGAGTTGGCAATATCAATCTTTTAGGGAAAATTACTAATGACCCGGCAGTGATTGAAGTGGCTTCACAAGCTGAGAAAAAAATGAAGGAGTTGGTTAATAATTCTTGCGGTGTTGGACCATTAAAGGTAAAAAGTATTAAACTTTACGCTACTACCACTTGTCCGTATTGTAAAATGGAGGCTTCATGGTTGGATAGTAATAAAGTAAAATACGATCATGTTTTAGTTGATTTAAATCAAAAAGAAGCAGAGGAAATGGTAAGAAAAACTGGTCAGATGGGTGTGCCAGTAACTGAAGTAGTTTATGATAATGATGAAGCAGAGTATATAATTGGTTTTGACAAAGAAAGATTAAAAGAGATTTTAAATATTAAAAATTAATTTTTTAAAACTATGAAAATTAAACAAAATGTTGGTGATTTAGATAAAAAAGTTAGGATAATTTTAGGAGTGATAACAGTTTTTTTAGCTACTCAAGTGGCTGATTGGCCAAGATGGGTACTTTTGGCAGTTGGATTGATCTTAATTGCCACCGGCTTAATCGGTTTTTGCGGATTATATAGTTTATTTGAGATAAATACTTGTAGAAAAAAATAAGAATTTAATAATTTGTTTCAGCAACTTGAAGACAAGTTAAGTTGAGATCTCTCCACATTTTTACAACACTATTTCTATCTTCTAAGACAAATTCAATATTAAATTTGTTTTTAATATTTTTTTCGTAAAAATTTTTTTTATTTTCATGATCAGGTTGTCCTTCGATATCTACTAAATAAAGATAGTCATAAGGTATTTTATTTTTTTTAAGCCATAAGACTGATTGATTATAAGTATTTTTGTTATTAGGTCTTCCAGAAATGATTATAATTTTATTTTTTTTATTGTATTTTTTATACATAAGTAAAATTTTTTTTATTGGTTGATTTACTTTATCATTTAGTAGATTAGAAAAATCTAACCCATCCCTAATTCCTTCAAAAATAGCTAATGTTCCATCTAAATCAACAATAATTGCATTTTGTTTTTTCATAAAATTATGAAAGAGCTTGTTTTAAGTCAGAGATTAAATCATCTATATCTTCTAAACCTACAGATAGTCTTATTAATCCTTCTTCGATCCCAGCTTTTTTTCTCTCTTCAGGTGTCAGTTCTGAATGAGTCATTGAGGCAGGATGTTCTATAAGGCTTTCAACTGCTCCAAGCGATACGGCTAAATGAATAATTTTTACTTTATTTACCAATTTTTCACCATTTTTATAACCACCTTTAACTATAAAAGATAAAACTCCACCAAAATCGGTCATTTGCTTTTTTGCTATTTTATAATCTGAATGAGAAGGTAAACCAGGATAAAAAACTTTTTCAATTTTTGGATGTTTTTCAAGAAATTGAGCTATTGTGAGAGCGTTTTTTGATTGTTGTTTTAATCTTATTTCTAAAGTTGATAATCCTCTTAATGCCAAATATGCAGAGAATGGTGACATAGTTGGACCAAAAAAAATAAAGCTTTTGTTAAATAAATCATCGATGAGTTTTTTTCTTCCAATAATTGCTCCACCAATTAAATCAGAATGACCACCAATATATTTAGTTAAACTATGAATAACAATATCAATACCTAGTTTTATAGGATTTTGAATAGGTGGAGGAGCAAAAGTATTATCAAAAACTGTGAGAATTTTTTTATTTTTTCCAATTTTTACGATTTTTTCAATATCAATAATTTCAAGTAAAGGATTAGTTGGACTTTCAAAATAAAGAATTTTAGTGTTTGGTTTTATTTTGGAAGTTATTTCTTTTTCGTTTTTAAAATCAATAAAATCAATTTCAATACCATATCTAGGCAATATACGACTTATAAATTCATAAGTACCTCCGTAAACAACTTTATGAGCTAAAATATGATCACCTTTATTTAAAAAATGCAAAAGCACTAAAGTTATCGCTGACATTCCAGAGGCAGTGATTATCGCAGTTTCTGCTCCTTCTAAAGAAGCAATTCTTTTTGCTAATATATCAACAGTTGGATTGGTAAAGCGAGAATAAATCATCCCTTTTTCTTTACCAGAAAATCTTTGAGCGCCTTGTTTTGCATTTTTAAAAATATAGGTAGAAGTTGGAAAAATTGGAGGAACTACTGATCCAAAAACTGGATCAATATCTTTTATTCCTAAGTTAATGTTTTTAGTTGATAAATTCATTTTTTTTATTATATCATATTTACTCACAACAAGGGTCTTTATAGCCACAGTTTTGGCAGATAGCATCTCTTGTGCCAGGCATAGCGGAGATAATTTTTCCACATAAAGGACAGTTTTGTGTTGGAATAAAAAATTGATCTTCTTCTTTTTCTTTTTTGTCAAAGTTATTTTTGTTTTTCATAATTTTGTATATCATTTAGTACTTCTTGAGGATGGGATTCTGGCTTGACTTTTTCGTATTTTTTAACAATTTCCCCTTGAGGATTAATTAAATAACTAATTCTCAAAATTCCCTCAAACTCTTTTCCCATAAATTTTTTCTTACCCCAAGCTTGATATTTTTTTATTACTTCTTTATTAACATCGGAAAGAAGAGGAAAATTAAGATGATATTTTAAAGCAAATTTTTGATGTGACTCAACTGAATCAGCAGAAACACCTAAAACAACGACACTGTGTTTTTTCAATTCATTAAGATGATCGCGAAAACCACAAGCTTCTTTGGTGCAACCTGGAGTATCATCTTTGGGGTAAAAATATAAAAGCACCCATTGACCTTGATAATCTTTAAGAGAATGAACTTTATTGTTTTGATCAATGAGTGAAAAATTTATTGCTTTCATAAAATTTTTTTGTTAAATTATAACTATTACAAATTAAGTATAAGTTTTGAATTATGAAAACTCAAGATATTTTAAAAATCAAAGAAAATAAAACCAATCTTAATATCACTCCTTTTTTTAAACAGCGATTTAGTCCAAGAGTTTTTTCAAGCGAGCAAGTTTCTGATAATGATTTAAAGATTATATTTGAAGCTGTTCGTTGGACTCCTTCAAGCTTTAATCAACAACCTTGGTATTTTTATGTGGCAAAAAAAGGTAGTCAAGGTTTTGATAAATTAAGCTCTTTATTAGTTGATGGTAATTTTTGGGCAAAAGAGGCGCCAATATTAATTTTGGGCTGTTTTATAAAAAATGGTCAATATGGAGAAAATTATTATGCTCAGTATGATTTAGGTCAAGCAGTGGCAACTTTAGTTTACCAGGCGCAAATTTTAGGTTATTACTCTCATCAAATGGCTGGTTTTGATCATGAAAAAGCTAAAACTTTGGTTGATGAAAATTATACTCCTTGGGTAATGATAGCGATGGGTCGGCTTGGTGATTATGAAAAAGCGCCTCAAGCGATAATAACAATGGATGAAAAACCACCGCAAAGAAAAGATAAAGTTTATGAGATTATTTAATTAAAGCAATTATTAGCGCTCCGGCTGTCATCAAGATTGACCCAAGAATAACAGGAAGAGTAATTTTTTCTTTTAAAATAATTCCGGCTAAGATAATAGATAAAACAAGGCTAAATTTGTCAATTGGTACCACTTTTGATGCTTCACCAATCTTTAAGGCATAGAAGTAAAAAAGCCAAGATAAACCAGTGGCAATTCCTGATAGAATTAAAAAAATTAGACTTGATTTGGAAATTTGAGAGATTTCTTTTAAACCTCCTTGATAAATGACAATGCCCCAAGCAAAAAATAAAATGACAACGGTTCTTATTGCAGTAGCTAAATTAGAGTTAATATTTTTAACACCAATTTTTGCCAAAATCGAAGTTAAGGCGGCAAATAAAGCTGAGAAAAAAGCGGCAATTAACCAATTCATAAAAAAATTATAACAGATGAAAGAAATTTTCAAAATAGTTGTATTAATTATTAGAAAGGAGGTGAAAAAATATGAACAAAACTATAATCACTGCTGGAGTTTTAACTTTAGTTTTTGGGGCTTTTGTTGCTAAAAGCGCCTTAGCTTATCGTGGCGATCCAACAAAGGTTGGTCCAAACTATGATCCAGTTCGTCATCAACAGATGTTAGATGCTTTTGCTAAAAAAGATTATAATACTTGGAAAAAATTGATGGGTGATCGACCAGTCACATCAAGAATAAATGCAACCAATTTTTCAAAATTTGTTGAGATGAGAAACCTTATGCTTCAAGGAAAAATTGATGAAGCAAATAAAATAAAAGCTGAATTAGGTTTGGGTATTGGTTTAGGTCAAGGTGGAGCAAGAGGTTATGGAAGAGGTTATAATAAATAATAAATTTTAAAAAACTGCTGCCGGCAGCAAAATATGAAAAACTTAACTGATGAACAACTAGTTGAGGAAATTAAAAAAAATAAACAATTGTTTTCAATTTTAATTGATCGATATCAAAAAAAAATTGAAAAATATGTTTTTTATTTAACAAACAGAAAAGAAGAGGTGGATGATCTTGTTCAAGAAATTTTTATTAAAGTATTTGTTAATTTAAACAGTTTTGATATTAAGAAAAAATTTGCTTCCTGGTTATTTCGAATTGCTCATAATCAGGTAGTAAATTTTTTTAAAAAATATAAAAACAAATTATCTTTAGATGAAAAGATAATGATTGTTGATGAAAGTAATATTGAGGAAAATATTGAGAAAGATGAAGTGAAAAAAATATTAAATAGTTGTCTTGAAAAGATACCAATTGGTTATAAAGAGATAATTTTGCTTTATTATTTTGAAGAGTTATCATATGAAGAAATTTCTGATTCATTAAAAATTCCAATCGGGACAGTCTCTATAAGACTTTCTCGAGCAAAAAAATTTTTAAAAAAACTATGCCAAGAAAAAATATAAAAAAACAAATTATGGAAAAAATTGAAAATAATGAGATCAAAATGAAGCCTAAATGGTATTTTGTTGTTGGTTCAATTTTGCTTTTTTTAGGAGTTTTATTTTCTACTATTAGTGCAGTTTTTGTTATTAATCTAATGTTATTTTTATTAAGGACTCATTATGGTCCGATGTATCAATATCGATTGAATTTAATTTTATTAAATTTTCCTTGGTGGTTAATAGTAATAGGAGTTATCTCAATTTTTTTGGGAATAAAACTACTTAAGCAATACGATTTTTCTTATAAAAAAAATTTTTTATTATTAGTTTTTAGTTATTTGTTGATAATTTTTTTAACCGCTTATTTGATAGATTATTTTAATCTAAATAAATTTTTTTATGAGAAAGGTTTTATGAGAAAAAATTTTCCAAATCAAGATCAAAGATTTTTTAAAAACAAAAATTTCAAAGGACCAAGATATTTTTTTAGATAAATTGATATGTTTTAAAAAATTAATTAATATAAATATGTTATAAATTTTTAAAAAATTATTATGAAACTTCAAAACAAGGTGGCAATTATTACTGGTGCGGGTTCAGGAATTGGAAAATCAACTGCTTTGATTTTTGCTAAAGAAGGAGCAAAAGTGGTTGTTGCTAATAGACGTGAAGATAAAGGACAAAATACAGTTGATGAGATTAAAAAACAAGGAGGTGAGGCAATGTTTATTAAAACTGATGTTTCAAACTGGGACGATGTTTCTAATATGGTTGAAAGAGTAGTTCAATCATATGGAGAAGTTGATATTTTAGTTAATAACGCTGGTGTTTTAAGAATGGGTCCTTTAACTGAGGTAAATGAGGATGATTGGAATTATGTATTAAATATTAATCTCAAAGGTGTTTTTTATACTATGAAGAAAATTATTCCTTTAATGATCAAGCAAGGTAAAGGTAAAATTATCAATATTGCTTCAATTGCTGGTCTAGTTGGTTTTGAACAAATTGGGCCATATTGTGCCTCAAAAGGAGGAGTAATTGCCTTAACAAGAGAGGCGGCTTTAGAGTATGCTAAAAATAAAATTAACATCAATTGTATTGCGCCAGGAGTGATTAGAACCGAGATGACAGGCATGCTTGAAGATGAACAAACAAATTCCTATTATAGATTGCAAACACCATATCCAAGACTTGGAGAAGGAGAAGATATTGGTTACGCAGCCTTATATTTAGCCTCAGATGAGTCTGATTTTATGACTGGTCAAGTAATGGTGGTTGATGGCGGTTGGACAATAAAATAAATAATGAAAAAAACAATTTATCTTTTAAGACATGGAGAAAAAGAAAAAAAATTATTTAATCCTGGATTAAGTATTATTGGTAAATTACAAGCTGAGAAAACTGGAATTTTTTTAGTCAATAAAAATATTGAAATTATTTTTTCAAGTCCAAGTTTACGAACAAAAGAAACTGCTTTTATTATAAAAAAATATATTAAAAAACCAATAAAAATAATAAATAATTTAAAAGAAAGAATTGATTTTGATAAACGATATGTAAAAGATTATTTAGAATATACAAAACTATGTGAAATTTCATCATTAAAAAGAGATTATCTTTTGCCTAATAAAGAATCTTCTATTAAAGCAGGTTTAAGATTTAAAAAGGTAGTTGATTTAATAATTAATTCAAAATATAAAAGCGTATTAATTATTAGTCATGGAGGAGTGATTGCAGATTATTTAAGAAATGAATTTGGAGATGAGTATTTAAATTCAAAAGATTATTTTTTTTCAAAATATAAAGTAGTTAGACCTTGTTCAATTACGCAAATTTTAATAGATGATCAAATAAAAAAAATAAGTTTAATAGATTTTAATAATATTATTCATTTAAATTAAATTTGTTTTTTTTATAAAAATAAAAAAGAGAAAAAAGCAGCTGAGGCACCTAGGAAGATTCCTCCAATAACATCAGTTGTCCAATGTTCACCAAGAGAGACTCGAGAAATAAGCATTAAAACATTAAAGACCAAAAGCGCGCTTATTAAAAAAAATTTTACTGGTTTTTTCATTTTTGATTTTAAAATAAGATAAAAAAATAAAAAAGAGATAAAAATTGTTCGTAAACTATGTCCTGATGGATAAGAATAACCTGGATGAACATAAGATGAAGGAAAATTAAAAAACAAGGCATAACGATGAAACATAAAAGGTGGTGGAGGTTGATGCAAAAAAGCTTTACCAACAACTTCAATTAAATGAGCAAAAACAAAAGGAATAAATATTAAAAAAGAAATTAATTTTTTTCTGGCAAAAATTATTAATAAAATTATTAAGCTATAAATTTCAAAACTACCAATGAGCGAAAAAAAAGATAAATAAGGATCAAGTTTTTTTGGTAGATGATTTTGTAATCTAACTGTAGTATCAAAATCCAATCTTAAAAAAATATCTTTTTTAACAAGATAAGAAAAAAATAAAAAGACAACAAAAAATAAAATTGAAAAGAACAAATATAAAAATTTTTTCTTCATTAAAAATATGATAACAAATAAATAAATAATTTTTTATAATTAATTTATGATTATTCTCTCTTTTAAGACTTATAAAGAATCAACAGGTGATAATGCTGTTAAACTTTGCCAAATTGTAAAAAAAGTGATTGAAAAAAACTAAGGCAAAAAATCATTCCTGCAGTTCAAGCAACTGATATTTATCGGATAAAAAAAGAAGTTGATATTGAAGTTTGGGCACAACATGTTGATCCAATTGACCCAGGTCGCCATATGGGTTGGATATCACCTTATGCGTTAAAACAAGCAGGAGCAACTGGAGTTATCATTAATCATAGCGAACACAAAATTGAAAAAAAATTAATAAAAATAACCTTAGATAAAGCTAAAAAATATGATTTGAAAACGATTTTAATTAGTCATGATTTTGAGACAGCAAAAGAATTTGATCAATATGAAACTGATTTTTTAGGATATGAAAATGAAGAGTTTATTGCCTCAGGAGTGTCATTATTAACTAAAGAAAAAGAAAAAATTTCCGATGTAATAAAATATTTAAAACATCCAGTAATTATTGGAGCTGGAATTTCAACAAAAAATGATGTAAAAGAGGCAATAAAACTTGGAGCGAAAGGAGTGATATTAGCATCAGCATTTGTTCTTGCTCAAGATCCAGAAAAAATCCTTCTTGAGATGGCAGAGATTTTTAATAGTTAAATTTTTTTAACAAATATTTTAAAATTATGACTTCATAGGATATAATATATAATAATTTATTATTTTTATAATATAATAATAAAAGCATGACTATACGCAAAGAAGAAGAAATTCAATCATCTAAAGAAAAAATTAGACTAAGTGTAGGAGTTGGTTTAATTATCAGAGATGAAGATGGCAATTATTATCTTTTTGCTAATAAAAAAAGAAGCGCAAAAGACAAACCAAATTATGGAATTATTGGTGGAAGTGTAAAACTTTCATCTGAATTAGATGAAGGTTTAACGCAAGAGGGAGATGATTTTAGAGTTTCAGGGTTTTCAAATGAGGAAGCTGCTATAGATTTTTTTAATTCTCAAAGTGATCTATTAAATCCTTTAGCTGATTTAGCTCGAGAATTAGGAGAGGAATTAGGCCCTGAAGAATTAGATGTATTAATAAAAAAAGGTTTTCAAGTTGAAGGTGCTAATGTTAGTAACACTGCAATAACATCATTAATAAAGTCAATAAAAAAAAATCCAGGTATTTATTTTTTTCCATTAGAAATAAGCGGAAGAACTAATATACCCTCTTTGAGATTTTTGATTCTCTATGAATATAAAATGGGTGAAAAAAGCGCTAATAATAAAGAAATTAATCAATTTATTAGAGACAATAGTATATCAATTAGTGATTTTCTAAATTCTGATTCTGATCTTTCACCTAATATTTTTCTAAAAATAACTCCAGAGGAAATAGAAAATATTCTTGGAGGTAAAGAAGCTGTAAGAGAGGGAGAAAATTATGTTATCGTTTGTGGTAATTATAGAATTTCTATTGCTGGTCAAATTGGTGCTTTAGATAATAGATTAAAAACTTAAATTATAGAGTCTTTATTATTAAATTAAAAAAAACTTTAAACTATTTTTTCAATGACCTTTTTATGATTTTCTACTTTTTTATTTAAAGTTATATAGTTATTTTTTTTATTAAAATTCACTTGACATATGAATTATGGTTCATATATAATAAAAAATCAAAAAAAGTTTATAAAGTTCATAAAGTTTGCAAAGTTAATAAAGTTATTTTATTTACGAGTTTGCGAGTTATTTAAACATTAGAAATTAGGAATTGATTTTTTATGCCTTCTCAACTTACTTGTCGTTGTCAGAGAAAACATCAAAGAATTGATTTTAAACATTGTCAAAATTTAGAGAATGATTTAAAAGAAGTATCAGTGGCTTCAAAAATTGCTATATTAAAAGCCCTTGAGGAGCCTCATTGTGTTTGTGATTTAATTAGTTTAACTGGATTTTCCCAAACATTAATTTCTCATCATTTAGCTGATTTAGCTGAAAAAAACTTTGTTTATTCAAATCAGGAAGGAAAATTTAAAAGATATTTTTTAACTGATAAAGGAAAAAAATTTTTAGAATTTATTAAAAGTTTAATTTAAAAAATATGAAAATTCAGGTTTTATGATCAGGATGCGTTACTTGTAAAGCGCTTTATGAGTTAACAAAAAAAGCTGTTTCTGAACTTAAATTAGATGTTGAGGTAGAGTATATTACTGATATTTCAAAAATCATTGAAATGGGAGTGATGCAGTCGCTGGTTTTAGCAATTAATGGCAAGCCGGTGATGGCAGGCTTTAAAAATGATATTGAAGAAATAAAAAATTAATAATTAATAATGAATAATAACTAAAAAATATAGGTGATAAATTTGATATTTCACAAAAAAATAAAGAAAAAACTAAATATAATCTTAAAAAATATCTCTAAAATATCAGTTGTCTAGAGTTCTCCAAAAAATACGCGATAAAAAAGCATTAAAAAAATAAAAACCAAAAGAAAAAAGTAAAAAATTTATATAAAGGTTTAATTTTTAATTTAAATATTAAAAAGATAAAATGGGTAATTAAAAAAGAGTTTATAGCGATTAAACATAGATGGCAGTTGGGCTGATGTAAGAAATCTTTACCAACAATTTTAATCAAGTGAGCAGTAACAAAAGAAATAAAAATTAAAATAGAAAAAATTTTTTTTCGAACAAGAATAATGATCAAAATTAATAAATTAATAAAACTCAAAACTGACAATTAAAATAAGGTAAGATAAGAAATGGTCAAATTTTTGAGAGATATGATTTTGCAGTTTATAGTTATGTCAAAATTAAACTGGACAAATAAATCTTTTTTACCAAATAAGAAAAAACAAAAAGATCAAAAAATAAAACAAAAAAATAAATAATAAATTTTTTTCTTCATTAAAATAAGATAAAAAAACAAAACTGTGAGAAAAAATAACAATTAAAAAATTAAATTTCTAGAATATTTTTTAAAAGTTTAATTGCTTTTTCTATGTGAATAGATTTAACGACCAATGATAATTGAGAGTAAGTAGAAAAAATTTCTACTAGAGGAATTTGATTGATTTTAAAACCTCTTAAAATTTTATAATATACACCTGGGATTTCAATTATGTCTTCATAAAAATTTAAAGTTAATATATCTAAGTTTGTGATTACTTTTTTGGTTTTAAATTGATTTTTTATTTTATTGTAATGTTTAGAATTAATTAAAAAAGTAATTTCTTTATCGCCTTTAGTCAATATTAAATTTTTATTTGGAAAAATTTCTCTTATCATATTGTTTATTTTTTTTTGATTTTTATTAACATCGATTATTATTTCAGTAAAACCAGATTTAATCATAATTTCAGGTATTTCATTGAAGATTCTTTCTTCTTTAGGCATTTTTTCTTTAATTCTTTTAAGGGCAATAATAATACTTATTAATGTTATTGGTTTTAAGAGTTTTTCTTCTACAATAGGTTTAATTTTTCTTGCAATAGAAGATATATTAACGAAATTAGTTGACAAAATTTCAGCAATTTCTGGTTTTTCTAAAATTATTTCCAGGGTTGTTTGTTGAATAGTTTTCATTTTAAAAATTTTACAAAATATTAAAAATTTTATCAAATTTTTATTTTTTTTGACAAAATATTTTCTGGTAGATATAATCTCTTGTCAATTAAAAGTTACAGGTAAAGAATAATTTAAAAAAATTAAAAGTTATTATTAATTTAATTTCTATGAAAGGAACATGTCCTATTTGTGATAATCAATTTAATTTTCAAGATGATTTAGAAGTTTCTGAAATAATTACTTGTCAAGAATGTGGCAGTCGTTTAGTTGTTGTTTCATTAGAAAAAAATAAAGTTGATTTAGAAGAAGCACCTCAAGTAGAAGAAGATTGGGGTGAGTAAATAAAAATATATGATTAGTATAGGTCTATTTCATAGCACAATTAGAGGAGATGAGAAATTGATAATTAAAGCTGCTAAAAAAAGAAAAGTAAATTTGAAGTTATATGATATAAGAAACTTAATTCTTGAGAAAAGTTTTTTTCCTTTTGATTTTGATATTGCGCTTAATCGTAGTGTTTCTAATACTAAAGGAAGATATCTTACTGCTTTTTTAGAAAGTTGCGGAATTAAAGTAGTTAATTCTTTATCAGTAACTCAAAATTGCGAGGATAAATTTTTTACCTCTCTTTTGCTTAAAAAAAATAATGTTCCCACAATCCCTTTTGCTATTGTTTTTTCTTTATCGCAGGCACTAGAGTTTGTAGAATCAGTGGGAGGTTTTCCGGTAGTAATAAAGCCAACTTTAGGTTCTTGGGGAAGATTATTAGCAAAAGTCAATGATAAAGATGCCTTAGAAGCAATAATTGAACATAAAAATCACTTTACTTCTCCTCATCATCAAGCTTTTTATATTCAAAAATATGTTGATAAAAATGGCAGAGATATTAGAGCTTTTTGTGTTGGAAATAATGTAATTGCAGCAATATACCGAAAGTCATCTCATTGGATAACCAATACCGCTCGCGGAGGTAAGGCTTTTAATTGCCCAATTAATAGGGATTTAGAACTTATTTGTCAAAAAGCGTCACTAGCGGTTGGTGGTGGTATTTTAGCAATGGATATTTTTGAAACAAAAGAGGGTTATTTAATCAATGAAATAAATCATACTATGGAGTTTAAAAATTCTGAAGAGCCTACAGGAGTTAGTATTTCGGGAGCGATTATTGATTATTGTATTGATTTATTTCAAAAAAATAAAATTTAGTTTTAACTTATAGACATGAAAAAATTAAAAATTGGAATAATAGGTGGTTCAGGATATACTGGGGGAGAGGTTTTAAGGATACTGGCTTTCCATCCAAAAGTAAAAATAACCTATTTGACAAGTGAA
Organism: Patescibacteria group bacterium; assembly: GCA_026004455.1. Taxonomy (GTDB): domain Bacteria; phylum Patescibacteriota; class Microgenomatia; order UBA1406; family GWC2-37-13; genus GWC2-37-13. The sequence goes on along the minus strand of BPJE01000001.1, from coordinate 268,546 downwards.
AGATTAAAAGGACAAAAAGTTTCTCAAATTCATCCCAATCTTAGGGGTTTGATTGATTTAGATTTTTCTTCAATTAATGATATTAAAGACAAAGTTGATGTATTGTTTATTTGTTTGCCAAATGGTGTTTCTATGAATTACATTGATAAATTTATCTCTCTAGCCGATAAAATTATAGATTGTGGTGCTGATTTTCGACTCGAAGATGATAAAGTTTGGCTAAATTGGTATAAAATTCCTCACCAACGACCAGAATATTTAAAAAAATTTGTCTATGGTTTACCTGAATTAAATCGTGAGAGGATAAAAGAATCTAATTATGTAGCTATTCCCGGTTGTGAAGCAACAGTTTCTCTCTTAACGCTTTATCCTTTGGTAGCGTTGGATCTCATTAAACCTTATCCAATTATAATTGATGCAAAAATGAGTAGTTCACAATCAGGGAAAAATTTTTCTTTAGCGACTCATCATCCAGAAAGAACTCATTGTGTTCGTTCTTATCTTCCTTCTGGTCATCGTCATACAGCTGAGATCGAAATGTTTCTTTCAAAAATTAATAAAAAAATAAGAGTTGATATTTCTGCGACTGCTATTGATATGGTGCGAGGAATTTTGGTCACCATTCACTGTTTTTTAAAAAAAGAGATAAAAGAAAAAGATATTTGGTTAGCCTATCGGAAATATTATAAAAATGAATATTTTATTCGTTTAGTAAAACAAAAAACAGGAATTTATCGTTATCCTGAACCTAAAATTCTTTGGGGAACAAACTATTGTGATATAGGTTTTGATATTGATAAAAGAAGTCAACGTTTAATTTTAATTGGAGCAATTGATAATTTAGTAAGAGGAACTGCCGGGCAAGCAGTACAGTGTTTAAATATTATGTATAACTGGCCGGAAAATTTAGGTTTAGAATTTAGCGGATTACATCCAATATGAAAACTAATTTTAAAGGTGTAATAGATACTACTTTTCGTGAGGGTCAACAATCTTCTTTGCTTTTTGATGCCCGTAAATATAAGTTTAGTTTAGAAGATAAAAAAGCTATTTTTCAAAACTTACTAAAATTAGGAGTGAGAATGTTTGAGTTTTTTTCGCCAGTAGTTTCGGAAGAAGAAATATCTCATTTTGAAATTCTTAAATCATTAGCATTAAAATTAGGATATAAAGAAGTTAAATTTTTAGCCCATTGCCGTATTAAAAAAGAAGATATTTTTTCAGCGTTAAAAGCAGGTTTTAATGGTCTAAATTTATATCTCAATCTTTCTCCATACAGTGGTGCTATTTATAGTAACTCTTTAAGAAAATTAATAGATGAAGTGATAAAAATTATTATAAATTTAAAAAAACAGCATCCTGATTTATATATAAGATTTTCTGCTGAAGATTTTTTTCGATCCGATTTAAATAAGGTACTTAATCTTTATGATGCGATACATCGATATGTTGATACTTTAGGAATACCAGATACAGTGGGAATAGCTATTCCGCAAGAAGTAGAGAAAAAAATTCAGTATTTGCGAAAAAGATATCCTGAAGTAAATCTAGAAGTTCATTTTCATAATACTAGAGGTTTTTCTTTGATTAATGCTTTAACCGCAGTAAAAAGTGGCGCTAATTATGTGGATACTACTATATTGGGTATTGGTGAGCGATCGGGAATAACTTCGTTAACGGGTTTACTTCTAAATTTATATTTAGAAGACAAAAATTATGTAAAAAATTATGATTTAAAATTATGCTATTTGTTAAACGTTCTTTTAGGTAGTATTTTAAATATGCCTGTACCGTCAACAGAACCAGTTTCTTTAATCAATAGGACTCATGTTGCAGGTGTTCATCAAAAAGCTGTTTTAAATAATAAACAATCTTATGAAGGAATTCCTTTACATAGATTTGGTGTAAATAAATCAACTTTTTTGTTAGGACCTTTATCCGGAACAAATTTAATCTATTATTTTCTTAAGGAAATTAAAGGTTATCATATTACCAAAGAGCAAGCAAAGATAATTACTAAAGAGTTTAAATCTACTTTTTCTAGATATCAACAAATTAATAATCCAGAAGACATATTAATGATTATTGCTGATAGTAAAGGTTATCAAAAAAAATAATTCAAAAAAATATTAGGCGTCGATTATAAATTTTCTATAAATTTAATTTATCAATATATGTTTTTAATAAAGATAGGTGGTGATGAAAATTTAAATTTTTCCGCTATCTGTAATGACATAGCCTCGTTGTGGAAAAAATATCCTGGTCAATTAATTGTAGTTCATGGTGCTAGCAAATTTCGTAATCGATTAGCACAGCAATTAGGAATTCCTATTAGAACAATTACTTCAACATCAGGAATAACGAGTTACTTTTCAGATGAGAATTTTATGAAGGTTTTTTTAATGGCTTATGCTGGGTGGATAAACAAAAAGCTTGTTTCTTTATTGATAAAAAACGATGTTAAAGCGGTGGGATTATCAGGGATAGATGGAGAAATTTGGTTAGCGGAGAGAAAAAAATATTTATACGTAAAAGAAGGTAATAAAATTAAATTAATAACTGGCGATTTAAGTGGCAAGATAAAAAAAGTTAATATTAAACTATTAAAAATTTTACTTTCTTATCGTTATCTTCCTGTAATTTGTTCACCGGCGGTTTCCAATCAAGGTGAAATTCTTAATGTGGATAATGATGCCGCTGTTTTTCAATTAGTAAAAAGCTTAAAAATAAAAACACTAATTTATCTTATCTCTGCCAAAGGCTTGTTAAAAGATTTTAATAATCCAAACTCTTTAGTAAAAGAAATAAGATTTTTTGAACTTGATAGTTTTTTAAATAGCGCTGAGGGAACTATGAAGAAAAAAATTATTTATACAAAAATGTCGTTTGAACACGGTTTAAAAAAAGCTTTTTTTGGTGATGGAAGGGTAAATTATCCAATAAGAAAATTATTATTAGAACAAAAAGGTACAGTTATTACATTGTAATATTTAAAATAATGAAAGATTATTTTTTCTTGGAAAATTTAACTATTGTAAAAACTTATCCTAATCGAGGTTTATTATTGACAAAAGGAAGAGGGGTTTTTCTTTATGATAATAAAGACAATCAATATTTAGATTTAGGTAGCAATTATGGTGTTAATATTTTAGGGTATCATCATCCTATTTTAAATAAATTTTTAACAGAGCAAATTAACAAACTTATTAATCTTCATGGGAGTTTTAGTAACGAAACCCGGGCTCAAGCGGCATATTTAATTAAAAAAAAGACCGAAGAGTTGCTTGGTGCAAGTTATAAAGTAATTTTCGCCTCATCTGGGTCCGAGGCTGTTGACAATGCAGTTAAAATAGGTTTATATTTATCAAAAAGAAAAAAAATTATTGCTTTTACTGATGCTTATCATGGTAAAACTTTTTTAAGTGTTGCAATCACTGATTCACAAAAATATAAAAAAGGCATACCTAGTTTATTAGAAAAATACATAGTAAGAGTTAAATTTAATGATATTATCGATTTAGAACGAAAATTTCAAAATGATGTAGGAGTAGTTGTTTTAGAATTAATTCAAGGCGATGGAGGAATTAATATTGTTGATAAATTATTTGTTGAAAAAATATTTGAAATTGCTAAAAAGAAAAAGGCTATAGTAATCATTGATGAGATACAAACAGGAATAGGAAGAACGGGTAAGTTTTTTGCATCTGAATTTTTTAAAGTTACTCCAGAAATTTTACTTCTAGGTAAAGGACTAGCTGGTGGAATTCCAGCTTCAGCTATTTTGATAAAAAATAATTTAGCAGATCAATTATATCAAGGTTTACAAACTTCAACTTTTGGAGGTAATCCATTAGCAGCTGCAGGAATTTTAGCGGTTTTTGAGACAATTAATGATAAATTTTTGGATAATGTTAATGATACAGGTTACTACTTTTTTAATAAATTAAAAAAACTGAGATCGAAAATAATAAAAAATGTGCGAGGTAAGGGTCTAATGATTGGTGTCCAAGTGAGAGAAGACTTACGAGATAAGATTCTTAAAGAAATGCAAACTAATAGAATTATTGCTTTGCCGGCAAGAAATGATGTTGTTCGTTTTTTACCGCCTTTAATTTTAACAAAAAAAATTTTAGATCAACATTTTGAAAAAATTGTTAAAAGTTTTTTAAAATTTGATAATGTGTAGATTCGCTATTGTTTTTTCAAATAAAAGTTTTCCAGTAATGCCAGTATTAAAAAAATTTGCATCGATGAGTTTAGAAAATCCTAGCCCTGAGGGAGATGAACAAAAAGATGGTTGGGGTATTTTTTATGAAAATGGAGAGAGGAATTATCTTTTAAAATCAAATCAACCTATTTGGGAAGATATAAAAAAAATAAAATTTACTACTCGAGCAAAAAAAATTTTTTTACACAGTCGAAGCGCTAGTTTTTTTTCTCAAAAACTACGTCTTGATTTTACTCAACCTTTTTTAACTAAAAATTTTATTTATGTTTTTAATGGAATGGTAAGTAAGGTAAAAATTCCTTTTAAACTCGACGGAGAAGTAGGAGCACGAAAAATTTTATCTTTAATTGAAAAATATCAGATTGATTTTAATTTAAAAAGCGCGATTCTTAAAGCGGTTGATACAATTAAAAAAAATAGTAAAAAAATTTTTGGTTTTAATATGGCATTGTATTTTAGAAATAATCTTTATGTTTATTCAGAAGCTAATGAATTTAAGGATTACTATCAATTATATTATGGTTTAACCGATGATTTTTTTATTTTATCTTCAGCTAATGGCTTATTTCTAGAAAAAGATTGTTTAAATTTTTTTGGGAAAAAAACAAAAGTAATGAAAATAGAATTTAGAAAAATTTATCAATTTACTTTTAATTGGTTATAATATATTTATATTAATGGAAAAATAAAAGAATTAAAAAAATTCTTAAAGAAATATTTTTATCTTTAAAAAAAGTCCTAAATGATCTTCTAATTTGTTCTTTAAAATAATCCAAGTTATTCCTTTAAGGTGTAGTTATACTTTTTTGACACAATAAATAGATATTCGTGGAAAATTAACTTACGCCTAAAACAGAGGGCAAAATAAAATCAAAAGTTATTTTCAGATCACAAGCAATTTTAAAAATAATTAAGTTATATGAAACAAACAAACCCATTGTTCGAAAACCATCAACAATATCATAATTAGTATAAGGAAAAAAGTTACTCACTGGAGAATGTTTCCAATACTAAAATTTCTAATTTCTCTTGATAAGCAATCAGTTGATTTATAGCTAGCAATAAATTTTGGTTTTCGTTGGGGTGAAAAAAGTTCATTGAAAACAGTAATTTTTGTATCATGATTTACCATTGGCGAGTCAAAAAATCCATTATCGATACTACTTTTTGAAGAGGAGAAAAAGTTAAATAATTTCTTTCCCAGATATTTTTTCATTTCTTTTTAAAACTTCAATTGATTGATAAAATTATTGACATTTTTTAACGAATTAAAAAATTGGTTGATTGGTTAAATTTTTTTGTTTTTCATTTGACACCAGGAGCATTTAGTGAATTTGTTAATTTTTTTATTTATGACTCATGGTAACTATTTAATAGTTGCTTTTTATTTCAATACAGTTGGCGTGATTCCTATTATGCAAGCTTTAGTTTCCAAAGGCGTACCTTTTGGTACAGCCTTATCTTTTATGATGGCAACAGTTGGTCTTTCTTTACCTGAGGCAATGATTTTAAAAAAAGCAATGAAAACAAAACTTTTGATTAGTTTTTTCTCAGTAGTAACTTTAGGAATAATTTTAATTGGTTGGTTTTTTAATCTTGTTTATTAAGTTGTTATTTATAACTTAGAAAAGAGATTTTTTTATTGATTATTTTTAAAATGTAGTCAATAATATCAAAAAGTATTTTTATAATGCCTCATTTCTTTTTATAATTGCTCCAGCCATATCTTCAAAAACTCCTTTATTACTCATAAATCGAAAAGCTATAGTAATTTTTCTTACTTTTATTTCATCATTTTTTATATCATAATTTTCTATGGCATATGCTAATGATAATTGAGGTGGCCAAGTAAACTCTATATTTTTCCAAGACATTGAAGGATCAGCAATTTGATGTTGTATTAGAGTAAGTATACTTTTAGCAATAATTTCATCAATATCATAATAATGAGAAATTTTTTTTACTAATTGATCAAGTTCTTTTTCTGTCATTTCTGATAATTTTTTTCTTCTTTTCTCATACTTTGTTTTTAATCTTTCTAATTCTTTTCTTGATTTATCATTTAAACTGCTATCTTGAAGAAAATTACATATTTGTCCATAAGTAGGTTTAAATGAAAAAGCAAAATCAACAATGCTTTCAATTTGTTTTTTATCATTTAGATTTTGAGAATTTATTTGTTGCATTATTTGTTGTATTATTTGATGTTTTAATTCTTGCGGATTGGAGTTAGGATTGTGAATATTTTTCCAATAATTTTCACATCCTTGTTGTATTATTTCATAAATATTATTAAAAACATTAACAATTTCACTTATTATATATAAAGCTTTTGTAAGCGGAATAGGTTCTTTATAACAATTTATTTTTATTCCTTCATAAAAACTAACTTGGTCTTGAGAGCTTCCATGTTTTAATTCAGTAGTAATATTTATTTCTTTTTCTTGAATGATTCTTCTTGCTAAATTACTTAAAAAGTTACCCCATTGTTTTATAATAATTGTGTCTATAATTCCTGTGTGTTTTAAAAGTTCTTCCGGAGTAATTGTTTTTAATTTTACCATGTCTTGATATTGACTATATGGGTGATAAACAATATTAAGATGACCATCTTTAGCGCTTTGAGCTCCTCTAGAAAGACCAGTTTGTTTTCTTGCATCAGGCGTAGAATGACCTACTAGACCATAAATTTCAACATTTTGAAAATTTTCTTCACCAATATTTTCAAGTATTTTTTTGAGAGCAATTGTTGTATTTATTGCAATAATTTCAATTATTTCTTTTTTTTCATTAGTTGGTAATTTTGAAAGAGCAAGAAAATCTATTCTTGTATTATTTTCTCCCCACCACCAAACTAGTAAATGAGCTGGCATTTCATTAATTTTTATCGGTGTATGAGGGGAGGCGGCAGTAGTGATACAAGAATAAAAATAACGATTATTAAGAATATTGAAACCTAATTTTTTTGCTTCTTCGATTATTCCTTCGATAAAATTAGGATTAGAATCTTTTCGTGGTTGATTAGGGGGTATGTTTAATATAGGACATAATATATTTCCTTCCTTATCTCTTGGAAAATTAAAATTAAGTAAATTTAGTTGGTCTATAATAAGATTTAATGGTTCTCTCATGTTTATATTTTATCATACTATAAGATTTTTTTTAAATAATAATTAATCAATTTATTAATCAACTATTTTTTGGATAGCCACATTTAGTCTCGCTTTACTTTAGGTAATGAATTTAAAAAAGCAATGAAGACAAAACTTTTGATTAGTTTTTTCTCAGTAGTAGCTTTGGGAATAATCTTAATTGGTTGGATTTTTAACTTATTTAGATTATAATTAAAATATGAAAATTTTATTTTTTGAAGTTGCTAGTTGGGAGAGAGATTTGTTGAGAGAAAGTTTTCCTGAGGCGTTGTTGATTGAGGAAAAGCTAACGATTGATAATGTAAAAAATTTTTCTGATGCTGAGGTTATTTCTACTTTTGTTTATTCACAAGTTACAAAAGAAGTCATTGATAATTTACCTAATTTAAAGTTTATTGCTACTCGATCAACTGGTTTTGATCATATTGATGTTGAGTATTGTCGAGGAAAAAAAGTTTTAGTGGCAAATGTTCCAGAATATGGTTCGCGAACTGTGGCTGAACATACTTTTGCTCTTATTTTAACATTGACAAGAAAAATTTACCAATCAATCAATCAAGGAAAAATCTTTGATTTTAATCATGAAAATATTCGTGGCGTTGATCTTTTTGGAAAAACTATTGGTGTTATCGGGACAGGAAAAATTGGGATTGAGGTGATTAAAATTGCCAAAGGTTTTGGAATGAATGTTTTAGCTTTTAATCGAACAAAAAAAGAAGAGTTGGCAAAAAGTTTAGGTTTTTTTTATGTTGATTTGGAAACTTTACTTAAGAAAAGTGATGTTGTCTCTCTTCATCTTCCTTATACAAAAGAGACTCATCATCTTATTAACAAGCAAAATATTGAGCTTTTTAAAAAGGGTAGTTTTTTAATTAATACTGCCAGAGGAGGATTAGTTGAGACTGAAGCTTTGGTTTTAGCTTTAGAAAAAGGGATTTTGGCTGGTATTGGATTGGATGTTTTGGAAGGAGAAAAAGAGATCATGGATGAGATTGAGGTGATGACTTCATCATATAAAAAAGATATTGATTTAAAAACTTTAGTTTTAGATCATGTTTTAGTTAATCACCCAAAAGTAATTATTACTCCCCATAACGCCTTTAATACTAAAGAGGCATTAGAAAGAATAACAAAAACAACCATTGAAAATATTAAGGCTTTTTTGAATAATGCTTCGAAAAATTTAGTATAATTGGTATTTATTTCAATGAAAATTAATAATAAATTGGCTAAAATTATTGATTTGCTTTTTAAAATAATTGTTTCCAATAAACTTACTTTTGATTCTTTTTTAAAAAAATTAATTAAAATTATTGATCAAGTTATTGAAGTTGATTCATGTTTAATATATTTTTACGATAAAGATAAAAATAAACTCATTTTAATTGGTTCAAGAATTCCTCATAAAAATCTTTAGGATAAATATGAAGCTTTTTTTATCAATCCCGATTTATGATGAAAAGGAAGTGATAGGGGTAATTAATTTACAAAACAAAAACCCTTATCAGTTTGATAAAACAACAGTAAAAACATTGCAAACAATTGTCAAAATTATTACTTCTGCTTTTAGAAAAGTTTATCTTGAAAGACAGATAAATTTTTTTAAAAATAAACTTGAGGAAAGAAAAATAATTGAAAAAGCCAAAGGAATTTTAATGGAAAAAGAAAAGTTAAGCGAAAATTATGCTTACAAACAAATAATAAATGAAGCAATGAGAAAACGAAAAACTTTAAAAGAAATAGCTGAAGCAATAATTTTAGTTTGGGAATAAAAAAAATTCAGCAATCTTTTCCATTAAATATCCAATTAATTGATAATTTTTAATAAATTCATTTGGTGTCATCATGTTTAAGCTTAAATGAGCTCTTTTTTCATGGTAGTATACTAAATATTGATTAAGTTCTTTTTCTAATATTGGTAATTCTGATTTTGAGTATTTACTCCAGCCTAAATATTCTTTTCTTAAAGTTCTGTTAAAACTTTCAATAAAAGCTTGTTCATTTTTTCGGTATGGACGAGATATTCTAAATCTAGTTGCATAAAGATAAACTTTTCTTTTAAAGTTGTTTTTAAATTCTAAACCTCCATCAGTTTGTAAAAGTTCTACATGATTAAATCTTGTGTTAAAATTATAATTTAAAAAATCTTATACTTGATAACTTGTTAAAGATAAATAAAGTTTGGCAGAAATTTCTTTTGAAAAGATATCAATAGCAGTAAAAGTAAATATGCTTCCAAAATCAACACTATCCATTTGTATTACTTGTCGAGGATAATTTGCTTTGGGAACTATTCCTCGTGGTTGATTTTTCCTCCACCTATTTCTTAATTGATATTTTTCTTTTAATATTCTATAAATTGTTGTTACTCCAGGGCTTAAACCAGTTTCATCGGTTAAATATTTTTTAATTTTAACCCCACAGCAACCTTTATTTTCTTCTCTTATTCTAAATATTCTTGCTTTTAATAGTCCATCAACTTTTCTTTTTTTCTTTCTTTTATCTTTTTTGGTATTAATGTATTCATTAATAAATCAATAAATCCTTTACTACAACAAGAAAATTATGTTTAATTCTTGAAATCCAAATTTCAATTGTTTCCCTATGAACTTTTAATGTTTTTGAAATAGCCATAATAGACGTGTTGTTTTTATATAACCCCCCAAGTAAAAGCTATTTGTGATAATTTATTCATTTCAAAATTATCCATGATATTGTTTGATATATTTTTGTTGGTTAAGATAAATAAAAATAGAACTTGACAAAGAGAAAATATTTATATATTATTTTTTTATATGTTAAACACACTTTTAAACTCTGTTATTTTAGCACAAGCTTCATCTGTAGGCGATGTTCCTATTTCAAAAGTCGCCTTAGGTTTTAGGATTCCTAGTTTTGATCAAGTATTAACTTTTTTAATTAGAATGTTTTTTGTGGTTGCTGGATTGGTAGCTCTACTATATCTTCTTCTTGGCGCTTTTGAATGGATAACATCTGGTGGAAATAAAGAAAATGTTGATAAAGCTAGACAAAAAATTCAAGCTGCTTTGGTTGGTTTAATCTTAATTTTTGCCGTATTAGCAGTGGTTACTGTGATGGAGCAAATTTTAAATATGGGTCTTGGTATCTCTCGACCAATTGTTTTCCCAAAATTAATTCAATAATAAAAAATGCCAGTACTTGCTCAAAATATTACTACGTCATGGGACAAATGTATGGTTGATGATGTGCCAACACTTTCTTGTTTAGAAATAGTCTTTGGTAATATTTTAAATATGTCAACTGCTTTTATTATCCTAATTTTGTTTATTATGTTTGTCTACGGCGCTTTTCAATACTTAACCTCATTTGGTAATGCAGAAAAGGTAAAAAAAGCTCAAGGCACAATTCGTTATGCTTTAATTGGTTTTATTCTTTTTGTCTCTGCTTATCTGATCTTAAATATAATTGATATTTTATTTTTAGGAGGAGAAGGAAAAATATTTAGGTTTAATTTAGAACAATAAATTATTGTATATTAATAATCACTTTGTTGGAGTAATAAAAATTACTTTCACTCCCTCAGCCTCTGGTATTGGCGAAGCAATTTTATTTTTTTCCTTTAAAAAGTTAATAAAAACAAAAATTAAAAGTGCTAAACCAATAACAATTAAAATTAAACCTAAATTTTTCATAATTTTTATAAATTGATTTTTTCTTTAATTAAAAAATTTGGTCGATTTTGAATTTCTTTAAATATTTTACCCAAATACTCACCAATAATTCCAATCATAATCAATTGCACTCCACCTAAAAAAACAATTGAGAAAAAAAGTGATGCCCAACCAGGTAACCAATCGCCTTGATGAAAAACAAAATGTTGAACAGATTTAAAAACAACAATTAAAATTGCTAATAAAGAAACTAAAAATCCAAAATAAGTTGATAATCGAAGCGGTTTAATAGAAAAAGAAGTAATTCCATTTAAAGCTAAATTAATCATTTTTGAGAGTGAATAATGAGTTTTTCCAGAAAATCTTTTATCTCTTTTAAAATAGATATAATCAGTTTCAAATCCTGGCCAAGCCACAAGACCTCGCAAAAACTCTGGTTTTTCCTGTAAATTATTTAAATAATCAACAACCTCTTTATCAAGAAGACGAAAATCACCAACCTCTTGAGGAATTGGCACATCAGACAAAAAATTAATTAGCTTATAAAAAATCCTAGCAGTTATCAATTTAAAAAAACTTTCTCCTTGTCTTTGTTGTCTTTTAGCATAAACAATTTTTTTACCCTTAAACCATTTTTCTATCATCTCATCAATTAACTCTGGCGGATCTTGTAAATCAGCATCAATTGAAACCACTGCCTCTCCTTTTGAAAACTTATACCCAGCAAAAAGCGCCATCTGATGGCCAAAATTGCGAGTAAAAGAAATTAGTTTTATATTTTTATTTTTTTGGCAATAAGTTTTTATAACTTCTTCAGTTCTATCAGTTGATCCATCATTAACAAAAATAATCTCATATTGATATTTTTTAATCACCTCAAGAATTCGATTTAAAAATGGATCAATATTTTTTTCTTCATTATACACAGGAACTATGATTGAAAGGGTGAAATTTTTCATAATTTATATTATAATATAAATATATACGGGGTAGTGTACGGCTGCACAGGAGGCTCATAATCTCCTAGACCGTGGTTCGACTCCCGGCCCCGTAACTAATTTTTAAAAAAATACCCTTATCCATTTTTGCCAGTTTTTTAAAACTATTGTTGGTGTTGGTGAAGGTAAAATTGTTGGTGAAGGAATAATCACTACCACTTCATTTTGTTTAGTAAGATTCAAGTTATTTCTTATGATTTTTTCAACCTCATCAACACTTTTTTGTTTAGCAATCTTTGTTTTTAACTCAATGTTTTTTTTCACTTCTTTTTCATAATCATTTTTTATTTGATTATAAAACTCCATCTTGTTTTTATAATTTAAAATATTAGGAATAAGAGAGGAAACAAAAAAAATTAAAACAAGAAAAAAAATAATTTTTTTAATTTTTGACATATGTTGATAAAATTTTCATAATTCTTGAGGAATCAGCTTGAGCGCGAAGACTCTTCATACAAATACCAATGATTGCTTTTGGATTTTTTTCAAAAATATCTTTGTTGTCGGCAATTATTTTTTCAATTGCTTGTTGTAATTGCCAATCAGATAATTCTTTTGGTAAATATTGATTAACAACTGCTAATTGTTTTTCATTTTCTTTAACCAAATCTTCTCTTCCTCCTTTTTTAAAAGCCTCAATTGACTCTTTTAACTCTTTAGCGATTTTTTTTAAAACTAAAATTACCTCTTCATCTGTTAACTCTCCACCAGATGGTTGATTTTTATCAATCTCTTTATTTTTAATTTGAGAAAGAATAAATCTTAAAACATCAAGCCTGTCTTTATCGCCTGATTTTAATGCTTGAATTTGGTCCTCTTGTATTTTTTGTTTTAACATATAATAATTATAACCTATGAGAAGAAAAAAAACTCAAGATATTATTGAAGAGCTAATACAATTTCAAAAATCTTTAGAAAAAAAACCTTCGTTTGAAGAGATGTTTACCCAAATAAAAATGATGAAGTTTAGATTAAAGCCAATTCAAGGGTCGTTAATAAATTTTGATTTTCAAAATAAAAAATTTGTTGAGATTTTGTGGAGTTTGGGAAAGTTAGACGAGTTTTTTATGAAAAAAATTAATGATTTTCAAAACGATGAGGAAAAAGAAAGATTTTTTCAGTTTTTTACTCAAATATGTAATAATTATCAAGAAAAACTAAATAAAATTCCTGTTTCAAAAATCCAAAACAACTTTGATAACATAAATATTTTAGAAGTTGAAATTTATAAATCTGAAAACAAAAAAAATTAATATGAAAAATTTTCCCGTAGTTCTTGATGTGGAAACAAAATATTCATTTAGAGAGTTTTCTGATCCAAAAAAATTAGAGATTAGTGTTGCGGTTATTTTTGATTATGCCAGTGCAAAAACTTTTTCTTTTGAAGAAAAAGAAATCAATAAAATTTTTTCCTTTCTTGAAAAAGCCTCATACATAATTGGTTTTAATATAAAAAGTTTTGATCTTGAGGTTTTGCAAGCTTATTACCCTGGAAATTTAAATCACTTTAAAACTTTTGATATTTTAGAGGATATTAAAGAAAAAGTTGGTCGACGAATTGCCTTAAATGAGATTGTTCTGGCGACTTTAAATAAAAAAAAGTCTGGTTCTGGACTTGAGGCAATTAATTTGTATAAAGAAGGAAAGATTGATCAACTTAAAAAATATTGTACTGATGATGTGATGCTAACTAAAGAGCTTTTTGATTTTGGAGTGAAATATAATGAAATTTATTATCCTACTCCAAATGGTAAATTAGCAATAAAAGTTAATTGGAAAAAATATTTAGAAGACAACAGTAAAAACGATACTCCATTAACACTACCATTTTAATTACCTCTTGACAAATTAGCAGACTTTATATTATACTGCTAATATATTAGCAATCTTATTATAAGTTTGCTAAAAAATGAAAGGAGGTGAATAGATATGGCCATAGTGAGATTTGATCCATTTACTCGCTCTTTTTTAAAACCATTTTTTGCTTGGGAAGATGAAGAGGATCTACCAGAATTAACAATGACTGAAGGACTTGATGTCTATGAAGAAGATGATCAAGTCGTTGTTAAAGCTGCTGTTCCAGGAGTGCCTGCAGATAAAGTTGATGTCACTTTTGAGGATGGAGTACTTCGAATTAGAGCTAAAGTGGAAGAGAAAAAAGAGGAAAAAGAAAAAAGAAAAGTTGTTTACCGAATGGATCGAGTTGCCTCATTTGATTACACCACTACTTTGCCTCGAGCAGTTGATGAAAAAACTTTAGAGGCAAAAGTAGAGAATGGTGTTGTGACAATTACTGCGAAAATCGCTGAGGCAGCTAAACCAAAAAGAATTCCTGTTAAAACTAAATAAATTAAAATTTTTTAATCTTCCCAAGCGGGAAGATGATTTTTTAAACTTTTTTAAAACCCGCCATCTTAGGCGGGATATTTTTTTATGTTAAAAATCAAAATCTAGAGTATTTTTATCTACTGCGTATTCAAATTCTAGATTGTTATCCATTAATACACCATAAGTATTAATAATGATATTTTTTGTGTTTTTGTTTTTTAGATTTTCGCATAAATTGTCATTATTTTTTGTTTTGCCGATTAAAAAAGAAAGATTGTTTTTTTCATTATAAAATCCAGCATCATTATAGCCAAAAACATATTTTAAATATTTTCCCACTCTTCCAAAATAGTATTCTTCAAGATAATAATTTCTCGCAGTATTACCTAAAAAACCAAGACATTTTTCTGGTTGATAGTTTTTGGCAATATCATATAAGGTTGATTTACCAAGAGTGATTTGGAAAACTTGATTTTTAATTTGAGGATTAAAATTTTTGTCCTTTAAGGTAATAAAAAAACCTAAAACTTTATCATTTTTATCAGTTATTGCTTGAGTATAAAAATGTTTATTAATAAAAATATATTCTTTTTGTTGATTATTTTTTGAAAAATTGATGATAACAGGCTCTCCTAAATATTTTTTAAAATAACTAATTTGTACATTAGGATTTAACTTTTTAATTAAAGAGTATTTGTATTGAGTGTAGAAAAATGAAAATAAAAAGTAGAGAAGTATAACCAAAAAAACACCTGAAAAAACTATTTTTAAATTAATTTTTATTTTATGTATTTTTATTGGTATAATTAATTTATACAAAATAATATTATGATAAAAAAAATTAGAGACAAATACAATATAAGTGTAACTAATTTTAAACTTATAAGAGAAAGTCCTGATAATAAAGTTTATCTAATAAAAGATAATCATAAAAAATATATAGCAAGAATTAGTAAAAGAGATTTAAGAAAAGATATTTTGTTTGAAATCACTTGGTTAGATTATTTATCAAAACAAAATATACCTGTTGCGCAAATAATAAAAACAGTTGATAATAAAACTTTTTTTACCTTTAGAAAATCAGTTATTGTGATATTTAAATTTATTGAAGGTAAATCTTTAGAAATAAGTTATGATAAAAAACCAGATTTAGAAAAAGTAAAAAATGCTGCATTTGAATTGGCTAACATTCATAATGTTAGTTATGTCGCAGATATTAAAATTGCTAGAAAAAGAAATATTTTTACTGAAATTAATCGTGCTTTAAAAATAAAAGATAAATTTATTAAATTTTCAGAGGGCGGAGATAAATTTATAAATGAGCTTGAATTTTATAAAACCTGGGTAAATAAAAATAAAAACAATAAATATTTAATCCACAATGATTATCGACCTGGAAACATTCTCTATAAGGGTGATAAAGTATCTGCGATTCTTGATTTTGATTGGTCTTGTAAAGGTCCAGCAATAAAAGATCTGGCTCATTCTCTTTGTGAGTGGTCTTTTCCAGATGGGGCAAAAAAACACTGGGAAGATATTTTTAATGTTTTTTTTGAAAGTTACAATCAGGTAGCTAAAAATAAAATAAAACTTAATAATGATTTATATTACTGGATTTGTTTTTCTTGTCTTTCTGATGTGGCAAATTATTTTACTGATTTAGCAGAAAAAAATATTTTCAAAAAAATAACAAGTTCATATATGTATCAAAAGTTTTTATATTTTGAAAGATTTGTAAAATAACTGATTTATTTAATGATTGATTTTATGTTTTTGTTTAAAAAATAAATAATATTTTTTATATGGTTCAATAATTTTATAAAAATTATATAAAATATGTTATTATATAAAAACATCTAAAAATATTTATAAAAATTTTTATACATTGTTTTTAATAATTAATTCAAATTTTTGAATTATTTTCTATGAGAATGCCAGAAAGAATAAAACTAAAAATGGATTATTTAAAACATTTTATATTATTAACAGTTGCTATGATGGGCTTATACCAATTAAACTGTATGACAACATCCGTTGATCCAGTTACAGGTAGAAAAAATTTTGAAGATACAGTTGCTGGTATAACATTAATTCGTACTATAGCACATATTCAAGAATTACCATTAGAAGATTCTAATCCTAATATTAATTATATTATTGAGCGTTTGTCTAAAATGTCTTTAAGAATTCCAAGCGATTTTCCAAAAAACATGATTTATTATTTAGAAGAAGGCGTGAGAGATGTTTTTTCCAAAGATTTTCCTAAAAATATTGTTTTTAGTGAAGCGATAATAAAAGAAAAAGATAATAATATTAATATTCCTGAATGGGTGCCTCCAGATTTTAATATAAGAACTTATAAAGACAATATTAATGGGCATCATTTTAACACCTTAACAATTCCCTTAAAAAATACAGAATTTAAACTTAAACTTCCTTGGCAAACAGTAGGAACTTCTGCTTCTCCAAATATATATTTACTTGAACCAGATCCCACAAAAAGAACTAAAGAAAATTTATTCTATTTGGGAACTGATCCTTATAGATCTCATACAAATGCATTGGGTATAGAAATTAAGCAAGGAATAAGACTGATATTTGGAGCCGGTTGGCTTAAACCAGCAAATATTTTTGATTTGGATTATGAAAAAATAAAAAACGAGTCTTTTTTTTACAGTCTACTTGTTCCTAGTAATTATGCTATGCCTGCAACAGGAATTTATGAAATAAAAGACAGAAATATTACAAAGCATTCAGATTATTCAGGGGATTTAACAATCGAACAAGATTATTCTCCGGTTTTCTTACTTTTTAAAAATGAGAAAATAAAAACACTTAGGGGAAAACAGTTTTCAGAAATATTAGAGAATCCTCCATCTGATGGCATTATTGTGCAAATCGCTAATGCAACAGAAATGAATAATAATCAACTTGATATGATTAATAATTTACAGAAACTCTTACAAGATTCTCAAAATCCAATTTTAAATGAAAAGATTAATTTATTACTTAATAATTTAGAAGATTCATTGCACTCAAAATTTTCTACGACCAAAGATGTTACTTGGATGATTTTAGCTGAAACTGAAAGTGGAGAACAAGTATTAACTTTTGTTTTAAACCAAACTCATGAATCTGAAAAAACTCCTTCTTCTTATAGAATAACTGCTGGTATTCTAGAAACACTAACTTGTATAAGAAATAGTCAAGGAAATGAAAACATAAAATCATTACAAATTATAAATACTGGAGCTGAGGGATCAACCTCTAATGTTATTATGTCGAGGGAAAATGGAGATATACCTGATGGAGTAAATACTTATTCATCTTTAGAAGAATTAACAAAGACATTTCAAGAAAGTAAATAAAATTTAAATAAAGTTAAAAATGAATTTTAATAATTGATAATTATTTTAAAAATAAAAATAACTTTTTTTAAACAAAATTTTTTGTTTTAATATGACAAAAATTCTATTTAACAAACTTTCAAAACAAGATCAAAATTTAGTTAATGAAGCAGAAAAAATTCTAAAAAATGCTTATGATCCTTATTCACAATTTTATGTAGGCTGTTCTTTGTTAACAAAAAAAGGAAACATTTATCGAGGGGTAAATATTAATACTTGTGCTTATGGAGGAATATGTGCTGAGCGATCAGCTATTTCTCAAATGGTAACTGCTGG
Organism: Patescibacteria group bacterium; assembly: GCA_026004455.1. Taxonomy (GTDB): domain Bacteria; phylum Patescibacteriota; class Microgenomatia; order UBA1406; family GWC2-37-13; genus GWC2-37-13. The sequence goes on along the minus strand of BPJE01000001.1, from coordinate 250,504 downwards.
TGAATATAATATCAAAAAAATAGCTATTATTTCCAAAAGTGATTATTTTAAGGTAAAAATTCATTCAGGTCCGTGTGGAATTTGTAGACAACTTCTTTGGGAATTTGCTGAATTAACAAAAGAGGATATAAAAATTTTAGTCTCTGATTCAGATAAAAATAAGATTTTAATTACTTCAATTAAAAAGCTTCATCCTTTAGGTTTTGGACCACGACTTTGTTTTGGAAAATATAAGAAATATTTAAAATAAAATCTGTTTTTTATTTTATATAAAATTCAGAATTTAACTTATGATAATAAACCAGTAGATTATAATCTTCTAAAATCTTTTGATACAATCTTAAATTACGCCAATCGTTCGCTTTTGCTCCCCCGCCAGGTCTCGAACCTGGAACCTTGTCGTTAACAGCGACCTGCTCTACCAATTGAGCTACAGGGGAATTGATTTTCTCGCCTGCTAATCGCCTTAAGCGATAGCTTTAGCAAGCGCGCTAGGGAATAAGTTTTTAAAGTGCTTTTATATATAATATCAAAAAAAATTTAAATTTTACAGAGAAAATTAAAAAAAATTTTTATCAAGTAGTGAAAATTGTTGATGGTGATAATTTAACAATTATTTTTTAAAAGCTTTTAAAGTGATTAAAAATACTATAAATAAAATAATAGCGGAAAAACCAAAAGGGATATCTTTGCCAAAAATATAAAAAAGTTCACCACCAATAATCGGTCCTAATATTCGACCTAGTGATCCAGCTGATTGTAAAAATCCCAAAGTTTCACCATACTTTTCTTTTTTGACATCTTCTGAAGCAATTGCTTGAATTGACGGATTAGCTAAACCATTACCTAATGGCATAAAAGTTAAAGCAAGATAAAATATTATTTCATTTTTTGCCAAAAAAATCAGTAAAAAACTTAAAAATAAATTAAAAGCAGCGATTTTTAAAATAGCGCTTTCATTTAATTTTTTTATTAAAAAAGGTAAAAACGCTGCTTGGACTAATACCGCTAAAATACCAATATAAGCAAAAATAAATCCATTTTTTGAAACATCATATCCAAAAGTTTTTTCTGTCCATAAAGCAAGATTGCCTTGAGTTAAAGAAAAAGCTAAATTAATAAGAAAAAAAATTAAAACTAAAATAACAAAGTTTGGAATTTGCAAAATTTTTTTAAATTCCTTAAGATTAAACTCAGTTTTTTTACTGTGAGTTGCTTTTTTTAAATTAACTTTTTCTTTAAGAAATAAAGAAGTAGATATAATTGTTAATAAAGATACAAATGCTGCTAAAAATGCTGGCGTAGAATAAGAGATTTTTGACAAGGCGCCACCGATTGCTGGGCCAAAGATAAAGCCCAATCCAAAAGCCGCTCCAATCAAGCCCATACCGCGAGCACGATCTTTTTTATCAGTGACATCAGCAATATATGCTTGAGCAATAGAGATGTTGCCACCAGTGATACCATCAATAATCCTTGATAAAAATAAAATTGGCAAACTATTAGCTATTCCTAAAAGCACATATCCAATAGCGCTTCCTAATTGAGAGAGAATTAATATTTTTTTTCTTCCGTATCTATCAGAAAGTCTGCCTAAAACCGGCGCCGCTAAAAGTTGAAAAAAAGAATAAGTGGCTGTTAAAAAACCAATTTGAGCTGGATTAGCTTGATATTTTTCGGCAATAAAAGGTAAAAGCGGCAAAATAATTCCAAAACCAATAAGATCAATAAAGACAATTAAAAAAATTGTTAGTAAAGCTTTGTTATTTTTCATATTTTAATTTAATTAGATAACCTAATTGTTAGATTATATAACTTTTTTTAAAAAATAAATATAAATTGAAGTTTTTTTGATTAATATTATTTTTTACTAATCAATTATTTTATAAAAAATTCGTTCATTTTGAAATTAAATTTTGTTTAATTATTATTTTTGTTTTAAAATATTTAAAGAAAAATATAAAAATATTTACTTGATTTAATTAATATTTTAATAATTAGATTTGTTTTATTTATTTTTTTGAATTATTTAAAAATGTTTAAAAAAATATTAATTGTAATTTTGATAATTTTATTTTTAGCTTTTTTGATTTTTAAAAAATCATCTTCAAATAATTTTTATCAGATTAAAATCAATGGTAAAAAATACAGTCTTTTGACGGCTAAAAATCCTCAAGAATGGCAAAAGGGATTAATGTTTTATAAAAATAAAAAAGAGTTAAATGGTGCAGATGGGATGGTCTTTATTTTTCCTGATAAAGATTATCGAACTTTTTGGAATCAAGATACATATTTAGACCTTGATATTTATTGGCTTGTTGATGGAAAAGTTGTTGGTAAAGATTTTTTGCCATCAATTTTAAAATCAGAAGAAATTGTCACTGTTAGTTCAAAAGAAAAAGTTAATCAAGTAGTGGAGATAATAAGGACAGAACCTTAAAGGTTCTGTCCTTTTAAGGACTGTCCTTTAATGCTTCAATTCCAGGCAAGGTTCCTTTTTCAATATACTCAAGCATGGCGCCACCACCAGTTGAGATATGAGTGATTTTTTCTAAATATTCTTTTTTTGAAATTGCCGCTAAAGTGTCACCGCCGCCAACAATTGATATTGCTTGATTGTTTTGAGTTATTGAATAATAAATAAAATCAGTACCATCTTTAAATATTGGATTTTCAAAATAACCAACTGGCCCATTCCAGATAATTGTTTTTCCTTTGGCAATGATGTTGCCAATTTCTGCTAATGTTTGGGGTCCAAGATCAAAAATAGAGTAGTTTTTAGGAATTTGATTAATTTTTACTGTAATTTTTTCTTTTTCATCTTTTGATTTAGCAACAACAACATCTTTTGGCAAAACTACATATGGTTTTTCTGTTAAGCTTTTTGATAAAAATTTTCTTGCTTTTTGAGTTTCTTCATACTCGCAAAAACTATTACCAATCTCATATCCTTGAGCACATAAAAATGTATTGGCCATAGCACCACCGATAATCATATAATCAGAGATTTTTGCTAATTTCTCAAGTAGGCCAATTTTAGTTGAGATTTTTGCGCCGCCAATAATTGAGATAAATGGTTTTTGGGGATTGTTTAAAATCTTATCAAGCATAGTTATTTCTTTTTTTAAAAGTAGGCCTCCGTAAGATGATAAAAACTTTGGTGGTCCAATTATTGAAGTATCAGTTCGATGACAAACAGCAAAAGCATCATTGACATAAATATCAGCTAGTGATGCTAATTTTTTTGCAAATAAAGTTGAGTAATTTTTTTCTTCAGGAAAAAATCTAATGTTTTCTAAAACGATAATTTGAGATTTTTTTTCTTTTACATCATCTAAATTTTCTGCTAGTTCAATTTTAAAATTTGGTAAATATTCTTTTAGTTTATCAATAACAATTTTTAAAGAAAAATTTTTATCAATACCTTTTGGTCTACCTAAGTGGGAGATTAAAATTAATTGATTGTTGTTTTTTAAAAGATGATTAATGGTTGGTAAAGATTGATGAATTCTTTCATCATTGGCAATTGAATGATCGGGATTTAAGGAAACATTAAAATCAACTCGAAGGAGAATTTTTTTATTTTTAATATTAACCTCATCAATATAAGTGATTTTTTTCATATGTAAATTAAAAAGATCCCGAAATCACGCCTAAAACGGCGGACAGGTAAATTCGGGATGACAAAAATTTTTATTATAAATATTTTTCTAATTTTTGTACTAAATCAACTAATCTTGTTGAATAGCCCCACTCATTATCATACCAACCAAAAATTTTGATTAAATTTCCACCAATGACTTTTGTATATTGAGGTGAAAAAATACAAGAGTATGATGAGCCGATAATATCTGATGAAACAATAATATTTTCTTCATAAGCTAAAATTCCTTTCATTGAAGTTTCAGAAGCAGTTTTAAAAAGTTGATTAACTTCCTCAGCAGTTGTTTGTTTTTCAACAACAGCGGAAATATCAGTGATCGAGCCAGTTGGTACAGGAACACGAAGCGACATACCATCCACTTTTCCTTTTAGTTCAGGTATAACTTTAGCAACTGCTTTGGCAGCGCCGGTAGTTGAGGGAACAATATTAATCATTGCTGCACGGGCGCGATCTTCTTTTTTTGAAGCCTCATCAAGCATACTTTGACTAGCAGTAACCGCATGAGTGGTTGTTAAAAAACCAGTAATGACTTTAAAATTATCATTTAATATCTTAAACATTGGTGCTGAGCAATTGGTTGTGCAAGAAGCCATTGAGATAATGTTATTTTTTTCAAAATCAAATTTATCATCATTAACCCCCAAAACAACAAACGGTGTTTCTTCATCTTTAGCTGGTGCGGTTAAAACCACTTTTTTGACACTACCTTTTAGATGTTTTTCTAAGTCTACTTTTTTTGTAAAAGCACCAGTAGCATCAACAACAACATCGACTTGATATTTATCCCACGGGATATTTTCTGGTTCAGGATTTTGAGTGGTAATAATTTTTTTACCATTCACCAAGATTCCATCAGCTTCTTCTTTAACTTCCATTTCAAACTTTCTGTAAACAGAATCGTATTGAAGAAGGTATTTCATCATTGAATTAGAAGTTTTTCGAGTATTAATAACCGCAATATCAAGACCTCTTTTCAAAGCAATTCTAGTAAAAGCCCGGCCAATTCTGCCAAAACCATTAAGACCAATTTTCATATTTTTTTAAATTAACTTTTAACTTTTGTAATAATGATGATAAGTGGTAATATATCTAATTGTTCCAGATATCCCTCGAGCAACAATCGAGTGAGTAATGATTTTTTCTTTTTGAAAGATAACTCCGTTTAAAAGCGGACCATCAATAACACCAGTAGCTGTAAATGAAAGTTCTTTTCCTTTGGCTAAATCTTCACTAGTAAAAATTTTTTTTAAATTAATTCCATAAGATTTAATTTTTTCTATATCCTCGGATTTTTTTGGTTTAAAACGACAAAGAATTTCACCACCCATAACTTTTAAAGCTACCGCTGCTAAAACCCCTTCAGTTGAACCACCAATTCCCATCATCACATCAACACCTGACTCAGGAAAACAAGTAGCAATTGCGGCCGATACATCACCATCAGTAATCAGTCTTACTCTAGCACCAGTTTTTTCTTACCTCATTAATTAAGTTTTCATGACGAGGTCGATCAAGAATCATGACTGTAATTTCACTTACAGGTTTATCTAAAGCTTTAGCAATTTTTTTTAAATTGTTTCTCACTGGTGCGTCTAAATCAATAACTTTTTTAGCCAATGGTCCAACTGCAATTTTTTCCATATAAGTGTCTGGTGCTTGAAGAAGAGAATTTTTTTTACCAGCAGCAATAACAGAGATAGCGTTATATCTACCAAAAGCAACACTGTCAGTGCATTCTAAAGGATCAATTGCTAGATCCATTTCTGGGCCTTTACCAGTACCAACAACTTCACCGTTATAAAGCATTGGCGCCTCATCTTTTTCACCTTCACCAATAACAACCCTACCTTTGAAGTCAACTTGATTAAAACGAGAGCGCATTGCGGCAACTGCCGCGCCATCAGCTTTTTTCTTTTCACCGCGGCCGACCCATTTAGCCGCCTCAATTGCGGCTGCCTCAGTCACTCGGACAAACTCTAAAGCAAGATTTCTGTCCATTGTTAATAATTTACTGATTTGACAAATAAATGTCAAGTTATTAAACTTTTAAATAGTTAAAAATTAATAAAAAAACTATGAAAAATCTTAAATGAGATTGCTAAAAAATTAGTGGCGCCAAAAAAAGGGATTTTGGCAGCTGATGAAAGTTTAAAAACAATGACAAAAAGATTGGCGTCAATTGGAGTTGAGTCAACTTTAGAAAATCGCCAAATGTGGCGACAAATAATGGTTGAGACAGAGGGCTTTGAAAATTATATTTCAGGAATTATTTTATATGATGAGACATTACGCAATCCTTTGCCAAATGGCAAGATGATTGCTGATATTTTAAAAGAAAAAGGAGTAATGCCGGGAATAAAAACTGATGAGGGTACTTATAAATTCAATGACAAAGAGGAGACGTTTACTTTAGGTTTGGATAAATTGGAAAAAAGATATGAAGAGTACAAGCAAATGGGTGCAGTTTTTGCGAAATGGCGAGCAGTGTATAAAGTGGGCGAGGAGATGCCGTCAAAGGCAGCAAGAGTGGCTAATGCGATTGGTTTAGCTCAGTATGCCCTTATTACTCAAAGAGCTGGTCTTGTGCCAATTGTTGAGCCAGAAGTTTTAGTATTGGAAGGAAGCCATAATATCAATGTGAGTAAAAAAGTTACTTATAAAGTTTTAGAAACAGTTTTTAAGTGGTTGGAGAGATTTGGAGGTTGATTTTTCCGGAATGCTTCTTAAGCCAAATATGGTTTTGGCAGGAAAAGATTGTCCAAATCAGCCAACGGTTGAAGATATTGCTGAGGCAACAGTTGATGTTTTAAAAGAGACAGTGCCTGATAAAGTTCCAGGAATTGTCTTTTTATCAGGTGGATTAACTCCTGATCAAGCAACTGAATATCTAAAAGTTATGAATGAAAAATATAAAAAAGAGTTGTCTTGGGAGTTAAGTTATTCTTTTGGCAGAGCATTACAACAAGAAGGACTTAAAGCTTGGGGAGGAAAAATGGAAAATATTCTTCAAGCTCAAAAAGTATTTTTAGAGCGATGTAAAAAAGTCTCTGAAGCAAGAGGATAAATATAAATTAAAAGTTAAAAGTTAGAAATTTTATTATTGTTATGAATAACTGTCTTTTTTGTAAAATTGTTAAAAGTGAGCTGCCTTGTTATAAGGTTTATGAGGATAAAAATTATTTGGCATTTTTAGATATTAATCCAGCCTCGAAAGGACATACTTTAGTTATTCCTAAAAAACACTATCAATGGGTATATGAGGTAGAAAATTTTGGCGATTATTGGGAAACAGCATTAAAAGTCACTAAAAAAATTCAAAGAGCATTAAAGCCAATATTTATTAGTTATTTTACTCATGGTTTATTAGTACCTCATGCTCATATTCATATTATTCCTCGATATGAGAAAGAAAAAGTTTTACCCGAACAAAAACAAGTAGATAAAAAAGAGTTAGAAGAAGTTTTGAAATTAATAAACAAAACTTAATTTTATTTTAAATAAAACTTTTTAGTAATTAGAATTCCTCCCCCTAAAAACACCAACATAAATGATATCCAGATATCGTTTTGTTTTGTAATTTCTCGATTTTTTTCGATTTTTTTTAGACAATTTTTTATTTGTTGTTCACGAAGTTTTTCTTCATCTTTAGTTGGTTTTCTTGGTTGTCCTTTTTCATCATAAAGAGGATAGTTAAATTGTTCATAACATTCTTCTTCATATCTTGGATATAAAAATGATGGTCCAATTACAGGATCTGTTGGGTATTTATTTTTATAAAAAACAAAGTTAAAAGAAGTTTTAATTGTTGCATAAATTCCTAAAAGTAAAATAACCCAACCAATAAAATTTATTATTTTATTAGGCCAATTATTTTCTTGATTTTTTTTCATAATTTTGATTAACTACTAATTATTTTTATTTTATCATTTTCAATATCAATTTTCAGTTTGCTTTTTGGTTTTATTTTTCCTTCAATAATTTGCAAAGCAATTTCATCAACAATCAGCTCATTAATTAATCTTTTTAAAGGTCGAGCGCCATAAACTGAGTCAAAACCAACTTTAAGTAGATAGTCTTTTACTTTTTTAGATAATTCAATTTCAAGAGTTTGTTTTTTAAGTTTTTCTTCAACATTTTTTAGTTGGATATCAATTATTTGTTTCATCATTTCCTCATTTAAAGGATTATAAATGATTATTCCATCAAGTCGATTTATTAACTCTGGTTTAAAAAATTTTTTGACAATGTCATTGATTTTTTCCTCTTTTTCTTTTTGAGAAATTTTTTCTTGAAAAACTTCACTACCAAGATTTGATGTTAAGATAATAATGGTGTTTTTAAAATTGACAATTTTTCCTTTTCCATCAGTCAGTCTGCCATCATCAAAAATCTGCAAAAAAATATTAAAAATTTGTGGGTGGGCTTTTTCCACTTCATCAAAAAGAATGACTGAGTATGGTTTTCTTCGAACTGCTTCAGTTAGTTGACCGCCTTCTTCATATCCAACATATCCCGGTGGCGCGCCAATTAAACGGGCAACTGTGTGAGCTTCTTGATACTCGCTCATATCAATTCTTATGATTGATTTTTCATCATTAAAAAGAAACTCAGCTAAAGCTTTGGCAGTCTCAGTTTTTCCAACACCAGTTGGGCCCAAAAATAAAAAGGCGCCAATTGGTCGATTTTCATCAGAAAGTCCAGCTCGAGATCTTCTTATAGCTTTAGCAATTTTTATTAAAGCTTGATCTTGGCCAACAACTCTTTTTTTTAATTCTTCCTCAAGTTTAGCTAATTTTTCTGATTCTGATTTAAGAAGTTTTGAAACAGGAATACTTGTCCAGCGAGAGACAATTTTGGCAATATCATCTTCAGTTACTTGTTCTTTAATCAATCTTTCCTCAAGAGGAATTTTTTGCCATTTTTCCTCAAATTCTTTCAATTGTTTTTCAACTTGAGGTATCTCACCATATTTTAATTGAGCGGCTTTATCAAGTAAAATCTCTCTTTCTGCTTTTTCTAATTCATTTTTTAATTGATCAAGTTGAACTCGAAGTTTTTGCAGTTCGCTAATGATTTTCTTTTGTTCTTCCCATTTTATTTTTAGATTATTAAATTTTTCCTCAAGTTGCTTTTTTTCTTCCTCAAGCGCTTTTTTTCTAGTTTCCAGGCCTTTTTCTTTTTTTAAAGCTTGAAGCTCAATCTCAAGTTGAAAAATTTTTCTTTTAATTTGATCAAGCTCTGTTGGCATTGAATCAATCTCAATCTTGACAGAAGCAGCTGCCTCATCAACAAGATCAATAGCTTTATCAGGTAAAAATCGATCACTAATGTATCTAACAGAGAGATTAACAGCAGCAATTAAAGCATCGTCCGATATTTTTATTCCATGATGGACTTCATATTTTTCTTTAATACCACGAAGAATAGTTAAAGTATTTTCAGGGGTTGGTTCATCAACATAAACTGGTTGAAATCGGCGCTCAAGCGCGGCATCTTTTTCAATAAATTGACGATATTCTTTAACAGTAGTGGCGCCAATGGTGCGAATTAATCCTCGGGCTAAAGCTGGTTTTAACATATTTGAAGCATCAACTGCGCCTTCAGCCGCACCAGCGCCAACTAAAGTATGAAGTTCATCAATAAATAAAATATATTTATTATCATTTTTTTCAATCTCTTCAAGAAGTTTTTTTAATCGTTGTTCAAATTCGCCTCTAAAAGCAGTACCAGCTAAAAGTCCAGCTAAATCCAAAGCAATGATTTCTTTATTTTTTAAAGTATCAGGCACATCACCATCAACTATCCTTTGAGCTAATCCTTCAACAATGGCAGTTTTTCCCACACCCGGATCACCCAAAAGCACTGGGTTATTTTTAATTCTTCGAGATAATATTTGGATTACTCGTCTTATTTCTTCATCTCTGCCAATTACTGGATCAAGTTTTCCTTGTTTTGCTTTTAAAGTTAGATTAATCGTATATTTTTCCAAAACATTGCCTTGTGGTTCTGGTGGGTAATAGTTAATGTCCATATTAATAATAATTTATCAAATTTTTAATTTTTAAACATTAAGATTTATTTTATACTTTTTTAGCAGACTTGTCAAGTGATTGCTAATATTTGATACTTGACAAAAAAAGTAAATTTATTTAAACTTTATCTACTATTTATAATAGTAGATGAAAATATGAAAAAAATACTTTTATATGAAATTAATTCAAAATTAGGTTCTTTGGAAAAAGAAGTTTTTCAATTAGTAAATAAGGAAAATAAACCAAAAGATATTGTTGAAATGTTAAAGATACAAAATAAAAAATATGCCTATACAACAATAATGACAGTGATGGATAGACTTTGGAAAAAAGGTTATTTAAAAAGAGTTAAAAAAGAAAAAACTTATTATTATTCTAAAATTTATCCGGATCATGTAGTTATTAATAATACTTCTTTATATTTAACAAAAAAATTAATTTTTCTTTTTTCACCATTGAAAATATTAAAAAATTTATTTTATCTGATAATATTTTTTCCTTTAGTTAATTTTATTAATCAGCCTTATTTGAATGGTTTTGTTGTTGCTGGCCTTTTTTTATTAATTATTTTTACTGTTTTAAACTCAGTTTTAACGCTTTATTTTAATGGTTTTTTTGAGTATTTAAGTTTATTGATTAAAGAACCAAGCTTAATATTTAACTATTGGTTAATTAATTTTCATTATTTTCAAGAAATCTTTTTATCTTTAGGTTTTTTAATTTTAGCTTTTGCTCTTTTATTTTTAATAAAAAAAATTTTAAATTTTAAAAATTTTAAAGACAGTTATCAGTTTAAAAACATATAAAATATGAAAAACAAAGATTTTTATAAAGGATTATTATTAGGTGTTGGAGTTATTTTATTGGTGATTTTTTCTTTTTTTGCTGGTTTAAAAATAGGTCAAAGAAGAGTTTTTGACAAACGTTATTCTCCAATGTTTCACCAGTTTTTAAGACCACCAAAAGAAGGATTTATTCCAAGACGATTTCAAGGCCATGGTTTGGTGGGGGTGGTTGATTCTGTTTCCAAAGAGAGTTTTGTCGTAAAAAATCGTTGGGGAGAGTTAGTAACTGTATTAGTAGATAAAGATACTCAATACAAAAGCGGTAATAAAAACGCAAATTTTTCTGATATTAAAAAGGGGAAAAATGTAATGATAATTGGTGAACCAAAAGAAAAAGAAGTAGAAATAATCGCCAAAATCATTAGAATTTTTTAATTAAATTTTTTATGAAAATAATAAATATTTTAAAAAATAAGAAAGGATTGATAGTAATCCTTTTTTTAATTATCTTAATTGCTGTTTTTTTATTTTTTAAAAACAAAAATAAAATTCAAAACCAATATCAAACTGTAAAAATTATAAGAGAAACTTTAATTCAATCAGTCTCAGCATCAGGGAAAATTGTTTCTTCATCTTCATATATTGTAAATACTTTGGCAACTGGTGTAGTTAAAAAAATATATGTAAAAAATGGAGATTATGTGAAAAAAGGAGAAAAAATATTAGAGATTGATTTAGATTTTAATGGACAAAAAAATTATCAGCAAGCTTGGTCAAATTATTTGTCAGCAAAAAATAATCTTGATTCAGCAAATGCTACTTTATACTCTCTTCAATCTGACCTTTTTTCAAAATGGAAAACTTATTTTGATTTAGCAACGAGTCCTCATTATCAAAATAGCGATGGTACTCCAAATTTACCAGAAAGACAAAATCAAATAGAGTTTTTAACAACTGAGGCAAATTGGAAAGCAGCTGAGGCAAAATATAAAAACCAAGAACAAACAATTAATCAATTAAAAATTGCTTTAAATAATGCTTGGTTAAATTATCAATCTTATTCGCCAGTAGTTTTAGCGCAAAATGACGGGATTGTTCAAGATTTAATTTATACTGAAGGAATGATAATTGATAATTCTTCAAATAATTCATCAAATATTAAAATTGCCACTATTAAAAGTGAATCTTTACCAATTGGTCAATTTTCTGTATCTGAAATTGATGCTTTAAAAATAGAACCTGGTCAAAAAGCGACAATTGTTATTGATGCTTTACCTGATAAAACCTTTACTGGCGAGGTGATTGCTATTGATAAAACAGGCGAGGTAAACTCTTCGGTAGTGAACTATCCTTTAACAATAAAATTTGATTCACAAACTGATGAGGTTTTACCAAATATGTCAGCAACAGCAAATATTATTGTTAACAAAAAATCTAATGTTTTAACAGTTCCGTCAACAGCAATAATAAATCAGGAAGATTCAAATTATTTGCGAATATTAAAAAATGGAAAAATTATTCTTACACCTGTTGAAATAGGAATTTCTTCAGATACAAAAACAGAGATTGTTAGCGGAGTTTCTGAGGGTGATGAGGTAGTGGTTTCAATTGTTTCTAATAATTCAAATAGTAATAATAATCAGTCTCCTTTTTCCAGTTTTGGTATTGGCGTAGGAACGAGAATTAGAATGCGATAAAAAATAAATTAATAATTAATAATGAATAATTAATAATGAGCAGTGATTTAATTAAATTAAAAAATGTTAGTAAAGTTTATAAAAATCATTTTATTGAGACAAAAGCTTTAGATAATATTTCTTTTATAATAAAAGAAGGTGAGTTTGTGGCGATTATGGGACCTTCAGGTTCAGGAAAATCAACTTTACTTCATATTTTAGGACTTTTGGATAAACCAACAAAAGGTGAATATTTTTTTGAAGGGAAAAAAGTTTCTGATTTACGTGAAGAAGAATTAGCTGAATTTAGAAATCAAAAAATTGGTTTTGTTTTTCAAGCTTACAATTTATTACCGCGAGTAACAGCTTTAAAAAATGTTGGTTTACCATTAGTGTATGCTGGAGTTGAAAAAGAAAAAAGAGAAAAAATTGCTTTTGAAAAATTAAAAATAGTTGGATTAGAAGATAAAATCAATCATTTTCCAAATCAACTTTCTGGCGGTCAACAACAAAGAGTGGCAATTGCCAGAGCTTTAGTCAACAACCCATCAATAATTTTAGCTGATGAGCCGACAGGAAATCTTGCCAGTATTCAAGCAGATGAAATCATGACAATTTTTAAAAAATTAAATCAACAAGGAAAAACAATAATTTTAATTACCCATGAAGAAGATATTGCTGAGTGGGCAAAAAGAGTGATTAAGATTAAGGATGGAAAGTTAATTTAAAATTTAAAATTAAAAAATCAAAATGCAAAATGACAAAGAAAAATTAAAAAATAAAAAAATAAAAAAAATTCTTGATGCTTATTTAGAGATTTTTAGCGAGTCTGTGTTTTCTTTAATGGCAAATAAAGTAAGAACAGGATTAGCGGTTTTGGGAATTGTTATTGGAATTGCTTCAGTAATTGTTATGATTTCATTGGGTCAGGCAAGTCAGAAAACAGTTGAGTCACAGATAAAATCTTTGGGAGCTAATCTTTTGACAATAATGCCTGGAGCAACAAGGACAGGTAATGTAAGAGGAGCAATGGGGAGTGTTGAGAGTTTAACTTTAGATGATGCTTTGGCAATAAAAAAAGAATTTTCTTCAACATATGTAACTGATGTTTCTCCAGAATTATCTCGTAGAACTCAAGTAATAGCTGGAAGAAATAATACCAACACTCAAATTATTGGTGTTTATCCAAGCTATCAAACATTAAGAAATATTCAGATGGAAAATGGTCAGTTTATTAGTCAATTTGATCTTGATGCTCAAAGACAAGTGGCAGTTTTGGGAAAACAAGTGGCAACTGATATTTTTGGTGAGGAAAGTAATCCTACAGGAAAAATAATTAGAATAAATAATAAAACATTTACGATTATTGGCGTTACTCAATCAAAAGGCGGTACGGGTTTTTTTAATCAAGATGATGTGGTTTATATTCCGTTAACAACCGCTCAAAAAAATATTTTTGGAGTAAATTATTTATCATCAATAGCAATTGGTATTAAAAATGAAAAATTAATGAATGAGGCCAGAGATAAAATTGGTTATTTTCTTTTAGCTAGACACAAAATTCAAGATCCTTATCAAGCTGATTTTTCTATTATGTCTCAGAATGATATTTTGCAAACAGCCACATCAGTGACTTCAACCTTTACCAATCTTTTATCAGGTATTGCGGCAATATCTCTTCTTGTTGGCGGTATTGGAATAATGAATATTATGTTAATTTCGGTAGTTGAGCGAACTCGAGAAATTGGTCTTCGAAAAGCCTTAGGAGCAAAAAATAAAGTTGTCATTACCCAATTTTTAATTGAGGCGGTTATTTTAACTTTAATGGGAGGATTTTTAGGGATTATTTTTGGAGTTGTTATTTACTTTGTTTTATCATCTATTTTAAATTTTCCTTTTATTATTTCGTTCTCAGCAGTATTTTTAGCAGTTGCTGTTTCATCAATCATTGGGATTATTTTTGGTTTTTATCCGGCAAAAAAAGCTGCTGAGTTATCACCAATTGAGGCTTTAAGATATGAATAATAAAAACTCAAAACTCAAAGCTATATTTAAATTAAAAACTAAATTGAATTTTATTAGTTGTTAAAAATTTTTTATAAAACTATGAAAAACAATCTGATTTTTTATATCTTGGTTGGAGTTATAAGTTTGGGGGTTGGATTTTATGGAGGAATTTTATATCAAAAAAATACTCAACAGCAAAGATTTTCTCAATTTGGAATGTCAGGTGGAAGACAAGGACAGTTTCAAGGAAGATTTAATAATGGGACAAGACCAGTAAGTGGGAAGATAATAAAAAAAGATCAAGATTCAATTACGATTAAAACTCAAAATGGATCAACAAGATTAATTTTATTATCTTCGCAAACAACAGTTAGTAAATCTCAACAAACCACTATCGATGATTTAAAAGAAAATGAAAATGTTTTTGTTATTGGTCAAGAAAACTCTGATGGCTCAATTACTGCTGAAAACATTCAAATAGGGGGAGGGTTTAGAATGAGAAATAATTAACTAAATCCAAAAAGAGCAAGAGTTGTGTGTTGCATATTAGCATGTTCTCCTTTATGAGAGAATTGATACTGCCCATTTTCTAAGTACCAAAACCCAGTTTGACCGCCGGTATCACACGATATTAAACAATTGGGGGTAATGTTTATTCTTGATAATAAATCTAAAGTTAAATTAATAGCCCATGGATTATTGGGTTGATTGAACCACCATGGTCCACTTATGATTATACCGAATTCTTTATCATTTTTCCCAAATCCTTGTCCAACTAAGTTTAATGTTTGATCAAAGAAGTGTTCAAATTTATCAGATCCAAAAAATCCACTTTTAGTACTCCATCCATATTGTGGTTGATAAAAACCATGAAAAAAAGGTAGTTGAATTAAATTTTTATGTCTATATTCAGATAGATAAGCTTCTTGAGAAATTCTTTGCAATAATTCTAATTCATTTTTATTAGGTGGATAAAGGGTTAATAAATTAATTAGACCATAAACTCCTGCTGGAAAACTAAAATCTTTTTTAACTTCATTAAGTAAAGGTTGAGAAAATATATCTTGATAAGCGATAAATTTTGGATGAGTTGCTCCTATTGATAAAGCGACCTTTGGTGGTGATGATGAATTTTTCAAAATTGTTTGAGGTAATCCAGAAAATAAAATATTTCTATTATTTTGATTTATTAAATTTAATGCTTGCAGAATTTTACCTTTTGGATTTTCAATTAATCCTATTTTAATATATGGTTCACAAAGGTTACGAAAATATTCAGGAACTTCACCTGGTATTTGAAAAGAATAAATAACCAAGTTTTCTAATTTTTCTTTATTTAATAATGAAAAATCTTTTGATTCAAAATTGATTGATTTAGTAAATCTAGATTGATCAGATATTGTGGATAATCTTGTTAATATTCCGTCAGGTTGAGTGATAATTGCTTCTGATTGAGGAAAAATTTTAGATACCAGTCCATCAATTGGTAGATCAACATCAATAGGTTCATATGGTAAATGATATAATGGATAAATAGTTGTTTGATTTAAAACAGCATCTTTAAATAAAAAAGCAGCACCTAAAATTGGTAATAATTTTAAAAAATTTCGTCGAGATAATTCTTTTTTCATTATTATATTATACTATAAGATAAAAAAATGTCATATTTGATTATTTCTGATTTACATTTAAGACCTAATGATTCTTATCAAAAAATAGATTATTTAAAAAAACTTTTTCTAAAATTTAAAAATATTATTATTATCGGTGATTTTTTTGAAGGTTATAATTGGTCATTTAAAGATATTATTAAAAACATTTATTTTAAAGATTTAATTAAAATTATTACTCAAAAAAATTGTATTTACATAATCGGCAATCATGATAGTTGTGTATTAAAAGAATCCAATTTATTAAAAAAATATTTTCAAGATTATGGTTTCAATTATGAATTGAAAATTAAAAATCAAAAATTTTTATTTTTACATTCCCATAAAATTTTTCCATCGATAGACGAAATTTTTAAAATAAATTATCTACCTAAAAAAATTACTTCAATTTTGTTAAATTTGATTGGTTATTATAAAGATCATAGATTAAGAGCGTTAAAATATTTGAAATTGAAGAAAATTTTTATTGAGAAAGATACACAACAATTACTATCGATAATTGATAAAAAGTTTCCTCAAAGAGATTATTGGATTATTACTGGTCATACTCATAATCCAATTATTTTAAAAGATAAAAAATATGCCAATTGTGGATTTGTTGATTATGGATTTGCAAGTTATTTAACAATAAATAATCAGGGAGAGTTAAAACTTAATATTGAAAAATATTAGATTATTTTAAAGGATCATAGCCGCCTTTGGAAAATGGGTGACAGCGGATAATTCTTTTTAATCCTAAAAATAATCCTTTGATGCTTCCATATTTTTCAACTGCTTGATAAGTATATTTTGAACAAGTCGGAGTAAAGCGACAGACTTTATCAGTTAAAAACAAAGATTTAAAAATTATTCCATGAAAGAAAGATGTTTTTTGATAAAAGCGAATTGATTTTAAGATAAGGTTTTTTAGCATAATTAATTTTATCTTATAAATAATAAATTATAAGAAGAAAAGATGTTTTTAAAGATAAAATAAGATTCTTTGCGGTTATCGTTTAGAGGTAGCTCATTTGACAGAATTTTCGAGGTGGGAGTTGTGGAGCATTTTTATGAAAAAGATCCATTTTTAGGCGCAATTGTAGACAGAGTGAGAATTGTTGAAAGTTTTAGAGAGTTAAAAAGAGTATTAGAAAATAAAGGAATGGTAGCTTTTATTCAACCCTCTAAACACTCAGTTTTACCTTTTTCTCAAAAAATTGATGAAATGACGGGAAGATGGGAGTTTGGATACCAAGAGAATTTTGCAATTAATGAGTTTGCTCAATTAATGACAATTGCCGGATTTAAAGATATTGATTTTGTTGTTCTTCAAGCTCCTGAAGATTTTCCTTTACGTATTAAAGTTGGTGATCGTATGTTAAAATCTTTTTATACACTTACAGGTCAATATCAAAAAGCACAATTAGTTGGAGCATTATTTTGTATTATAGGTAGATTATGAATAAAATAATCTTTTTTCTAAACTCAAAAAGTATATTAAAAAAAACAGCAATCATAGAAGTTCTAAATATTTATTTTCGAGATAATTTTTCAATTAAAGAAAGATTGATAAAAATTAACGCTTCTGAAACGCCAATAAATAAGGCGACTTTTTTTGGAGCAACCGAAAGAGCAAAAGTTATTAAAAAATTTTTTAATAAAAGCGAGAAAAACGCAATTTTTGTTGGTTTAGAGAGTGGTTTGGTTAAAAGATATTCTTTTTTGTTTGAAGAATGTTGGTGTTGTTTAATTTACAAAAATAAATTTTATTATGGTTATTCTTCTGGTTTGTCTTTACCAAAAATTGTTTTAAAAAAATTAAAGGAAAAAAAACACGTTGAAATTATGAAAGAATTAGAGAAAGAAAATAAAATTTTGTCCAAAGATACTTGGGCTCATTATTCTGATAATAAAATTTCAAGAAAAGAAAGTATCAAAGAAGCTTTTAGAAACGCATTTATTAGTCTATTGAATGAAAATAAACTATAAACTAAACACCACAGTAATTTCTCCTTTAATTTCTTTTTTTTGTTTAAGATTAGTAAGAACATTTTTAATATTTCCTCTTAAAAACTCTTCATAAATTTTTGTCATTTCTCGGGCAAGAGAGATTTTGATTTCAGAATTAATTTCATTTAAGATTTCTAAAGTTTCATTGATTCTTTGTGGTGATTCAAAAAAAATGATTGACGGATTTTTTTTATGAATTTTTAAATTAATTAACTCCTGAAAAAGTTTTTGTTTTTGAGATTTATTTTTTGGTAAAAATCCTAAAAATAAAAATGGAGAAGTAGAAAGACCAGATGTTATTAGTGCTGATAAAACTGCTGATGGTCCAGGAATAGGAATAATATTTATATTTTCTTTAATTGCCTGCTTGACTAAAAACTGACCTGGATCAGATAAAGTAGGTGTACCGGCATCAGAAATAAGCGCTAATTTTTTTCCAGATTTTAATTTTTCTATTATTTTTGCAGCGACTTGAAGTTGATTTTCATCAGTTAAATGAATAAGTGGTTTTTTTATTTGATAAGTTTTAAGTAAAATATTAGCTTTATCAGTTGATTCACAGATTATTTCATCAACTTGTTTTAAGATTTCAATCGCTCGAAAAGTGATATCTTTTAAGTTACCGATTGGGGTAGATACGAGATACAACATAAATTAAAAATTAAAAATCAAAAATTAAAAATTTTAAAAATTTATTATTTTCTTTATTAAACTTTTTTTGAGGTATTTTTAAATTTTTAATAAAAATAATATCTTTATTTTTTTCATTATTCAATAAATTTAATTCCTGGAATTAATTTAAAGTGTTTTTTATTTTTTGTTAAAAGGGTAGCGTTAAGATATAGACACGTTGATGCAATTAGAATATCAGCTAAATCAATATATTGATAAAGTTTTTTTTCAAAATTTAGACGAGCGGCAATTTTGGCTATTTGTTCATTAACTTCTTGAATTTTAAATTGACTGAATAACAACTCGCTGTCTTTGTATAATTGATGATCGACAAAAGAAATACCGGAAAAATATTCAAAAACAGTAATTACGGAAATGCAAAGAGTAATTTGTTTTTTTTGTTGATGGTAAAGATAAAATTCTAATTTATTTTCTTTTCCACCTTTGACGAAATCAATAATAATATTAGTATCAATAACGACTATTCTATCTTCCATAATCTGATATTTTTTAAATATTTTTTTTCACGAGAAATAATTTTTTTATCCTCATAAGGAAAGTATGTTTTTTTATTTTTTAATCTTCCTTTAGTTTTTTTTATGATATTTTCCAAATTATCTAAAACTGGTTTTTCTCCGGGAATTAATTTGACAATAATTCTTTTGTTTTTTTTAATAAAAACTTCACCATTATAAGTATTTACCCAATTCAACAAGGCAAACCAATTTTTTCTTGCTTCGGTAGCAGTAACAATTTTTATATCAGACATATATGTACATTTTATACACTTTATACATTTTTGTCAAATGTTAGAACCTTAATGATTTTTAGAAAAACCTCATTGGTTAAAACATTTTTTTCTTCAGGTGAAAAATTTTGCAAGACATAAGTTTCACCATCAATCCAGTTTTCTTTTTTTCGATTATCAACCCCAATTCTTATTCGCCAAAAATCTTTAGTTTTTAAAGTTTTCTCAATTGATTTAATGCCATTATGAAGTTTTGGACCATTAGCAAACTGGATTTTGAATTTTCCTAAAGGAATGTCTAAATCATCATGGATAACGTATAACTTATAACTTGGAACATAGAACTTATTTAAAATTTTTTTTATCGCTTTTCCAGATTCATTCATAAAGGTTAATGATTTGGCAAGGATGATATTTTCTGATCTATAAATTTTAGCAATTGGATTATTTTTTTCTTTTAATTCTTTAATGTCTAAATTTTTTAATTGATTAACTAAATAATCAATAAACATATGGCCAACATTATGTCGGTTGTTTTGATATTTCTCTTCAGGATTACCAAGACCAATAAAAATATTCATAAATATATTTTAAATTAGATTATTAAATAAAGCAATTTTTGATAAAATAATTTTATGAAAATAATTATTCTTACTCTTTTTCCCAAAATGATTTCTTCTTTTTTTAATGAAAGCATTATCAAAAAAGCCCAAGAAAAAAAATTAGTTGAGATTGAAATAGTTGATCTTCGTCAGTTTGCTTATGATAAGCGGGGATCAGTTGATGATCGAGTCTATGGCGGTGGAAAAGGAATGGTGATAAGAGTGGATGTGATATATAAAGCGTTGGAAAAGTCAAAAGTCAAAAGTCAAAAGTCAAAAATTACAATTCAAAATTTAAAATTTAAATCTAAAATCTTATTAACTTCACCAAAAGGAGAAATATTTAATCAAAAAAAAGCTGAGGAATTAGCAAAATTAGATCAGCTTATAATTATTTGCGGGCATTATGAAGGAATTGATGAGAGGGTAAAAAATTTTGTTGATGAGGAAGTATCTTTAGGTGATTTTATTATGACTGGTGGGGAGATAACTGCTGCGGCTATTGTTGATTCAGTTACTCGATTAATTCCTGGGGTTTTGGAAAAAGAAGCGACTGATAAGGAAAGTTTTTCAGAGTATGATATTGATTATTTAATAAAAATTTTAGGAAAAAATAAAATTTTGGCAAAATTAAAAGAAAAAGGAATAAAAAAAATAAAACTTTTAGAATATCCTCAATACACAAGACCAGAAAACTTTCAAGGACTAAAAGTGCCAAAGATTTTACTTTCTGGCAATCATAAAGAGATTGAAAAATGGCGAATAAAAAAAGCTTGGGAGATGACAAAAAAGGCCCGTTTTGATATAATATATTAAATTAATTTTTTTATGAGTATAGAAAGAGATACAAAATTACTTTCACAATTAGGCAGAGAACCACTTAATAATAATGTTGATTTAATTGTTTTTTCAAGAGAATTTGGAGCTCCTTTTAATTTAACAGTTTCTTTAGATC
Organism: Patescibacteria group bacterium; assembly: GCA_026004455.1. GTDB lineage: Bacteria > Patescibacteriota > Microgenomatia > UBA1406 > GWC2-37-13 > GWC2-37-13. Next base: position 229,704 of record BPJE01000001.1, on the reverse strand, counting down.
CTTATTATCTTCCACCTAATAGTGAACAAAGATTAAGTTTATTTAATGATTTATTAGATCCTCAAAAATTAGAACCATATTATCGTTGGCAACTTACAAGAAGAGTAATTAATCCTTTTTGGTTAAAAGGTTCAGGATTTGAAGGACATTTATTAGGATTACCAGAACAAGAAATTTTAGAAATACTATCAGAAGTTGATAAAGGCATAAGAACATCAGGCAAAATTTGGGGATTTTTAGGTGTTCTAAAAAAATTAGTAGATAATCCTAATACGCCAATATCTTTAACAGACGCTTTAAATTTAAAAACAGAATTTGAGGTGCTTTTAGCGAGAATGCGAGCAATGAGAAGTAAATTGCAAAAAGAACATCCTAAAAACAAAGAATTTCAAGAGACTGTTTATTCTTTTGTTTGGTTTCTTAGACCATGTTTTAGTTTAGAAGAAAAAATACTGTTTGTTGGTTTTAATAATGAGTTAGTAAAGTTAGTAAATAATGAAGGAAAGCCAATATTTGGGACAGATATAAGAAATAAATTTCCTTATTTAGCTGAGATAGGTAGATTTGGTTTTCCACCTCTTCGTATTTTATTAAATAATCTTAAAATTTAAAATTTTATTTAAATTAAATTTTTGGTTTATATTGTCTTATTTTAATTTTTTTGTTTTAAAATTCCTTTGTTATTGATCTGGTTTAGTAATATTTTAAAAATGTAAATTTATAATTTTTTTCAAAAATATTCAATTAAAAGTTTTTATCAATTTATAAGAAATATTATTAAAGGGAAATATTTTTATATTATTATTATTATTATTTAATGTTTAATCGATGATGAAAATTTAAATTATATTTATAAAATAAATAAAAGAATAGTTATAAATAATTAAGTTTAAAAATCAAAATAATTTTTTTAATTATTTTTATAGTACAAGATGAGATTTGGTTAATTAACAATTTCTAATTTAATATGAAAAAGAATAAAAAACAAATTATTTTTGGCATTCAAGGAGGAAAGGGAAGTTTTAATGAACAAGCATTGAGAGAATATGTAAGAAGAAGAAAAATTGATAATTTTAAAATTAAATATCTTTATACTACAAAAAATGTTTTAAAGGCTTTAAATCGAGGTGAAATTGATTTTGGAATTTTTGCGATAGTTAATTCAAAAGGAGGAATTGTTGAGGAATCAATTAATGTCATTGGTGATTATAAATTTAAAATTGTTGATAAAATTACTATTCCTATTGCTCATTTTTTAATGAAAAGAAAAGATGTTGATCTATCTCAAATACAACAAATAATGGCTCATCCTCAAGTTTTTGCTCAATGTCAAAATAATTTAAAAAATAAATATCCAAATTTATCTCTTATAAGTGGTAGAGGAGAATTAATCGATACAGCAAAAGTAGCTTATCAGCTTTATAAAGGAAAAATTGATAAAAAAACAGCAATTTTAGGACCAAAAATATTAAGTGAAATTTATGATTTCGAAATAATTGATGAAAATCTTCAAGATGATAAAAATAATCAAACAACTTTTTTGTTAGTTAAAAAATAAAAACTATTTTACAGCAATTACCTCAATTTCAATCAAAGCATCTTTTGGAAGTTTAGCGACAGTTACTGTACTTCTGGCTGGTTTGTGATTTTTAAAAAAATCTTCATAAATTTTATTAACAATAGAAAAATGATTAATGTCAGTTAAAAAAATTGTTGTCTTTAAAACATTTTCTAAAGAAGAGTTAGCTTCTTGAAGAATATTTTTTATATTATTTAAAATTTGTTTTGTTTGATTTTCTATTCCTTCAACTAAACTATTAGTTTTTGGATCAATACCGATTTGACCAGAACAAAAAATTAGATTATCAAAGATAACTGCTTGTGAGTATGGCCCAATCGCTTTAGGGGCATTATTAGAATTAACTATTTTAATTTGTTTTTTCATTCAATTTTTAACTTTTAACTTTTAATTTTTAATTTATATTACATTGTCCATTATTGCTCCATAATTAGCGCTTAAGACATGTTGAACATATCTTCCAAGCCAACCTTTTGTTACTTTTGGTTTAAAGGGTTTTAATTGTTTTATTCTTTTTTTAAATTCTTTATTATTTATTAGTAGATTTATTTCTCCTTTAATAGCGTCAATTTTTATTCTATCACCATTTTTAATGATTGCAATTGGTCCACCTGAGGCAGCTTCTGGAGATATATGGCCAACACATAAACCCCGAGTACCTCCTGAAAATCTACCATCAGTGATTAACGCTGCTTTTATACCTAATCCTTTTAAAGCAGAGGTAGGAGATAACATCTCTTGCATTCCCGGACCGCCTTTTGGTCCTTCATATCTTATAACTACAACATCTCCATCTTTAATTTGTTTTTTTAAGATTGCTTTTAAAGCATCTTCTTGAGAATTAAAACAAACAGCTTTTCCTTCAAAAACTAACATATCTTTATCAACTCCAGCTGTTTTGACAACTGCGCCTTCTGGAGCCAAATTACCAAATAAAATTTTTAGACCACCAGTTTGAGAAAAAGCATTTTTGCCAACTCTAATTACATCTCCATCAGGATCTTTAGCATTTTTTATATAATCTTTAATATTTTGATTAAAATAAACAGTTTTTGCATCTAAATGAACCGGTGATTTTGAATATTTGTAAACTGCTTTTAAAATTGCTGGTATACCACCGACTCGATTTACATCTTCAACATGAATTTCTGGTCGAGAAGGTGAAACACGACAAATATTAGGAGTCACTTGAGAAAGTTCATCAATTCTTTTTAAACGATAATTTATTCCTGCTTCAAAAGCTAAAGCTAAAGTATGAAGTACAGTATTAGTTGATCCACCCATAGCTAGGTCTAAGATAAAGGCATTATCAATTGATTTTTTTGTAACAATATCTCTAGGTTTGATTTTATTTTTTATTAAAAATTTTAATACCGAGGCAGTTTTTTCAACTAATTTTATTCTTTCAGGATTAATAATGTATTCTCCTTTTTCTTTATTAATCCATTTTGCAGCTGGAATAGTTCCATTTCCAGGTAAAGCTAACCCAATTACTTCAGCTAAACAGTTCATGGAATTAGCAGTAAACATACCAGCACAGCTACCACAAGTTTGACATGAAGTTTCAGTTAATTTAATTAGTTTTTCTTTACTGATTTTTCCAGCTGTGTATTGACCAACACCTTCAAAAACCGTAATAAGATCGTTATTGTTTTGACCAGCAAGCATTGGACCACCAGATACATACACAGCAGGAATATTGACTCTGACCATAGCATTAAGCATAGCAGGAACAATTTTGTCACAATTACCAATACCAATCCAACCATCACAGGGATGAGCAGTTAAAATTGTTTCAATTTGATCAGTTATCAGTTCTCGTGAAGGAAGAGAATATTTCATCCCAAAATGACCCATGGCAATACCATCATCAACTGCTCCACCAATATTACAATACCAAACATTAAAACCTTCTTTTTTTTAAAGCCTCAACTAGTTTTTCTCCTAAAATTTGAAGATGAATATGACCAGGAATATGAGTTGTATATGAATTAACAACTGTAACAAATGGTTTTTTTTGTATCAGAGACTTTTTTTATCACGCCAGCAGCAAATCATCAAGGAAAATTGCTGGGAGCATATGGTAACCCTCAACGGCAATTCGACTACCTTTTTTTCTTAAATTTTCAATACCTTCATTAATAAGATCTTTTTTTTTCATATTTAATCTATGAGAAATTTATAAATTAAATCATTTGGATTAATGATTTGATAGTCAAATTGATATCTCTTAAGATTATTAGTTATTTTTTTAAAATCTTCTTTTTTTTCTAATTCTATTCCAACCAGCGCAGGACCTTTTTCTTTATTATTTTTTTTAATATATTCAAAAAGAACAATATCATCATTAGCTCCTAAAACATTATTAACAAAATTTTTTAATTGACCTGGTTTTTGGGCAAAATTAATTAAAAAATAATGTTTTCTACCTTGATAAATAAGGCTTTTTTCAAGAATTTCTGGATATCTTAATAAATCATTATTTCCTCCTGATAAAATACAAATTATTGTTTTATTTTTTATTTGATTTTTAATAAAATCTAAAGCAGCAATACTTAATGCTCCGGCTGGTTCTAAAATTATTCCTTCATTTTGAAAAATATCAATCATTTTTATAGCCACATGACCTTCAGGGACAACTATAATATCATCAACATATTTTTGAGTTAGTTTAAAAGTCAATTCACCAACTTTTTTTACCGCCACTCCATCGCAAAATGTATCAACTTTATCTAAAGCAATAATTTTTTTGTTTTTTATTGAAAAAAACATTGAGGCTGCGCCTTCTGGTTCAACCCCATATATTTTAATATTTTTATTTTTTTCTTTTAAATAACTACTTATTCCCGATATTAAACCACCACCACCAATTGGTACTAAAAACAATATCAATATTTTTTATTTCTTCAATAATTTCTTTTCCAATTGTTCCTTGACCAGCAATTATTTTTTCATCATCAAAAGCAGATACATAAATAGCACCTGTATCTTTAGCATAATTTTTTTGCTGCTAATGTTGTTTCATCATAATTTTGACCAAATAATTTAATTTCAATCCAGTCATTTCCAAAGTGTTTAACTCGATTAATTTTTTGTTTAGGGAGTTATTATTGGCATAAAAAATTACTCCTTTTATTTTAAGTTTATTACAAGAATAAGCTACTCCTTGAGCATGATTACCGGCAGAAGCAGTGACAACACCCATTTTTCTTTCATTATTTGTTAAAGATATTAATATATTATATGCGCCTCTAATTTTATAAGAACGAACAGGTTGTTGATCTTCTCTTTTAAAATATATTTTAGCTTGATAGATTTTTGACAATCTTTCATTAAATTCTAATGGTGTTTTTTTTACGATATTTTTTAAATTTTCTGCCGCTTTTTCTATCTCATCGACAATTTTTTTCATAGTGTTTTTATTGATTTTCTGGGCGTAATTTTCTAACTGTGGCACCAGCTTGCCACATCTCAGAATTTCTCATTTTTGATAATTCTTTTTCTAATTGCTGACGATAATTTTTTTGACTATTTTTTTTGATTACTCGTCTGGCTTCTTCACCTGAAGCAACTTTTTTATAGAGTTCTTTAAAAAACAGGCATGACTGCTTTTTTAAATTTTCCTTTCCAATCTAAAGCTCCTCGTTGAGCAGTAGTTGAACAATTAGCATACATCCAGTCCATTCCTTTTTCTGCAATTAAAGGAATTAAACTTTGAGTTAATTCCTCAACTGTTTCATTAAAGGGCCTCAGATGGTGAGTGACCTTTTTTTCTAAAAAGTTCATACTGAGCCTCCATAATTCCCGTAATTGCTCCCATTAATACACCTCTTTCACCAACTAGATCAGAGTAGACTTCTTTTTTGAAAGTGGTTGGAAAAAGATATCCGGCACCTATTCCAATACCCATTGAAATAACTCGATCATAAGCTTTTTTTGTAGCATCTTGATAAATAGCATAACTAGCATTGATACCTTTACCATTTAAAAAATGTTGTCTAACTGATCTACCAGCTCCTTTTGGAGCGACTAAAATAACATCAATATCTTTTGGTGGTAAGATTCCAGTTTCTTTTGAAAAAGTAATTCCCAAAACCATGAGAAAAATATAAAGCTTTACCAGTTGTTAGATATTTTTTAATTTTTGGCCAAAGAGCAATTTTGACCAGCATCAGATAGTAAAAATGCGACAATTGTGCCTCTTTTTACTGCTTCTTCTATCTCAAAAAGATTTTTTCCTTCTTGCCAACCATCATTAATCGCTTTTTCCCATGAAGGGCTATTTTTTCTTTGACCAACAATAACATTAAAGCCATTATCTTTTAGATTTAAAGCTTGAGCTGGGCCTTGAACACCATAACCCAAAATAGCAATTGTTTCATTTTTTAAAACTTCTCGCGCTTTTTTTAAGGGGTATTCTTCGCGAGTAACAACATCTTCATATATACCCCCAAAATTTATTTTTGCCATAGGATTTTTAAATAATTTTTAATTGAAATTTATAAATGATAATTGACATCAATCACTTCAATAATTTTGTTTATTTGTTGAGCGATATTTTTTACTTTATTTTCATCAATATTAATACTAAAAAATATTTTTGAAATAGTTTTATTTTTTGTTGGATAAGCATTAATAGTTTCAATATTGATTTTTCTTTTTAAAAGTAAGTTAGTGATTCGATATAAAACACCAGGTTTATTTTCGGCAGTGATATTAAAATGATAAGTTTTCATTTTATTTTAATCTAACTTGATAATTAGCGGCTCCCACTGGAACCATTGGAAAAATATTAGTTTCTTTTTCAACTACTACCTCAAGAATGATTGCTTTATCGTAATTTAAAAATTCTTCAATTGATTTTTCTAAGTTATTTTTTTCATCAACTTTTAAAGCTTTAATTTTATATCCTTGAGCAATTGTTAAAAAATCTGGGTTTTCAAGATAAGTAAAAGAATATCTTTTTTCAAAAAATAAATCTTGCCATTGTCTAACCATTCCTAGATAGTGGTTATTTAAAATTAAGATTTTTAATGGTATTTTTTCTTGCATTATTGTTCCTAATTCTTGAATTGTCATCTGAAATCCACCATCACCACAGACGGCAATTACTAAATCATTTGGTTTAGCAATTTTTACACCAATAGCAGTTGGTAAAGCATATCCCATTGTTCCAAGTCCTCCTGAAGTAATATAACTATTAAATTTTTTATATTGATAGTATTTTGCTGCAATCATTTGATTTTGTCCGACATCAGCTACAATAATTGCTTGACCATGAGTTTTTTCTGAGATTGTTTTTATTACCTCACTCATTATAATTCCATTAAATTTTTGGTGATATTCTTTAAAAGTTTTATTTTCTTCTTGTTTTAATTTTTTAAATTGTTCTAACCAAGATTTATGATTATTTTTATTTATTAAAGAAATAATTGTATTAAGGATGTTTTTTGCATCTCCTATTATTGATATTTCTGGTTTTATATTTTTTCCATGTTCAGCTGGATCGATATCAATATGAATGATTTTAGAGTTTGGTGCAAATTCTTGAAGTTTTCCAGTAACCCGATCATCAAAACGCATACCAATAGCAACAATAACATCTGATTGATTTAATAATTTATTAACAGCATAAGATCCATGCATACCAATCATTCCAACAAAAAGAGGATGATTTGTTGGAATTGATGAAATTCCGTGAAGAGTAGTGGTAGTAGGTAATTGAGCTTTTTCAATAAATTGAGTAATCTCTTTTTCTGCTTGAGCAATAATTACTCCATGACCAACAATTACTAAAGGTTTTTTTTGAATTATTAATAAGGATAGCTGCTTTTTCTAATGTTTTTTTATCATATTGATTGATATTCTTTAATTTTTTAATAGAAAAATTTTTTGGATAATTAAAGTCAAGAGATTCTATTTGAGCATTTTTAGTGATGTCAATTACAACTGGTCCAGGTCGTCCATGGGTGGCAATATAAAAAGCTTTAGCAAAAACTTCAGGTATTTCTGAAGCTTGGGTAATTTGATAATTCCATTTAGTGATTGGAGTAGTAATACCTATAACATCAGTTTCTTGAAAAGCATCAGTACCAACAAGAGAAGCAGCTACTTGACCAGTAATACAAACTAAAGGGACGGAATCCATCATTGCATCAGCTATACCAGTTACTAAATTAGTTGCTCCAGGACCAGAAGTAGCAAAACACACTCCAGGTTTTCCAGTTATTCTTGCATATCCTTCAGCGGCATGAGCAGCTCCTTGTTCATGGCGAACAAGAATATGATGAATTTTATCTTTTACATCATATAAAGCATCATAAATAGGCATATTAGCTCCACCTGGATATCCAAAAATGACCTCTACTTTCTCATTCATTAATGATTGAATAACTGCTTGAGCGCCAGTGATTTTCATAGATTTTTTTGAATAACTTGAGATAATTTTTTTATTGCTATTTCAATTTTTTCTTCTGTAACATTGGTAAAGTTTAATCGAAAAGTATTTTTTCCAAAATTTTTTTTCACAAAAAAATACTCTCCTGGTACATAAGCGACATTTTCGTCTACTGCTTGCCAATAAGTTTTTAAACTATCAAATTTTTCTGGCCCCTCAACCCAAATAAACATTCCGCCTTCTGGTTTTGTCCATTGAAAGTTTTTTGGAAAATATTTTTCTAAGGCTTGAAGCATTGCTTCAAGTCTTTTTTTATAAATTAATAAAATCTTTGGTAGATGTTTTTTAAGATGACCAGTTTTTAAATATTCAGCAGCAATATATTGAGAAAAACTATTAGTATGAAGATCAGTGGTTTGTTTTGCAGTACAAATAAGTTTCAGAATTTCTTTTGGAGCAACATAAAAACCAATTCTTAACCCAGGAGCTAAAATTTTAGAAAAAGTTGAGATATAAATAGTTTGATTAGGAATAAATTTTTTAATTGCTGGTAAACTTTCTCCAGAGTATCGAAGAGCACTATATGGATCATCTTCAATTAAAAGTGTTTTATATTTTTGTAAAATTTTAGCAATTTGTTGTCGTCTTTTTAAATTAATTGTTTTGCCAGTTGGATTTTGAAATGTAGGTATGAGATAGACAAATTTTATATTTTTAGTTTTTAAGATTTTTTCCAAATCTTCGGGAATAATACCATTATTATCTGTTTTTATTTGAATATATTTTGGTTGATAAGGAGCAAAAGCATCAATAGCACCAATATAAGTAGGTGATTCAACAGCAATAAGATCATTTTTGTTTATAAAAACCCTAGCAATTAGATCTAGAGCTTGTTGGCTACCACTTGTTATACCAATATTTTCCCAATTAGTTTCTATATCTTTTTCTTTAAGATAATCAACTAAAGCCATTCTTAATTCTTTTTCACCTTCAGTTGCACTATATTGAAAAGCTTTGGCTTGATATTTTTTTATAACTAAATTACTTAATTCATTAATAATCTTTATTGGAAAAGACTCAGGCGCTGGTAAACCACCAGCCAGAGAGATCATTCCTTGCTTATTGATAACACGAAGTATTTCACTAATAGCGCTATATTCAATTGTTTGTAGTATTTTTGATTTTAAATGATTAAAATTATCCATAATATTAAAAAAAACCGCCTTTCGGCGGTTGAAATTTTTGTCAACACAATTATCAACCGCCTTATGGCTGGTTAATAAGAATGTTGACAATAATTATATTGTTTGTTTTCATAAAGATAATTAAAGATACAATATTTATAAATTTATTTCAAGAGATATTTTTTTAATCTCTCAAATGCTTTATTGATTTCGTCTTTTTCTTGAGCAAAAGAAAATCTTAAATGATACTCACCATATTTTCCAAAACCAACACCCGGAACAACAGCAATTTTAGCTTCATACAATAATTTTTTTGCCACGGAAATACTATCTAAAGGCAGATTGTATTTAGCAAAAATATAATAAGCACCTTTTGGTTTTATGATATTAAAAAAGTTTTTTAATTCTTGAAAATAATTTAAAGCTATGTTTTGATTTTCTTTTAATTTATTAATATTTTTTAATATTTCTTCATCATTTTCTTTTGATAAAGCAATTAAAGCAACTTCTTGAGCGAGATGATTTACACAAACAATAGTTGAGTCATGAATTTTAAAAATATGATTAATAAGCATTTTATTTGTATGTAAGTACCCAACTCGCCACCCAGTCATTCCGTATTTTTTTGAAAATGAATAACAACGGATTACTTTTGGCCAAAGCCATGAAATTGAAGCAATATTAAAATAAGAAACATTATCAAAGATTAAAAAATCATAGACCTCATCAGTAATTAAGTATAAATCATATTTTTTTATTAATTTGGCAAGTTCTATTAATTCTTCTTTTGAAAAAACCGCACCAGTTGGATTATGAGGATTATTAACAATAATAGCTTTAGTTTTTTTATTAATTAATTTTTCTGTATATTCTAAATCTATTGTATAATTTTTTTGATTGTTGTTTTCAATTATTTTTAAAGGACTTTCAATTAATTTTCCTCCAGATAAAACTACCTGATCAAAATAGGAAGAAAAATAAGGAGAAAATACTATTATTTCATCGCCAGGATTAATAATTGCGCTAATAGCATATTTTAAAGCCATCATACTGCCTGCGGTAATGAGTATTTCATCAGGAGATGTTGGTATATTTAAATCAGTTTGTATTTTTTGAGCAATTTTTTCTCTTAGAGGATGAATACCGGGGAAATAAGTATATTTATCAATATCTTTTTTTTCATAAATTACTTTTGATAATTTATCTTTTATATATTTTGGCATTGGATAAAAAGGAATTCCTACTGCTAAAGAAGCAATATCTTCTCCTTTTTTTCTTTCTTCTTCTGCTAAATAAGCAATTTGTTTTATTGCTGAAAGTTTTGCTTTTTTTAAATTTTTATTTATAAAAAAATCTAGATTTTTCATAAAATAAAAAATTAACTAATATTTTCAATTTCTTTTTCAATTAACTCACTAAACTTTGTTGTTGATACTGGATTAGTTTTGTTAATATCATAAGTGCCAATTTTTTTGTTTAAAACATTTTCAATGGCTTTTTCAATAATTTTTGCTTCTTTTTTAAGATTAAAACTAATATCAAACATCATAGCTAAAGATAAAATTGTCCCAATTGGGTTAGCAATGTTTTTTCCTGCAGCTTTGGGGTATGAACCATGAATTGGTTCATACAGAGCAGTTTTTTCTCCAATTGAAGCTGAAGGGAGTAGACCAATTGACCCAGTGATGACTGAGGCTTCATCAGTTAAAATATCACCAAACATATTTTCTGTTAAAATTACATCAAAATTAGTTGGTTTTTTTATTATTTGCATGGCGGCATTATCAACATACATTGTTTCTAAATTTACACTTGGATATTTTTTAGCAAGTTCTTGAATTATTTTTCTCCACAATCTTGATGTTTCAAGAACATTAGCTTTATCAACTAAAGTTACTTTGTTTTTTCTTTTTGCCGCTAACTCAAAAGCAATTTTTCCAACTCGGATTATTTCTTCTTTTTTATATTCGCAAGTATCAAAAGCAGAGTTTTTATCACTACCTTTTTTTCCAAAATAAATTCCTCCAATTAATTCTCTAACAACAATAAAATCAACATTGTCAATAATTTCTTTTTTTAGAGGTGACTGATCAATAAGTGATGAAAAAACTTTAATTGGCCGCAAATTAGCATACAAACCAAGAATTTTTCGCATTTTAAGCAGTCCTTGTTCTGGTCTAACCTTTGCGCTTGGATTATTGTCATAAATCGGATCACCTATTGCTCCAAAAAGAATCGCATCACTATTTTTTATAATTTCAATTGTTTGATCAGGTAAAGGATCACCTGTTTTTAATATTGCTTGATGACCTATTAGTCCGTATTTAAGTTCAAATTGATGGTTAAATTTTTTTTCAATGACTTTTATTATTTTTACTGCCTCATTTATTACTTCTGGACCAACACCATCACCGGGTAAAATAGCAATTATTTTTTTCATAGGTATTTTCTAGGATCAACTATATAACCAGATATTGCTGAAGCAGTGACTGTGGCAGGTGAAGCAAGAAAAATTTTCGCGTCTTTTGATCCCATTCTGCCAATATAATTGCGATTGGATGATGAGATCATTTGAGCGCCTTTTCCAACTACTCCCATATGTTTTCCAAAACAAGGACCACAGTTTGAAGACTCAATATTAGCTCCAGCTTCTGCAAAGATTTGTAATATTCCTTCTTTTAAAAGCCGATTATAGACTTTTCTTGAGGCAGGAATAACAACAAAATTAACTTCAGGATGAACTTTTTTTCCTTTTAAAATTTTTGCTGCTTCAATAAAATCCTCATATCGACCATTAGTACAAGCGCCTAAAAAAGCATCAGTAATTTTTAATGAGTAAACTGCTGCAAAATCTAAAGAATGACTCTTTTGCGATTTTTTCATATAATCCTCAATTTTTGAAATAAAAGTGACATTACCTGGTTTATGAGGAAAAGCAACACATGGTTCAAGTTCGGATAAATTTACATCAATAATTTTTTCGTAAGAACATCCTTTATCAGGTGAATAAGTTTTAAAAGGGTATTTATTTCTGCTTTTTAAGTAATTTAAAGTTATTTCGTCAGCTTCAAAAATACCAGTTCTTGCTCCCATTTCAACTGCCATATTAGAGATAGTGATTCTTTGTTCCATTGAAATATTTTTAAGCGCTGGACCACCAAATTCAATGACTCTTTTTGATGCACCATCAACACCTAATTTGCCTATTAAATACAAGATTAAATCTTTTCCATAAACTCCTTTTTTGAATTTACCATATAAATTAAAACGAATAGTTTTTGGAACTTCAAAATCATATAAATAACCTGTTGCTAAAGCATAAGTAGCATCAGTTGTACCAACACCAAATGCTAAAGTATTTAAAGCACCATTAGTACAAGTATGAGAATCAGTTCCTAAAATAATTTCTCCGGGGACAATATAACCATCTTCAATTAAAACAACATGCTCAATCCCATCTCCTTCTTTGTAACACAAACAGTCTTGATTTTTAGCAAAGTTTTCCATAAGATCAATTCCTTCAGAGACAGCTACCGATGAAGAGGGGACTGTGTGATCAGGAATAAAAAACACTCTTTTATTATCAAAAATTTTTACCTCTTTTCTATATTTTTTAAAAATGTCTTCAAAATTTTCATAAAAATTTTTAATTGCTGGCGGACCAATAACTTCATTAAAAAAAAGAATATCAATTGGTATATTAACTTTTTCTCCTTGATAAATTTCTCTACCAAGATGATCGGAGATAATTTTTTCAACAATTGTTTGTGGTTTTCTAGCATTTATTTTATTTTTTACCCAATCATATCTTTTTACTTTTTTTTCAATTATTAATTCTAAATGATTTCTAATCTTGCCAATTTTTCCACCTAAAATAAAAGTTTTTATATCTTCATCTGGATTTTTTATTTTGATTTTTTTATTTTCAAAAACAACCTCTTTTTTTTCTAAATCAATTATGATTGATTTATCTAATTGCCAATTAATTTTTTCCCCAATGATTAAAGCTGGTAAGCCATTGTTTAAGCAATTTCGATAAAAAATATCAGGATATGAATAGGCGATTATTGCTTTAACATTATTAGTAGTTAAAGCATAAACTGCTTGTTCTCTTGATGAACCACAACCAAAATTTTTTCCAGCAACAATGATGTTGTTTTCATATTTTTGACAACGATTAATGAATTCTTTGTCATAATTTGAAAAAGCATATTTACCAAAAAATTCTTTTTCTGTTGATTCTTGAAGTGTCCAAGCAGGAATAATATCATCAGTATTTATATCATCAGGGAAAATTGAGCTAATATTTCCAGTGATTTTTTTATTCATATTTTTTTAATTTTTTTGAAATTTTAACATTAATTGTCTTAAATTTCTGTCATCAACTTGCTTTATTTGATCAGCTAATTTTAAAAACTCTTGATAGATTAAATCAAGATTTTTATTAGTGATTTTATAACTTAGTTTTTTTAATCTATATTTTAAAGCAGCTCGTCCTGATCTAGCAGTTAAAATAATTTTTGATTCATCTAAACCAATATCTTTAGGATTAATGATTTCATAATTTTCTCTTTTTTTAATTAAACCATCTTGATGAATACCAGATGAATGAGCAAAAGCATTTTCACCAACAATTGCTTTATTTTTTTGAATCGGCATTCTCATCATTTTTGAAACTAATTGACTTGTTTGATAAATTTTCTTGGTATTAATATTGGTGGAAAAGTTCAATTTTTTTGTTTTAATTATCATAACAATTTCCTCCATAGCGGCATTACCAGCTCTTTCTCCAATACCATTGATAGTTGTTTCAACTTGTCGAGCGCCATTTAAAATTCCTGATAAAGTATTGGCAGTGGCTAGTCCTAAATCATTATGACAGTGAACAGAAATAATCGCTTTATCAATATTTTTAACATTTTCAGCTAAATATTTTATTTTATGTCCAAATTCATTTGGTAGACAATATCCAGTGGTGTCAGGGATATTAACAACTGTTGCTCCGGCTTTAATTACTTCTTCAACCATTTTTGCTAAAAATTGGTTATCAGCCCGACCAGCATCTTCAGCATAAAATTCAACATCATTGACAAATTTTTTTGCGTATTTTACCGCCCAGATTGCTTGCTCTAAAATTTTTTCTCGAGTTGATTTGAATTTATATTTAATATGAATATCTGAAGCGCCAATTCCGGTATGAATCCTTTTTCTTTTAGCAAATTTTAAAGACTCAGCTGCGCAATCAATATCTTCTTTTTTTGCTCGAGTTAAGGCACAAATAATTGGTTTTTTTATTTTTTTTGAGATTTCAACAATAGATTGAAAATCTCCAGGAGAAGAAATTGGAAAACCAGCCTCAATTATATCAACACCTAACTCTTCTAATTTTTCTGCAATGATTAATTTTTCTTGAGTGTTTAATTGACAGCCTGGAACTTGTTCACCGTCGCGTAAAGTTGTATCAAAGATAAAAATTTTTTTCATATATAACAAAAAAACCCGCCGATTTAGGCGGGAGACTTTTAAATTTTTAGCTCACAAAAATCTCACCGCCTAAAACTAGCGGCAAGAATAAGAAGAGCTAATTTATTATTTGCTATTTTTTTCATTATTTTTAATAGTATCAAATTAAAATTTGATTGTCAATAAATTATTAAATTTTTGGTTTATATTGTCTTCTTTTTATTTTATTGATTGAATACATAATTCTTTTGTGAAGATCAATATTTTTTATTCGAGCAAATCGTAAAATTGCTACCAAAATATCACCTAATTCTTGTTCGTAGCTTTCATCTTTTTGAGCAGCAAGATTAGTTGGTTTTTTTCCATGTTTGGCAAGATAGGCTCTTGCCATTTCGCCAACTTCCTCAACTAAAGATAGTATCAAAAATGACCCAAACTCTTTCTGTTCTTTCCATTGTTTATCAATATCTTCAAGTTTTTTATAATAATATCCAAAAAGTGATCGGATTTTTCTTGCTTTTTTGGGTATTTTTATTTTTTTATCCATAATGATATTTTATCATTTTGTTTTTTTAAAAAAGAAAAATTTAATTATTAAGAAGTATAAAATAAGAATTAATAAAAATATTAAACTGTAATCTCTTTGTAAAGAAAAACTTGTTTTTAAAAAATGACCAATAAATGTTTCGGTACTTGGTAAAAAATAAAGTTTTATTGGTAAAATATTTTTTAAATTAATATCAAAATATACTTCAAATAGTTCTTTTACTCCATTGACAATAAAAGAACCTCCTAAAATGATGATAAAATACTCAGTTAATTTATAGATTTTACTGATTGAAAATTTTAAATAACCAAGATAAATTAAAAATCCTAAAAATGCTGAAATTAAAAAGCCAATTGATAGACCAATTATATTTTCAATAAATTTTGTAAATAAAGAAGTGGTCGCAGTAAAAAGAGCAATCTCAAATCCTTCTCTGATTATGAAAAAAATAATGGTTAAAAATAAAGATAAATCAAATACTTGATTTTTTATTTTTTCATGAGCATCTAAGATTTTTTTGGCTCGGTGACGATTAAAAAAATCGTGAAGAGTAAAAACTACATATCCCAAAAAAAATCCCGAAAAAATCATCAGATAACCTTCAAGCAGTTCCGAATTTTTTTTAGTCAAAAAAACCGAAGCTTGATCAGAAAATAAAAAGGTAATGATTGGTAACATTATTGAGATAACTATTCCTATTATTGAAGCTAATAAAATTTCTTTTGTTTTATTTAAATTTAGTTTTTTTATTATTCCTAAAAAGACACCAATGATTAAAAATACCTCTAAATACTCTCTAAGACTGATAATTAAGGTTGATAACATAAAACTTGACAATAATTTTTGATTATGATTTAATTAAACTATTACAAATTTTATCATAGTTTAAATATGCAAGTCAACAAAATTCAACCAAAAACATTTAATGAAAAGATTTTTCAAATGAAAGGAATTTCAAAAAAAACAGTTGAGGAACATTTAAAACTTTATCAAGGGTATGTTAATAAATATAATGAGATTCAAGAAAAATTAGCGGCTTTAACTGATGATGATTTTTCCAAAGCTAATCAAGTTTACTCCCATATCCGTGAGTTAAAGACTGAGCTTTCTTTTGCTTGGGGAGGAGTGGTTAATCATGAGATTTATTTTGGTCATTTAGGAGGTGAAGGTGGTCAGCCAACTGGAGAGTTATTAAAACAAATTGAAAAAGATTTTGGCTCTTTTGAAGCGTATAAAAAAGATCTGAAAGCCACAGGTATTGCTGCTCGCGGTTGGGTCTGGACTGCTTGGAATGAAAAAGAGGGAAGGCTTTTTAATTATTTAGGTGATGCCCAAAATACTTTTCCAGTCTGGTATGCAAAACCAATTTTAGCTTTAGATACATACGAGCATGCTTATTTTATCGATTATGGCGTCAATCGCGCTTCATATATCGATGCTTTTTTTGAAAATTTAGATTGGAAGACAATTAAGGAAAATTTTGAGAATGCGATAAGAAAATGTACGTGTGGTCAGGAAGAAAGTTGCGATGAATGTTAATTTTTAGTTTTATTGACAAAAAAATAAGAGAGTTCTAAAATAATTTAGATGTCTAAAACTCTTAAAGAACTTATAATTGCCTCTCTTTTTCATGATATTGGTAAATTTATTCAACGAAGTAAAAAATTTGAAGAGACTCATTCGCAACTAGCAAAATTTTTGTTTTCTGCCTTAAAAAAAGTAGATAGTCCTTACAAGTTGATTTTAAAAGATAAAGACATAGATTTTGATTTAATAAGTAAATTAGTAGAACTTCATCATGAAAAAGATTTAAGTACTGAGCAAAAAGAATTTATTAATCTAATTGAAATCATTAAAAAAGCAGACAATCTAGCAGCAGCTAGTCAAAGAACAATAAGTGAATTTAATGATCTAAATCCTGAAGAAGTCAATCAAAAAGATATTTTTAGCTTTTTATATTCAAAAACTCTTAATCCTTCAAAATTTTATCTTCATCGGATTCATGGTCTTTATGAATTAGATTTATTTTTACCAGTAAAACAAGAAGAGAAAGATTATTTAAATAATGTCGCTTGTTATAAAAATTTATTAGGTGAAAGTAATTTTGGCACTTTACTTAGTGGGATTTTAAATCGAGAAAGAAGCTTTTTGGATTTTATGTATGCGATTGATGATTTGTTTTATTTGCTTTACACTCAGATACCTGAAGACAGAAGAGATGAATATCAGTTAAATAGTCTTTATGATCATCTTAAACTGACAACAATTTTTGCCTACATTCTTTATTATGGAGATAATTTTCACATTCTTAAATTTGATATTGCTGGCATACAAAAATTTATTTTTGATATCAAATCAAAAAAAGCTGCCAAAATTCTTCGCGGTCGATCGCTTTTTGTTCAGATCTTAAATGAGATAATTAATTTTGAGATTATAAAAAATCTTGATTTAATTCCTCAATTAATTTTAAGTAGTTTTGGTGGTAATTCAATTATTTTACTTCCGGATAATGAAGAAATAATAAAAAAATTAGATTTACTTCTTTTAAAGTGGAAAAAGTTTTTATTAACGAGTTTTGGTCTTACTTTAAGAAACAATGATTATCGAAAAGGCTATCTATTAAACAAAGAAAATATATCAATGATTTTTTCAGGTGGTAATGATATATTGAGATTGGTTAATGATCAACAAATATTTTTTGAATTAGAAAATATTAATAACGATATTATTCCTCAAGTGGTTGATGACTCAAGTTTGTGTGATTTTTGCAATAACCCCAAAGATCCGCAACTATCATCAAATGAAGAAAAAAGATGTTGGCCATGTGATACTTTTTTAAAGTTGTCTGATTTTTTAACTCATGGTGCAGAAACTCCATTTGTCTACAAGATGATTGACTCTGATTCAAAAGTAGATTTTTCCTCTTATAATCCAGATGAAGAAGGCGAAAATCAGATTATTTTTAAACCTTACAAAAATTTAATTAATAGAGTAGATCAAAAAAGAAATTATTTTCCTTTATCTCCTTCAAAGACATTATTTTATACAGTGACAATACCAAAAAATAAATCATTTGAAGATTTAGTTAAGGAAAAAAAAGAAGCGCCTTTGCTTTTGTATCTAAAAGGTGATGTTGATAGTATGTCAGATATTTTAACTAATGGTTTTGATTTTCGAGATGGAGATAAGACTTTAACTGATGTTTTACATTTTTCAAGAAGAATCAATATTTTTTTTCAAAACTATTTACCTTATCTTATCGAGACAAAAAAAGATTATAAAGATGAAGTTTATTTGGTTTATTCAGGAGGAGATGATTTTCTTTTGACTGGTTATTGGTTGAAGATATTAGAATTTTTGTTTGATTTAAAAGAAGAGTTTGATAAATTTGTTTGTCAAAATCCAAAGATTCATTTTTCAATTGGTGGAGTTTTAGCGAAGCCAAATGATCCAGTGTTTATGGTCGTTGAGGAGGCAGAAAGCCACCTAGAAAAAACAAAATTAAATGGTAAAAATCAATTTGCATTTTTACACTCAAGTTTAGAGGTTGATAAGTGGCAGAAACTTCTTGAAAAAGCACAAAATTTAAATATTGATAAAGTCTCAACCTCATTTTTTTATAAGCTTTATAAATTAAGCGATGGATTTGAAGAAAAGGATGATTATAAAAAAACAGTAAACTTTTATAAGATGAGTTATTATTATTATCGACTGAAAAAAGATTTAGAAAAAGATATTGATAAAAATGATAAATTAAAAGAATTTATAAATTTTTTTGATAGTATTTTTAGTGTACCAGATAATGGAGAAAATCAATTATTTAAAGAAAATTTTAAAAGTTTGATTAATTTAATTTTACTTTTACGCAGAAAAGGAGGTGAGAAGAATGATAATTAATTTAAAAACAATTAAAGTTGGAAATAATAACCAACCACAATATAGTTTAAATTTAATACAAGAACTTGATTCTGAATTTAATACTTTACCTTTAGATGCTAAAACTCAAGTTCGAAAGCAAATCGATATTTTTAAAAAAGTTATTGATAATTTACAAAACAATCAATCAATAGACACGGTCATTTATCAACTTAAAATTGCAATATTAAAATTTTCTTATCAAGTAGTAAGGGTAGCAGAAAGCGCTAAAGTAAAAGCAGATAAACAAAAAAAGAATGAATTAGGAGATAAATATTCAATTAAAAAATGGGAGGATCAAGAAACATTAAAATTAAAAAATTTAGTTTTAAAGTACAAAAATTTTATTATTGAAAAAACTAATGATTTAATATCTGATTTAGAGAGTATAAAAAATATTTCTGAGTCTGACAGGTATATAAAAATAATTAAAAAAGTATATAAAGATTTTTTAAATGCGATTATTATTAAAAGTTATTGTTCAAAATAAATATGGATAAAGTAGTGAAAACAACATACAAAATCAAGGTTTTAACCGGTCTTCATATAGGCGCGGGTAAAGAAGGATTTGAAATTGGCGAGATGGATAATCCAATTGTTAAGGAGTTTGATAGTGGTATACCATATATTCCTGGCTCATCAATTAAAGGAAAGATGAGGTTTTTACTTGAGAAGAAATATAAAGGCGATCAAGAAAAATCTTTGATGGTTGAAGAGCTTTTTGGACAATCGGCTGAAGTTGATAACAAAAAGATGACGATTGTTCTTATCAGAGATGGTTTTGTTTCTGAAGATTTGCGCCAAGAGCTTTGGGAAAGATTAAAAGAAGGTGAACCAATTACTGAGGAAAAAACAGAAGTATCATTAAGAGGTGGAAAGTCTAATCCTAGACCAATTGAGAGGGTGCCAAAAGGATATGAATTTGAATTTGAGGTAGTTTTTCGCTTTTATGAGGTTGATGATGAGGAAGAAAGAAAAAAATTTATTGAGCTTTTTGAGGAAGGATTATCACTTTTAGAAGAAGATTATCTTGGTGGTTCAGGATCAAGAGGTTATGGAAAAGTTAAAATTGAAAAAAATGAATAAAGTAAAACTTACAATTAAGACAATAACACCGCTTATCATTAAGTCTGCTGAGGGTTTTTCAGCAGTCGAGTTTTTTTTGGGTAAAGAAAATTTTTATCATTTTGATATTAAAAAAATTCTTCAATCAGAATTTGCTGAAAGTTTTAAACAAGTAATTGATAAACAAGTTGAAAGTTTGTCAAAAGAAAAAGATATACCAAAATTTATTGAGCTTCAAAACTTTTATCGAGAAAATGTTTTTAAGTTGAATCGTTTTATCTTGGAAAAAATACCTTTAAGCCCAAATGTTGATTGGTTAAATGTTAAGACGGTGAATATCAATAAATTTATTCGTTATTTTGACTGGGATTTAAAAAAGGAAGTTCCCTTTATTCCCGGAAGCTCAATAAAAGGAGCATTTCTTGAAGCATATTTTAGAGAGCACAATATTTGGGATGATAAATTACAAAATAAAATATCAAATCAGATTGGTTTTACTGATTTTTATTTTAAAAGTTTTAAAAATAGGATTGAAAAGTTGACTAGATACAATATTAAAAAAAATAAAGCCCAAACGCCTACATATGCCGAAATCATTGAAGGCGAGGCTGAGGGAGAGCTGTTTTTTCCTGTAAGGGAAAATAATAAAAATATAGAATTAACAAAACAAAAAACCTTAGAACTTTTAGAAAAAAAATCAGATTATTTTCAAAAGAAAAGACAAAGATTTTTATCATCTTTTAGTCAAGAGTTTAGACAAAAAATTAGAACAGAAGAAGGTCTTGTGATGCCTTTGGGATTTGGATCAGGATCATATCAAAAACCAGGCAGTCAGCCAGTTACTTATACTAGTTTTAATCAACAAAGACCATATGACCCAGTTGGGGTAGTGGTTTTGAAAAAAATATGAAAGACTATATTTTAACTTTAAAACTTAAATCACCAATTATTAATCCAATTACTTCTGATCATCTTAATGGCGCTTTTTTGTATTTTTTGTCAATTAAGAAAAGCGATCTTTTTGATCATTTTTATCAAGGATTTGTTAATGATACTCCAGGTTATCTTTTTTCTTCGATTTTCCCAAAAAATTATCTTCCAATTAATCCAGATTTTTTAAGCGAAAGAGTTTTTTTTGAGGAGACAAAAAATAATAAAGATCTTAAAAAAAGCCTTAAAAAAATTAATTTTCTACCCAAAGATTTTTTTAGCCAATTAATTGAAAAAAAATCATTGATTTTGGATCAAGTAAATAAGACTAATCTGGTTTTTAAAAATAGGCGTTATATGGTAAGCATAAAAAATAATAATTTGTTTTATGAGAATTTATTTTTTTACAAAGATAATCTAGTTGATATCTACTTAAGAGTATTTGAGGATTTTGAGATTGATTGGCTTGATGAGTTTTTTAGTTATTTTGTTGGTAAGAAAATATCTTCTGGTTTTGCTAATTTTTCTCTTGTTGATGTCTTGGAGATTAATTTACCTCAATCAAGCAAATATTTTCTTAATTTATCTGCTTTTGTTCCTAAAAAAGAAGAAAATCAAAAATATCAATCATTAAATTATAGTTTTTTTGTCAAATACCCAAAACTTGGGATAAAAATAGGTAGGAAAAATCCTTTTAAAAAGAAGATAATATTAGTAAAAGAGGGCTCGGTATTTAAATTAATAATTGATGAAAAAAATGATTATTTTGGTAAGATTTTGACTAATCTAAGCGCAGTAAATGACAAGATTATTCAGATTACTTTGACTATACCTTATTATTTTGACTTATGAAAAAAAATTTACTTATTTCAACAATTGGAGTAAACAAAAATATTTTTTTTTCTTTAAAATATGTTGTTGAGGAAAAAAATATCAGTGATGCGATTTATCTAGTAAGTAGCAATCCTACATCTTTAAAAACTTATGAAGCAATCTATCAATTTAATAAGAACAATCAAATATCAACTGATAAAATCGATATTTTATATCCTGATCAGATTGAATATATCTTAAAAAGCCTTGATGAAAGTAATATCAAAGAATTAGTAAAAAAAATCAAAGAAGAAAAAGGCAAAGTCTATCTTGATTATACTTATGGTACTAAAGCAATGGCTGCGGGAGTTTTTCATTATATGGTAAGTGAAAATCTGGTTGATGATGCGATTTATGTCACTGGATCAAGAGATGTAGTTACTGGAGTAGTAGTGGATAATTATCAAGGAGTTAGTTTTGTGACAAGGAGAATGCTCACTAAGAAGTATATAGATGATTTAAATAATCAGTTGATAAACTTTAATTTTGATCAAGCACTCTCTATATTAAAAAATATTTTTACCCTTGAATCTTATAAATCTTCCCTTTTGAAAAACTTAATTGTTTATTATCAAAAGTTTATTCAAGGAGATTTTATCATTCTTGAAGATAAAAAAATTGATGATCTAATTTTTAATTTTCCAAAATTAAATAAAGACGGCTTAAAAGAGAATAATATTTTAATAAGTGAGTATAAGCGATTAAAAAAGCTTTTAAAAAAAGATGAAAATTATTGTCTAGAGGTGATAATGTTTGAGATTAAGTATTTACATGATATAACAAAAATTTATTTTAAAAGAGGCGATTATCCAGCGACATTGGCTCTTTTTGTGAGTTTTTTGGATAAATATCTGATTTTTTTGATGATTAGTAAAGAGATAAAAGATGAGAATTTGATTTTTTTAGCTGATAAAGTAAATTTTTATCTAAAAGATAAAAAAGAAAAAGAGGATAAATTGATTCCAAGCTCGGTGGGTTATAAGCTCCAAGTTTTGGATAAGGTTTTTAAAAATAAATTTGTTGATTTTAAAGAGTTGATTGATAAAAGGAATAATAGTCTTTTTGGTCATGGATTTTATTTTCCCAATAAGTCTGATGGAAAAAAGGCAATGATGATGTTGGAGAAGATAAAAAAAGATCTTGGTCTTAAGACTAATTATGATGATTATTTTTTTTATTATCCGCAATCTGAGATTGTTTCGATAATCTCTTAAAAAAAGCACCTTTACAATCAGGTTTTTGAGAAGATTAGCGAAAATTATAATTTTTGGATTGTTATTTTAATAAAAAAATATTATACTGTCTGAATATCTAAAACCAATTAAGGGATTGAGACAAAAATCCGCATGATACTTGATAAACCCATTTCAATATTTGTCTGAATATCTAAAACCAATTAAGGGATTGAGACTTATTTACTTTTTATACCAAAGTGGTGCTCATAATTTGTCTGAATATCTAAAACCAATTAAGGGATTGAGACTTCCTCCGTCAAAACATTGACGGTGCGTCCTTGCGTCTGAATATCTAAAACCAATTAAGGGATTGAGACTATACAACTTCTAAGGTAATTTATAACTTATATTAAGTCTGAATATCTAAAACCAATTAAGGGATTGAGACTAACCTCATTTAATGGTTTAATTATTGCCTCTTATAAAGTCTGAATATCTAAAACCAATTAAGGGATTGAGACTCAAGCCATAAGGGATTATTAAAAATCCTACGCATTAAAGTCTGAATATCTAAAACCAATTAAGGGATTGAGACTGGCATTTAAAAAGGTTTCTTTGTTGCTACGATCAAAATACGTCTGAATATCTAAAACCAATTAAGGGATTGAGACATTTTTTCTTTTCCTATATATTGATATCTCATATAATTTAAGTCTGAATATCTAAAACCAATTAAGGGATTGAGACTAATACAATATTGTCTTTACCTTATAATTTTCAAAGATTTGGTCTGAATATCTAAAACCAATTAAGGGATTGAGACTTCACTATTCGCACGATTAACATCATCAGCAAATAAAGTCTGAATATCTAAAACCAATTAAGGGATTGAGACCGTTTCTAATTTCCAAAATACTATCATTCCAAATTTTATAGATAGGTCTGAATATCTAAAACCAATTAAGGGATTGAGACTTTTCTTTTAACATCGGTAAACGAGACATTATATTTGGTCTGAATATCTAAAACCAATTAAGGGATTGAGACATACGACCCTACGTTTAGGATTGTCTCATATGTTTTTTGTCTGAATATCTAAAACCAATTAAGGGATTGAGACCAACCTCATCATCATTATAAGTTCTATCTCTATTTTTAGGTCTGAATATCTAAAACCAATTAAGGGATTGAGACCATCTTTTTCACCTCCTCCCTTTGATTTTTTGAGAGAATATCGTCTGAATATCTAAAACCAATTAAGGGATTGAGACGTTTTGATTCTTCAAGATATTTTATTTGATCGATAGTCTGAATATCTAAAACCAATTAAGGGATTGAGACTAACCTCATTTAATGGTTTAATTATTGCCTCTTATAAAGTCTGAATATCTAAAACCAATTAAGGGATTGAGACTCTAAAATTATCTCAAGACCCTTGAAGGTGTCTACAATTTTTGTCTGAATATCTAAAACCAATTAAGGGATTGAGACTTTCCTATTATCTCATCAAGCGGTTTTTTAAGAAGAATTTTTTGGGTCTGAATATCTAAAACCAATTAAGGGATTGAGACTTTACTCTTGCTTATAAATAGATTTATTTTTTATTATTAGTCTGAATATCTAAAACCAATTAAGGGATTGAGACTAACCTCATTTAATGGTTTAATTATTGCCTCTTATAAAGTCTGAATATCTAAAACCAATTAAGGGATTGAGACTCAGTTATTTGACCTTTGTTAATATATTGATAAAATAAGGTCTGAATATCTAAAACCAATTAAGGGATTGAGACCAATATTTGTTTAGCCATTTGTTAATAAAGTTTGTCTGAATATCTAAAACCAATTAAGGGATTGAGACGTTATCTGTATTCCGTCAAGCGAGTGATTGAATATTGATCGATTGAGTCTGAATATCTAAAACCAATTAAGGGATTGAGACAAAATCAAAGTTAACACAAAAACAATCATCTCTTTATTTGGTCTGAATATCTAAAACCAATTAAGGGATTGAGACAAATATCATTAATTTCAATCGGAGTTTTTCCAATATAATGTCTGAATATCTAAAACCAATTAAGGGATTGAGACTAAGTATTCTGAAACATTTTCAAAAGTAGCCGTGCCATCAGGTCTGAATATCTAAAACCAATTAAGGGATTGAGACCCATCATCTGGAGCTAATAAAAACGTTCCAGCAACAAAAACAGTCTGAATATCTAAAACCAATTAAGGGATTGAGACTATAATATCAGTATCTAAAAAATTAACCTCGCAGGCTTGTCTGAATATCTAAAACCAATTAAGGGATTGAGACAAGAAAATCATATCCTGTCAAATAAGGACTTGGCTTTTTAAGTCTGAATATCTAAAACCAATTAAGGGATTGAGACCTATAAAAAAGTAATCCAACAATATTTCAATTATGAAAGTCTGAATATCTAAAACCAATTAAGGGATTGAGACAATTTTGATAAATGAGATATTATTTATCTTTCCAACCGCATGTCTAAATATTTAAAACCAATTAAGGGATTGAGACCATCAGTTAGTAAATTTGATGAGGTAAGCGGTTTAGGTCTAAATATTTAAAACCAATTAAGGGATTGAGACAGATTGTTAGAGTTAGCAGTTTTCAATCCTTCATCGGCTAGTCTAAATATTTAAAACCAATTAAGGGATTGAGACTATAAAATTTAAAAGGCTGTAATATTTCATAATTACCATATGTCTAAATATTTAAAACCAATTAAGGGATTGAGACTATATATAAATCTTTTTTAACAATTAAAAATTTATTAATTTGTCTAAATATTTAAAACCAATTAAGGGATTGAGACTGTATTTCTGAAAGCCTTTCTATGATTGTTTGATTATCTTGTCTAAATATTTAAAACCAATTAAGGGATTGAGACTAAAAACATTCTACATATTCATTATCTACTTTGAAGGTCTGAATATCTAAAACCAATTAAGGGATTTAGTTATAAGTTTTTATAGTTTTTTATGAATTTATATGTTTTAACACAAGGAGCAAAAATAGGTATAAAGGAGGGTGAATTTTATATTCAAAATCCTGAAGGGAAAATTTTGTCAACTTATCCACAAAAGTTGGTCGAAAATTTATTTATTTTTGGGAATGTTTTTTTAACAACTCAAGCAATTAATTTTTGTCTTAAAAATAAAATCCGAGTTTTATTTTTATCATCTAAAGGTGATTATATTGGCTCTTTGATTTCTATTGATCAAGAGAGAGTGTTTTTAAAATATAAGCAATGGCAAATCTTTAAACAAGAAGAAAAGAGAATATTTTTAACAAGAATAATCCTTAAAGAAAAATTTAAAAATCAAAGAGGTCTAATTTATTCTTTTTGCAAAAATCAAAATAAAATAGACTTATACGATACTTTCAAACAACAATCAGAAAAGTTATTAAAGCAAATTGATTTTGTTAGTTCAATTGAAACTTTAAGAGGATTAGAAGGATCATACTCTTCTTGCTATTTTAGTATTTTTCCAGAAATTATCTTAAATAAAAAATTTAGATTTTTTGGTCGAAATCACTATCCTCCTAAAGATGAGATTAACTCAATTTTAAGTTTTGGCTATACTTTACTTGTTAATTTTATTACTGGTTTTATTGTGGCAAATTCACTTGATCCTTATGTTGGTTTTTTTCATGAAAATAAATATAAAAGAGAAAATCTAAGTTTAGATATTATGGAGGAGTTTAGACCAAATATTGATCAAATTATTTTAAAACTAATCAATCTAAAAATGATAGATATAGAAGATTTTGAAAAAAAAGATGATTTAGTTTTGATAAAAAAAGAAGCTTTACATAAAATTTTTAATTTATTTCAAAAAGAAATTGTAAATAATTTTAAATTAATAAATCGGATTGAAAGTCGGTTAGGACAAATCATTAAATATCTAAATGAAAATGAAAAAGATTAATTTAAATAAAAAATTAAAAAATTATCTTTGTTTTTATGATATTGAGGATCAAAAAACGAGAAATAAGTTGGTCAAATTTCTAAAACAGTATGGATTTAGGGTGCAAAAGAGTGTTTTTATATGCTTTTTGGAAAAAGATGACAAAAAAAGAATAATTGAATATTTTAAAAAGATTAAAAATAAAGATGACAAAATTGGATTTGTGATACTTTGTAAAAACTGTTTTTCAAAAATTCAACTTTATCCAAAGCAAAATCTAAAAAGTTATGATATTATTTAAGTTATAATTATGCTTCGATCAATTGTTTTGGAGCTTGAAGGTGAGAGGGATTATGTGAGGAAAAATTTTCTTGGTTATCAAGTATATAGTTTTTTTATCAATCAATTAAAAAAAATAGATGAAGAAAAAGCCACTCATTATCATCAAAAAAACAAACAAAAGCCCTTTACCATCACCTCGCCTTTTTTAAAAGAAGAGAGGATTTTTATCAGATTTTCTTTTTTAAATGATGAAGTATTTTCAATTTTTTTATCAAGTTTGTTTAATCAAAAGAAAATCAATATTGAAAAAGAATTCAGCATAAAAAAAGTTTATCTGACTCCAGAAAAAAATTTACCAAAAAATATTCAAAAAATGATCAAGTATTATCCTAATGATGAAAAATTAAGATCTGATCGACTAAAGATTATCACTTTATCACCAATAGTTTTTAAATCAGGAGAAAATTTTGAGATTATTCCAACAGTATCTCTAATAAAAAATTCATTTTTACAAAAACAACAAGAGATTTATGGAAAAGAGATATTTAAATTACCAGAGTTTGTCATCAGTAAGATTAATCTTAAATCAAAAGAAGTGGATGTTAATCCATTTGGCAAATTTATTGGAGCAGTTGGAGATTTTGAGATCAAGCTTAAAGAAAAAAATCCTGATATTTTTGCTTTGGAGTTTTTTGGGTTAGGGATGAAAACAACGATGGGATTGGGGCAGATTATGATAAAAGAAATGATTTAAAACTTCTTAATAAAAAATCCTTCTTCTTTAGGTAAATCTTTATAAAATTCGATGATTCTTTTTGCATCTTCGATTTGGGTTTGATGGCATTTCATTGCATTTATTTTTTTATCAAATACATCACTGACATCAACAATCAGATCAAGGTCTTTTTTGTTATATCCTGGTGGAAAAAAAATAAAATATGGAGGTCTTTTTTTGTTAATTTTGATTCTAGCATAATAAAAAACAGTCAGATGATATTTTTGTGCTAAAAAACTAGTGACCATTGAAGTAAAAATATGATCAATATGTCCGGAGACTCCGCGCCATTCATAAGTTAAAAGGAAGTCAGGTTTGATCTTTTTTATTATTTTTTCAATTTTTTCAGCGACTTGATGATAAAGGTTATTGGAAAGTGATCCATCTTTGTATCTTAAAAACCAAATTTTTTTTATATTAAAAATTTTTCCAGCAGCAAGGGCTTCTTTTTCTCTTTTTTCTCCTAAATTTTTCTCTTTTTTTCCAGTTAATTGGTTAGTGCCTGCGTCACCACTGGTAATAAAAATCTCATAAATTTGATTATTGTTTTGATTAAGTTTTATCAATGTTCCACTCAGACCAAAAGCATCATCATCAGGATGAGCAAAAATACCAAGAAAAGTTTTGTTTTTTATTGATTTTATTTTTAACATAAAAATTTTATAATTATAAGATTTTATCATAATATAAAAATTAAATTGTTATTTTTATATGATTTTTTATTTAGTTCGCCACGGTCAATCAGAAGGCAATGTCAAAGGAGAAGAAAATAATCTTATTTTTGCTCGTGGTGATAACTCTTCGCTTACTGAAAAAGGAAAAAATCAAGTAAAAAAATTAGGAGATAGTTTTTTAAATAAAAAAATTAAGATTGACAAAATTTTTGTTTCTCCATTAAAAAGAACAATTCAAACTGCTAAAATTTTAGCGGAAAAATTAAAAATTAAAGAAGTAATTATTGATGATAATTTAATTGATATTGATTTAGGTCATTTAGAAGGAAAATCTTATCAAGAAATCCAAGTTTTATTTAAAGATTTTTTTTATTTATATCAAAAAGATAGATTTAACACTCCATTTCCAGGCGGTGAATCAAAGGCTGATGTTTATCGAAGGATAAATTTGTTTTTAAAAAAATATCATTTTTCTAAAAATAAAAGTTATTTAATAGTCACTCATGAAGGAATAATTAGAATATTTTTAGCATTTTTAAATCGAGAAAAGGGGAGTTTTTTTGAAAAAAGAGATATTTTTTCAATTGATAATGCTTCAGTCACCCAGATTATTTTTGATGAAAAAAATCATACTTATATTATTGGTATTGGTCTTCAAAAACCATTAAATTTTCCTAAAAATTTACTCGATGATCTTTTTCTATACTTTAAAAATCAAGAGAGACCAAAATTTTTTAAGTTGATACCAACTTTTTCTGATAATTTTGTTTTTTATTGTTTTTTTAGTAATAGTGAAAAAATCTTAAAATTTATACCAATTAATAAAGAAAATCAATTAAAAAAAGATTTAGTGATTCATGACTTTTTTGTAACTCAAGGAATAATAAAAAAAAGTTTTCAAGAATTAAAAAAGGAGAAAAAATTTTTTATTATTAAAAAAGATTATAATCCTTTAGGATCTGCTGATAAATATTTGATTGATAATTTAAAAAAAGAAAAATTAGTTTTGTTTATGGGTCAGTCTTTAAGGAAAATTCATGCAATAGGGAAAAAAATTAAATATAATAAAAAAATTTTTTCCATACTTGAAAGATATAATCAAGAAGAGTGGAAAGATATTTTTCTTAAAAAATGGATAAGAAAAAGTTTTATTATTTTAGAAAAAATTAATTATCAAAAAAAAGATTTAATTAAAAAGATTGTTAATTATTATTATAAAAAAATTAATTCAAAAAAAGTCAATGAGGGCTTAATTTATTTTGATTTTTATCCAGCTAATTTTATTGTTAGAGAGGAAAAAGATAGTTTTTATATGGTTGATTTTTTTGATTTTGAGAATGCTTTTTGGGGAGATTTATATTGGGATTTAGCATATTCAATCAAGCTTACTTTTTATGATAATTTGAATTTAATTAATTTATTTTTAAATAGTTATTTTAATAATCATTTAAATCAAGAAAAAAAAGAGATAATATTTTTTTATCTTTTATTGATTGTTTTAGGATCAATTAGTTATAAAAAAAATAAAAAATTAAATTTTTTAGAGGAAGTAAAAAATTTAGATTATTTTTTAAGATCTTATCTTGGTTTTTTAAATTAAATATTGAATGAGATTTATTTTTTTGCTATAAAATATATCTTATGATTGTTTTAGATTCTGTTTTTAAATTCTTTGCTGAAAAAAAGGCAGTTGATAATCTTTCATTTAAAGCAAAAGAAGGCGAAATCATTGGTTTTTTAGGTCCAAATGGCGCAGGAAAGACAACCACAATGAGATTGATTTTAGGTTATTTAAAACCAACAAAAGGAAAAATAAGTATTAATAATCAAGATCCAATTGAGAATCGAGTTGAGGTGTTAAAAAATTGTGGTTATCTTCCAGAAAATAATCCTTTGTATCAGGAGATGAAAGTGAGAGAGTATCTGGATTTTGTTGGAAAGATAAAAAAAGCGAAAAATTTAGAGGAAGTGATAAATAATGTTGGTTTAACTGAGGTGGTAAATAAAAAAATTGAAGAGTTATCTCGAGGTTATAAACAAAGAGTTGGATTAGCAGCTGCTTTACTGGGTAATCCAAAAATCTTGATTTTAGATGAACCAACCTCAGGCCTTGATCCAATTGAGCAAGATAAGATAAAATCATTAATTAAAAAAATTGCTAAAAATAAAATTGTTATTTTTTCAACTCATATTTTGTCTGAAGTTGAAGAAATTGCAACAAGATTAATCATCATTAATAAGGGGCAGATCGTCTATGATGGTAAAAAACCAAAAGAAAAAGGAGGAGTTGAAAAATTATTTAAAAGATTAGTAAAAAATTAAAATTATGAAAACAGTGATTAAAAAAGAATTAGATTTTTATTTAAATAATCCAATTGGTTATATTGTTGTTGTTCTTTTTGCGATTTTTGTTAATTTTTTTTACATTAAAGATGTTTTTGTTTCCTCAGTTGTTTCGATAAAATCTTTGTTTAATATTTTACCTTGGTTTTTGATGATTTTTATTCCTGCTTTATCAATGAGGATTTTTACTGAGGAAAAAAGATTAAACACAATCGAAGTATTATTGACATTACCAATTACTGAAAAAACAATTGTTTTAGGAAAATTTTTTGCTTTATTGATTTTATATGGAATAAGTTTAGCTTTAACTTTAGGATTTGTGATTTTTTTATTTATTTTTTCAAAATTATCATTGATCGAGGTTTTAGTTGGTTATCTGGGCGAGATTTTGTTTGGTGCTAGTTTAATCAGTTTATCTATTTACATATCCAATAAAACCAAAAATCAATTAATTGCTTTTTTTATCTCACTTTTGTCAATATTTTTTTTAATTGTTATATCAAGTGAGTTTATGGGGTCAGTATTGCCAAGAATTGTGATTGATAATTTAATTTATTTTAGTCCTGTTTATCATCTGCAAAATTTTATCAATGGAGTCATTACTTTAAAATCACTAGTTTATTTTTTAAGCGTTACTTTATTATTTTTATTTTTAACAATTAACGATTTAAAAAAGCGAGATTAATTATGATTAAAAATATTATTAATTTTTTTAAAAAATCAACAGTTTTAATATTAATCTTATCTTTTTTTGGTTTAAATATAGTTTTTTCTTTTGTTAATTTAAAATTAGATCTATCATCTGGAAAGGCTTATTCTTTATCTTCATCAACTGAAAAAATTTTAAAAAAATTAAAAGATAATTTAGAGATAAGTTTTTATGTTTCCTCATCTGATTTACCTAGTCGATTAATACCTTTGAAAAATGAAGTAGTTGATTTTCTCAATGAATATCAACGAGCATCAAAAAAAGTTAAGGTGAAAATTTTAGATCCAAAAAAAGATACTAAAGCTCAAGATGAGGTAGATAAACTTGGTATTCCTGAGTTTCAATATTCACAACTGGAAAAAGATGCTTATCAAGTAAAAAAAATTTATTTTAGTATTGTTGTAAAATACAAAGATAAGACTGAGATTATTTATCAAGCTAATGATTTAGATAATTTAGAATACAATATCACTTCACTTATTTATAAACTAACCAGTGATAAACAAGAAAAAATTGCTGTTATTGGGAAAAAAGAAGTTTTTGGATTAGGAGAGGAAACTGATGATTTAGCGACTCTTAAAAAAATTCTTCGTCAGCAGTATGAAGTTAACTTTTTTCAAATTGATAAAGATTCACCAGTAAAAGAAATTGATAAAAATTATAAACTAGCATTAATTTTTGATGATAATCAAAAGACTTATCAAGATGAAGAAATAGAAAAAATAAAAAGTTATTTAAACAATGGTGGACAAGCAATTTTTTTTGTTGATGGTGTTTGGGTAGATAAAAATAGTTTGTATGTTTCAAAAGCCAATCATAATTTAAATGGGTTATTGGCTGATTATGGAGTAAAAGTTAATGAAAATTTGATTTTATCTTTAGCTTCTGAAATGGTTAATTTTGGTAGTACCAATTATCAATTTATTACTAATTATCCT
Organism: Patescibacteria group bacterium; assembly: GCA_026004455.1. GTDB lineage: Bacteria > Patescibacteriota > Microgenomatia > UBA1406 > GWC2-37-13 > GWC2-37-13. The sequence goes on along the minus strand of BPJE01000001.1, from coordinate 196,920 downwards.
TATTGGATAAAAACTAATAATTTTAATAAAAAATATAGTTTATTTTCGAATGTTAATATATTGACTTTTCCTTGGGTGTCGTCAGTTGATTTTCAAAAGAATGGATCTTTTGAGAAAGAAGTCTTAGTATCCTCAATTGATAAGTCATGGCAGCAAAAATATTCAACATCATCAGCGATGATTGTTAGTCCGGAAAATATTATTAAACCATCCGCTTCTGATCTAAAAACTTTTCCATTGATTGCCGGTTTGAAAAAAAATAATCAGTTAAAAATTGTTGTTATTCCTTCATCAAGATTTGTTTATGATCAATTTAGTTCACAAAATAATAATTTAGAGTTTGTTTTTAATTTAGTTGACAATATGATCTCATCAGGTGCATTATCAGGAATAAAATCAAGATCAGTTAATTTTTATACATTACCAGCATTGTCAGATAATCAAAAAGATATTGTTAGATATTCATCAATTTTACTTTTACCAGTGATTTTTGGTTTTTATGGTTTTTTAAGAATTTTTAAAAGAGCTAAAGAATAATTTAAAAACTTGTCTAACCCCTTCAAAAGCAATTTTTTCCCAAGGAAATTTTTTTTCAGAAAAAAACTTGTATGAGGAAACATCGTCATTAGCTTTTATATTTTTTACTTCATCTTCAGAAATTTTATAAATAAAAATAAAACATAAAGTAATTTGATTAATTTTTTTAAATAAATATTTATCAACAGTACTTGTTAGATATTTTAATTTTTTGATGTCAACTTCAATATTTATCTCTTCTTTTATTTCCCTAAAAATAGATTGTTCTAGAGTTTCATTTAAATTTATAAAACCACCGGGTATATCAAAATAATTTTTTTTAGGAGGATATTTTCTTTTAACTAGTAAAACCTCTTTTTTGTTATTGTAAAAAATTACACCATTAGTTGGACAAGGGTTGTGATAAAAATAAAAAGAGCAGTTTTGACAAGAAATAAAATTGTTATTTTTATTAAGTTTAGATTGACAATTTGGACAAAATTTTAAAAGATCGGTAATAATCATAAGTTTTATTATATAATTTAAAAGTATGATTAGGACAAGAATTGCGCCATCACCTACTGGTCAAGATCTTCATGTTGGCTCAATTGCCACCGCTTTAGTAAATTTTGCTTGGGCGAAAAAACATAATGGTCAGTTTGTTGTTCGAATTGAGGACACCGATAGGACAAGATATGTTGAGGGGGCAGAGGAAAGAATATTAAATACTTTAGAGTTGGTTGGGATTATTCCTGATGAGTCGCCGCGAGTTGGTGGTCCTTATGGTCCTTATCGTCAATCAGATAGAATTGAGATTTATCAAAGATATGCTCATGAATTAGTTAAAAAAGGAGCGGCTTATTATTGTACTTGTTCAAAAGAAAGATTGGATGAAGTAAGAAAAAAACAGATGTTAGAAAAAAAACCTCCTCGATATGATCGTCATTGTCGAAGTTTAGATTTAAAATATGAAGATGTTAAGGATAAAAGTTTTGTAGTCCGACTTAAAATTCCTGATAATCAAGAGATTGTTGTTCATGATTTAATAAGAGGCGATGTAAAATTTAATACTAATGATATTGATGATCAAGTACTTTTAAAATCTGATGGTTATCCGACATATCATTTGGCAGTTGTTATTGATGATCATTTAATGAAGATTTCTCATGTAATAAGAGCTGAAGAATGGCTTCCCTCAACTCCAAAACATATTTTGCTTTATCAAGCATTTGGTTGGGATTTGCCTCAATTTGCTCATTTGCCACTTTTAAGAAATCCCGACAGATCAAAACTTTCAAAAAGAAAAAATCCAGTTTGGGCATCTTGGTATTTGGAGCAGGGATTTTTGCCTGAAGTTTTAGTCAATTATCTAGCTTTAATGGGTTGGAGTCATCCAGAGCAAAAAGAGATCTTTTCTCTTGATGAGTATATAAAAGTTTTTGATCTAAAAGACATTCAAAAAACTGCGCCGATTTTTGATCCGGTAAAACTTGAGTGGATGAATGGGGAATACGTGAGAAACAGTCAAAGGTCAAAAGTCAAAAGTCAAATATTGGAATACTATAAAAAATATCATAATAAAGATTTACCGGAGGAAATGGTGGAGAAGACTTTGCCACTAGTTCAAGAGAGGATAAAAAAATTAGCTGATTATTGGGAATATTGTCAGTTTTTTTATGAAAGACCAAAAAGTTATGAAGTTGATTTAAAAGATAAAAAAGAGTTGTTTAAAAAAATTTATCAAAGATTAAAAAAAATAAATGAATTTAATGCTTTTAAAATAGGTGAAGAAATGATGCAATTAGTCAAAGAGGAAAATTTAAAAACTGGAAAGTTTTTTATGGATTTGCGAGTGGCAATTACCGGAAAAAAAATTTCACCACCTCTAAATGAGTCAATGGAGATTTTAGGGAAGGGAGAGTGTTTGGAGAGAATAAAAACTTTGATTTAAAATGAAAAATATATTAAAAAGCTTTAATTTCTTAAATCTTCATTTTTTTAATCAAAAATTAATTTTTATAAAATAAAAACAAATTATTTTATAATATTTTTTTAATTTTAAGATATATAATAAAAAAAATGGAGATAATTCATATTTTTAGAAAGGTAAAAAAAACAGGAGTAGAAATTAAAATAAAAAATAAAAAATATCAAATTGAATATCCTAGTTATATATGGGAAAAATTTCCAAAATCTTTGCATAAATTATTTGCTGATGGCTTAAGTTATATTAGCACTTGGCATCTTCCTTTTGTTGAAAACAAAAGTTTAGTTTATCATTTTTCTCATCCACTAGTTGAACCAGTTTTTTTTAAAATGCTTTTTTATTCTTTACCAATGAATATTTTTGAACGATCTGATATTAGAACTTCTGAACTTTTAAAAAAATTTTATAATATTCATTTTCAAAATCAGTTTAAAGCACTAAATTCATCTTATTTAGGAAAAAAAATGAAAAAAAGATTAAAAGAAAAGGCTATACTTCTTTTTTCTTTTGGAAAAGATAGTTTATTAACTTATGCTTTGCTTAATGATTTAGAGGTAAAAGTTATTCCAATATTTATAAAAGAACCACAAAGTATTTATGAGAATTATCACAAAAAAAGATTAGCAGAAAAGTTCTATAAAAAAATTGGTGAGGAAATCGAGTTTTTTCCTTTATCAATTGGACGTTTAAGGCAAGTAGAAGATTTAGGTTGGGGTTGGGATATTATTCTTTCTCAATATGCGTTTATTTTGGTACCTTATTATTTTTATTATCAAGCAAAATATTTATTTTTTGGTAATGAACAGAGTTGTAATTTTTATTTAAAAGATAAAGAAGATTATTTTGTTAACCCTGTTTTTGAACAAAGCGTTTCTGGTATGCAACTTTTACAAGATATTCCTCAACTTTTTTCAATAAAGACTCATATTGGTAGTCTTGTTGAGCCAATTAACGAGATTTTTATTACTTACATTCTTCATCGTCGTTATCCAGAATTTGGACAATTTCAGATGTCATGTTTTTCAGAGGAACCACAGGCAAAGAAAAAAAGATGGTGTGGAGTTTGTGAAAAATGTGCTCGGATATATATTTTTTTAAAAGCTCTAGGAATTAGCCCAGAAAAAGTTGGGTTTTATAATGACGATATGCTTTCTTTAGAAAAGGAAAAATATTATGTAATTTTTGATGATGGTATTGGTAAAAGCGCTTATGGAGGAAGCGGGTTGGGGAAAGATGAACAGCTACTGGCGTTTTATTTGGCTTATAAAAGAGGTGTTAAGGGAGAGTTAATTGAGAAATTTAAAAAAATTTATTTAGAAGATTTAGAAAAAAGGAAGCTTAAACTTTTTGAGAACTATTTTGGAATTCATTCCTCATATACCTTACCTTCAAATCTGCGCCGAAAAACGCTAAGAATCTTTGAAAAAGAAAGAGAAAAAGCAAAAAAAGAATTACTTAAATTTTTTTAAGTATTATATAATTAATTTATATAATATGAAAAATTTTTAAAAAAGGAGGAAAACTATGGCAGGCTATCATACAAATATTGAAAAGGAAACTTTGGAAAATAGTTATTTTCGAAAAGTTTTGTTTACTGGAAAATACAGTCAGTTAGTAGTGATGTCTTTAAAGCCAGTTGAGGAGATTGGTAATGAGATTCATGAGACAGTTGATCAATTTTTTCGAATTGAGCAAGGAGAGGCAAAAGTGGTTTTAAACAATGGAGAAGAAGAGTTTATTGTTAAAGAAGATGAGGTATTTATTGTTCCAGCTGGCACTTGGCATAATGTAATAAATGTTGGTGACAAAGATTTAAAACTTTATACAATTTACTCACCGCCAAATCATCCGGATGGTACAGTTCACAAAACAAAACAAGAAGCAGAAGAGTACGAAAAACAACATCATCATTAAAGTTAAATTTTAAATTTAATTTTATATATAAATCTCCATCCAATGAGGGTCAACTTCAATTGTTAGATCTAGATAAACTTTTTTTCCTGTTGCCAAAGAGATTTCTTTTCGAGCATATGAGCCGATTTCTTTGATTTTTCGACCTTGAGAGCCAATTAACATACCTTTGTATCTTTCATTATTTGTCAAAATCCTTGCTTTTATATACATCGCTCCATTTTCTCTTTCTATAATCTCATCAACGATAGTAGTGGTAGTGTAGGGAATCTCCTCACCCATCATTAAAAAAACCTTTTCTCGGATAAGTTCGGCAATAAATGTCTTTGAGTCAATATTAAGCAGAGGATAAGGATTAATATTTTCAATTTTTTTTGATTCATCAACTTCTGGTAAAAGTTCGAAAATTTTATCAAGTAATGGTTTAATATGAAGTTTTTTTAAAGCAGAAATTTCAAAGATACCAACAAAATCTTCTTCTTCTAAAAATTTATACTGAGCAAGATATGATTTATCTTGAATATCAATTTTATTAATCACTAAAATTTTTGGTTTTTCAATTTGACGAACAATTCCCAACACTCTTGCTTCTTCAAAATCTCGCTTTCTTGTATGATCAACCATGTATAAAACTAAATCAACCTCTTCATTAATAGCTTGAAGAGTTTTTTTATTAATATTTTCAGATAAATGATCTTCAGTTTTTCTCATTAATCCCGGTGTATCAATAAAAATGATCTCACCTCTTTCATCTTGATATAAAGCTCGAATTGCAAATCTAGTTGTTTGTGGTTTTGGTGAGGTGATGGCTACTTTCTGACCAATGATATTATTTAAAAAAGTTGATTTGCCAACATTTGGTCTGCCAATAAGCAACACTTTTCCGCTTTTCATAGATTTTAATTTTATCAAATATATGACTGATAAAGAATTGATTTTGACTTTTATAAAAAATTGGAGTATCTTAAAAAATAAGATTAAAAGTTTAATAATTTTTTTTAAAAAAATATGAAAAAAACAATTATTGTTTTGGTAATTTTAGGAGTCTTAGCAGTTGTTACTGGATATATTTTGAGTTTACAGAAAAATCTAGTTTTAAAAAATATAAAAAATCAATTAACTACAAAGGAAAATGTTCAAAATGAAGGTGAAACTTTAAATTTTCAACAAATTCTAACTGAGAAACTAGTAAAAAGCGGTATTGATTTAATAATTAATGAACCTAAAGAAAATGCTGTTTTTTCAAATCCAAATATAAAAATCTCAGGAAAAACTGCTTCAAACGCTGAAGTTTTTGTCAATGATAAAGAAACTAAAGCAGACAATCAAGGTAATTTTTCTTTAGATTATCAACTTGATGAAGGAGAAAATTTATTAACTGTCTCTGCCAATGATGCTAATGGTAATTACGCTGAAAAGGAAATAGTTGTTTATTTGCAAACAATTAATCAATGATTGCAATTTTTTTGTTAGTTGTTGCATATATTAAATAGAAGTTAAACCCCGTCTTTCGCGAAAGGCGGGAAAAATTAAAAGTTTTTTAAATATTTTTATGAAAAAAAACACAGTTCTTTTTTTAATGTTTTTATTAGTTTTTAGTTATTGTGTTCAAGTTAGAGCAGATGAAGAAAAAGAAGTTAAAAATTTTCCAATAAAAATTTATCGACAAGAAATAAAACCGACTATTAAAGCAATAAAAGATGAGGTTAAACCAACGATTAAAACAATAAGAGAAGAAACAAAAGAGAAAATAAAATTAAGAATTAGCGCTAGTCCATCAGCTTTTCCTAAGGAAATAAAAAAAGAAATAAGAGAAGAAAAAAAAGGCTTTCTTGATCAAATAAAAAATCAAGTAAAAGAAAAACTTCAGGCATTAAAACAAGCCAAAGTCATTGGAAAAATAACTGAAATTGGTAATAATTATTTAAAAATAACTGATAAAGAAGGTAAAGCTTATCAAGTTAATATTACTGAAAAGACCCAACTTCGTCGTCATTTTTGGGGAAAAGCAAGTTTAAATGAGTTTTCAGTTGGTGATGAGGTAAATGTTATTGGTCGCTATACTGATGAGACAAAAACTGTAATTGAGGCAGTTTTAATCCGCAATAACTCAATTCAAAAACGTTGGGGAGCATTTTTTGGCGAAGTAATTTCAAAAAATAGTGATAACTTTGTTATTAAAACTTTAAATCGAGGAGAGATCACAGTTTATTTTGGTAATGCTAAATTTGTTGATAATGATAACAAAACTTTAACATATGCTGATTTAAAAGTTGGTCAAAGAGTTAGAGTTAAAGGAGTTTGGGATAAGACATTATCTAAATTAATGGAAGTTGAGGAAGTAAAAGTATATAATCTTAAAAAAACTCTTTCTCCAACTCCTCAACCAACTGAGTAATCAACTTTTGAGTAATCAACTTTTTTGAAGTTTTTTTAGTATAATTAAATAATCCCGACAATAAAGTCGGGATTATTTTTTTTAAATTATGAATATTCGAAATATAGCCATTATTGCTCATGTTAATCATGGTAAAACCACTTTGGTTGAATACTATACTTAAACATATTTTTGGATAGAATTAAAAAGAGATAGCGAGATTTTAATATTTGATAAAACTTTAAGAAGAGAATGATTTAAACTACTTAATGAGCATTTATTTTTATGATATTTTCATAAAAATGAAAAAAATAAGATGTTTCTTTTAATTTTCTAATTCATAAAAAAATTCTTTCCTTTGTTGAGCGAAGAGTGGCTAAAAGAAATGAGAGATAATTTTTGGTCGTTTACAAAAAATGTTGAAGTTAATATGTTAGTTTATTGTTTTACGACTTGCTATATTTTAGTATGACGCCTTTACTCGTCGTGTCGAGGTTTACCTCGAAAAAATATTTTTCTAATTTTGAGGCTATTTTTTACGCGCGCGATTTTGCGATTGCTTCGCAATCGCTTCTAAGTGTAATTAATAATCAAATACTATTTTAATAAACTTGAAAATTGCTCCCATGGTATTCCGTATTTTCTTAAAATTGCTGAGTGGTATTCGAGCTCTAACTCTCTAACAAGTTCCTCTCTTGTTTTAGGTTTATCTAGGCCATCTTTGGCAAAAATTCTGTTCAATTTTTCCATTTTCTCAATATTTTCATCTACCCATGCTTTGACTAAAGAATCATATATTTTTGCTGCGTTTTCTCCAAGTCTTGCTGAAAGTGTAGAAATATTTTTATCTCGCCTAAATTTTGTTTGGAATATTTCTCTGTCAGCTTCTTCAGTTATTCCATTTTTCCTTATTTCTATTTCTTCGTCTCTAAATAATGCTCTGTCTTGATTGGAATAAGCAGAACGAAAGTCCATACTAACAAACTGGCGGGAGTGTAATGACGGTTCGACTACGTTATTTACATATCGTTCTTCAGAAATACTTTGGTGTGGTCCGTATAATCTTTTAATTCCCTTAAGAATTTTTAATCCAATTGCATGAGCATTTCTTTCTGCTTTAACACCATTTAATTTTTCGTTGCTTACTAGTTCGTACTTTTCTTCTTCAGCACTTACCTTACGAAATTTTCTTTTTGAATCAATCAGATCGATAGCGTGACCGAGCTCATGCACCCATTCATATAACATTTCTTCTGCATCGTAGTCTGTTCTTTCCTTGTTTATGGGAACATAAATTACGACATTGCTTTTATATCTTTCTATTTCTTGGTTTTCATTGTTAACAACTACTACCTGTCTATTGAAATGTGAGCCAATTGTGCTTACTCTGAAAGAAATAAAGTGATCACAAATTCTAGCAGTTTCGTTGTCAAGAAGATCAACGTCTCTTCCTTGGAAATTTACCAAGAATTTTCGAACACGAAAATATTTATTTTGAGAATCTCCTTCCTTAGAAAACTTGACACTTTCTTCGAAGGTGTTAGTTATTACTTTAAAGCCGTTACTAAATGAAAATTCCAAAAATTCTTCATCTCCTTCTTTTATGATTCGGGTGTCGGGAAGTTTTCTCAAACTTGCTTCTTTTTTAGAATAGTCTTGAAGATCGATCGGTTGTACCTTTGATTGGTGTACTCCAAGTTCCGCAAGTGATGGTCCTGAGTCAATCATATTGTTTACATTATATCTAAATTTTAAAATTTGATAAAGGTATTTTAGGAATAGTACTTGAATAATAATTTCTAACTTTGTTATATTTATATTGCAACCAGTTTTGGCGGATCGTCTTTTTTGTTGGCGCACTCGTCAGATAGGAGACGATCCTAACTGGTTGGAACGGGTGCGCCATCAATATTTATAAAAGTTTTTTAAAATTTTTGCGTTTTTTCTAGAAGATTTTGTTTCGCAAAATCTCTTTCAAGCCGACAGTTTCGGAGATTGGCGTGTTAAACACTAATTTTTCGCAGTTTTCTTCTTCTTAACTTGTTGGGGAGCTAGGATTCGAACCTAGAGTACCTTGCTCCAAAGGCAAGTGTGTTACCGTTACACCACTCCCCAAAATAATAAAATATTTTAGCATAAAAATAGCATTTTTTCTTTGATAAAATAAGTTTATGGATGATTTCTTTCATTATGTATCTAAAGCAGTAATTATCACACCAATTATTATTGTTATTCTTGCTTTAATTATAAAGTTTAATCAAAAAAAAGAGATTAGTTTTAAAACTAATTATCCGTTAAAAAAAGAAATAAAAATATCAATAACGCCAACATCAATAATAACACAAAAAATAGAAAAAATTAGTATTAGTTTAGATGATCATTGGTTATGTCAATATCAATTTAATAATGAAAAATATAAATTAGAGATTAATAAGAGAAAAATTAATTTAGAAATCAATAGTCTTGGCCAGATAAAAAAATATGATTTATCGCCTTATGCCTCTTTTATTGAAAGTTATTTAAATATGGATATAAATCAATTGGAAAATATCTCTAAAATTTATTTACCAAAAAATATGAGTTTAAAAGATCTAGTTAATGGTTGTAAAAAGATATAATAAAAAAATGTCCCGGCTATGACCTACTTTCCCTCCCGACTAGGTCGGGAAGTATCATCGGCGCTGACTCGTTTCACTTCCTTGTTCGGGATGAGGAAGGGTGGTTCCAAGTCGCTCTAATAACCGGGACAATAATATTATATAATATTTCTAAATGGAAAACAATATCAAAAGAGAGAGTCGACTGTTTTTTTCATATCAGATAAATCCTGATATAAAGTTTGAGACATATGAAGAAGGAGAAAGAGTTATTCTTCTGATGCGAGCTCATCCTTTTACTCAGTTAGGCTGGATAATGAATACAATAATTCTTATTATTTTGACAATATTTATTAATTTTTTTCTTCCTCAATTTTTAAGTTTGAATAAAATTTTTGTTTTTAATTGTTTTGCGATTGTTTTTATTGCAAGTTTTGCTTTTTATTATTTTTTACATTGGTACTTTAATGTTGGAATTTTAACTAATAAAAGATTAGTTGATATAGATTTTAGTGGTATTTTATATCGAGAAATAACAACTGCTAGGATTAATAATATTGAGGATATTACTATAAAAGGTAGTGGATTTTTTGGCTCTCTTTTTGATTATGGATCAATATATATTCAAACAGCAGGTATGGAAAATTATATTGAGTTTAATGATGTTCCTTATCCATCAAAAATTGTTGATCAAATTAATAAATTATTAAGCAAAAAACATGTTGAATAGTTCTTTTTTAACTCAAATTATTTTTGATCTTTTTTTTAAGATTGCTTTAATTATTTTAGCGATTATTTATCTTTTATATGCTTTAGCAGTCTCAAAAAATATAAAAATAATGGTAAAAACTCTAGATGATAAATTTAATTATTTAATAATTTTTATTAGTTCTTTACAAATTACTGCTGGTTTAATTTTATTAATTTTTGCTATATTTTTAATATAAGATGTTTAAAGATATAGTATCTTTTTATTTAGGTGAAGAAAAAAAAGGCGGATTTTCAACAGTGATTGCTCAAGATGGATTTTTTTTATGTTTGGAAATTTATTCTGGACTAGATAATGATCAAGGTTATAAAATTGTTGAGTCAATAAAAACAAAGATAAAACAAAAATTAACAACAGAAAAATATTTAATTAATAATCTTTCTGAATTTGATGATTTTATCTCTTCAATTGTTACCGAAAATAATTTTCCCACTGGTTTTTCTCTTGCCTCAGGTTATTTAAAAGAAAATATTTTATATTTAAAAACAATTAATGAAGGAAAAATCTTTATTAGAAGAAAAGGCAAATATGGTCTATTGCTTTATGCCGATAATACTGCCTCAGGCGAGATAGAAGATGAAGATTTTTTTATTTTTACTACTGATAATTTTTTAAATTTAATTGGAGGAAGAGTAAAGATTGAAGAAATTTTTGCAGATAAAAAACCAAAAGAGATAGTTGATGAAATTACTCCTTTTATTAAAAATAAAAATGATCAAGGCGCAGTTGCAATAATGGTGGAGTTTTTAAAACAAAAAGTTTATCAAGAAGAAATTGAGGAAGGGATTGAAAGAGAATATAAAACAAATATTTTTTCTTCTTTAAAAACTTATTTTATAGCAATGAGAAATAGCCAAAAAACTTTAACAGTTATTATGGCAGTTTTTCTTTTTGGGCTTTTGTTATGGAGTATGACTTTAGGAGTAAAAAGAAAAAATAGTTTATTAATTGAGGAAAAATATAAAAAAGTTAATGAATTAATTAATCAGAAATTAGAAACTGCTCAAGAAGTGGCTTTTTTGAATATGGATCGGGCATTAATTTTATTACAAGAAAGTAAAGAAGAGTTAAATAAATTAAAAACTGAAGCAGAAAATTTAAAAGTAAAAAATAATAAAATAACTGATTTAGAAAAAAAAATTAATGAAGTAGAAAACAAAATTGTTAAAAAAGAGTTAGCTAATTATAGGGAATTTTTTGATTTGACAGTTGATGATAAAGAAGCAGAGGGTGAAAAAATGATTTTATCAGAAAACAATGTTTATATTTTAAATAAAAAAAAGGGCGTTATTTACAATCTATCATTAGATAAAAAATCTTTAGAAAAAAGTGAGTTTTCTGAAATTAAATCTGCTAATTTATTAACTTCATATGAGAGTAGAATTTATTTTTATGTTAAAGACGTTGGTGTTTATGAAATAGTTGATAAAAATAAACCTAAAAAAGTTATTGACAAAGATAAAGATTGGGGAGAGATTATAGATTTATCAGTTTATAATGGCAATTTGTATTTACTTGACAAAGAAAAAGATGAGATTTGGAAATATTTAAAAACTGATAATGGTTTTGGAAACAAAACTTCATATTTTCAAAAAGGCGAGGCGATTAATCTTAGCGAAATTAATTCTTTTGCTATTGACGGATCAATTTATTTATCTGGAAATAACTTGATATTAAAATACACATCAGGTACAAAAGAGTCTTTTAAATATGATTTACCTTCAAATAAATTTAATTTTTTTAAAGTTTTTACTAATAAAAATTTAAAAAAAATATATTTATGGGATAAAAATTCTGGAGTAGTTTATGTTTTAGGAAAAACTGGCGAATATGTAAGTCAGCTAAACTCAGATATTTTTCAAAAAGGCAATGATTTTGTTGTTTATAAAGATGAGATATATTTGCTTTTAAAAAATAAAATTTTTATCGTAAAGTAGGTAGTTTAAAACTCCAACTTCCATCTGGAGCAACTTCAATTATTCCAAGCATATTACCAGCAAAAACATTAAAGACGACTAAAACAGCAAATATTAATATCATACCAATTAAAGCATTAGTGATTTTTTGTTGAGCTTTAACGATTTTTTCTTTTTCACCGCCTGATGTTATCCAATCAAAAGCGCCCCAAAGCATATATAAAAGCAAAAACATTCCCGAGACAATAATAAAAAGTCTGATACCAAAAGCGATTAATTTACTTAAGCCGGAAGCAGGATCTGAACCACCAAATTTCATCGCATCCGGTGCTTCAATAGTACCAAAAATATCATTTATGTCTTTTTGTTGTGATAAAAATTTCATATGATTTTTGGAATATTAAATATTTTACCAATTAATTGAATGACAACAAAACTAGAAACAACAATTAAAAGCCCAATAAAAGCATAGATGATAATTGCTTGCGCTTTTTTTAAAACATCTGGTTTGTCACCATTTGTTAAGTACATAAAAGCACCATATAAAGCCATTGATAAAGTGATTAAAGCGGCGCCAGCTGTTAAAAGAGGTAGAATAAGATTTAAAAGAGTTGAAATAGATGTTATTTTTGCTGGAGCAAAATTATCTTTAGAAATCTCAAATGCATATATCATATATAAATAATATAAAATATCAAAAATAAAATATCAAATATAATTAAAAGTCACTTGTTATAATATTTTTATGTTTAATCCGCAGTTTAGTATTAGTAATAAGATCCTTGTTAATATTGCTAAAATTGAGGCAACTGAGGAGGTAATTAGACATTCACCACTTTTACCACTTTGGGAAAAACAGTTTAAAGAAGATGCAATTATTCGGTCAGTTTATCACGGTACTCATATTGAAGGTAATGCTTTAGCTAAAGATGATGCTAAAAATATTTTAGCAGGAAAAGAGGTAATCGGTCGACCGCGAGATATTCAAGAGATTATTAATTACCGAAAAGTAATTGAGTTTATTGATGAAGAGGCAAAAAGAAAAATTGAGAAAATTACTGAACAGTTGATTAAAAAACTTCATAAAATTATCACTTATAAAATCCTAAGCGATGATCAAGCTGGTGAATACAGACAAAAACAAGTGGTTATCAGAAACTCAGCTACTGGCGAGGTGACTTTTCGACCACCACCAGCAATTGAAGTGCCATTTTTGATGAGGGAGTTTATTTATTGGTTAAATAAAGAAAATAGTGATCTTCATCCAGTATTAAAAGCAGGGATTGCTCATCACGAATTAGTTAGAATTCATCCTTTTATTGATGGTAATGGTCGGGTGGCAAGAGTGTTGGCAACATTGATTTTATTTTTAGGAGGATACGATATTAGACGATTTTTTTCTCTTGAGGAATATTATGATAAAGATGCAGCTTTATATTATCACAATCTTCAAAAAGCATCTGCTGGCGACTTAACTTCTTGGCTTGAATATTTTACTTTTGGAGCCGCAATTGAATTTGAAAAGGTAAAAGAAAAAATTTTAAAACTCTCAAAAGATGTTAAATTAAAAGAAAAATTTGGTGGTCGGCAAATATTTTTAACAGAAAGACAAATGAGATTGGTTGAGTATATTCAAGAAGTTGGTTATCTCCAAAATCAGATGTTTAAAGAGATTTTTCCTGATATATCTGAAGACACAGTATTAAGAGACTTACAAGATTTAATAAAAAAAGGATTGATAAAAAAGGTTGGTAGTACCAAAGCGGCAAGGTATGTGATTGTGTAAAATAAAATTTAAAATTCAAAAATCAAAATGCAAAAATAAAAGTCAAAAGTTAAAAGTGATTTTTTTTAAATTAAGTAGAAATTAAATCAATTTTTAAAATGTTATAAGTTAGAAGCTAGATGTTAGATGAAATTTAATCAATTAGCAGAGTATTTTGAAAAGATTAGTCAGAACTCTTCGCGGATTGAGATTACTCGGATTTTAGCTGAACTTTTTAAAAAACTTTCATCAAGCGAGATAGAAAAGGTGGTTTATCTTTTGCAAGGTAGAGTTCGTCCAGCTTATGAGGGAATAGAGTTTGGTATGGCAGAAAAGATGGTGATAAAAGCAATTATTTTGGCTTTAAATATTGAAAAAAGTTATTTTGAAAAAGAGTATAAAAAAACCGGTGATTTAGGAGAAACAGTTGAGTATTTTAAAAAACAATTTTTTTCTTTTGAAGAAAAAGAAATGGAGATAGATGAAGTTTATGATTTTTTTTATCGAATAGCAACTTCTTCAGGTGAAGGTAGTCAAGAAGTAAAAATAAGCCTTTTATCTCAACTTATTCGTCAACTTGATCCAATATCAGCAAAATTTATTGTCAGGATTCCAACTGGAAATATTAGAATGGGTTTTTCTGATATGACAATTCTTGATGCTTATTCTTGGATGATAAAAGGTGATAAAAGTTTGCGTAATCTTTTTGAAAAAGCTTATCATGTCAGGCCAGAACTTGGATTTATTGGAAGGTTAGCTAAAGAAAAAGGAGTGACTGCCTTGGAAAAAATTGAACCAAAAGTATTTACGCCAATTATTATGATGAGAGCGGAAAGACTATCTTCAGCAAAAGAGATTATTGATCAGCTGGGTGATTGTGTAATTGAGGAGAAGTTTGATGGATTTAGACTTCAAGTTCATTATAAAAAAGGGACGGTCCTTAAAGGTTCTGTTCTTGAAAAAACCGTCCCTGAGGTCAAGCTTTTTTCAAGAAGTTTAGAAGATGTTACTTTTATGTATCCAGATATTGTTGAAGCAGTAAAAAAACAAGTTAAAGCAAAAGAGATGATCTTTGAAGGTGAAGCAATTGGTTATAATCCAAAAACTGGTGATTTTTTACCTTTTCAAGAGACAGTACAAAGAAAGAGAAAATACGATATTGATAAAGTTGCTAAAGAAATACCACTTCGATTATTTGTTTTTGAAGTTTTATATAAAGACGGAGAAAATTTTATTAATCAACCATTTATTAAAAGAAGAAAAATACTTGAAGAGTCAATTGAGACAAAAAAAGATATAAAAAATGAAGTAATTTTAATTGCTAATCAAGAAAAGGTTAATGATGAAAAAAAAATAGATGAACTTTTTGACAAAGCGGTAAAAAACAATCTTGAAGGAATAATGGCAAAAAAAATTGATGGTGTTTATAAACCAGGCGCGCGTGAATGGAACTGGATAAAATATAAAAAAAGCTATTCTTCAAAAGTGAATGACACAATAGATTGTGTAGTTATGGGTTATGATTTAGGAAAGGGAAAGCGAACTAGTTTTGGAATTGGTGCTTTTTTAGTTGGTGTTTATGATGATGAAAATGATCAGTATAAAACTGTGGCAAAAATTGGTACAGGGTTAACTGATGAAGAGTGGAAAAAATTAAAAGTTAAAAGTCAAAAATTAAAAGTTAAATATAAGCCAAATAATTACTTAGTTGATAAAACTATGGAATGTGATATTTGGCTTGAGCCAAAAATTGTTGTTGAGATCAAGGCTGATGAGATAACAAAATCACCAGTTCATACTGCTGGTTATGCTTTAAGATTTCCTAGACTTGAGCGATTTAGAGATGATAAAAAACCTCAAGATGCCACGACCTTGGCTGAGTTGCTTTCGATGGCTAATAAGCATTCGTAAAAAAATTAAAGGATATTTAATAAAAAAAGATAATGGATTATATTTTATTCTTCGAGAGGAAATATTAATAATCGTGTTTTTATCAATATAGATATCTCCATAAAAAGAACAATGTATTGTTATATCAATATCTTCATGAATTTTATTATCATCAATACAAACTTCGTTTTTTATATTTTTCCAGACAGTGTTTTTTATTGCAAAAGCTGGACCAATTAGTACTCCATATCCAGATAACATTTTGAAAAAAAATTGATAGAGATATGAGGGGATTAGTGATTTTTTAAGAAATGACATATCATATAAGTAAAAATGATTTGAATAAGCAACAATTTTTTTATTATTTTCAAAAATAGTTTTTACATTTTTTATCCAATCTTTAGGTAAGATACTATCAGCATCAAATTTTACTAAAATTTCACCATTAGCGTAGTTAAATCCAGTATTGCGAGAATAAGCAATTCCTTGTTTTTTTTCTTTAATGATTTTTAATGGTAGTTTTTTATTAAATTTTTTAGTAATATTGATTGTTTTATCAGTACAATTATTATCCACAATAATTACCTCATTAGGTTTTTCAGATTGAAATACCAAGCTTTCTAAAGCTTTTTCAATATATTTTTCTTCATTAAAAACCGGAATAATTATAGAAATTGTCATTTTTATATTATAATTAATTTATCAAAAATATTATGAGCGATATTTTTTTTTCAGTTATTATTCCTACTCTCAATGAAGAATTATTTTTGCCAAAACTTTTAGATGATTTAAAAAAACAAAAAGAGACTAATTTCGAAGTAATTATTGTTGATGGTTACTCCTTAGATAATACTAAAAAAGTAGCATTAAAATATAAAAAATGTTTAAGATTATCCTTTTTTGAATCAAATAAAAAAAACGTTGCTAGTCAAAGAAATTTTGGAGCTAGTAAAGCAAAGGGAGATTATTTATTATTTCTTGATGCTGATAGTCGCATTAAATCAACATTTTTAACAAAAGTTAAAAAGTTTATCTTAAAAAACAAAGGATTATTATTTGTGCCTTATGTTGTTCCATCAAAAAAAGATAAAATTTATAAACCATTATTTGATTTAGCTAATAATTTAGTTGAGTTTTCTCAAAAATTACCGAAAAAATTTTCTCTTGGTGGATCAATTATTATTGAGCGAAATTTTTTTCATTTAATGGGAGGCTTTAATGAAGAATTATTTATGTCAGAAGATCATGAATTAATTGGGCGGGCTTTTAATTATGGAGTTCAAACAAAATTTATCAAAAATTCACCAGTTGTTTTTTCCTTAAGACGAATAAAAAAAGAAGGTGAAGTAAAATTTTTTTATAAATATTTTTTAGCTACTTTTAGAAGATTAATACTTAATGAAGAAGTGACTAAAAAAATTTTTGATTATGAGATGGGCGGGCAAGTTTATACTAAAAGTAATTTAGATAAAAAAACTACTTCAGAGTATATTAATTCTTATTTTTTAAAAATAAAAAAATTGCTTAGGAAATTTTTATTCAGTTAAATTTCAAAATAAGAGATTATTGGATAATGATCAGAATAATGATTATCAATCCTAATAGTTTTTATATTTTTTAAGTTTTTATAAAAAACATAGTCAATTTTAAAAGTTTTTTCAAAAAGTTTAAAAAAAGGGATAATAAGTTTTTGCAAATATATATATTTTTTTTTAACATATTTTTTATAAGGATTAATTGTTTGAAAAATATTTTGTGTTGCTTCTTTAAAATTAAATGATTTCATCATTTTTTTCAAGTTTTTTTTCGCTGTATTGGATAATAATTAAAATCACCACAAATTATCATAAATTTATTTTTTTCAAAATTAGTTTTTATGAATTCTTTAATAGTTGAAATTCTGGCTTCGTTTGAACCTATAAAAAAAAGATGAATATTATATATTTCTATTATTTTTTTAGTATTTTGTTCTTTTAAAATTGTTTTTAGAATTGTTTTTGGTTGAGTTTTGTTTTCAAAAAATATTTTTAAGATATTATAAAAATACTCGCTTAAATTATTAATTGGTTCAACAAATTCTTTTGAGACTAACTTAAATAAAGATTGTTTATAAAAAGTTGCTACTCCATAAATTTTCCCCAATTTGATAAAAGAATTACTATATTCTGCTAAAGAATATCCATAATTTTCAATTTTTTTAATATTTTCTTCACTAGTTAAAAATTCTTGAAAACACAAAATATCAGGAGAATATTTATTTAAAATATTAGGAATTTCTTTTAAACCGTTATTAAATAGAGTATTAAAAGTCAAAACGGAAAATTTCATTAATTAATTATATCGATAAAAGTTTAAAACTTCAAAATAAAAGTTATCCACATAATTTGGATAATATTAAAAAGATTGATTTGACAATATTTTTTATTAATATTTTACTATAAGTTATCCTATAGAATTAAATAAAAAATTTATAGGTCTTGACAAAGAAAAATTAATTGTTTATCATAAGTTTATGAGAAATAATGTATTTTTAGAAAAATCTAAAATTAAATTTCATAAAAACCAACCGACAGCAAGAGTTGAGTTTATTAGTTTTGTCGCTGATCAATTTAAAAAAATTGTCAAGAAGAATTTGCAAATACCAGTGACTTTATATCATCTATAAAAGAAAAAAAAGAGCATCACTACCGCTCGCATTAGGGGTACGACGAGTAGTAATGCTCTGCAAATAAAATTAGCAAAAAAATATTTATTTGTCAATAAGATATTTATTTAACTTGATATATGGCTCCAATACCATTTGAAGATTGAAAAACTTTTTTACCAATTATTTTAAATTTTTCTTCGTTTATTTCTGGATATTTTTGTTTTTCAAGAGTTGAAATAATAATATATTTTATATTATATTTTTTATTAAATTTTTTGTTTGTTGAATATCTTTTGATTGATAAATATCAACAATTTCAGGTATACGTTTACCGACAAAATCAGCACTTCCTCGCCAAAGCCATTCATGTACCCACCAACCAGCAACTGTTGGCAGACCAGTTAAAGCTGAGATTTGATTATAGTCAGTATATGAGTCTCCTTGAGCTTCTAATATCACTGGTTGATCTTGAATATTTTTATTTAACCAATCAATAATTTCTTTATTTTCTGGATAATCAAATTTAACCCAATCTGATCCATCTAAGTTTGGTTGGCGATCTAATTTTCCATAATATGACGGAATTGCAAAAAAAGGATAAATAAAAACTAGAAAAAATAAAGAAGTATAAACAATTATAAATGACGTTTTAAGAAACATATTTTTAAGATTTTTTATCTGAAAAAGAGTAATAGTTGAGGTAATACTCATCATGATGTAAGCCTGATATCCAAGTTTAAACATAGTGTTGGCGCGAAAATGAGCGGGGTAGATGTCTTTTATATAAAAAAACTCAGGAATAAGAATAAGAAAAGTACCAAAGGAAAAAAGAATAATTAAATAATTAGTAATTGAATAATTAAGTGAATGAAGAGAATTCTTTTGATTATTTTTTGTTATTAAAAACATAATAAAATTTATCCAGAAAAATCCCCAAAGAACAACAAGCATCCAAAAAGCTGATATTTGACAATTACCTGTTTCAAATAAAAATGGTCCAAGTTTGCCAATTTTTGTCAAAAATGATGGCGCACAGTTAACTCCAATACCGGAAACAAAAGGTGAAAAATTTAGTGAGAATGGTAAAGAAAAGATAATAAATGATGAAAGTAAAATTGTTGTGTAATGAAAAAAACTGATTGAAAAACCAAGATTAATAAAAAATATTAGCATTGTTAAAAGAATATAAATTGGTCCATCAAAAGCATTAGTCATATAATGAATAGCTGTTAAGAAACCTAAGAAAATAGTAGTAAGTATTAAGTATTTAGTATTAAGTAGTTTATTTTTTAAATGTAAAAATAATAAAAATAATATCGATAAAGTAATTAATACAAAAGGAATATCAAAAACATGGCCATGCAAATCAGCAACAACATAAGAATAAGAAGGAAATTCATGAATTGTATATGGAATAAAACGAGTAGCATTTGGATACCAATAAGAACCAGGATTAAATTTTGACAATATTTTCCAAAAAGGAATTGGGGGCAACATTGTCATTTGTTGGATAGCCAGTAGTAAAAAGATAAATAGTATGAAGATTACCAGCTAAATTGACTAAAAAAGCGCCAATTAAACCATAGATAACTAAAGTAAATGTTTTTAATTTTGAAGATATTAATTTTAAAATATTACCAACTAGCGAAAAGGTTAAGGTGACTCCTTGAGCAAAGATTGTTGCCAAAATTAGATTGTAGCCAATTGAAGGCAAAATATTAGTTAATTTTATTAAAAAAGCGCCGGTTAAATGACCAAAATAATAATAATTTATTGATAATGGCGTATACCACATATCTTTAGGTGGAAAATATGATGAACGAAGAATTGAGTTAATAAAACCAAAGTCCATAAATTTTTCCAAAGATCTAATAGATGGTTCTTGAGAGCGGATAAAAGACCAAAATAAAAACGAGACAAAAAAAAGAATTTCTTCAACAATTATTATGTAAAAAGCATAAGGATTAATAGATTTTTTATTTTTTTGATTTTTTTTAATAAAAATAAAAAAATTTAATAGACCAAAAACACCGATTATTAAAAATAAAAATTCACGTTTAAAAGGAGTAATTTTTAAAGTACTTAAAACATAAGAAGCATATGATAAAAAAATAATTGCTAAAGTTTTGGAAAAAGAATAACCAAAATCAAAAGAAAATTTATTAAAAATTTTTTTAGTGAAAGGAAAAAAAAACAATTCCTAATAAGAATAAATAAAAATACCATTTAATCGAAATGATAATCCAATCCATAAGAAAATATTATATAATAAATAGAAATCAAAATTCATATGGATAAAAATTATCAACCAAAACAATTTGAAGAAAATATCTATCAATTTTGGGAAAATAATAATTTTTTTGAGGCAAAAATAAATAAAAATAAAAAAACATTTTCTATCATTCTTCCGCCTCCCAATGCCAATGCTAATCTTCATTTAGGTCATGCAATGTATGTATATGAGGATATAATGATTCGTTATCATAAGCTTTTAGGCGATGAAGTATTATGGCTTCCCGGCGCTGATCATGCTGGTTTTGAGACTCAGTTTGTTTTTGAAAAGCATCTTAGTGCTCAAGGCAAAAGTCGTTTTGATTATGACAGAGATACACTTTTTCAAATGATCTGGAAGTTTGTGATGAAAAATCGAGATAATATGGAGAATCAACTACGTCGATTGGGATTTTTTCTTGATTGGAAAAAGAAAAAATTTACGATGGATGAAGATATTGTTAAAATTGTTTATCAAACATTTGAAAAATTATATAAACAAGGTTTAGTTTACCGAGATAAAAAAATTATTAATTACTGTACTTTTTGTGGAACATCGTTTTCTGATTTAGAGGTGGTTGATAAGGAAAAAAATAGTAGTCTTTATTATATTAAATATCCTTTTGTTAATAAAAAAGGTTATATTGTTGTGGCCACTACTCGCCCGGAAACTCTTCTTGGTGATACAGCGGTTGCTGTTAATCCTAAAGATAAACGTTATAAAAAACTGATTGGTGAAAAAGTGATTATCCCATTTGTTAATCGACAAGTTGAGATAATTGCTGATGATTTTGTTGATCCAAAATTTGGTACAGGCGCGGTGAAAGTCACTCCAGCTCATGATTTTAATGATTATGAAGTGGGAAAAAGACATAATCTAGAGATTATTCAGGTAATTGGTTTTGATGGAAAAATAAATGAAAATGGAGAAGAGTTTAAAGGGTTTTATGTTGGTGAGGTAAGAAAAAAAATTGTGGAAAAACTAAAAGAAAAACAGTTATTAGAGAAAATTGATGAAAATTATAAAAATCGTGTTGGTTGCTGCTACAAATGTGGTCGAGCGCTTGAGCCTTTGCCAAAAGAACAATGGTTTATTAAAGTAAAACCATTAGCTCAAAAAGCAAAAAAATTGGTAATTGAAGAAAAGATAAAAATTTATCCAAAAAGATTTAAAAAAATTTTGCTTTGGTGGCTTGAAAATTTTAAAGACTGGAATATTTCTCGTCAGATTGTTTGGGGAATAAGAATACCGGCGTATAAGTGTAAGTCAAAAATCCCGCTTAAAACGGCGGGCAGGCAAAATTCAAAAATTGAAGGCGAGTGGTTTGTGGCAGTGGAAAAACCAAAAAAATGTTTAATATGTGGTGAATGTGATTTTGAGCAAGATAATGATACTTTTGATACTTGGTTTTCCTCAGGTCAGTGGCCGTTCGCAACTTTACAAACTTTAGGAAGCGAGATTTTTAATTATTTTTATCCGACAACTGTTATGGAAACAGGATATGATATTTTGCCTTGGTGGGTAGCAAGGATGATTATGCTTGGAATTTTTGCAACAAAAAAACCACCTTTTGAAAATGTATTTCTCCATGGATTAATAAGAGATAAAAAAGGTCAAAAAATGAGTAAAAGTAAAGGAAATGTTATTAATCCAATGGATATGATTGAAAAATATGGTGCTGATGCTTTAAGATTGTCACTTGTTTTTGGAACAAGTGAGGGAAATGATGTATTTTTTTCTGAGGAAAAAGTAATAGGAATGAGAAATTTTGTTAATAAGATTTGGAATATTGGGAGGTTTATATATATTAATAAATATCAAATATCAAAAATCAAAAATCAAAAATTAGAAAACATTGACAAAAATCAAAATTTAAAGCAAGAGATTAAAAGACTAGAAAAAGAGTTTGAGGAAATTAAGAAAAGGTATTTGAAATTAATGAATGGGTATAAATTTTCAAAAGCACTAGGGTTAATTTACGAGTTTTTATGGCATAGATTTGCTGATTATTATATTGAGCAATTGAAAAAAGATGTTTTTGATGGTAATATAGAATCTTTGAAAGTATTGGAGGAATTTTATCTTGAAACTTTGAAATTACTTCATCCATTTGCGCCTTTTATAACTGAGGTAATTTGGAAAAAGTTTAAAGGCGAGGAAAAGTCAATTGTGATTAAAAATTTAAAAAATAAGGTATGAAAAGAACTTATCAGCCAAAAAAACTAAAAAGAAAAAGAAAACATGGGTTTTTAGCAAGAATGAAAACAAAAGAGGGAAGAAAAGTTTTAAAAAGAAGAAGACTCAAGGGAAGAAAAAGATTAACAGTCTAAAAAAATATGATTGATCAAAATTTTTTTAATATTATTTTTGTAATACCAATTTTAAATATATTGCTTGCTTTTTATAAATTTTTTTCTATTTTAAAAATTCCTGGTGCTTTGGGATTTTCGATTATTGGTTTAACTTTTTTAGTCAACTTAATTCTTCTTCCTTTGACAAAAAAACAAAGATTAATGACAGAAAAACTAAATCAGCTTAGACCAGATCTTGAGAGACTAGAAAAAAAATATAAAAATGATAAGGCAAAACTCCAGCAAGAACAGTTAAAACTTTATTCTCAAGCGGGTGTTAATCCTGGAATGGGATGTTTGCTACCATTTATTCAATTTCCTTTTTTTATTGGTTTATATAATGTTTTGTCATTATTTTTATTAGATCATAAGGGAGTAAATGTTATTGAGAATATTAATAAAGTGATTTATTTTTCTTTTTTGAAAATAGAAAATATTGACACTATCTTTTTTGGATTTAATTTATCTTTATCACCGCAAAAATCAGGAGTTTGGTATTATTTGTTAATACCTATAATTACTGGTTTATTACAATACATTCAGATTAATTTAATAACACCAAAATCAGTTACCTCTGAAAAAAAAGAAAACACAAATAAAGATGAGAAAAAATCTGAAATTGAAGACTTTCAAAAAGTAATGAACATGCAAATGAAATTTGTTATGCCAATTTTAATTGGTTGGTTTGCTTATACTTTGCCAGTTGGTTTGGCTTTATATTGGAATATGTATTCAATTTTTAATATTTGGCAATATAAAAAGAAAATAAATTAAAAATTTTAAAAAAATAATTATGGAAAAAATCAATACTATAAAAAACGAGACTGAAGCTCTTTTATCAAAAATGATTGATAATTATACTGTTGAGGTGATTGAGGAAGCGGGGGTTTATCATATTATTATTAAAACTGATAAAGAAGCCTCAACTGTTATTGGTCGACATGGAGAGACAATTAGATCACTTCAAAAAATTTTAGAGGTGATTTTGTATAAAAGATTTAAAGAAAGATTAGAGATATTAGTTAATGTCAATGATTTTCGAGAAAAACAAAAAGAAAGATTAGAGATTTTAGCAAGAGAGTATGCAGAAAAAAGTCGATACAACTCATAGTCCAAGTTTTATCCGCGGCTTGTCATCTTATGAGCGAAAATTAATTCATGAGTTTATTACAAAAAATTTTTCCGATCTGACAACTTATTCAATCGGTGAGGGAAAAGAAAGAAGATTAGTGATTGACTTAAAGACAAATACTCCGGTGAAATAAATACTATTTATACCGTTGATTTTAAAAACAGTTTTATTATACAATCAATTTATGATTGATTTTTATCTTCATGGATTGAAAAAAACAATCTCTGTTTCAAAAAAAATTTTTTTTGTAGTTTTTGTATATTTTGCTGTGATTAGTTTATTTATTTATTTATTTAATAAAGATAAAATAAAAATAAATCAAAATTTAAAAGAAAAAAATAGACAAGAAATATATAGTTTTATTCATAATGAAGAATTAAATAAGACAAAAGAAGGAAAATTAACAATTGCTTTTTATAAAACATTAATGTGCGGAATGGTTGGTGAGGCTTGTACAGACAATCCTACAGATGGTGATAAAAATTTTAAAAACTCAGCTGTAGGATTTATAAGCAATCTAATTGTTTTCCCATATGCTAATCCTCCGGCATCAGGAATATTTTGGGTTTCAGATACTTTAAAAAATGCTGGTTTAATACCAAAAACTTATGCGGCTGAAGGTATTGGGTTAGCGGCAATAACGCCATTAATGAGTATCTGGAAAGCGTTTAGAGATATTTCTTATATGATACTTGTTTTAGTGCTAATAACGATAGGATTTTTAATTATGTTTCGCACAAAAATCAATCCTCAAACAGTAATTACTGTTGAAAATGCTTTGCCAAAAATTGTAATTGCAATGATTTTTATTACTTTTTCTTTTCCAATTGCTGGATTTTTAATTGATTTGATGTATGTTTTGATTATTATTGTTATTCAAATATTATCTCCACAGTTAATAGAAACAAAGGTTATACATAATACTCAAGAATTAGTGTTACAATATTTAAATCCATCTTTTGGGAGTATTTTTCCGCCGAATTTTTTTCAAAATTATTTGCCTATTGGTATAGATATGTATAATATACTTCCTGAAGGTATTAAACTAATTTTAACTCCAATAATGCAATTTATAGCTGGAATGGTAGCTGTTGGAATAGCAAAGTCAATGATGTCAACTAATGAAGGTATAATTAAATCTTTAGTGAAATCTTTTAATAATATAGCTGGCGGAACTTTTTCTTGGGGAGAACTTCCTCGATTAATTGGTGTTATTTTAGATATTTTAATTTTTCTTTTTTTAGCAATTTTTGGTATGCCTTTATTATTGGGAATTTTAGTTTTTTTTACATTAATTTTTGTGATTTTTAGAATATTTTTTGCTTTACTTTTTGATTATGTGAGTATTATATTATTGATCATTTTTTCGCCAATAATTTTGATTTTTGAAGCTTTGCCGGGGAAAAATACCTTTTCTTTTTGGATTAAAAATTTAATAGCTAATCTTTTGAGTTTTGTGGTAGTGATTACTCTTATTTTAATATCAAGCTTAATAGGAGCGACTTTTAATTCACTTTCAAAAAATTCAACGGTGTGGGCGCCACCATTTATTTTTGGAATTAATGCTGATTCACTTTCTGGTTTAATAGGACTAGGAATTTTTCTTTTAATACCAGATTTGCTTAAAATGATAAAAGGGGCCGTTGGTGCAAAAGGATTACCTATTAACTTAGGATTGGGGACTTTCTTTGGAGGAGTAGGAGCGGCTTATGGTGGAGCAATGGGTTCTTTACAACAGTTTAGTGGTTTAGCTCAATTTCCAGGGATTAGTAGAATAATAGGTAAGATTCCGGGAATTGATAAAATAAAAAGTTATGTTATTCCTCCATCTCAAACGGAAATTCAAACAGAAGCTACTTTACTGCAATTACAAGCAATGAAAGCTATTGCTGATAAACAAGGAACAAGCTCTGCAGAATTAAATCAACTTGTTAAAGATACAGAAGAGAAGTTGAAAAAATTAAAGGGTTAATTGCTTAGTTTTTACTATTTAAAGCCTGGTATTTGTAAAATATTTACTCCAATAAGTTTTAATATAAATACAGAAAAAATAATCACAATTAAACCCATAATACAAGAAGTTAATAATTCTTGAGCTTTTTTAAGTTTTTCAGCATTACCACCTGATGATTGGATTTGAAAAGCAGCATAGATTATACAAAAAAAAGCGAATGTACCTGCCAGACCAATTCCAAGACCAAAAACTTTTTCTTTTATTAAAACTGATAGATCTGATGAAAAACAACCTAAGGCTGTCCAGACACCTTGACCATCTTTCATACACTCATTAAAACATTGATTTTTTTCACTATTATTTTTTATATTGCTACAAAATTGAGCCGCAGAAAGATTAATTGATGAGACACAAGTACATTCATCAATATTGTAAAGATTGCTTGGATAACCTTGGATACAATAACCCCTTGTTGCTGTTGGAAAAATATCTTTATTAAAATTTTCAAGAACTTTATATAATCCATTTGCAAATGGGGTTATTAAATTATTAACTGCAAAGTTTATTAACGTAGTTATAGGGAATGTTATTACTTTAATTAATATATTATCTGTAATTCCGCTTATTATACCGCTTCCATAATTTGCTGCTGCCTCAATATTTGGATTAGTTAGTTTACCACAACATTTTTGACCAATTTTTCCACAATTACCTCCCCAATCAAAAACATTTCTTTCTCCTGTAAAATAGGAAAAAGGATCAAAGTTATCAGGATTATTATCTTCAAATAAAGCATAAGTTGGAGATGGTGTTGGAGACATGATAAACGGTGCTGGTGTTGGAGACATGATAAACGGTGTTGGTGTTGGAGATTGTGTTTGATTAAAAAATGAAGAGAAAAATGGAAATGGAGGCATTATAGGAGGTATAGGTAAAGGTAATTGAGCAAATACTTTAGGAGAGTTAAAAAAAATGTTGTAAAAAATTAAAAAAAATAATAATATTTTTTTTATTCTCATAATTTTGATTATATTATATTTTTAAATTAATTTTAATTTTTATTTTTTTCATTTTCTTCCCAAGCTTTTTTAATATAAATAAGCAACATAAAGATAACAACAGACCATAATACTTTTGGTGCCACATCACCTAAAATAAACTCAGTAGTACCTGTCTCAAAAACTCGATTTAATTGATCCATGCCCCAAGGACCATCATATTTAGGATTAATAAGATTATTTCTTCTTAAAGATTCAAAATATGTTCTTAAAGCATTACTATCCATCGAATGAGCATAAGGATTTTCTGTTAAAAGTTGAGATAAAGAAACATTTTTTCGACCAACTAATGATCTTGCTAGCCAACCTAAAGGTCCAAGCCAAGCAGTTTTTGGATCGCGTAAAAGACTATGTTCTGCAAAAAAATTAGCAACAATTTGAGCTAAGATATAATTAGCTCGCCAAGCATATTCATTACCTACAAGTCCAGATAAAGTACTATAAATGCCTGCGTGTAATTTTTTTATTTCTTCTAAACTACCACTTTTTGCTGCCTCAAGTAAAATAACTTCTAATTTTCCTAATTTTGAAGAAACTTCTTTAAAAGTAGTAATATTTCCTTCAAAAGTTCTTTTTAATGTTTCTTCTCCTGAAGTTTTAAAGTTTTTAAATACTTCATAATAAGGAGTATCAGCGGAAAATGGATTAATATCACCATTATTTAAAAACCAATTATGAGCAATATTAAAGAAAACATTCATTTTTCCATCAGTATTTACTCCACCAAATACTTGAAAATAATTTTCAGCGTTATTAATATCTAAACCAGTCATTGCTTTAAAAAAGCCATTTTCTCCTCCAAAAATTTCCCAATATTCTTCATAACCAGCAAAGTCCTCTTTTTTTAGATAATCTCTTAAACTTCTCATGAGTTTCTTTTTTTCCTCAAGACTTATGTTTGAATAGAGAATTTTTTCTCTAACAATTTCATTTTCTCTTTTTAATCTTGCATAAGCAGTTGATGAAGCTTCGGTAAATAATTCTATGAACTTTTTTTTATCAAATGTTTTCTTAGTAACAAATTCATTTTTATCTTTATCAAAATATTGTTGTTCGCTGAGAAATTCTTCTTTCATTGAAATATTTCTGATCCACTTATTTATTCTTGATAAATCATTAAAACTATCTTTCCATCTTTCCCAAAAAACTCGTCTTTTTTTCAAAAACACCTTTATTTCACTATCAGTTATAAGCTGATTATCTTTACTAAGTTTTTTTAGTTTTTGTGTTACTTCCTTATCTGATAATGAAGGATCAAATTCAAAAAGCAAAGTAGTTTTCCAATCATTTTTATTATCAGTAGAAAAAACTTCAGGGCAAACTTGATGTAAAATCATTAAAAAATCACCAGGATTTTTTCTTAGATATCTAAAATATAATTCTCCTCGTCTTTGAGCTAATTTTAATTCTTCAAATTCAACATAGTTTACATATCTTTTTTTTCCATCAAAATCTGTTTCAATAATATTTTCAATTGCTCTTTCTGATTTAATTTGTTTTATTTGTTGATCATTAAAGCCTAATGATCTTAGTCTTTGATCAATTTCGCTATTTAATCTTCCTAGCGCTCCTTTAATTGACCACCAAAGAAAACTGGTGCCATAAAGTTTAAAACCAAGATCATAAACTTCTTTCCAATCTTCAGCAGTAAATTTTTTACCATCTTTAATAATATCTTTTCCTAAAATTTGAAACACGAATAAATTAAAATCTTTTGGTAATTGTTCAATACGCCAACCATCCCAGCTGTTATAAGAATTAGGTAAGTTAAACATTGACAGAAGTTGCATATAAAGACCGCTAGCATTAAATATATTATCAATTATCTTAGCTCCAACAGTTTCGACTTGACTATCAATTTCTTCTTTGATTGCTTGAGGGTTAAATGGTTTTTTGGAAAAAAGACGTTTTAATAAAGATCTTTTTTTTGGATACATTTCCACTTTCATTCCTAGAAGATATTTATTTATTAATCCTGGACCATACTGACCTCTACCTAATGACCAATTATGTTTAGCAGAAAGAAGCGACATTAAAGGATGAACATTTCTAAAATGTGAAACAGGATTTGATGCAGACAGAACTTCTCCGTCAATAAGAGTAATAATGCCAATTGCTTCAGCATAAGTACTAATCATTTCTAATTTCCATTTATTTTCTTCAAGATATTCTTTTTCTTCTTTAGATTCAATTATTTCATTTAATCTTTTTTTTAATCTTTCTTTATATTTGTCTTTAAACCATTGACTCCAATAAACCTCTTTCTTATTATATTCACCTGATAAAATACTTCCATCATATTCATTATTTTTTTCAACTAAATATTGACGAAGTAACATTGTCATTTCATCTCTAGCTATAGTTAAATAAAGTTTATCATCGTGAAATAATTCGGCTAATTGAGTAGGAAAAATGAATTTTAAAAAATCAAGAATTTTTTCAACAGAACCAAGATCTCTTACATATAAAGGAACATCATGAAACATTTCGGCTTGGGTTAATATTCTTGATTGATAACCTTTTCTAATATCATTTAAAAAGCTGATTAAACCTTGATTATCATGAGTTTCTGGAATTAGTTCTTCTAATTTTTCAAAAGAAGTATTGATAACTTGACGAATCATCATAATATAATAACTTATATCTTGATGTTCTCCCATTAATTTATGAAATGTTTCAGATGGTTGTTGATGAAGTTCGCTAATAGCTAAATAATAATATTTTTTTATTAAATCTTTA
The DNA here is from genome assembly GCA_026004455.1 of Patescibacteria group bacterium. Lineage (GTDB taxonomy): Bacteria > Patescibacteriota > Microgenomatia > UBA1406 > GWC2-37-13 > GWC2-37-13. Next base: position 167,039 of record BPJE01000001.1, on the reverse strand, counting down.
ATTTTTTGACGATTTTCAGAAGATATTACCAACTTACCTTCTTCATTAATTTTTATAAGTTGTTTTTCTTTTAAGCCTTCTAAACTAAATGTTTTTTGCGCTTCTCGCACTTTATCTATCCAGCTAGGGCTATAACTTTCAATTATTCCAAACTCTAAGAATTCACTATTTAATTGTTTTGTTAATTTAGAGTAAGTTTTTATTTCATCTTTATTGATACCTATTTTTTCTATTACTTCTTCAACTTGAGAATTGATTTCTCCTGTAAAAAGAAAATCATTTATTACATTTAAATCATTTAAATCAATTTTTTTATTTTTAATTGCTTCTTGTATTTTTTGATTTATTAATTTAAATAATTTAGCATGTTGTTCTTTTTCTTTATAAGAAATTTTTTTATTATCAGAAGAATCTTCTATTCTTAAAGTTTCTTCTATTATTTGTGCTGTTAAACCTGGTATTTGATTTGTTTCTGCAGTTTTTTTTAATGTTTCTTTAAATTTATTAGCAACAATAGAATTGATTTTACTTAATTCATTAAATTTTGTTTTAAAATCTTCTGTTATTTTTCCCGTTTGAGTATCAATAATTTTTTTATTTCCAAAAATATAATCACCAAAATAATACTGAATGGCTGAGGCAGTTGATGGTGTTTCAACAATCTGTGTTGCTAGTTTTTCTAAAATTACAGCACCTTCTTTTGTTTGAGCAATGTATTCAACAGGCAAACCTTGTCTTATTGCTTCAAGAGCTCTAGTTAAAGAACGCAAAGCTTGTTTTGCTTCTTCTTTTTTAAAAGGAGATCTTCCTCTCATTCTTGCCTCAATTTCATCTTTTACTACTTCTTCGGCAGCAAGTTGTCCTCTTTCAAGTTCTTCTCTAATTTTTTTTCCTAAACTTTTTTTTTTCATCATCGGTTTTAGTATTTTCCATTTCTTTTCTAATATCTTGTTTAGCTGTTTCGATTACTTTTGTATTTTCATCAACACCAGAAGAATTTTTTTCATCAACCATTTTAAAATATAAAATTTTATAATTTATAATTTTTTATATTAAATTAATTTTAGTTTAATTAAATAGTAAAAACAAGAAATAATGTTGTTATTATTTTTTATTTTTCCTCAAAATCTTCCATTTTCAAAGCTGGGTAGTTTTGGGAAAGCCAGGAGAAAAATATTTGTTTTGAGGTTGGGGAATCACTATAAGTAACTGTAAATTTGTCCTCAACATAGTCAAAATCAATTGTAAAATAAGGCATTTTTAAGGGTAATTTTTTCATTAGATCAAGTTTTTGTTCACTATAATCTTTAATTTCTTTTGGCAATTCTTCTTCTTTAACACCAGTAAAATCTTGAGGGGGTATTGTTGGTTGAGGAGTGATTACTTTTTGTTCTTGAGCATTATTTATTTTTATTTCTTGAGTTGGGTTGATTGAGGTTTGATTTGGTTGAGAAGGGGTTTTTGGTTTCACAGACAAAATAACTAAAAAAATTAAAAACAAAAATCCTAAAAAAGTACCGAAAATTAAAAGTTTTTGTTTGGTCATAGTTTAATTATATAAAATTTTACTTTCTTACTTTAAAAATTTTTCTGTATTTTGGAAAAGGGTAATAAGTGTTTTCGTTAAATGGCTGACTATTTCTTCCATACCAAGAATCATATGCCCAAATATTGCCATTATCATCAATATCAACAATCCAAAAAAAATGTCCACCGCCGTTTTCTTTAAAATTTGCTAAAGCAAAAAATTTCCAACCAGCTTTTAAATAATTTTTAATAAGAGGTATTACTTTATCAGACTCCTCAAGTGAAAAACTCATCACATCAGCGCTAGTTTTTACTCCAAAAGATTCAATAACAGTTTTATTATCGTAAATTGATGTACCTCTGCATCCAGCATAATATCTATTTTTTGCAAAATAATCAACAACCTTTTCAGGAGTAATTGATTTGTCTACATATGAAGCAATAATCATTGCTGAGGTAGTTGGTCCACAGCCAGCAGAATGAATAGTGCAACCATTTGGTAATTTATAATAGTTTCCATACTGAGTATAGTAAATAAGTCCATTGTTAATTTTTGGAAAAGAATTTGTTTGATTATTATCATCATTATTTTGTTTTTGTTGATTATTATTTGATTGATTGTTTTCATTTTGTTTGTTATTAATAATATTATTTTGCTTATTAATAATATTATTAAGAAGAATGTTGGTAGGAGAGATAATAATAGGAGTTAATTCAAAATATTTTAAATTAATTGAATTAGTATTAGTTGGTTCTTGAGCATAAATTTTAAAATAAAAACAATTTAAAATTAATAAAAGAAAAATAATTAAGTTGACAGAAAAGATTTTTTTATTCATAATAAAATTATGACAAATTTTTTTGATTTTTTAAATAATAATCAGCAAGGGTCAAATGTAAAGCCAGATAATAATGCTCAACCGCAAAATTTAAATAATCAATCCCTTAATATTCAATCTAATAATCAACAACAAAATCAACAAAAAATAAACTCAAATAGTAATTTAACCAATAATCAAAATTCAGTAGTTAATTCTCAAATAACTAATCAACAACAAGTAAGCGATCAAAAATCAAATCAAAGTTCTTCCTTTCAATCCGTAACTAATCCAAATCAACCAGAACTTCAAAACAAAGAAAAAAAATCTGTTTTTAACAACCAAGCGCAAACCTCAAATATTGATTTAATGACCCACTTGACTCAAAGATCAAATAAAGTAATGATGATGGCCCAGACAAAAGCCAAAGAGTTAAAAAGCGATTATGTTGATAGTGAGCATCTTCTTTATGGGTTGACTACTGATGCAGAAATTTACACTCTTTTAACAGAGTTAAAAGTTTCTCCACAATTAATACAAGAAGAGTTAAATAAAGTTTATAAAAGAGGCAATATTTACAAGTTGCCACAAATTGCACCACGAATAAAAAAAATTATTAATGACTCTTTATTAATTGCTCGAAAACTAGGATTTGAATTTATTGCACCAGAGCATCTTTTAATTGCTTTATATGAAGAAGGTGAAGGTGTTGGAGCAAGAATTCTAGTTAAACTAGGATTGCAAAAAGAACAATTAAACAAAAAAATCACTGGTAAAAAAGAAGGATTATTAACAGAAGAAGAAATTAAAGCGCAAAAAAAGAAAAAAGTTCTTGAGGAATATACAATTGATTTAACAGCTAAAGCTAGTCAAGGACTTCTTGATCCAGTAGTTGAACGATCAGCGGTAATTGAGCGAGTAATTCATATTTTATCCCGGCGAACAAAAAATAATCCAGCATTAATTGGTGAGGCAGGAGTTGGAAAAACGGCAATAGTGGAAGGTTTAGCACAAAAAATTATTACTAAGGAAGTCCCTGAGCCACTTTTAAATAAAAGAATTTTACAACTTGATCTAATGAGTATTTTAGCTGGAGCTTCACATAGGGGAGAGTTTGAAGAGAGGATGAAAGATTTAATTGAGCAAATTAAAGCTTCAAATGGGCAAATAATTTTATTTATTGATGAGATTCATAATATTGTTGGCGCTGGTTCATCTGGTGAGGGATCGCTTGATGCTTCAAATTTCTTAAAACCAGCTTTAGCTCGTGGTGAGATTCAGTTAATTGGTGCTACAACAATTACTGAATATAGAAAATATATTGAAAAAGATCCAGCTTTAGAACGTAGATTTCAGCCAGTTTTAGTATCTGAGCCAACAAAGGAACAAGCAATAAAAATGCTTACCGCAATAAAAGATAGATATGAAGCTTTTCATAAGGTAAAGATTCCTCAGGAGGCAATTGAAGCAGCAGTAATTCTTTCAAAAAAGTATATTGGTGATCGCTTCTTACCAGATAAAGCAGTTGATTTAATTGATGAGGCAGCTTCAGCAGTCAGACTGCCTTTAATCTCTTTACCTGAAGAAATTCGCTCCCTTGAAACACGAATAAAAGAACTAACCCAAGAAAAAATGGAGGCAGATAAAAAAGGTGACCAAGTAAAATCAAGAATTTTAAATTCAAAAATTGACGAGATTCAATCTCAACTAAAAGAAAAACAAGAGGAGTATGCCTTAAAAAAAAGGGCAGACAACTGGTAGTGTCACTTCAGATATAATTCGTGATATTATTTCTCGTTGGACTGGTATTCCAGTGTCAAAAATCACTACTTCTGAAGTAGAAAAACTTTCTCATTTGGAGGAAATTATTCATCAAAGATTGATTAATCAAGAAAATGCGGTGTCACTAGTAGCACAAGCAGTCCGTCGTGGTCGAGCTGGTTTAAAATCTGCTAATCGACCAGTTGGTAGTTTTATCTTTTTAGGACCAACTGGTGTTGGAAAAACAGAGTTAGCAAAAACTTTAGCTGATATTTTATTTGGAAGTGAGGAAGCAATGATTAGATTTGATATGACAGAGTATATGGAAAAACATGAGGTAGCAAAGTTACTTGGTGCACCACCTGGATATGTAGGGTATGAGGAAGGAGGAAAATTAACTGAGGCAGTGAGAAGAAGACCATACTCAGTAGTTTTGTTTGATGAAATTGAAAAAGCTCATCCTGATATTTTTAATATTTTACTCCAGATTTTAGATGATGGTCGTTTAACTGACAATAAAGGACATACAATTTCATTTAAAAATGCTGTTATTATTTGTACATCAAATATTGGAACAAAATTAATACAAGATGAAATGATTAAAAAATTTAAAAGTCAATCTGCAAGTTTGCAGAAAAAAGTTAAGAACGATGGAGATAAAATTAACAAGAATGAAAATAAAAAGACTGAAGATGATTTTCTAGAAATAAAAGAAAAAGTAATGACAGAGCTACTAAAGTTTTTTAGACCAGAATTAGTTAATAGATTTGATGAAGTAATTATTTTTGAACCCTTAAAGTACGAACATATTGCTCAAATTGTAAAACTTCAATTAAAAGGAGTAATGAAATTACTTGAAGATCAAGAAATCGGTTTTTTATTATACTGATGAAGTAGTTGAAGAAATAGCTCAGGTTGGTTTTGATCCACTTTTTGGAGCAAGACCGTTAAAGCGAGCAATTCAGCGATATATTGAGGATCCAATTTCAAATTTAATTATTGCTGAAAAGGTAGAAAAAGGTGATGTTATAAAGATAAGAGTAGAAAATCATGAACTTATTTTTGATGTAGAAAAAACAGTTTTTGTTAAGATGAATATACAAAAATATCAATGTCAAGAATGTCAAATTACCTTTGAACAAGAAATAATTGCTAATTCAACAGTGATTTGTCCAAAATGTGGAAAAAATAATGTAAAGATTATTAATATTAATGAAAAAAAAGAAGAAGAAAATCAAGAAAAACTAAAAAACACTCAAGAAAACATAAATAATAAGACTGAAAAAGAAAACAAAGAAGAAGAAACAAAAGATATAAGAGAAAAAATAGATGATCAATTTCAAAAAGAGAATATTAACAATTCTTTAAAACAAGAAAAAAATGAAAATCAACAGTCTGTTAGCGCAAGTAGTTGAATTAAATGGTCAAAAAATTCAAGGACCTTTAGTTATAAAAGATAGTAAAGGTGATATTATTCAAGATATAAAATTGGCTGATATCATTAGTCGAATTCTCCAGTTTATGATGCCTTTGGCAGGAGTGATTTTACTTTTTGTTTTAATTTGGGGAGGTTATGATTATATTTTATCTCAAGGTAATCAAGATAAAGTAAAAAAAGCTCAAGAAAAAATCACTACAGGAATTATTGGTTTTAGTTTATTAATACTTTCTTATTTTATTGTTAAGTTAATATCTTTTATTTTTGGTCTCCAAGGTGGAATAATTTGATAAAAAGAGAGATTTTTTATATAATTATTTTTTGGATATGCTTTTTAATAGAAAAGAACCGCCGATTATTATCTCAGTTGGAGGAAGTTTAATTGTTCCCAATGGAGGAATTGATACAAAATTTCTTTCCCAATTAAATAAATTCATCAGAAACCAAGTAGCAAAAGGAAGACGATTTATGCTTATTGCTGGCGGTGGGAAAATTGCTCGTCATTATCAAGATGCTGGTCGTCAAGTAATTGGTAATATCAATAATGAAGATTTAGATTGGCTTGGAATTCATGCAACTCGTTTTAATGCTCATCTTCTTCGAACTATTTTTCAAGATATTGCTCACCCACGAATTATTACTAACTATGAAAAAAAACTTTTTAATTGGTGGCAACCAGTGGCAATTGGTGCTGGTTGGAAACCGGGTTGGTCGACTGATTATGATGCAGTGATTTTAGCTCGTGATTATAAAGCTAATTTGATTATTAATCTGTCTAATGTTGATGGCATTTATGATAAAGATCCAAAAAAATTTGCTGATGCAAAAATTATTAATAAAATTACTTGGGAGGAAGTAGAAAAAATTATTGGTAATAAATGGACACCAGGACTTAACGCTCCTTTTGATCCAGTAGCTACTCCATTGGCTAAAAAATTAGGATTAACTGTGATTGTTGCTTCAGGTCATAATTTTTCAAATTTAGAAAAAATTATTGAGGGAAAATCTTTTAAAGGGACAGTGATTACGCCTTTTAGAATTGATTCAAGTTATTATGATAGAGATTATTATATTGGTAAAAAAGGTGGTCATAAAATAAGTTATATTGATTCTTTTTTTGGAAAAATTTTTCATAATTTAGTTAGTTTTTATCGAGCTTTAATTTACAAAATTACTTTAAATCCAAAATCAGCATTGCAGCTTGGTTGTGGTTTAGGGTTAACTGTTAAATATTTAAGATTTTTTGGAGTTGATGCTAAAGGAATAGATTTTTCACAAACTGCTTATGAATTAGCGCCAAAAGACGTAAAACCTTATATTATTTTAGCAGATGCGAGTAAATTACCATTTAAAGACAATGAATTTGATTTAGTTTTTAGTCATGATTTATTAGAAAAACTAGATTATGAAAAAATCAAAAAAACAATTTCTGAAAGTATTAGAGTATCAAAAAAATATATCGTTCATAAAATCTATACTCGAGAAAATATTTGGTATAACATCACTCACAGAAAAGATTTTTCCAATATCTCATTTTTTTATAAAAAATATTGGGAGAAGATTTTTGCTGAATTTAAAGATAAGGTGATTGTTTTAAGAAGAAGATTAATGCTACCATCTTTTATTGAAACAAAATTCGTACTTAGAAAAAAATAAGATTATGTTTTTAAAAAAAATCACTCTTTTTAATTTTCGAAATTTTAAAAATCTAGAGCTTAATTTTGAAAAAAATACCACTTTTATTGTAGGTAAAAACTCTTTGGGGAAAACTAATATTTTAGAAGCAGTTTATTTTTTAATTAATGGTGTTGGTTTTCGTGAAGAAAAAGAGGAAGAGTTAATAAAAATTGAAGAAAATCAAAGTCAAGTTTTAGGATCTTTTTTAGTTGATAATGACTTTTTAACTTATGAAATAAAAATTAAATTAGTTAATGGCAAAATATTAAAAAAATTTTATATTGAAAACACCGAAAAAAATCATTTTCAATATAAAAAAGATTTAATAAAAACAGTGTTGTTTTCTCCAGATCAGTTAAATATTATTATTGGTTCGCCTCAAGATAGACGAGATTATTTTAATAAAATCATTGGTCTTTTTGATTATCAGTATAAAAAAAGTTTAAATAATTATGAAAAAGCTCTAAGAAAAAGAAATAAATTACTTGAAGCAAAAATATCAATTGATAAATTAAAAGAGGAGTTAAGATTTTGGGATGATTATTTGATAAAGCAGGGAAGTTATCTGAGTTTAAAAAGACAAGAGTATATAGATTTTTTAAATAGTCATCAAAAAGTAGACGTAAAATTTTTTTCAATAAAATATCTAAAAAATGAGATTAGCAAAAAGAGTTTGGAGGATAGTTTTGAGGAAAGTTTAAGATATAGAAAAACTTTAGTTGGTCCACAAAAAGATGATTTTGAGATTTTAATTAATGAAAAGAATGTTCATAAATTTGCTTCTCGTAGTGAGCAGCGATTAGCCATATTTTGGTTAAAAATCAATGAGATAAAATATATTGAAGAAAATTTAAAAACAAAACCAATAGTTTTGCTTGATGATATTTTTTCCGAGCTTGATGATACCAATCAAAAGCTTATTTTTCCAATAATCAAAAACTATCAAACTATTGCTACTGCAATAAATAAAATAGAAGAAAATGATTATCAGATAATTTATTTATAAAATTAAATTTACTTCTTTAACATTCCAGCAATAATATTTTGTGGGACTTCTTCATAATGGCTTGGCTCCATATAAAAAATACCTCGACCTTCGGTTAAAGATCTAAGATTTGTCGCATATCCGGAAAGTTCAGCTAAAGGCACAAAAGCTTTGATAATAACCGCTCGGGCTTTTTTTTCTGTACCCATAATTTTTCCTCTTTTTGAGGAAATATCACCAATAACAACTCCCATAAATTCCTCAGGTATTGTTACCTCAAGCCTCATAATTGGTTCAAGCAAAGTCAATCCAGCTTTTTTTGCTGCCTCCTGAAGTGCCATTGAGCCAGCGATTTTAAAAGCAATATCAGAGGAATCAACTTCGTGATAACTTCCGTCATAAAGAGTTACTTGTAAATCAGTCATTGGATAGCCAAGTAAAACACCTTTTTCCATTGCCTCAATTACACCTTTTTCAACTGCTGGGATAAACTCGCTTGGAATGACACCACCTTTAATTTTATTGACAAATTTAAAGCCCTCACCACGACCCAAAGGTTCAATTTTTATCACACAATGACCATATTGACCATGACCACCAGTTTGTTTAATATATTTTCCTTCAACGCCATCAACTACTTTAGTAATAGTTTCTTTATAAGCTACTTGAGGTTTTCCAACATTAACATCCATATTCATCTCTCTTTTCATTCTGTCAACTAAAATCTCAAGATGAAGCTCACCCATACCAGACATAATTGTTTGACCAGTTTCATGATTTATTTTTACTTTAAAAGTTGGATCTTCTTCTGCTAATCTTTGCAAAACATAAGATAGTTTCTCTTGATCAGCTTTAGTTTTTGGTTCAATTGCCAGAGATATTACTGGTTCGGGAAAAGTAATCTGCTCTAAAATAATTGGATTTTGAGGATCAGCTAAAGTATCACCAGTTTTTGTCTCTTTTGGCCCAACTAAAGCAACAATTTCTCCTGCATAAGCTTTATCAATTTCTTCTCTGTTATTAGCATGCATTAAAAGAATTCGACTAACTCGCTCTTGTTTTCCACGATTAATATTATAAACATAACTTCCAGCTTCAAGAGTACCTGAGTAAATTCGAGTATAGGTGAGTTTTCCAACATGTGGATCAAGTTGGATTTTAAAAGCTAAAGCAGAAAATTTTTCTTCATTAATTAATTTTCTTGTTTCTTCTTGATTAGTATTTGGATTTTTTCCTTTTATTTCTTTTAAATCAGCAGGTGAGGGGAGATAATCAACAATTGCATCAAGTACTGGTTGAACTGCTTTATTTCTTAATGAACTACCACAATAAACAGGAATAAGTTTGTAAGCAATAACTGCTTTTCTTAATACTGATTTTAATTCATCAATACTAATATTTTCGCTATTTAAATATTTATTTAAAAGATTATCATCGTTTTCCGCAATTTGTTCAATAAGTTTTGCTCGCCACTGTTGAGCTTTAGTTTTTAAATCATCAGGAATGACATCAGTTTCTGTATATTCAATACCTTGAGGATCTTTATCCCAATATTTAGCTTTCATTGTTAAAAGGTCAATTACTCCTTTAAATTCTTGTTCTTTACCAATAGGAAGAGTCATTACTGCGGGATTAGCGCCTAATCTATCTTTAATTTCCTCAACTGTTGCTTCAAAATTAGCACCTAGTTTATCCATTTTGTTTATAAAACAAATTCTTGGTACTTTATATTTGTCAGCTTGACGCCAAACTGTTTCAGATTGTGATTGAACACCTTCTTCAGCATCAAAAATCACCACACCACCATCTAAAACTCGAAGCGATCTTTCAACTTCAGCAGTAAAATCAACATGGCCCGGAGTATCAATAATATTGATTCTTACTCCTTTCCAAAATGTTGTGGTTGCTGCAGAAACAATAGTAATACCCCTTTCTCTTTCTTGAGGCATCCAGTCCATTTGAGTATTGCCTTCATCAATATCACCAATTTTATAAGTTCGACCGGTATAAAATAAAAATCTTTCAGTAGTTGTGGTTTTGCCTGAATCAATATGAGCAATAATACCAACATTTCTAATTTTATCTAGTGGAACAACGCGATTTTTTGTAATAACAGATTGTTGAGCCATAATTAATTTTTTAATTGAAATTAATTTTTAATTTAAAATATTTTATTTTCAGTCATCCCGAACTTGTTTTTGGATCTTTATAAAAAAAGATTCTGAAACAAGCTCAGAATGACAAAAATAAGTAGTTACCATTTTAAATGAGAAAATGCTTTGTTTTTCTCAGCTAAAGCTTCAGTTTGCTGTTTTTTTATTACTGCTTGACCAAGATTGTTTGAAGCATCAATAAGCTCGGCAGCTAATTTTTTATAAAAATTATGATATTCTTTGTTTGATCGAGCTGCAGCAGCTTCAATAATCCAATTTAAAGACAAAAATAATTTTCTTTCCTTTCTTACTTCAATTGGCACTAAATATGAAGCACCACCAAGTCTTCTTGGTCTAACTTCCATTTGAGGTGAAGTATTGGTGATTGCTTGATAAAAAATTTTTATTGGATCCCGACCTTGTTTTTTTATTTCTTCAAATGCTTTATAAACAATTTTTTCAGCAACAGCTTTTTCGCCATCTTTCATCACGTAATTGATTAATTTTGCTACTTCAAAGCTTTGATAAACTTTATCTGGTTTAATTTTTATTTTTTTGTATCTATGTCTTGGCATAATAAAATTAAATATTAAATATTAAATATAAACTTATAGATTACTGAGTTTTTGGCAATTTTGTACCGTATTTTGATCTTGATGTTTTTCGATTTTCAACGCCAGCAGTATCATATTTTCCTCTAACAATATGATATTTTACACCTGGTAAATCTTTAACTCTTCCACCACGAACTAAAACAATTGAATGCTCAGCTAAATTATGACCAATACCTTGAATATAAGCAGTCACTTCCATTTTATTGGAGAGTCTCACTCTTGCCACTTTTCGCAAAGCTGAGTTTGGTTTTTTTGGTGTCATTGTTCTGACAATTGTACAAACACCTCTTTTAAAAGGATTATTTGTTTTTACATATTTTCTTTTAAGGGAATTAAAGCTTTGTTTTAAAGCCATTGCCCTTGATTTTTTAATCCTTTTTTGGCGCTTCTTTTTGATCAGTTGATTGATTGTTGGCATATTTATTTATAAACTTACCATAATATTTTTCAATTAATTCTTTTGTGACTGGTATTAATCTGCCTATTATAACATTTTCTTTTAATCCAAGCAAATAATCTACTTGTCCTTTAATGGCGGCTGAGCTTAAGACATTAGTTGTTTGCTCAAATGAGGCAGCTGATAACCAAGAGTCAGTGTAAATTGCTGCTCTGGTAATTCCTAAAATTGATACTTTTCCTGTTGCTGGTCTTTGTCCTTTAGCAAGAACTTTTTTATTTTCTTCTTCAAATCTAACTCTTGAGACCACTTCGTCTTTAATAAATGAAGTATCACCCTCATCTTCAATAATAACTTTATCACTCATTTTTCTGATAATTGTTTCAAAATGTTTATCATGAATGGCAATTCCTTGAGATTCATAAACTTTTTGAATTTCATTTAAAAGATAAAGCTGAGCTGCTCTTAAGCCTTTAATTGCTAAAATATCATTAATATCAAGATATCCTTCGGAAAGAGGAGTTCCTATAGTAATTAATTCTCCATCTTTCACTTTTAATTTTTGTGATTTTGGAATTGTAAATTGTTGTTCTTTAATTTGTGAATCTTTATTGTTGGAAACAATTTTTATATTATAAATATCTTTTTCTGTATCTTCTTGAATAGAAACTGTTCCGCTAATTTCGGCAATAGGTGAAACAATTTTTGGTGTTCTGGTTTCAAAAAGTTCTTCAACTCGTGGTAAACCTTGAGTAACATCAGAGATAACAATACCTCCAAAATGTCTTACTCTCATTGTTAATTGAGTACCTGGTTCACCAATTGATTGAGCAGCTATAACACCAACTGGAACACCAATGTCAACTACTTTATGAGTTGATAAATCTACGCCATAACATTTTTGACAAATTCCATAAGTTGATGCACAATAAAGTGGAGATCTAACAACTACTTTGTTAATTTTGTTTTTTATTATTAAATCAACAACTTCTTCAGTTAATAAATCATTTCTTTTAGCAATCACTTCTTTTTTATCATTAATAACATCTTTGGCTAAAAATCTATTTAGTATTCTTTCTTTAAATTTTTCTCCACGAGTTCCTTCGTGTGTGATTTCTAATCCATCTTCAGTTTGACAATCAACTTCTTTTATAATCATGTCATGAGCAACATCAACTAATCTTCTTGTTAAGTAACCAGCATCAGCAGTTTTTAAAGCAGAATCAGTTAAACCTTTTCTTGCACCTCGAGCGTTAATAACATATTCAAAAATTGATAATCCTTGACGATAATTTGATTTGGTTGGCACCTCAATAATTTTTCCCAAAGGATCAACGACTAATCCTTTCATTGCTGATAATTGTTTTAGTTGTTCTTTTGAAGCGCGAGCACCACCTGAATTAATAATGATTTTTACTGGATTTTCTTCATTTAAAGATTTCCAAGTTTTATTAGCTAAAACCTCTGTAGTATCAATCCAGATTTTATTAGAATATCTTTTTTTCTCTTCTAATGTTAAAAGACCTTGTTGATAATTTTTATTTATTTCTTCAACTTTTTCTTCAGCTTCTTTGATGATTTTATCTTTTTCTTCAATAATCTGGCAATCAAATATTGAGACTGAAAGACCACCAGCTATTGTTGCTGCCCAAAAACCTAATTCTTTTAATCTATCAATAAGATCACCAACAGTTTTTTCATTAAAAATTTTTATTGCTTTAACAACAATATTTTTTAGATCAGAAGCTTTAATATCTTCATTTATAAATCTAAACTCTTCAGGTAAAGAATTATTAAAAATAATTCTTCCAACAGTAGTTTTTATTAATTTATCATTAATTTTTACTAATATTGGTTCTCTTAATTTTATTTTTCCAACTTGGAAAAATCTATAAGCTTCATTAACTGTAGCAAAATATTTTAATTCTTCATTTTTTTTATTGATTAAGTTTTTATCAATGGTTGTTAGATAATAACAACCTAAAGCCATTTCTTTATTTGGTAAAACAATTGGTGAACCATCAGCTGGTTTTAAAAGATTATAATAAGGAAGCATTCTTGATTTGACTTCATTAATAGCATTTTTTGAGATTGGTAAGAAAACACCCATTGCATCACCGTCAAAATCAGCGTTATAGCCAGCACAAACTGTTGGATGAAGTTTTATTGCATAATCATCAGTTAATACTGGATAAAAACCTAAGATTGATAACTTGTGTAATGTTGGGGCACGATTAAGTAGAACTGGGTGATCTTTAGTAATTTCTTCTAAAATATCATAAACCACTGGTTCTTTTTTCTCTAAGAAATTTTTTGCACTTTTGATATTGGGTGCTAATCCACGAACAATTATTTCATGAAGTAAAAATGGTTTAAATAGTTCTAAAGCCATTTCTCTTGGAATACCAACTTGATCAAGTTTTAATTTCTGGACCAACAATAATTGTTGATCGACCAGAGTAATCCACTCTTTTTCCAAGTAAGTTTTGTCTAAATCGTCCTTGTTTTCCTCGTAAGATATCAGATAAAGATTTTTGTACTTTTGAAGCAGCTCCAGTTGTTCATTGATCTTCCTCTTGATTTTTGTAAGTCAATTAATGAATCGACAGCCTCTTGTAACATTCTTTTTTCATTGCGTAAAATTATCTCTGGTGCTCCAAGCTCAATAAGTTGTTTTAAACGATTGTTTCGATTAATCACTCTTCGATAAAAATCATTTAGGTCAGAAGTAGCAAATTTTCCCCCAGGTAGTTGAACTACAGGACGAAGATCTGGAGGAATTACTGGTAAGACTGTTAATATCATCCATTTTGGTTCAATACCAGCTTTAATAAAAGCTTCTAAAACTCTTACTTTTTTTAATAATTTATTTCTTTTTTCACCAGTAGCATCAGATAATTCTTTTAAGGCTGATGAGTATTCTTTTTGTAAATCCATTGCTGATAAAATTTCATAAATAGTCTCTGAACCCATACCTAAAGTTAAAAAAGTCATCAATATTTTTTTCTTTTAAGTAAAGATAATCATCTTCTTCAAAAACATCATTAACAGAGATAGTTTTAACTAATTTTAAAATTCTTTCATAAAAAGCAGATTTTCGAGTCTTTTTATCTAGATAATTATTTGAAGCCAGCTTTAATTGTTCTCTTTGTTTAAAATCTAATTCTTGTTTGACAATTTCCCATTGATCTTTATTGGAGATTTTTTCTTTTAATTGTTTAAATTGTTTTTCAAAATCTTTTTTTATTTTTTCAGTTTCAGCATTATAATAATCTTCAATTTTTTTTAATTCTTGCTTTTGATCTTCTTCAATTACTTTGATTGCTTTTTTTTGTTTTTCTTTATCAACATTTTTAACTAAATAAAGAGCATAATAGATAATTCTTTCCAAAGATTGAGGTGGAATTCCTAAAACAATGCTTAAAACTGATGATGAGCCTTTAAAATACCAAATATGAGCAATGGGTGAGGCAAGTTTAATATGACCCATTCTTTCTCGTCTAACAGCAGATGTAGTTACCTCAACACCACAACGATCACAAATTATTCCTTTATATCTAATTCTTTTATACTTACCACAATAACATTCATAATCTTTTGTTGGTCCAAAAATTTTTTCATCAAATAAACCATCTTTTTCTGCTCTAAAAGTTCGATAATTTATTGTTTCTGGTTTTGTTACTTCACCATGAGACCAACTAATGATTTTTTCTGGAGAAGCTAATGTAATTTTAAGTCCGGAAAAATCAATTAGATTTAAATCTTCCATTTTTATTTAACATATTCAATTGATAACCCTAATGAGTTTAATTCTTTTAAAAGAACATGAAATGATTCGGGAACAGATGATTGAGGAATGTCTAAGCCTTTAATAATTGATTCAAAAGCTTTAGTTCTTCCTCGAACATCATCGCTTTTTATTGTTAACATCTCTTGTAATGTATAAGGAACTCGATGTGATTCAAGCGCCCAAACTTCCATCTCTCCAAATCTTTGACCTCCAAGTTGTGATTTACCACCAAGAGGTTGTTGAGTAACAAGAGAATATGGTCCAACTGAGTCGAGCATGGAATTTATCTTCAACCATGTGAATTAACTTCATAATATAACTTGTGCCTACTAATACCTTTCTTTCAAAAGGTTGACCAGTTTGACCATCATATAAAGTAACTTTATTATCAATAGGCAAACCTAATTTTTTTAAAGATTCAATAATAAACTCTTCTTTAATTTTTTCAAAAACTGGTACAGAGATTGAAAAATTATTTTTTTTGAGCAATTGTTCCTAATAAATTTTCAAATAATTGTCCTAAATTCATTCTTGAAAGAATTGAAAGAGGGGATAAGATAACATCAACTGGGTGTACCATCTTCAAGATATGGCATATCCCATTCTGGTAAGATTTTTGAGATAACACCTTTATTACCATGACGACCAGCTAATTTATCACCAACTGATATTTTTCGAAGCTGAGCAGTGTTAACAATGATTCTTTTCAAAACACTTGGTTCAAGTTCATTTGGATCTTTTTTTGCATCAATAATTTCAATTCCAACTACTGTTCCTCTTTTTCCATATGGAACTCGAAGAGAGGTATCTTTAATATCTTTAGCTTTTTCGCCAAAAATTGCTCGAAGTAATCTTTCTTCAGCAGTTAGTTCTTTTTCACCTTTTGGAGCAACTTTTCCAACTAAAATATCACCACCTTTGACATCAGTACCAATATTGATTAATCCATTTTTATCTAGATTAGCTAAAACTTCTTCTCTAACATTAGGAATATCACGAGTTAATTCTTCGGGGCCAAGTTTTGTATCAACTAAATCAGCTATAAACTCTTCCATGGTAATTGAAGTAAAAACATCCTCTTTAACTAGTCTTTCAGAGATAACAAAACCATCCTCATATCCTAAACCATTAAGTGAAGTATAAGCAACAATCAGATTTTTTCCTAAAGCCAATTTTCCATTATCAGTTGATGGTCCATCAACTATAACCTCACCTTTTTTAATTTTTTGATTTTTTTTCTACTTTTGGCCTTTGGTCAAAACAAACATCCTTATTAGTTCTCACAAATCTTTCTAGATTATATTCATATATTTTGCCACTTTTTCCTTTTAAAATAACTTTATTGCCATCAACATATTCAATTACACCATCTTCAGGTGATTTGATAGTTCTATTTAAAGCAGTACTTATTTTTTCCTCAAGGCCTGTGCCAACAATTGGAGCTTCAGGTTTAACTAATGGTACCGCTTGACATTGCATGTGCGATCCCATTAAAGCTCGCGAAGCATCATTATTTTGTAAGAATGGAATAAGTGAAGCTGAAGCACCAACAACTTGTCGAGGCGATAAATCAATAAAATTGACTTTTTCCGCTTCGATCTCAATGATTTCTCCTTTGTAACGACAAACAACAATATTATCTTTTATTTGATTGTTTTCAATATTGATATCATTTGAGGTAATATAATAATTTTCTTCATCATCAGCTTGTAAATAAACAATTTCATCAGTAATTTTTTTATTAACAACTTTTTTATAAGGAGTTTCTAAAAATCCGTATTTGTTGACTCTGGAATACAAAGCCATATAAGTAACAACACCAATATTTGGTCCCTCAGGGCTTCTTATTGGACAAATTCTTCCATATTGAGATGAAGAAATATCACGGATTGAAAACGAAGCTCTTTCTTTTTCAATACCTCCTGGACCACCAACAGTAATTCTTCTTAAATTATCAAGTTCAGCTAAAGGATTAGTTTGGTCAACGATAGTTGATAATTGACTAGTTCGATAAAAAGAATTTATAGCAACAATTAAAGGTTTAGAGTTAACTACTTGCGAAGGAGAAACATTTGAATCACTAGTTACTAAACTCATTCTTTCTTTAACCTCTCTTGTTACTCTTACCATTCCAACTCTTATTCCATACATACCAACAAGTTCTCCTACAGTTCTAATTCTTCTATTTCCTAAATGATCAATATCATCAAACTCACCAATACCATTAGTTAAATTAACTAAATATTTAATAGTTTCAATAATATCAGTTTTTGTTAAAAGACGATTTTCTTTATTGATTTCTAAATTAATGCCTAATTTTTTGTTAATTTTATATCTACCAAAATCAGCTAGTGAGTATCTATGGTAGTCAAAAAATAAATTATTAATAGTTTCATAAGCATTTTCAAGAATTAAAGGTTCTCCTGGTTTAATTTTTCTATACATTTCTAAAATAGCTTCATCTTTTGTTTTTGTTTGGTCTTTTTTTAAGGTTGGTAATATATATTTTTCAAATAAACCTTTATCAATATTATTAAAATAAGAAGAGATTTTTGCATCATCATCACCATCAAAAATCTTTATAAAAGTAGTTGCTAAAAACTTTCTTTTTTTATTTACTTTCATCTCAATAAGATTATTTTTATTAATTGTAATATCAATCCAAGCACCAATATATGGTCTAATTTCTGCATTATATAAAGTTAAACCAGTAGTTTTATCGATTTCTGCTGTGAAATAGACTCCAGGTGAGCGAACAATTTGATTAATAATCGCTCTTTCAATACCATTAATAATAAAAGTTCCTCGATCAGTCATTTTAGGAAGATTAAAAAAGTAGACATCTTGTTTTTTTTCAGTACCAATTTTTTTATTTAAAAGACGAAGTTTTAAATAAACTGGCATATCATAGGTTAATTTTTTCTTTAGGCATAATTCTAATGGGTATCGAGGTTCACCAAAATAAATATCTTCAAAAAAAAGAGTAAATTTTTTACCAGTATAATCATCAATTGGAAAAAATTCTTGAATGATTTCTTTTAAATCTTTTTCGATAAAGTTTTTCCATGATTGTTTTTGAACATCAATAAGGTTAATCTCTTCTAATAAATCATCTTTTTTTCCTAAAAACATTGACCTTTTTTGATTTTTGTGAAGTTTGTTTGTTTTGCCCATTGGTAGAAAATTATCTTAATATTTTTCTTAACAAGAAAAATCCCATAAATAAATTATGGGTTTAAAAAAAACTATTATAGCATACTATATATTTTTTTTAAAGTCAAATGATTTTTTTCTCTTTTACAAATAATTTTTTTGATTTAAAGCTTGATTTAGGTGAAAAAAAATTAATTTTGTTTAAAACATTATATAAAGTTGTTTGTTTTTTTTCAATAAGATGTTTGTGATTTTGTTTATTTATTTTATCATTTTTTATATTATTATCATCAATAAAATAAACAATTTTTTTTATTGTTGATCTAATTTCTTTTATTAAAAATATTAATTGAATACCAATAATAATCATTAACAATGTAGTAATAGTAATAATTATTATTAATAAGAGTTGGGTAGTATCCATTTTATTCAAGCTCGTGATTATAAATTTTTTCAGCAGCTAAATTGTTAGCTCTTAAAAGTTCATCATGAGATGTGCCAGCATCAATCCACCAATCAATAATTTTACAAGTTAATGTTTTTTCTTTAAGATAAAGATTGTTTAAATCTGTAACCTCTAATTCACCTCGATCTGATGGTTTAAGCTTTTTTATAAAATCAAAAACCCTTTCATCATACATATAAATACCAATTTGAGCAATATCAGATTTTGGATTTTCTGGTTTTTCTTCTATGGATAAAACATTATTTTTTTTATCTAATTGAATTATTCCGTATTGTTTAAAATTATTTTTTATTTTAACACCATATATTATTGCGCCTTTTTTTTTATTTATAAATTCTTCAACATCTTTTTTTAAATTATATCCAAAGATATTGTCTCCTAAAATTACCAAAATTTTATCTCCTCTCGCATAATTTTCTGCTAATCCTATTGCATTAGCAATACCTCCTTTAGGATTGCTTTGGATTGAATAATAAAATTTTAATCCAAATTCACTGCCATCTTTCAAAAGTTCAGCGAAATCTCCAGCATGATCAGGAGAAGTAGAGATTAAAACATCAGTTATACCAGCTTTTTTCATAGCCATGATTGGATAATAAATCATTGGTTTGTTATAAATTGGAAGAAGATGTTTATTAGTTACCCAAGTAAGAGGTCTAAGTCTTGTGGCTAATCCGCCAGCTAAAATTATTCCTTTCATGGTATTAATAATAATTTTACCAAATATAAAACTAAAAATCCAATGAGAATATATTCAAGAGCAATTTTCAATCTTAATGAATCTTTGCTTAGATGATGATATACTCCCCAAATAATATAAAAACTTGAAAATGCTAAAAGAATAATAAATTCAATTAATCTTTCACCTTTAAAAATATTTAGACCAATAAGAAAAAAAACACCGGCAGTAATTAAAAGTAAATAATCAAAAGAATGATTTTTAAACTCTTTTTTTAAATAAACAAATAGTCTTTTCATATTTTAAATAATTGCGCCTTTACTTATAATTAATAAACTTAAAAGAACAAAAAATATAAAAATAAAATGAGCTAAATTTTTTCCCTCAAATCTAATAATTTCTAGCTTTTCAACAAAATAAAAATCAATGATTAATGATAAAATAAGAAATATAAAAAATATTGTTTCTGCATTTAAGGTTAATTTATAAAGATTAAAGTTGCTATTTTTCTTTGTATTTTGTGAGAGAATAACTGGTTTTTGTAAATTATTAACATTATTTTCTTTTAAATTTGAGGTATTAACAGTTTTTTCATTAGATTGAACTTCTTTTGTTAAAGAGGCATTTAAAGGTTTACCAAACATTTGGACAACTAAAGTTGTTTCTTCTCCATTTAAGACTCCATTAACAATAGCAAAACCAACATCAGTGTATTCTTTTTTTAAGATGTTATCTCGATGAGCAGGTGAGTTCATCCAAGCAGAAATAACGCCATCACTAAATAAAAAATTTTTTGCTAAATTTTCTCCAGCATATTCATATTGATATCCACTATCTAAAATAAACTGCCAAGGAGTGTCTCCTTGAGGTGAAAAATGCGCCCAATAATTTTTAGAGAACATATCTTGAGCTTTTTTATAAGCAGCTTGAGAAAGTTTTTCATTGTAATTTAACTTATTTAAACCTTTTTTTTCTCTTTCAAGATTAGTTAGTTGATAAAGTTTTTCTACTGTAATATCAGTAGCAAAACCTAAAACATTAGTTAGGTTAAATTTTTTGAAACTAAAGGTAAGAATTACCGCCAATATTAGATAAATTGAAAGAAAGTCTATTTGAATTGATTTAGCGCGATAATTATTTTTTTCATTAGGAATAAATAAATGATAAAAAAAACTTTTTAATTTTTCCATATTTTATTTTTATTTTAATTAAAATAAACAATTCTGTCAAAAAAGTGTAAAAAATTGAGTTGATGATTAAAAAATTAGTGATATTTTTTTTGGTTTTATTTGTTTTTTTATTAGTTGAGATTCCTAAAATTTCTGATTGTTGTTCAAAAGTATTATGTGAGATTAATAAATTATTGTTTCTTAAAGGCATTTTTTTTATTGACGATTGATTAATTGATGAGTTAATTGATTTTGATTGAGAGTTTTCTTTTATTAATGAAAGTGTTGGTGTAATTATTAAGGTGGGTTGATTTTCTAAACAAGGATTATTTTTTTGTTCAAATGAAGGTTCTTGCAAACAAACATTATCGCTTTCAAAATCAATTCTGCCCCAAGTTTTATTTTTTAAAGAACTGCCATATTCAAAACTATCTTTGAGATTTTTATTAAAATCAAGTAGTCTAACACTATCACCAGAGTTATTAAAAATATTAGTTGATAAGATAATTGCTTTATAACTTTTAGCTGGGATTTCAAGAGAAAATGATTTAGCAGATGAACCAGAGCTTTCTTGATCGTCAATATACCAGTTAACTAAATTGACATTAAAATCATTATCATTAAAAATCTCTATCCATTCTTTTTCATTATTATCAGGATAAACCATTGCCTCAGAAATAAAAATATTATCATAAGATATTAGTGATAAAGTTGGCGATGATGTTGGTGTTGGTGTATTGGTAATTATTAATAATATTGTTGGTGTTAAACTAAGTGTTGGAAAAAGAGTAGGGGTAATTGTTGGAGTAGGTAGGATCAAACAAGGTGTTTTTGTTTGATTAAAAAGCCCAAGAGTTGCTTCTCCAGTTGCCCAATTATTTTCACCATCAGGGATTCTTTGATATGATATCCCAGATCCCGAACTTGATTTATAAGAAAAAAAATCAATAAGGTTGTTTTGATTATCAAAAAGTCTGATTGTATCAGCTGATTTTGTATTTAAATAAAAATTTGAAGAAAAAACTAAACAACTATTTGGATAAATAATTGTGTCTTCATTAATTAGGTAAGTTGCTGATGAACCACCATCATCATCAATTAACCAATTTTTTAAATTAGCGCTTTCTGATCCGGTATTTATTATTTCTACTTGTTGGGGTTGGGGTTCAATAAGAAATTCATTGATTAAAATTTTTGCTCTGACAGGAAAAGAAAAAAATAAAAAAAAGATGATTATAATGATGAAAAATCTTAAGCAAGACATTTTATTTTTTATTAAATAACAAAGTCGCTTAATTCGTCAATGGATTATAACCTACAAAATAAAGTTTTTAGATTGTTTTACTAATCTAAATTTATTATTAATTAATTGGATAAGTGTGAAGATAATAGGTTGATATGTTAGAATTTTTATGAACAAGTTTTACATATAATAAAGCACAACCAACAGAATAACTACCTCTGTATAAAGTACCATCTTCAACAGCATACACATTGTAAGATGAACCAAAAATATCAATTCCATTATGAAAGTTATAAATATTTCCCACCCAAGTATTTCTGATAGCCCAGGTATAACCATAACCTTGATTAAATTCAATTGGTGGTTGAATTGGCCAATCCCAAGAGCCAGAAGGATTCCAGAGATCGCCTCCAGAATAGTCTTTAAAATCAATATTTTTAAGATAATTAAAAGGATTTTGTACAGAGTCATTTTCTTTGACCATAAAATGAAGATGACTACCTGAAGAATTACATGAAGGTCCAGGAATTATTGTTGCGATTAAATCTCCTTTTTTAACATCTTTTATTTTAGTTTCTATACCGCCTCCAGCAATTATTCCTTTAATAGCAGCATATTCTGCTTGAGCTTTTGCTAAAAGATTTTGATAAATTGTTTCATTGTTTTGTGTTTCAATCAATAATTTTTGTTTAGCTAATTTTTGATTATTAAGATCTTTTTGTTGATTAGATAGAGTTATTTTTAATTCATCTAATTCCTTTTTCTTTTGTTCACGAAGATTTTTTTGTTCTTCAAAATTTATTTTTGTTTGTTGAACTTGAATAAGCAGTTTTTGATTTGTATTTCTTACAGAGTTAATATATTTTAATTTTTTTATAAGATCTTCAGCATTTTGAACATCTATCAAAAGATCTAAAAAAGTAATTCTTTTTTGTTTATAACTTTGAACAATTTTATTTAAAAGTATTTTTGATAAATAGTTTAAAGAATCATCTAATCCTTCAATTTTTGTTTCTAAAGTATCAATTTCTTTTGATAAAGTTTTTATTTTTTCTTCAGTTTGTTGAATTTTAAGACCAGTTAAATATATTTGTGTATCCATATATTGAATTTGAGAGGAAAGAGTGTTTTTTTGCTGTCTGATTTCTGTTAGTTTACTTTCATACTCTTTTATTTTTTGCTCAATATCAGACTGTTGAGCATATAATGATTGAGTAATAAAAAAGGATAGTATAAAAATTATAGCAAAATTTAACAAAAAAATTTTTTTAAGCATCAATTTTATTATACTTTTAAATATTTATTGGTGGCAAGATAAGAAGAAAGATAAGCGATTAACCAAGCAAATATTAAAGTGATTAAATATAAAATACCAAAAAATACTAGATCAAATGGCCAAACTTGAAGTTTTATAAAGTTAAGATCAAGATATAATTGAGAAATACCACTAAAATAATTATTTAAAAAAGGAACAATATAAAAATATAATCCAAGCAAAATCAAAAAAGATAAACTAGCGGCTACTGATGCTAAAAATAAACTTTCTTTAAGATATGGTTTTCTGATATAAGAGTTAGTAGCTCCAAGAAGTTTTAAAAGTTCGATCTCATCTTTTTTTAAAGCAATTTTAAAAGAAATAGTTGTTGTCAAAACGACAACTGACATTAATATCAAATATCCAAAAAAGACAAAGCTTGTTTTTCTTAAAATATTAGTTAGATTTAATAATTTATCAACTATATCTTTTTGAAATTGAACCTCATCAACATCAGGTTGTTTTTTTAAATATTCAGCAATTTCTGGTAAATATATTGGTTTTTTAGCATAAATTTCAAGAGAAGGAGGTAGAATATCAGCCGAAACCATTTCCAAAAGCAAGGGATTATCTTTATTTAAATTTTTATAGATATTAAAAGCTTCGTTTTGAGAAATATATTTTATTGATAAAGTTTTTCCTGACTGTGATAATTCATCTCGTATTTTAAAAATATTATTTTCAGGAGTTTTAGGTTGAAAATAGACAGTAACTTGGGGTATAGTTTCCAGATAATTAAGAAGCCCATTAACAAAACTTAAAGAAGATAAAATTATCAAAGATAAAAATAAACTAAAAAATAAGACTAAGAAACCAGTTAAAGATTGATATGGTGTTCTTTTTATTGATTTAATGATTTCTTTCATATTTGATAACTTCCTTTCCTTTGATCTTTAATAATTTTTCCTTCTTTTAAAGTAATTACTCTTTTTTGAAAACTATTAACAATATCATTATTGTGAGTGGCAATAATAATAGTTTTTTTTCCTTCAAGTTTTTTAAAAATTTTCATGATTTCCCAACTGGTTTTTGGGTCAAGATTGCCAGTTGGTTCATCAGCCAAAAGATATTTTCTATCATCAACGATTGCTCGGGCAATTGCTACTCTTTGTAGCTCTCCAGCTGAAAGTTGAATTGGAAAAACTTTTTCTTTTTTTAACAGTCCAACAAGATCAAGGGCTTTTTTGACTTTTTCTTTTATCTCTGAAGTTTTAATCTTTTTTATTTGACAGCTTAAAGCAACATTTTCAAAAACATTTTTATCAAAAAGAATTTTAAAATCTTGAAAAACCACACCAATTTTTTGTCTTAATTGACTTGTGTTTTTGAAGCTTGAAGAAGAAATATCAAAATCATCAATAATAACTGTTCCAGAAGATGGAATAATTTCTCTAATAATTAGTTTAATAATAGTAGTTTTTCCTGCTCCTGATGGTCCAACTAAAAAAACAAAATCATTATTTTCTATTTCAAAAGAAACATCATTAAGAGCAAAATTACCTAAAGGAAATTTTTTTGTGACTTTATCAAAGATTATCATTATTTTAAGATTTCAACTAATCCAACATCCATAAGCCAACCAGCTTTTTCACCGGAAAATGTTTTTCCCCAAACTCTGACTTTTTTTCCAACATATAAAGATAAATCAACAGTGGTTGAGGTTAAATAAACATTTTGTGATTCTCCTCCTGGGCGCTCTAAATGAAAATTTCCTTCACCATCAATTCCACCTTCACGAAGTATGCCTTCAGCTTTATCTTTAAATGTCTTTTTATCAACAACACCAACAGCTTTTTCTGATTTTTGAGCGATAGTGATTGTTTTTGTTTTTGTTAATTTAGTAATTAAAAAACCAAGAATTGTTCCTAAAATGACAGAAATAGCGACAAAAACAAAAAAAGCACCATAACTAACCCCAGTTTTTTCAGAATTTTTATCTAAACGATGAATTAAATTATTATTTTCCATATTATTTAGAATAACAATTTATAAAAAAAATAGCAAATAAAAAAATTATTTTTGAGATTTTAAATAAGCTTCAATAAATTCATCAATATCACCATCTAAAACCTTATCAACATTAGTTTCTTCATAATCAGTTCTTAAGTCTTTTATAAGTTTATATGGATGTAGAACGTAGCTTCTTATTTGTCTTCCCCAAGAAGCAATTACTCCAGTTTTAAAATTAGAGATAGTTTTTTGTTTTTTTTCTTCCTCCATTTGCCAAAGTTTTCCTTTTAAGATTTTTAAAGCAGTTTCTCGATTAGCTCCTTGATATCTTTCGCTTTGAGAAGTGACAACAATTCCTGTTGGTTTATGAATAAGTCGGACAGCAGTGGCAACTTTATTAACATTTTGTCCGCCATGACCACCTGATCTAAAAAATTGCCATTCTAAATCCTCCTCTTTTATCTCAATTTCTTTACCTTCAATAATTGGCAATACCTCAACTAAAGCAAAAGATGTTTGACGAAGTTTATCGGCATTAAAAGGTGATTGACGAACAAGTCGATGAACACCAGCTTCAGCTTTAAGATGACCATAAGCAAAATTATCGATAACATTTATAGTTGAGCTTTTAATACCAGCTTCCTCACCGGCAACTCGATCAACTTCATCAAACTGCCAACCTTTTTTTTCAAAATAACGAGTATACATTCGAAAAAGCATATTTGACCAATCCATGGCTTCAGTACCGCCTTGACCAGCATGAATAGAAAAAATTGCACCACCTTTATCATATGGTCCAGATAAAAATAGAAGAACTTCGTATTTTTTAATGAGGTTTATTAATTCATCATACTGATTTTCTTCATATAAAAGTTGCATCATCTCAAGATCATCTACTTCTTTTTTCAAATCATTAAGTTTTTTCATAGTTTCAGCAGCTTGTTTTGGATCTTGCCAAAAATCATTAGTTTGAGTTTGTTGTTCTAAAGATAGAATTAACTCTTTTTTTTCTTGGATATTAGCTTTTTCTAAAATGGCTGTTAATTTTTTTTCTAATTCCTCTTTTTCCATAAAATTATTCTTTTTATTATATCAAAGAAGAAGATTTTATTTAAAATCAGTACCAATGATGATGATGACATCGGGTGTTTTTTGGTCATCAAGAATAGTTTCTTTAAAAGTTGATAGATAATCTTTTAAATCATCTTTAATCATATTAGAAGCGGCAATTTTATCTTTTTTAACTTGAATTTCAGTGATTTTATAATCAAAATTATCAGCATTTCCAGTGATAATTTCTCCATAGCCTTTTTTCTTCAAAATATTTTTCATTTCTGAGGCTTTTCCAGCAATTCCTGAACCATTTAAGACCTGAATTTTTAAATCTTCTTTTTTAAAGGTGGGGGTTGGTGTTAGTGATGGTAAAGGTGAGGGGCTAGGAGTGGGAGTAGTTTTAACAAAAGAAATAGGTGATTTAATATGACTAAGATTTGTTAGCAAATAAAATAAAACAAAGGAAATAATGAAAGAACTTAAAAATAATAATATTTCTTTTTTTGGTAGTTTTGATTTTTCAAAATTTAATGATTTTTTTTCAAATTTTAAATAATTATTTTTTAAAAGCGAAAATTTTTCTTCTTTTTCAAAAATAAAACCACCAAAACAAGAGTCATAGACTAATACTGGAAAAATTTTATCTTTATCAACAATTAACATTTTGATATAGTTATCATAAAAATTAGGAACAATTCTTTTTAAAGGATTTGTCCAAACACCAACATCTTTTGTAAATGTATCTTGTCTTATATTTTCAGACTGAGACCCTGATAAAATCAAACGATTAATTTTAATTTTATTTTCTTCAATTTGAGAGATAATTTTTTTTATATTGATCACATATTCGTCTTCTTTTTCAGTTCTTTGAAAAATCTTTTCGCTATTAATTAATCCAAAATTGTCATATAAATATCCATAAAAATAATTTTTTTCTAAATTTATGTATAAGATATTTTCTTTTTTGTCCGTTCTTAAAGTTTTCTCAAAAAGTTTGTAATAAGTTAATGTTTCCGGGATAATATTTACTATTTTTAAATCAATTAAAGAAAAAGCTTGTTGAAAAAGAGAAAAATTTTCTTTTTTTAAGCCAAAAAAGTTAACAATTTTTTGATTATTATTATCTTTAATATAATAATCAAAGATTAATTCTTCAGGCATAATTGGTAAAACTGCTGAAGCTTTGTCATTAATAAATGAATGAATAGCAGTTGGAGCAATATCAGATGGTATTTCAGTTCTGAAAAAATAAAAAGTCTCTTGAGGTAAAATTAAGATTACTTGATTGTCATTAATTTTTTTTTGATTTAAATTTGAGATTACTTCTTTGATAGCTGAAGCTAAAAGATCGATATTAACTGGTTTATCTTTTTCAAGAAGATTAGTTTCATAACTTTTTTCAAAAAAAACCACCTCTTCTTGTTTTAATAAGGTTTTTTTTAATTGAAGAACCTTAATAATATTAGTACTTAAATAAAGATAGATCATATATATTAAATATAAAATATCAAATATAAAATATCAAATATAATTAATAATTCAAAATTCAAAAGTCAAAAGTCAAAATGAAAAATGAAAAAAAGAAATAAAGAAAATACTGTCATTCCTGGCTTGACCAGGAATCCATTTTTTCCTGGATACACGACTCAAGGTTGGGATGACAAAAAAATGTAGTTTTAAGTTTTTAGTTTTAGTTTTGACATTTGACATTTAAACTTTGAGTTTTTTTAATTATTGATTAAAAATTTATTATTTGTTTATTTATTATTATTTTCCTTATCATAATGCTAAAATATAGGTATGGATAATTCGGTTGAGGAGGTAAAAAAGAGAATTGATATTGTTGATTTTATTGGAAGTTTTATTACTTTAAAAAAAGCAGGTCGTAATTTTA
Organism: Patescibacteria group bacterium; assembly: GCA_026004455.1. Taxonomy (GTDB): domain Bacteria; phylum Patescibacteriota; class Microgenomatia; order UBA1406; family GWC2-37-13; genus GWC2-37-13. The sequence goes on along the minus strand of BPJE01000001.1, from coordinate 138,957 downwards.
AAGCTCTTTGTCCTTTTCATCAAGAAAAAACTCCTTCTTTTATTGTTTCTCCAGATAGACAGATTTGGCATTGTTTTGGAGCATGTAATGAAGGAGGAGATCTGATTAAGTTTTTAATGAAATGGGAAAATATTACTTTTTATGAGGCTTTAAAAGAATTAGCTCAAAAAACTGGTGTTACTTTAAAAAAAATCAGTTTTGAAGATAAAGTTTGGAAGAAAAAAGAAAGATTTATCAATATGAATTTATTGGCGGCAGAATTTTTTTCATATATTTTAAAAAATCAAAAATATGGTCAAAAAGCATTTGATTATTTAAAATCAAGACAAATTAAAGAACCAACAATTAAAGCTTTTCAATTAGGTTATGCACCAAATTCTTGGGATTCTTTAAAAAATTTTTTAAAAAAGAAAAAATTTACTGAAGAGGAGATGTTTGAAAATGGTTTGTTAGTTAAAAACGAAAATGGTAATTATTATGATAGGTTTAGAGGTAGATTAATTTTTCCAATAAAAGATAGTCGAGGATTAATCGTTGGTTTTTCAGGAAGAATTTTAGATAATGATAAAAAAGAAGCAAAATATATTAACTCTCCAGAAACACCAATTTATCATAAAAGAGAAACTTTGTTTGGAATAAATTTAGCAAAAGAAACAATAAAAAAAGAAAATAATGTTTATCTAGTTGAAGGTGAGTTTGATGTGATTAGTCCATATCAGTATGGTTTTACTAATTTTGTTGCTATAAAAGGGACAGCTTTAACAAATGAGCAATTATTACTTTTAAAAAGATATACAGACAGAATTACTTTGATGTTGGATATGGATGAGGCAGGAATTGAGTCAACAAAAAGAAGTATTGAGGAGGCAGAAAGATTAGAGTTTGATATAAGAGTTGTTTCTTTAGCTTCAGGTAAAGATCCAGATGAGGCAGTAAGATTAGATTTAAAAAATTTTAAAAAACAAATTAAAAAACCAATTCCAGTTTATGATTTTTTAATTGATGTTGCAAAGAAAAAATATCCAGAAGATACTTCTTTTGATAAAAAAAAGATTGCTGATTTTGTTTTACCTTTTATTGAAAAGATTCTTAATCCAATTATTAGGTCTTATTATGTAAAAAAATTAGCCACTGTTTTAAATGTTACTCAAGAAAGCATTGAAATGATGTTAAAAATTATTAAAAAAAATAAAAAACAACAAGAAATCACAAAATTAAAATTTTCTCAAAAAACAACAAAACAAGATCGAGAGTTAATTTTGGAAAAATATTTATTAAGTTATATTTTTCAATCAGATAATCCGTTTTTATTAGCAGAGCAAGTTTTTAATTTTTTAAACTGCGATGATTTTCAACAACCATCATATAAGAAAATCGTAGAAATTTTTTTAGAGGAGAAAAATAACAAAAATAAATTGGATCTAAATCAGTTTATTTCAAAATTATCACAAGAGTTAAGGGCTGTATTTGATGAGTTATATCTTTTTGCTTCAGTTGAGGAATCATTAACTAATAAAGATTTTAAAAAATTATTAACAGAAATTAAAAAAAATTCTCTTAAAAGACAAATAAAAAAATTACTTGAAGGTGATGATAATAATAAAGAAAAATTATTAGAATTAAATAAAAAATTAAAAGAAGTAGAAAAATTATTAAGTTAATAGTAGAATTACACTTATGAATAAGCCAACTCTACCAAAAACTTTAACAGACCTTCTTAAACAAGGAAAAGAAGATGGATTTTTAGTTCAAGACGATATTCTTTTAGTTTATTCTGAACCAGAAAAACATATTGAGGAAATTGATAATTTTTTTGATGAGGCCTTAAAGCAAGGAATAGATATTTTTGAGACTATTTCAACAAGAGAGGAATATGAAGCAAAAAAATCAGTTGAAGAAATAGAAAAAGAATTAGAACAGTTAGTGGTGTTAAAACATGGTGAATCGCTTGATCCGATAAAAATGTATTTAAAAGAGATTGGAAAAACACCTCTTTTATCTTTTGACGAAGAGATAGAATTAGCAAAAAGATATGAAAAAGGAGATGAAGAAGCAAAGGAAAAATTAATTAAAGCCAATTTGAGGTTGGTTGTTTCAATTGCCAAAAAATATTTAGGTAGGAGACTATCTTTTTTAGATTTAATTCAGGAAGGTAATAAAGGATTGATTCGTGGAGTGGAAAAATATGATTGGCGACGAGGATTTAAATTTTCAACTTATGCTACTTGGTGGATAAGACAAGCAATTACAAGAGCCATTGCTGATCAATCAAGAACAATTAGAATTCCTGTTCATATGGTTGATCAGATTAATAGATTTTATAAAACTCAAAGAAAATTAACTCAAAAGCTTGGTCGTGAACCAAAAATAAAAGAGATTGCTAAAGAAATGCAACTATCAGTTGATGAGATAGAAAATTTAATTAAAATTTCTCAACAACCAAGATCATTATCAACTCCAATTGGTGATGATAAAGAAGCAACTTTAGAGCAATTTGTTGCTGATGCTAATCAACCAACAATGTATGATAAGGTTTCGAAAGAACTTTTGAAAGATGCTTTAAATAAAGTCTTAGACACTTTATCTCCACGAGAAAAAAAAGTTTTGATTATGAGATTTGGACTTGAAGATGGGAAACCAAAGACGCTTGAGGAAGTAGGAAAAGAATTTAAAGTAACTCGTGAGAGAATAAGACAAATTGAAGCTAAAGCAATAAGAAAACTTAAACATCCAACCAGAGCTCGAAAATTAAAAGATTTTTTGGAATAATTAAGATATGAAAAAAGCCAAAATCACTCCTACCCAAAGAGCTTTAAATTTTTGGGCAGTAATTTTAATTATTTGGGCTTTTTATAGGAATTACTTTAGGATGCCTGAGTGGTTTGATGAATTTATTGCTAAGCCATTAATTTTTGTTTTACCAGTTTTTTATTATATTAAAAATATTGATAAAAAACCAATTTTAGAAAGTCTTTATATTCATTTAAAACCAAAAATTATTATAAAAGATGTTTTTAATAGTTTAGTAATTGGTGGAATATTTTTATTAAGCGCAATTTTATCTTTTTATTTTCGAGAAAAAAAATTTGTTTTGATATCTAATTTTCCAGGTTGGGAAAAATTATTTTTAATTATTATTACTGCATTAGCAACAGGAATAACTGAAGAAATTTTATCAAGAGGGTTTGTTTTAAAAAAATTATATAATGAATCAAAAAATGTTTATTCAACAACTTTTTTTTCAAGTATTTTATTTTTCTTTTTACATGTACCAATTTTGTTTACTAATCCAAAAATTACTGGTAATTTACTTTTGATGTTTATGACAACTGATTTACTGTTATCAATGATTAATGGATTAATTTTTTTACTTCAAAAAAGTTTAGTTGCTCCAATTTTAATTCATGCTTTTTATAATATTATTATTGCCTTAGTTTTTATTTAACCTCTTTTATTAAAAAAATTGTTTCTGTACCAATTTTTATTTCTTTAAGATTTTTTTCTGTTTTTAAATCAAAATCATCAGGAAAACCAATAATTACATAATTATTTTTTTCTTTAACTGGCCAAGTATCAAAATAAAACTTATCAAACTCTTTTACTTGACCAAAACCATATTGATCAGGAGGTGTTAATTGGGCAATTTTTTGATATTTTTCTGGAGGATATTTTAAGTAAAAAAGTAAAAAAATATATGGTTGGCCATTTTTTTTAGTAATGTAAAATTTGTTAAATTTATTGTAATTTTCTTTTATATAGTTTACTAATTCTTTATATCCCGCTTGCCAACTGCGGATAACAATGGCTCTTTTTGGATAATGATATAGATAAAATTCCCAACTATAAAATAAAAGTATTAAGTAGAAAGTAGTTAGTATTAAGGGAAGGATAGTATTTCTTTTTTTAATAAAATTAAAAAAGCCATAAGATGAGATTATTAATAATGGAATAAAAATAAAAATAGTACGAGTAATTGATTGTCCAGCCCATGTTAAAGAACCAGATAAAGGTGCAAAAAAAAATGCTGTTGTGATAAAATAACGCCATTTTTCTTTATTTTTAAATAAAAAATAAAAACCAATAAATAAAAATATATACTCAATTAAAGTGATAGGTGAAACTCCAGGAAAGCCAAAACGATAGTTTTTATCGCCTTCAATAATCAAAAATTGAGGTGATATATATACTAAATACTGATTAATAATTTCTTTAATTCCAACAATAAATTCATTGTATAAATATCTATTTTTTGCTTCATTTTGTAATTCTTTAGTTTTACTTACAAAACCTTCATTATTAAAAAAAAGTAAATTAGAAATTCTTGTTGGTTTGTATAAAATATCAGTGATTGAAAAAATGAAAATTATTGTTAAAAATAATAATAAATATTTTAGATTAAACTTTTTTCTGTAGATAAAATAGATTATCCAAATAAGAAAAAATCCAATCCAAATTCGTGTTGAATGATATCCAAATAAAGATAATAAAAAAATAATAATGAATAATGAATAATGAATAATGTTTTTGGTTTTTAAAAATTTAACAAAAAAATAAAAACTAGTTGTTAAAAAAAAAGCTGTCAAATAACCTTCATGAGCTTGACGACTTAAAAGTTGTAATCCTGGAGCAAAAGCGATTAAAAAAGAGGCGATTAAACTAATAAGTTTTTTTCTAAATAGCTCTTGTGTTAAAAAATAAACAACAAAAGGAAATAAAAAAACAAAAGGTAAATTAACAAGTCTTATTGCTAATTCATTTAAACCAAAAAATTTTATCCAAGGTATAGCTAAATAAGTAAGAAGAGGTAGTTTATAATCACCAAAAGATTTAAATCTAAGCGGTAAAAAATTTCCATATTGATCTTTGCCTGTTTTTAAAATTGAATAAGCATCATAAGCATTAGTAGCTTCATCGGCATTTAAAGATGGAGGAGAGGCGGTTAATTTAAAAAGAAAAAGATTAGTGGAAAAAAATGCAATAATAATTAATATTATTATTGATAATTTTTTTTTTAATCATAATTAAATTGATTGATGATTTCTTTATCAGTTTTTTTAAATAATTTAGTTACTTTTTTTCTTAATTTTAAAATTTTTGGAAGATTTAATAAAGCGTCAAAAAATCCTGGACGAAAAATTTGTTTTGGTAAATTAATTAAATGTTTTATTAAAAATTCTTTATCAGTTAAATTTTTCCAATGAAAATACAGTTGATTGCGAAAAGCAGTTCTTAAAATTTTTTGTTGTTGAAAATACTTTCCAATTGTTGATTCGTGATGGTGTTCAACTAAAATATTTGGATCAAAAATTACTTGATAACCAGATTTCCAAGCGCGATATGAAAGATCAATATCTTCCCAATAAAAAGGATTAAAAAGTTCATCCAAAGATCCAAGTTTTAAAAATAAATCTCGCCTAAAAATCGACGCTCCTCCTTCTGCCCAAAAAATTTTTTCTATTTTTTTATCACTAATTTTTTTATGAGAGTGATTAATAAAACCGTTTTTAAAATAACAAGTATTTGCGCCAACAATTTTACCATCTTTTTCAATTTGAGAAAAACCAACGGCAAATAATTTTTTGTTTTTTTTGAAATGATCGATAGCTTTTTTGAAGCTATCATCACGTAAAACAACATCAGAGTTCATTAAAAAAACATATTTTTTTTGTTGCTTTTTTAACTCCTTTATTTACATTTACAGCAAAGCCTAAATTTTTTTTATTGTTGAAAACTTTAGCAGTTTTTAAAATCTCTTTTGTTTTTTTAGTAATATTTTCAAAAGGATAGTCATTCATTATAATTACTTCACAATCACTAATAAATTTTTTATTTATTTCTAAATATTTATAAAACATTTCGTAGTTTTTATAAACAGGAATGATAATTGAAATTGGTAAAGTTTTCATAAAGGTATTCTATCATAAAATAAGATTTATTTTATTTTTAAAGTTTTTATAATTAAAATTGTTTTTAACCATTAAAATAGCTTTATTTTTAAGTTTGTTTTGTAAAGATAAATTTTTTTCAATAAAAATCATTTTTTTTATTAAATCATCTTCATTGTTAAAAAGAAATTCTGAAAATTTATTTTTTAATATTATTTTTGGTCCGCCTGAATTATGACAAAAAGTGAGACATCCAGCGACCATTGCTTCAAGTGAAGCAATACCAAAATGTTCTACCATTTCTGGGTTTTTATTTTCGTTTACTCCTAAACCAGTAAAATGCCAAAAATATTTAGATTTTTTATAAAGATTTATTAATTTATTAGTTTTTATATTTGGTAAAAAAATAATTGATTGATCATTTTTAACAATTTTTTTTAAACTTTTAAAATAGTTTTTATCTTCATCTTTTAATCCACCAGCTAAAACTAGTTGATATGAGGAAAATAGTTTATTTGTTTTTTTTAAGTTTAAGAAAGTATTAATAATTTTTTGTTGATTTTTACTATGAAGATGAGGAAAAAAGCGACCAACAGAAAGGATAATTTTTTCTTTTTTTTCATTTTGATAATAAAATTTTTCTTCAATATATGGTTCAATGACAATATTTTTGATTTTCCATTGATTAAGCCAAAAAGAAGTGTATCTTGAGTTAGAGATAAATTGATAGTTTAAAAGTTTTAGCTTGTTTAAAAAATTCATTTGATAAAGTTTTTTATCAGGAATCATTGAAAAAATGTAATTTTTTTTAGCAGTTGAAAAAAAATAACTGCCATCAGTGACATAAAAAAAATAATCAAATTGTTTTAAAACTTTTAAAGTTTCTATTGTTGATAGTTGATTTAATGGTGTGAAAAACTCGATATTTTTAATAAATGAAAAATCAAATCTTTCAAGAATTTTTTTTAATATATTTTTTTGCCAAAAAAATATTACTTTAACATTAATTTTTTTTTCTGAAAAAATTTCACATAAACCATTAATTATTAAAAAAATATGTTTTTCACCACCGCCCAAAGTGTCTAAAAAAGGATTATAAAGACCGATTTTTACTAATTTTGTTTTTTTCATATAAAAACAAATAAGTAATTGTTTTTGAAAAAGCTTGATAAATAGATTCAATTATGCCAATTTTACCATCTAAAAAACCAAATTTTTTTATCAGTCGTCGATAAAGTTCTCCAAAAAATTTTCTGAAAAAAATTATCGTATTAGCATTTTTTTTAGCATGATACAAAAGATCAGATTCTATATCTTCAAAAATTGCGGTTTTTTCAACCATTTTTTCTAAATCTCCGTGAAAAAAATGGAGAAGAGGATGTTTTAAAAAACCAATTTTACCTTTAATAATGGGAGTTGAATGAATTTGTTTTGGCCAAGTGACAAAATATTTTTTGTTAATAAGTCTTGTTTGGTAATCAGGCCACCAACCTCCATATTTTAACCATTTAGTTTTAGAGAAAATATTTTTTCGAGGAATTTTATAACCAGCAAAATTTTGATTTTTTTCATTAATTATTTTTTTTATTTCTTCAGCTAATTCTTGAGTAATTCTTTCATCAGCATCTAAAATTAATACCCAGTCAGTTTTAGCCATTTTTATACCTTTTTCTCTGACCGTCTCAACTATTTTTGAATCAGGATAGACTAAGATAATATTATCAGTTAACAATTTAACTGATTTTATACATTCTCCAATATTATTATCATTTTTCGCCGTATATATTAGACCAGTAATATTATTCATTTTATAGGTAGTATATATGAAATTTATTTAAATTTAAAGTAAAATATAAAAAAATATGCTAAGAAAAATTATTAAATATTTTATTCTACCCAGTCTTTTTTTGCAATTTTTTTAGGGTTAGTATTTTATTTTTTATTAAAAAGTGATTTAAGTTTTTCAACTTTATCTTATTTTTATGATAAAAAAATTTTTAGAAATAATTTTAAAAATCCTTTAAAAAAGGTGAAAAAATCATTGGTGAATTTCAAGCAAAAGAAAATAATTTAGGAATAATAGCAATTGCCTTTGATCCTTATTATAAGACATGGGATGATGTTATTTTTAGAATCAAAGAAAAAAATAAAAAAGATTGGTATTTTCAAAATAAATATTGGGCAAATCAGTTTGTAGATTTTGAGTATTTTTCTTTTGGTTTTCCAATTATTGAAAATAGTAAAGGAAAAACTTATGTATTTGAAATAGAGTCATTAGTCGCTAATTATGAGGAAGGTTTAGGAGTAAGACAAAGATTTCCTTCAGTTGTTATTAAATACAAATTTGAAAAATCTGAGTTAGTTAAAAACAAAATAAAATTATTATCTTTTTTATTTAAAAAATTTTTGAATCATTTACAGGTAACTGATTTTTTATTTATTACATTAATTAGTTTTGTGCCATTTTTATTTTATTTACTCAATTTTTTCTATAAAAATAGTAATTTTTACAAATTAATTTTATTTCTAGGACTATTTATTGATTTATTTTTTATAAGAAATATATATGTATTTATTTTTGGTATTTTGTTAAGCATTAGTTTTTTTATTTTTAATATTTATAATTTATTAATTTTAATTTTTCTTTTAATATTTTTAAATCCTCTAGTTAATTTATTAGGTTATTCTTTTTTACAATTTAAGATTTTATTATATTTTTATACTTTATTAGTCTTATTTTTGATTAAGTATTTTATTGAGAGATTCAAGAGATAAAGTTGAATAATAATAATTAGAACAATTATAAAAACCAATATTTTTTACAAAAGGATAGTTTTTTTTATTTGGTTTTTGAAGATAAAAAATTTTAATATTAAAAACTTCTTTTATATTTTTTACTTTATTTTTTATATCTTTTAATGATTTTATTTTATATACTCTTTTCATAGATTGAGATATTAAAATTGTTGGTCTATCAGGAATATCAATTTCAAAGGAAAATACAATATCGTTAAATTTAGTGCAGTTTTTAATTGAATTACCAATTAGTTCGTAAGGCATATCTTGTTTAGCTTTAAATTGGAAATTTTTAAGAGGAAAATTAGTTTTTACATAAGATAAAGCTAACAAGAAATTTGTTAAGAACAAAATTGTAAGAAAATATTTTTTATTTTTAATTATTAAATAAATAATTAATGGATTAATAATTGTTAGGCTATAAAAAATCGCCTGACTAATGTTTTTTAAATCTTTTCCATAATATAAAGTTTTCATTTTAATTAAAAGAATGAATGAAAAGGTAAATAAAGAGGCTATTATTATAAAAATTTTGTTTTCTTTATTGGTTATTAATGTTTTAAAGGTGGAAATTGGTAAAAAGGTAAAGGGAATAAGTGAGATTGGTAAAATAAATTTTAAAGTAGAAAAATCATGAACAATTGAGTGATTTTTAAAAAAATAAATTTGAACAAGAGGTAAAAATAAAAAAAGAGATAAATAGTAAAAAAAGATTTTATTTTTTATTTTGAAAAAATAAAATAATAAACAAAGGTATATTACAGAATTAAAAAACAAAAATACTCCTATTTCGCCAAAATTAATTCTAAAATGAGATAACCAAAAAGTAATAACAAAACTTTTTTTATCATCTAAAGTATTTCCAAACCCAGTTCTTGTAATAAATCTTTCAATTAAAATACTAAAAGCTTGGAGTTTTAATATTTGCCATATTAAAAAAAATATTGGTATTAATCCACTTATGACTAATAAAAATATAGGTTTATAGTTTTTATCAATAAATATTTTTTTTATTAATAGACCTAATATCAAAAAATAAGCATATCAATCTGTAAAAGTAGCATATGTTAGAAAGATAAATTGTATATAGTTGATATAAGATTTTTTGTATTTATCATTAATAATTTCTAATAAAATCACTAATAAAATAGGTAAAATTACTGCTTGATCAGAAAAATATATATTTTGAAGAAAATAAAATGGACCAACTGTAAATAAAGATAGAATAATTGGAATTAACGAGAAAAAAACTGAAAAAAAATTAGAGATATTTAAACTTCTTATTAAGAAGTAAGAAATTAAAGATAAAGTTAATGAAATAAAGAAATGATTAAATAAATTATAACTCATAACAATATTTGTTGATGGTTCCTGTTTTAAGATAATGCTTATTAAGTAAATTGGAATAATAGCACCTGGTGGATAAGATACATAAGGTAGTCTATCTTGAAGAGTTTTAAATTCAATGCTTTTTGGATTTTCAAGCATAGCAAAATATATATTTTTCGGACCTTCATAATACCAATTTTTAGTAAATTTTATTGTTGAACCAGTTAAAAAATGATGGTCACCGCCATAAAGTTTTCCAAAATTATCTTTTCTTAAATAGAGAGAATATTTAAATAAGATAATATTTATTGATATAATGATTAAAAATGGAAATATTTTTTTTAAAAAAATCATATTAAAAGTATGTCAAATAATTTTAAATGAATAATTTTTTAAGTATATTTAAAAGAATTTTTAAAATTTATTTTTTTGTTTTTATTCTTTATTCTACTATTGTTTTTTTGTTTTTTCGCTTAAGTTTTTTTAATATTTTTACTCAAGTTTTATTTTATAAAGGGTTAATGATTTTATTAATTAGTTTTTTATTTATTTTTATTATTTTTTTCTTTTTTAGTATTAAAAAAAATTATCATTTTGAATTATTATTTTCAGCTTTGATTTTTATTTTTTCGCTTCATTTAGTTTTTTTTGTTGTTTTTCCTGTAACTTTTGAAAGATCAGTAACAATGTATATTTTAAATACATTAAAAAATAATCAAAAAAATAGTTGCGGAGGATTAACTAAATCTCAGTTAGAAGAAAAATTAATCAATGAATATATTTTAAAAAACGATGCTGTTGGAAAAAGAATTAATGAACAGAAAATTATCAATTTTTTAAATAATGATAATAAATGTTTAAAAATTACTTCAAAAAGTAGAAATTTTTTAAATTTTTCAGAAATTATTAAAAAAATTTATAATATTAATAATAATTAATTTTTTAATTCAGTTGGTATTTTTATCCCTATTGCTCCAAATTTAATATTATTTGTTTCTGGTGGTGAAACAATTTCAATTAAAGAATCATTAAAATTACCTGATTGTTTTATATCATAATATTCAATCAAATATTGATATCCATTATTTTCACCAATTGGGACTTTATAACTAATATTAAATTTTTTACTATCTTTAATAGTTTTTTTTATGTATTTTATGGCTTTGTCTTTATAATACAATCCATTTAAGTCATCATTTATTACTGAAAATAATTGATTTTTATTAATAAAAAAAATTATTAACAGATATAAAAAGAAAATTTTTTTAATTTGTATTTTATTAAAAAACAATATTATTGTTATATAAAAATAGGGCATTAAAAATAAAAAATAATATTCTGATGGTCTTTTATTATATAGAATAAAAAAAATTGGAAAAATAAGCCAAATCAACAAAAATGATTTTAAAAAAATTTTTGTGAAGTTTTCCTTTTCTTTTTTAATTAAATAAAAAAATATTAATATAAACGATAAATAAAAAAATAGAATTTTTAAATTATTGTCGAAATTAACTATTGTTAGATTTTTTATCATGTTGTAGAAAACCGGCATCCATAAAAATAAATTATAAGATTGAGTTTTTTCTTTTCCAAAAAAGAAATTTATAAATAATTTTATATTTAAAAAATTATGTCTTAGATCAAAAATAATAAGAGGTAAAAACGTTATTAAAAATGATAAAAAAAATAAAAAATAATTTTTAATGTTAATCTTTTTTTGTTTTAAATCTAATAAGAATAAGAAAAATAGATTAAAAATAATAATAAAAATAAAAGAAAAATGCATATTAATAAATAGCCCAGATAATATTCCTAAAATAATCCATAATATAGTAGAATTTTTTCCAATAATTTTTTTTAAAAAATATAAATTAATAACTGCTCCTAAAGGAATAAAAATAGGGTTCCATGGAGTGATATCGTAAGCAATTATTTGTTTATTTAGTATCCATAATATAAAAAAATAAAACGCCATCCAAAAATCAAACATTTTTTTTATTAAATAAAATGAGATAAAGAAAAAAAACAAATTAAAAAAAATCAAAAACAATATCAATGCAGAAGGGTGAAGATTAGTGAAAAAATAAAATGGTATAAGAATATATATAAAATATGGTCCTAAAAAAAATCCTTTAATATCAGCACTTCTTGGACCTATTAAAGTTAGTTTATGATCTTTTAAAATGTTTTTTACCTGATATGAATATGATTCTTGATCCCATCCAAAACCAACTCTTTTTTCAATATTATAAAAATGTACTAAAGAAAATATAAAAAAAATTAGAATGAATAAAATTATTTTTAATTTTCTTTCCATAATTCAATAGTTGAACCATTTTCAAAACTGATTTTTTTTATTAATTTAGCATTTTCAGGAGTATTTTCTTCTCGCCATTTTGATAATCTAAATTCATATGGTTCTTTATCAATTATAAAATAACATTGACCTTTATAAAAATCGCCTTTTGGATATTTTATTTGTTTTTTATCAACGTAGTATTGAAGTAAATATTGATAGGTATAAGGAATAACAGGAGGTGTATAAATTCTTAAACAAAAATAGTCTTTTGATTCGTTTTTAACAAAATAATTAATAATCTCATTATCTGCTCGAAGTCCTAAAAGAGGAATATTTTTTTTAAAAATTGAGTTTTTAAAGTTTATTAAATTAATAATAAGAAAAAATATTATTAAAAAAATATTAAATAGTTTTAAAAAACTATTTTTTTGGTTTAAGAAAAATAAAGCGATAATTAAAAAAATATATTGAATACCATTTAGATAATAAGGATAAAAAGGATCTTTTTTATAAATTATTAATAATAAAAAAATTAAGCTTAATATTAATAAATTAAATTTTATCCAAAGATTGTTTTTATTTAATTTTATTTTTTTTGTTATCAATCCAAAAATAAATAACAATAAGAAGATTATTGATAAATATTTATATGTAAAAATATCGTTTATATAATTAAAAAATAAAATTAATCTTTCTTTTATAATTTGAGTAAATTCTAAATTATTAGATTGATTTGAAAAAAGATATTTTAGAAAATTTTTTGTTTGTAAAAAATTATGTTTTATTTCAAATATAAATCTTGGTAAAGATGGAGGAATAATACTAATAAAAAAAAGAGGGATTTTTTTAATAAATGATTTTTTTTCAATAATTAAAAAGCTAAAGAAAGTTGAGGGAATTAAAAAAAGACCAAAAGCAAACTCTGATTCTAATATAAATCCAGAAAACATCATTGTTAAAAATAAATATTTTTTTTCTTTTTTTAAAAAATAAAGATAAGAAAAATAAATAAATCCTAAAATAAAAATACTTACAAGATGATCGTTGCTTGGCGAGAATGCTTCATTGATAAAATATTTGGAAATTGAGGTCGTCAACAAAAATAAAATTGCTAAATTAAAATTAAATTTTTTTCTTAAAAAATTAAAAAATAATAGATTAACAATTAAATTTATAAGAAAGAAAAAGTAATAAAAACCAATGGGATTACCAGAAAAAAGAATGTAAGGAATTGATAAAAAATAATAAATCCAAACTCCATGAAAAATACCTTCTAATCCTGTTGTCGGACCAATAAGAGTGAAATTTTTATTTTCAACGATTTCTTTTACTTTTAAAAAATCTCTACCTTGATCATAAGTGTAAGGAACTGTTTGATGAATAATTGGTGTTATTCGAAAATAAATATAAAAAAATAAAACTATTACTAACAATATTTTTTGCCAGAAATTCATTGATTTTTTGATTTTTTAAAAACTTAAATTTTTAATATAAGAGCAATCAACCGATTTATTATTAATTTTATTTAAATTAAAAACATATATTAATTTTAATGAACTATTGGTTGAATAAATTATTTTTTCTGATTTTAATATTTTTTTATTATCAATTAGATTTTCATTAATAACATAATAATAGTTTGTTTTACTTAATAATTTTTTTTCTTTTAAATAACAATATATTTCATCAATACTTTTTTCAGTCATGATTATATTATTTGTTTTAAAAATATGAGAAAAACCAATATTATCCGATTTTTTTCTTATTGTTTGTTTTTGAAATAAAATAGGATCAATTTTTTTATAGAAAGCATAAATTATGGGAAATTCAGGAAAATTTCTTATTAAATAAATATTATTTTTGTCTTGTTTAATTATATATTCTGCAAGTTTTCTAACATGATTATAATAACTAATTTCATATTTATTTATATGAATAAAAAGAAAGTTTATTGTTAAAAATATTCCATAAAGACAAAATAATAAAATAATAAAGTTATATAAAATAAAATAATTTATTTTTTTTATTTTCTCAAAAATAAATTGAAATCCATATATTATTAATAAACAAACAAAAGGATAAAGGGCTGATAATCTTATTTTTTGTGGATCACTTACTAATATATTTGGAATTGGTGTTATGATTAAGCCTATTATTATAAACAAATTTATATGATTAAATTTTAATTTAAATAATTCATCAATAATTTTTACAAATCCTAAAATATAAAAAGGTAATAAAAATATTGGTATTAATCCAAAATGGTCAATATTTATATATTTAGCTTCATTATCTCCATATAAAAATAAGTAATCAAAAGAAATACTTTTTATGAATCTATATATAAATTCTCTTGTGAAAAATATTAATTTATTTGCATTTGCATAACAAATTTTTGTTGGTAAATAATTAGAACAAAAATTTCTATATTCATTTATTTCTAAAACTAATCCTTGAGCAGTTGTATTTGTTATTTGATTAAATCTTGCTAAATTTGAAGAATTATTTTCCATCTTTAATAAAAATAAAAATAAAAAAAAGAATATAAGGAAAAATAATAATAATTTTTTATTTTTTTTATTTATTAATACGATTATTAAAAAAGTTATTAGTGGGGTGATCAATCTAAAACTAATATAAGTAAAAAACGTTAAACTTAAAAATAATATTGAAAATATTAAATCTAGTTTAGATTTATCTTTTATTAAAAAATAAATTCCACTTAAAAAAAATAATAAAGCGACATTAGATTCATAAGAAAATCTACTTAAAATAATCATCCACGGACTAATTGCTGTTATAAAACTACCTAATATTGATAAATAGATATTAAATTTTAATAGTCTTAATAATTTAAAAATAATAAAAATTAATAAAGTACCTGAGATTACAGATAAAATTCTTACAGAAAAATTTGTTAAACCAAATATTTTTATAAAAGGGATTGTTAAATAAATGTATATTGGTTGTTTTTGATCACCAAAAGCTTTAAAAATTATAGGAAATTTAATTCCATATTCATCTTTTCCTGTTTTTAAAACTGAATAAGCGTTATATCCAATACTTGCTTCATCAGGTAGTAGGCCATATGGTATCTCATTTATTTTATAAATTCTTATAAAGAAACCAATTATTATTACAAATATAAGTAATAATTTTTGCCAAAAATTCATTATTTTCCCAAAATATAATTTTTAATTAAATGAATTTTTGTTTTTAAAGGAGCGTATTTTAGACCAAAAATTAATCTGTTTTTCCGTTGATATTTTGTATGAATTGATGAGCCACTGCCTCCTGTTGATTGAGAAACTTTATGATAAATAATAATCTTTGGATTATAATAAAGAGTAAATCCAGCTTGTTTGGCTCTTTCGCAAAAATCAGTATCTTCAAAGTATAAAAAATATTTTTCATCCCAAAAACCAATTTTATCAATAACTTTTTTATTAAAAAAAAGCATACAACCAGTAATAAAATCTGTTTTTTCAAATTTATCATATTGACCATTATCAACCTCATCAACGCCTCGATGATTAGTAAAAACATTTTTCCAATCGATTTCTCCTCCAGCATACCAGATGACTTTTCCTAAATCTTTTTTAGCATATCTAGTTTTATGATATTCATATCCAGGAGCATAGTAAATTTTTCCACCAAAAATATTAGCTTTTTGAAAAGTTTTTTCAGCCTCAATTGCAAAATTTTTATTAAAATAAATATCGTTATTAATAGCGCAAAATTTATTTAAGCCTTGTTTAAGAAAATATTTTGTTCCTTCATTTATTCCAAAAGCATAACCTTTATTAGGAAGATTAATATTAATTATTTCCATTGGGTAATTGCCAATTTTAAATGGTTGTTTTTTTGTTGAAACATCAGCAATGTAAACTTTAAGATTTTTAGTATTATCAACAGTAGCAACAGAATCTAAAAAATCTTTTGTCATCTGATATTGATTGTAATTAACAGTAATTAATCCGATCATAATATTTATATATAAGATTTACAAGATTTTTTTAACAATTTTTTCTTTTAATGATTTGTTTGTTTCCCAGTGAAGCGATTGTTTTAGTCCTTGTTTAAAATATTCCTTAGGATTGATATTTTCATCAGTTGTAAACTTTTTGGATTCTAAATAATAAAAATAAACTAAAAAATAATAAAACATTTGTAAAAATGAAAGGATAAAACCATGAATACCATCTTTATAACCTAAATCAGCAAAATAACGACTAATAAACTCATTTAATGCTTTATTAATAACATCTTTAAATGTAAAAATTTTATCTTCTTTTATTAATTGTTGTGCTTCTGATTTAGCATATCTTTGAGCTTTTTCAAGGTATTGATCTAAATTTTGATAGTTATAGTGAATAATTGCTAAATTTTCATCAGCTTCAATTTCTAAACCTTTACCAATTATTTTTGGTTGACTATGAATTATTTCCGGCCAAAAAACTTTATCTTTTTTAAAAAGTCTTATTTGATAATCAGGCCACCAGCGACTATGTTTTATCCATTTATCAAAGATGATGTTTTTTCTTGGAATTTTAAAATAATCATAATTATTTAGATTTGATTTAATTAATGTTTTTAATTTTGGTTGAATAACCTCATCTGGGTCAAGAAAAAGAATATATTCAGTTTTTGCAAGATTTTTTACTTTTTCTCGAATTAACTCAACGTATTGAATATCTTTGTTGATTTTATGAATACTTATTTTTTTATTTTTTTTTAAAGTATTAATTAATTTATTATCAATACCTATATCAACAATAACAATTTCTTTGACAAAATCTTCAATTGAGGAAATGGTTTTTAAAATATAAGGAGGATGATTTTTAGCAACAATTATTGCGGTGATTTTTTCCATAAACTTTTTAGGTCTTGAAAAACATTAATTTTAAAAATTACTAAAAGCGATATTAAATATATTATTATACTGCTAAAAATTATCATAAACAAATTGATAAAGTTATTTTTTTCAAATGGCAAAAACTTTTCGGCAATAAAAAAAATCAAAGTTGATATCAAAAAAGGATAAAAATTTTTTAAAAAAGAAAAATTGACGATTTTTTTTGCTGTTAAAAGGACAATAAAAAACGATGATGATAAAATTAGCAAGGTGATTGGAAAGCCAATTCCACCATATATTTTTGTTAAAAAAGGCACTAAAATCCATGTACCAGCTGTCCAAAAGATCATAAAATAAAGACTTAGTTTTACTTTGCCTAGACCATTTAAAAGATTGATAAATGGAGTAGAGTAAGAAGAAAAAAGAGCTGAGATTGAAAATAAGTAAAAATAAGGTAAAGCCACCTGCCATTTAGAGTATTTTGGAATTAAAAAAACGATTTTTTCCATAACTAAAATCATGCCAAAAATAACCGGGATAATAATTAAAGATTGATAATAAATAATTTTTTCGACCAATATTTTTAATCGTTCTTTTTCTTCTTGAACTCTTGAAAACACTGGGAAAAGCACTCTACTTAATGAGTCCATAATAATTCTTAAGACTGCTTCAGCCCATTTTTTTGCCCAACCTAAATATCCTAAAGTTTGAAATCCTAAAGTTTTTCCTAAATACAAAGTCATCAAATCATCTTTTAAAAGGGCTAAAAATGACGATAGTTGAAATGGAACACCAAAAGAAAGAAGATTTTTAAGAGTAGGAAAGTCAATTGTTAAACTTATTTTCCAAGGTGAAATTTTATAGATTAGTAAAACACCAACAATAGCTCTAAAAATCACTGCCCAGATAAAGCTTTTTAAACCAAAATTAAGAATTGCTAAAATAATTACTGTTAAATAAAAAAAAGTATTTTCGATTATTTGAACAAAAACTATTTTCTGAAACTCGATTTTTCTTTCAAGCAAAATTGAAGGAATTGTTTTGAGGGAAGAAAGAAAAAAAGATAAAAGAAGCGCCCAATAAAGATATTTTCCTTCAACTGATAGTTGATAGAATCGAACAATAAAATTAGTTGATAAAAAGCCAATGATAATGATAGTGAAGATTAAAATTTGTTGAAATGTAAAAACAGTAGCGATTTCTTTTTCTTTAATTTCTTTTTTTTGAACAAGTGAGGCAGCCAGTCCAATATCGGAAAAATAATTTAAAATAGCAATAATTGATAAAACTGTAAAATAAATTCCAAAAATTTTTGGAGAGAGAAGGATTGTTAAGACTAAATTAGCAACAAATCCTAAAAAAGCAGAATAACCAGACTGAAAAAAGAGCGATAAGGTAGAAACAATGGTATTTTTTTTAAAATTTTCCATAATTAAAAAACTTCTTTGGGTGTTTTTAATAAAAATAAAAGATAAACAAAGGTCAATAAACTAATTATATTGGATAATTTTTCAATTGGTGTTTGCTCGTATTTTATTATTAGTTGAGAATTATTTTTAATATCTATTATTGGTCTACCTAATTTATCAAATTTTTTTGGAATATATTCTTTATCATTAATGATAATTTTCCAATAAGGCATATATGAGATATTAATTATTATTTGTTTATTTTTTTCAATAATTGCTTTTTTATAAAATTCTTTGTTTTCAATAATTTTTGCTGATTTTTGACTGTCAATATAGTGAACAAATGAATTATCATTGAGCGTTTTATCAATTAAGTATTTTTCTTGTTTTTTTGGCTCATATTTAAGCCATGTTTTATAATCAACTGTTTTAGGAAGATATTCGGCGACTTTGTAAGAAGCCATGTTTGATATAAAAGAAGGATTTAATAAATCATAATTCAATTTATTGTTTGATATTTTGTCTTTAGTAAAGAATTTTGAGTTATATATTACTATTATCAGACCTAAAATAATCAGTATTTTTTCAAAAGATTTTATTTTTTTAGGAAAATAAATTGATGAAGAGATAAAGTTTAAACCTATTAAAACAAAAGCTAAAAATCGCCAAGGAAATTGAAAAAAACCTAAATAATTATTAAAAAATTTTGATATTGGATAAGAAAGAAAAGTGGTTAAATAAACGAAGATTGTTGTTAATAGTGTAAAAAAAATAAAGTTTTTATAATTTTTGTTTTTTTTAAATATTGAATAAGTGATAAAAACCAGACCAATTAAAGAAAAAATTATTTGAGGTTTACCAAGCATAAAACTCATTCCGTCATTTATACAATCAGGTCCAGAACCACCATAACCCCAAAAAGGAGCTGACCAAAGCTGCCAAAGACAAAGTAAATGAGAAGCATAATTAGTATGTTTTGATATTGAAGTTGCATGAGTTTGATTTATCTCTAAAATTGCTGGTATAAAAAAATAAGCGTTTAATAATAAACTTAAAAATAACGCAGAAAAATTTTTAATTTTATTTTTGTTAATAAGAATAAAAATAATAAAGATTGGTAAGGAGACCAATGATAAAACATTATGAGTAGTTAATGTTGCCCCTAAGATGATTATTGTTAAAACATATAATTTAGGCGATTGGATTATTGAATTTTTATATAATGCCCAAAAAGATAAAGGTAAGAGTGCTATGAACCAAATTTCAGCAAGGTTGCCTCTGACAAATATTTCAACTGCTATCCAAGGAGAGGAAACATAAAGCAAACTAGCAAAAATGCTTTGATTAAAATTAAAAAATAAAGATGATAAAAGATAAAAAGAAATAAAACCAATAACAATTGCTAATATGAATGATATTTTTAAAGAGGTTAAAACATCAAAACCAATTAAATGAAAAAAAGATGTGATCCAGTATGAAGTTGGCGCATAATAGTTAAAAACAGGAAATCCTAGTTTGAATGAAAAATCTGGAGCAATTCGAGGGGGAATTTGAAGATTTTTTAAATTAATCACAAATTGTTGAATCCGTGCTGGTTGAGTCTCATCATGAAAGGTAAAAAAATAATCATTAGTTGGCAGCAAATCTTTTCCAAGAAAAAGAATTATAAATATAATACAAAAAAATAAAATTAGTTTTTTCATAATTAGAAGCTAAAAAGTAAATCTTTCATTTGTTTTAATTGATAATCGTTAATTTGCTTAATTTTATCTTTTTGAATATAGAGTTTTGAATTTTCATTTAAATGCTTCAATACAATATAATTTTTTTCTAAGTTATCTAAAACGTATTTTTCTAAAAAATTATTTTTATCAAGTCCGTTTGTATTTCCAATATTAACAACAAATTCTGGTGGTGAATTTTTAAAAAGATTAATTAATTTTTTATTATCATCAGGTATTTTTTGAGTCCATAAATAATATTCATTAATTCTTATTGGCGGTTTGATATTTGTTAAATAATAAATTAAAGGGTCATTTGGAATAACAAGTAATTTATCTTGGTTATTTTTTAATGCCTTTATTATTCGTCCATACTTTTCTGATTCAGAATAATTTATATAAAAATCATTCATAAAATCTCTTTTTTTATAATAATCTCCGTTTTTAAAAAGTATTAAATAACAGGTAATAACCAATATAGAAAATATGAATATTTTTGCGATTTTTATTTTGTTTTTAACTAAATATTTTAGAGTTAGAATATTAATGATTAAATATGCTCCAATCCAAGGAAGCATATGAAATTTTGGAAATTTATCAAATTTTATTATTGGATCACGAGTATTTAAAAGATAAATAATAAAAATAAAAAATATAAGAATTTTAAATATTTTTTTGTTTTTTTTAGAAGTTATGAAAAGATTGGTAACAAAAATTATTGTAAATAACCCAATTATGATACTAATTAAATCATAAGGAGGTAAGAAAGGTTGAAAAGGAAAAAACAAATATTGAAAGATATTTAGATTATGTTTAAAACTTGGTAAAAAATATTTATAGTTATAGTATATTGTCTCTCTAAAATAATCTGAATAAGGAATAAAAATTCCGAGAATAGATATTAAAAATATTGAAGTGATAATTAAGATTATTTTTTCTTTTTTTGTTTTTAAAAGAATAAATTTAAAAATAAAAAGGAAAAATAATGCTGGCCATAAAGGAGCTAAAGAAAAAAAAGCTAAGAAATTAGCGAAAGAATAAAGAACAATGTCAAAATAAGTAGTTTTTTCATTGATATAGTTTTTGTAAATGCTTCCTATTAAAAAAATTAATGGATAAACAGCAAAAGTTTCTCCTAAATTTTGAAATCCTAAGTAAAAAAGTTTTAAAAACTCAAATAAAAATATAAAAACAAGAGAAATTTTTCCAAAATAAATAAAATATATAATGTTCCAAAACAAACTATAAATAAAAATCGACATTCTTTGATAACCAATATATTTATATAAATTTTCTGGTTGGGCAATTTTTTCAATAATAGCGCTGTATATATATGGAATTGGTTGATGGTTTAATTGAATATCTTTATAAAGTATTTTGTTATTTAAAATTAAATGACCAGAATAAAGATGTCCAACTTCATCTCCAAAACGTAAATAATATCTAAGATTATAGTGAGTATAAAAAGAAAGTGATAAAATAAGAATAAAAATGATTAATGAAAAAGTATTTAATAATATTTTTTTCATAAGTGAATTTTAAAGTTTATAATACAAAATTCCACTTTTATCGGAAGCTTCTAGATAAGGTTGATAAAAAATTAATTTATTTTCAATTAATTTATCAACATCTTGAATACCTCTTTTAATTAATATAACTCCATTTTTTAATTCTGAAATTTTTTTATCAGTAAAGACTAAGTTTTTGTAGGTATAATCATTTTTTTGAAGTTTATTTTTAATTAAAAAAGCATCATCTAAATGATAAAAAGAAAATAACATAAAAGTCTCTTTTGGTTCATTGTTAACAATATAAATTGTTTGATTTGTTTTTTTATTTAATACTTTTTCAAAAAGTTTTTTTTCACCTAAATGCCATTGTTCAGAATTTATTATTTTTAGTCTAAAATTGTAAATTAAAATATAGTTAATAAACGAGAAAAATATAAATAGGTAGATTAGATAAGAATAGAATGTTTTTAATTTTAAATTATTTTTTAAAAATGATTCTATTCCTAATGCGATTAAATAACTGTAAGCAAATAAAAGAGGGTAAGCTCTCAAAGCTATTGTGGCTGGTTGATTGTTGAATGCTATACTAAAAGGGCTAAATAAAATAAAAATAATTATTATTAAATTAAAATTTTTAAAATTTGTTAATGATTGAATAAATCCATAAATGAAGAAAAATATTAAAGGGAAATAAAATAAGCTATATCCTGATCCATAAATAGCGTGAGGATCACCATTAATAAATAATATTTTTAAATTAAATATTTCAAAATATTTTTCTAAAAAATCCTTTATTATCACAGTAAGTTTATTTGAATAAATCTTTTTTAAAATTTCAGGGCCATTAAAAGTTAATCTTTCATACCAAACTTTATTTTCTAAATAATTTTTATTTAAAAATGTTAACGTATCGTTAGCACGAATAAGTAAATTTTTATTATTAATAATTATTGGAGTTATAAAAACAATGTAAATTATTGCTGTTATGAAAATTAATTTTAATAATAATTTTATTTCTATCTTTTTTTTATCAATTATTAATTTTGTTAATTGGATGATGAAAATATAAAAAGGCATAACTAATTTGATTCCCATATAAGAATGAAATGATAAGAATAAAGAAATAAAAGAAAGTAATTTGATAAAGATATTATTAAAAAGAAAAAGATAAAAACCAAGAAAAAATAAAAATAAACTTGGTATTTGTTCTACGGCAGCTTGAGTAGAGAGATGTAGATACCAAGGGGAAAAATTAAATATTAAAAATGTAATAGATGATAAAAATCTGTTTTTAGTAATTTTTTTAACAATTAAATAAATTATTATTGGTGTAAAAACACTCATCAATCCATAAATTAATCTACTAACAACGATATTTTTTTCTAAAAAAAAATAAAAAATTGAATTAAAATAAACTGGTATACCGCCAGTTGAATTTAATATTCCACTTGTTAAAAAAAATTTGTTATTCCAAAAATCAGACCCAGTTTTTGCTAAAAAATAACTATTTAGAAAATAATCAGCTTCATCATGAGTAATTGAAGGCATACCATAAAAAAGAAATATTAATCGAGGTATTAAAGATAAAATAAAAAGTATTAAAAATTCCATATTATTGTTTAATTAACTCAAAAATATAAAACTGCGATTTGTTGCCGGGTTTTTTGATTTTTTTGATAAGTTTTAATGGCCAAGAAGGAGGAAATTTGTCTTGATGAGAATAAAAAACAAATACATAATTTTTTTCAATAAGAGATTGATTTTCAAACAAGACTTTTTCGTCTAATGGCCAATAGCCTTTGATAGTGATCTTATCATTTCTTTTTAAAAACACATCTAAGACATCAGCGGACATACCAAAATTACCTTCAGCTAAGATCACTACTGGTTTTTCTTTTGATTTTTCTCGAGCATAATCCATAAACTCTTTTATTCCCCAACCAGCTGGCCAGCCTTCAATGTATTGGCCACGATCAACAGAGGGAGAAGGAAGAGGCGGAAAAGGGATTTTATCATAAGCAAAAATAATCGTATAGGTAAAATAAAAAGTAAAAAGATAGCTAAGAAAAACAAGTAAAGATTTTAATAAAAGATTTTTTTTGTTAGAAAATATTTGATTTAAAAAATAAGCAGTTGTGACAATAAAAAGAGGTGCTAAAAATATTGTATATCTAATTGATAAAAGTTTCATAAAAAAAGTCATTGGAATATAAGGGACAAATATCCAAAAAAATATATAGGAAGCTAGCCAAAAATTTTTTTTAGAGATAAAGTATATTCCAAGCAGTCCTAATATAAAATTAGTGTATCCAAGACTGTGCGCGACATAGTAGGGGATGTAGCGAAAATTATGCCAAAAAACTTGAAAAGGATTTTTCAAAAACTCATCAATTGTTAAAACAAAAGTTTTGTTTTTTTCGGCAACATAATGCAAATATGGCGACAATCTTTGGATATTGTATATTAGATAAGCAATAGAGATTGAGATGAAAAAAAGAATAAGATAATTAATGATTTTTTTAAAAAAATCTTTTTTTTCTTTAAAAATATTAATAAAACCAAAAAAAGAATTGATAATAAAAAGTGAAACTGATGATTTAGCAAGAAGAAAAATACCTGTGAAAAATCCAAAAATTAAAGAGATATCAAGTCTTAAAGTGTTAGCTAACAAAAGCGATAAAAAAAACATCCAGACAAAAGAACCAGCAACAAATGAATCAACTAAGGCAATTCTGTCAAAAAAAGTAAAAAATGGCGTGATAATATATAAAATTGAGGCAATATAAGCAGTGTTTTTTCCAAAAAGATAAAAAGATAGGATAAATATTCCAATTAAAGTAAATAATCCTGAAAAAACAGCAAAAAGTCTGCCAGCTAAAAGAGCATTGTCAGGAAAAAGTTTTAAAAAGGGGATTGTCGCCCAAGTTTGAAGAGGTTGCTTACCATCAGTAAGAGATATAAATCGCCAAGATGGATCATGCCAAGCAGTTTTTGCCCATCTGATATAAATTCCCTCATCAGAAAAAATCGGATTTTTATCAAGATTAATCAGTCGGGTTGAAAAAAATAAAACAAAAATTAAAAATAGTACCAAAATGTCTTTTTTAGAAAAATTTTTTTTAAAAAAATTAAATATTTTAAAAATGTCAAACATATTTTTTATCTAATATTTTAGCAAAAAATAAAATTATTAAAAAATAAATAAAAGGATAGATTAAGATTAAATATCTAGGATATATAGGGATAAAATATAAATAAAAAGAATAATTAATAATCCAGATAGATATTATTAATAAATAATTATCTAATATGGTTAATTTTGATTTTTGTTTTTTAAAATTTAATAAATTTAATATAGATATGAATAAACCTGTTATATAAAAAATAGGCCAAGACAAATTCCAATCTTTATAATTTATAAAGTGTTTATTATCCCACCAAATTTTCCATTTGTTAAACAGTATTAAATTTAAAAAATTACCTTTTGCGTCAACATTATTTAAAGAGTTAAATCGCCAAAAGTTAAAAATCCATTTTTGAGATTTAACAAATTCATTAATTGTTGATCCTTTTATAAAAGATATTGTATAAGTTGCAGTAAAAGTTATTATTAAAAAAAATATTATTGAAATTAAATAGAATAAATTTTTTTTGAGGATTTTTTTTAATTATTATTAAAAAAATAAAATAAGTACATAAAATGATTAAAGTTGCTAAATAAAATTTACTTGCACTAAATAGTCCTAAAAAGATTCCTATAAATATTAAATAAATTATTTTTTTATTTTGATACCAATTTATAAAAAAAATTAAACTAATAAAAAAGAAAAATAATTGATATATATCGAGTAATGGACCGTTTATAAGAGCATCTTTTATAAAAGAGTCAGAAGTTATTAATAAAATTAAAAATGAGCTTAATAATAATGATTTTGTTAAATTAAAGATTAAATAAAATGAAATTAAAATAAATAAAATAATAATTAAGAGTGTTGAATAATTTTCGTTGTTAAATATAACGGTTGATAAACCAATTAAGTATTTTCCCACTGTTAGATGTTCCGCGTTTAAATATAAAGGATTTTCGCCAATAATATATTTATATCCAGCATAGGTATATAATTCTGCATCTGAGATTGGATTTTTTGAATTGGGAATTACATATTGAGATTTATTGTATTTTTCTTCATATTTTTTTGGATCAAATTTTTCTGTAAATTTTGATAGGTTATTTTTTACCAATAAAAATAAATTTAAAAAAGATAAGAAAATTAGTATAAAAGAAATAATAACTTTAATTTTTCTCATCTTAGTTTATTTGATATTTGAAAATTTTAACATCATATTCTAAATCTTTAAATTTAATCTCTTCATAATCAAGAATTTTGAATTTTTCTGAATGACATTTAGCTGTTTTACAAAGATAGTAAAAAACTTTTATATTTTTTGGTCGTTTTTTTTCTAAAATTTCCAAGCAATTTTTTTCTGGTTGGTTTTTTTCAAGGCTAATCATATACCTTATTTTATTTTCAATAAAAGTTTCTGAAAAAATATCATAAAAAAGACAGTAATTTTTATCGCTTGTGATTAATTTAACTGTTTTTGTTAACCAAAGATAAGTATTGTCATATGAACTAAAAGCTGGAGAGTATTTTAAATTAAAAAACAATAAAACAAAAAAAAATATTATTGCAGTTTTTTTAAGATTTTTTATCAGGTTGTAAACAATATAGATGATAAATAAAGGAATAAAAAACAATAAATAAAAATCAATTAATGAGTTTTTATAAATAAAAAAAAGTATCAATGAGAAGATTAAAAAATAATTTAGTATTTGGATTTTCTTATCTTTTTTAAATAAATTTTTAAAAATAAAAAAAATCATTAAGGCAAACAGAATTAATCCTAAAGTTTTATTTTTAAAAGCAATAATTTTTCCTAAAAATAAAGAAAAATCAGAAAATAAAAATTTGATAAAAAAAGGAATACCAAAAAAATTTAATGTATTATTTTGATTTTTTAAAACAAAGTTAATAATGCCATAAGTGTTCGAAAATTTATTTTGATACTCATATATTAAAAAGGGAATTATAAGAATTAGATTAATGATTATATATATTAGAAATTTTTTTAAATTAATTTTTTTAAAAATTAAAAGAATAATAAAATAAAAGCTAAAGACAATAAATCCTTGATAATGAAGTTGAAGAGTGAGATTAGCAAAAATTGAACCAAAAATAAAATAAAAAATATTATTTTTTTCAAAATATAAATAAAGAAAATAAAAAGTTAGGATGGTAAAAAAAGGTATAGGATTTGGGTTCCAGGCAAAGCGAGAATACTCAATTGATATAGGCGAAACAGCATAAAGTAAAGATGAAAAAACAGCGGTTTTTTTATTAAAAAACTGCTCGCAAAAAAGATAAATAAAAATAACTGCTAAACTATTTAAAAAAATTACCATAATTGCCGGTGATAATGGCGAAGGAGAGAATAAATAAGAAATACTCATTAAGTAATACCAAAAAGGAGGTAGATAAAAATCACCAACAGAGGCTTTTGGTCCTAAGAGAATTGGTAGTTTTTTATCAAAATGATCTTTGATAAAAAGCAAATCTCTTACTTGATCTTGATGAAATGAGATATATTTTGGAAGATTATAAAATCTTAAAAAAAAGCTTAAAGAAAAAACAAAAAAAATAAAAAAATATCTATTTAATAAAATTTTTTTTAATTGCTTCATATTAATTTTTAAAATCCATTTTTATTGCTTTATCTAGTGGATATTTTATCTCAAAGGCTTGATTAAAAACAACTTTTTGATATTTAAAATATGTTCGCAGTTCATAAAAACAAGACAATATTAGTATTAAGTAGAAAGTAGTAAGTATTAAGGAAGGTGATAAATATTTTTTTAAAAAATTAAAAATATAAATTAAACTTTGAGAAATAAAAAAAATTATTGATGGGATTACTGTAAAGGTTCGAAGCATACTAGGATTTTCCCAAGGATAAATAGCTAAAGAAGGAAATATCGAGAGAAAAAAATAACTAACAAAAACAAAATTAGACAAATCTTTTTTTTTGAAAAATTTTTTAATTGATATTATCAAGCCAATGAAAAAAAGAATTGAATAAATTGGATTTAAAGCTGGTTTTCCTGGATAATTATGACGACCATTCATATCGCCTTTTAAAAAAAACATTAAGAATATTGAATTTATATTTTCTAAAGTACCAATAATTTTTTCTTGCCAACTCATCTCATGATTTTTCCAAAAAAATAATTGATCAACACGGGTGTCTTGATGAGTTAAAAGATAGTTTGTTAGAGGAGTGATCATGATGACAAAAGGAATTAGAAAATAAAGTAGTTGTTTGAGTTTTAGGTTATTATTTTTTTTGCTTTTAATAATTAAGAATAAGATTATTGATAAAGGTAAAATAAAAAAGATTCTTCCTGGTGTATAAGAATTAAAAGCTAGGCCAGCAAATATACCTGAGATGATAAGGGACGGTCCTTTTAGGTTCTGTCCTTGTAAGGTTCTGTCCTTGATAAGAAAATAAAGAGATGTTAGTTCTAAAAAAAGTAAAAAAGTCGCTTCAAATGAAAATCGAGCAAAGTTTAAAAACCAGCGAGAAGTGGTAAAGAGAATAGTAAGTAATAAGTAGTAATTAGTAAGTAGTTTTTTGATAATTAGATAAAAAATAATAATGCTTAAAATTCCAAAAATAGCGCTGGGAAGTCGAAGGGCAAAGGTATTAATACCAAATGTTTTTAAAGAAAAAAGTAAAATATAAAAATATAAAGTTGAATGACCTGTTGCCAAAGGCGAATAAGGAGTATATGGTTTGTTTTCTAAAGATAAAGCCAGTTTAGCAAACTCAACTTCATCAAATGTTAAATCTTTAGGAATTTGATTTTTTTGGTAAAAGATAAAAAATGAGGATAAGAAAATAATCAAAATTATTGGTAAAATTTTTTTCATTAGATATATTTTAGCAAAATAAAATCTGAATAATTATTGTAGAGGCATGCCATGGCATGTCTCTACATGTTTAATAATTTTCAAATATTATTTAGGATTGATTTTGTGATAATAAAGAATTTTAGCAATATCAATAAGAGTCTCAATTGAATCTTTGATAAAATTGACATTTTTTGTCTCAACATGGCGCCAAACAACTGGCACTTCTTTTATTTTAAATTGATATTTTTCTGCTAAATATAAAAATTCTAGATCAAAACCGGCGGAAACTGATGATCCTTTTGCTTTTCTTTTTTCTCCAAAAACTTTTAAATTGTTGATGATTTTTAAAGCGGCTTGTTTTTCAAAAAGCTTAAAACCACATTGAGTATCTTTAATATTTTTTAAACCAATTAAAAAATTGCGAATAAAGATAAAACCTTTTGCCATAATTTTTCTTATTATTGGCGCGCCTTCGCGGTGAGTATTGCGAGAACCAATAATTATTTGATAATTTTTTGCGTATTTAATAAGTTTTTCTGCTTCCTCAATTGGAGTGGCTAAATCAATATCAGAAAACATCACCCAATTACCAGTTGAATTTTTAATACCAGAAATTATTGCGTAAGCTTTGCCTTGATGATGATTTTCAAGAAGTTTAAATTTTGGAAAAATTTTTAAATATTTTTCTTTAATGATTTTTTTTGTTTTATCATTTGACCCATCATCAGAGATAATAACTTCTAAAAAAAGATCGTTGTTTTTTGTGTAATTGCCAATTTTATCTAAAACTCCTTTTTGAATATTTAATTCCTCGTTATAACAAGGAATAATCAGAGAAATTTTCATATTTTAATTATGAATTAATTTGTATATTTTAACATTATCAACTGTCCATTGACTGACAATTTTAGCTTTACCAAACATTGATATATTCCACGAAGGAGAGTTTATTACTTGGCATGGTTCTTTATTGCATAAAACAAACATTTGATTTGTGATTTCTACTTTTTGACGATCTGCTGGTTTTAAACCATAAAGTTCTAAAAAATATAAATAATTATCTTCAGTAAAATCTACTGGCCAGGTAGCAATATTATAAGGTTTGTTATTTATTTTTTCTTTTAAAAATTGAGCTATTTTTTCAGAATGTTTTATTTGATTTCCACCTTTAAAATACAAAAAACTGTATTTTTGATTGTTTAAAAATACAAATGAGACTAAAAAAACTAAAACAACTGTTTTTTCAAACAAACTATTAAAAAGAAAACTCAAATATCGCGATATTAAAAGCAAATAAAATGGATATAAAACTCCAAGATAATGAGGATGTTTTGGACCGGAATATAAAGATAAAAATAAAAGAATGGTGATAAATACTAAGTGTAAATAATAAAATAAATCTTTTTTGCGATTAAAGTAAGATAAGAAAGAAATAATAATTGAGACCAAAAGAACAATATTGATTAATTGACTAAATTTGTAGTTGAAAATATAAAAGTTAAGATAAGAAAATGTGTCGATTAAATTTGCTAAAAAATCTGGTTTTTGGCTTGAGGAAGTTTGAATAAGAGTGATTAAATTTTTCGAGTTTAAAAAATTATGACGCAAATCAAAAATTAAAAGAGGCAAAGAAAAGAGTGAAAAATTAAAAATTAATAATGAATAATGAATAATGAGTTTTTTGAGATTTTTTAGATTTTTTAAAAGGTAACCAATGAATAAAATCAAAATAGGCAAACCTAAAGATAAGGCTAAATAGTGAAGTTGGATGGAAAAAGATAAAAAAGCGCCAGTAAAAGCAAAATAATACCATTTATTTGTTTTTAATGCTTGATAAAGAAAGTAGATTGTTAAAAAGGAAAATAAAGGCAAAAGATTTGGGTTCCAAGAAAAACGCGATAGATCAATCAAGACATATGAAGTAGCTATTAAAAAAGTTGAGATAAGAGCAGTTTTTTTATCAAAAAGTTTTTTAACAATTAGATAATTGATAATTAAAAATAAGGTTGAAAAAAAACCAACACCAAAAGCCAAACCAACAGGATTAAATCTAAATATCAAAAGCCAAGGAGCAATAAAATAATAATAAAAAGGACCTAAATAAACTTGACCAATTGAGGTTGGCGCGCCAATAGCAGGTAAATGCTCCAAAGTTAAAATTCTTTTAATGATGATCGCATCTCTTCCTTGATCGCCTAAAAAAGTGACAAATTCTTCAAATCGATAAAATCTTAAAAATCCTCCTATAATTAAAATTAGAATTATAAGCCAATTATTTGTTAAAATATTTTTTATGCGACGCATATTACCTTATTTAATTTTAGCATTTATCAGTGTTTTTTCTACTTTAATTATCTGGAAAGCGGTGGGAATGGAGAACATATACAAGAACTTTGATGGGGCTTTATATGTTGTCTCAGGAAAAACTTTATATAATTTTGAAGCAATTAAAAATTTAAATATTGAACAAGGATTAAAACCAATTTATTTTACTGCTCATTTGCCTTTATATCCATTGATGATTAGAGTTTTTGGAGATTTAATTGGCGGAAACTTAAAGTACTTAAAATCAATGGTATTAATTAATCTATTTTTTTCAGTTTTTCTAGTTTGGATGTTTTATTTTTTGCTTAAAAAAATTAAAATCACCTCAAAGCCACTGTTGCTTTCAATTGTATTTTTATTTTTACCAAGGTTTTTAGTGGTTAGATCAGTTGGCGCCCCTGAAACATTATTTATGTTTTTAATTCTTTTATCTTTGTATTTTTTTGAAAATAAACAATATTTGTTAGCTGGATTTTTTGGTGGGTTATCGGTAGTAACAAAAACACCAGGAATTTTGCTTTTTGGCGCTTATTGTTTAGTATTTGTTGAGAGATTAATAAATGAAAAAAAAATTGATTGGCGGTGGTTGGGGGTGGTTCTTATTCCAATGGGTTTAGTGGGAGTATTTTTATTTTATTTTTTTCAAACAGGTGACTTTTTTGCTTATTTTAAATCAGGGGATAATATCCATTTAGTTTATCCATTTGCTGTTTTTGATTTTAGAAAGATTTGGGTGGGGACTGGTTGGCTTGAGGATATAATTTTTTATTATTTTTTATATGGATTAACTGTTTATTCATTAAGAAAAAGTCATTATCGAAGTTTGTTTTATTTTAGTTTAGTTTTTTTTACAGCGATATTGTTTGTCCAACATCGAGATATTAGTCGCTATAGTTTACCACTTTGGCCAATGGCAATGGTTGCTTTTGAAAAATTTTTTACTTCAAAAAAATTTTTAATAATTTTTATTATTTTATTAATAGGAATATTTTTATACGCGATAAATTTTGCATCATTTAATTTACTGCCAATATCTGACTGGAAGGCGTTTTTGTAAAATATTTTGATTTGACAAAAATAAAGAATAGTTATATAATCTAATTATTAGATTTTCTAATTAAATTATTTATGAAAAATAATATTGATAAAAAAATATCAGAACATATTTTTTCTATTTATCGAAAAATGAAGAAAAATTTTGATTTGATGAAAAAAAATGAGCTAACCATGATTCAACTTCATGCTTTAATTTTTATAAAAGAAAACAAAAATTGTCAATTAACAGATTTAGCTAAAAATTTTTCCATAACTTTACCAACTGCTAATAGTTTAATTGAAAAGCTTATCAAATTAAATTTAATATCAAGAAAAAATGATCAAAAAGATAGAAGAATTATTCATCTTTTTTTAACAAAAAAAGGAGAGAATATAATTAATAAATTGATAAAACAAAGACAAACATGTTTTTCATCAATAATAAATAAATTACAAGAAGTTGAAAAAAATCAATTATTAAAAATTTTAGAAAAAATTAATAGTTAATTATTTTATAAATATGATTAATTTTTTGAAAAAAAGATGGTATTTTGTTTTTATTTTGTTATTAATTGGAGTGATTATTTTTTCAACTAGTAGAAAAAAAAGCGAAACTAAAGATGATACTTATGTAATAAAAAAACAAAATCTTAAAGAAGTGTTGACTTTATCCGGTGAAATTGATGCAGAAGAAAAAGCTACTTTAAAATTTCAAACTTCAGGAAGATTGGTTTGGGTTGGAGTTAAAGAGGGAGATTATGTAAAAAAATATCAGACAATTGCCTCTCTTGATCAACGTGATATAAAAAATAGATTAGAAAAATATCTGCGAGCATATAGTATTCAACGCTCAAATTTTGATCAAACAAAAGATGATTATTGGAATAAACAATATGATTTAAACGAAGCAACCAGAGTCAAAGCACAACGAATTTTAGAGCAAAATCAATACAATTTAGAGTCTGCGGTTTTGGATGTTGAATATCAAAATTTAGCTTTAGAAAACGCTAATTTATGGACACCAATTGAAGGAATTGTTACTCATATCGATGTTCCAGTAGCTGGTGTTAATATTACTCCAGCTGGAGCAACATTTGAAGTAGTTAATCCAAAAACCTTATATTTTTCATCAACTATTGAACAGGCAGATGTAGTCAAAATAAAAGAAGGAATGGTTGGAAAATTATCACTTGATTCTTTTGAAAATTTTAGTGATCAAGTAAAAGTAAGCTATATTAGTTTTTCACCAAAACAAGGAGAGACAGGAACAGTTTACCAAGTAAAACTAGAATTAACTGATAAAACTAAAAAAATGCCTTTAAGGCTTGGAATGACAGGAGATGTAGAGTTTGTTGTTAAAGAAAAAAATAATATTTTAGCCATTCCTTCAAGATTTATAAAAGATGATAAAAAAGGCGCTTATGTTTATGTAAAAGAAAATAATAAAAAAGTAAAGAAATATATTGTTGAGGGTGATGAAATTGATGGAAAGATCGAGATTGTTGATGGATTAAATGAGGGAGATATAGTTGTAAATTAATGATTTTTTTATGATAAAGTTTAAAAATGTTTGGAAAATTTATAAGTTAGATGGTGAGATAGAATATCAGGCTTTAAAAAATATTAATCTTGAAATTAAAGAAAAAGAGTTTGTCTCAATTATTGGTCCTTCTGGTTCTGGTAAATCAACTTTAATGCATCTTATTGGTCTTCTTGATAAACCAACAAAAGGAGAGATATTAATTGATGGAAAAAATGTGGCTAAATTTAGTGATGATGAATTATCAACTCTACGTAATGAGTTTGTTGGTTTTGTTTTTCAACAGTTTAATCTTATTCCAAAATTAACAGTTTTGGAAAATATTTTATTACCAACAATTTATGCACGAAAAAAATTAACTTATGATCCAAGAAAGAAAGCTTTAGATTTAATAAAAAAATTTGGTTTAAGCGGAAAAGAGTACTCTTATCCTAATAAAATTTCTGGTGGTCAGCAACAACGAGTGGCAATTTTGAGGGCTTTAATTATGGAGCCAAAATTAATTTTGGCAGATGAACCAACTGGCAATCTTGATAGTAAAACTGGTATTGAAATCATGAATTTATTAAAAAAATTAAATGAGAAAGAGGGAATCACTATTGTTGTTGTCACTCATGAGGCAGATATAGCAGCGTATGGAAAAAGAATAATTAAAATAAAAGACGGAGAGATTGTTAGAAATTAAAGTTAAATTTTTATGAATTATTTTTTATTTGTTGTTAAAGCAGCAATTGAGGATTTTAGAAGAAATAAAACTCAGACATTTTTAACATCATTGGGAATTTTGATTGGTGTTTTTGCTGTGGTGATGCTTACTGCTTTAGGTTTAGGGTTAAAACAATATATAAATGATCAGTTTGCCGCTCTTGGAAAAAACACAATTTTTTTAGTGCCAGGTAAAATTTTATCCGGAGGAAGTTTTAATGCGACATCAGCTTTAGCATCAATTAAATTTGATAATCGAGATTTGCTTCGTCTTAAAAGGCTTAAAGAGATAAGAGAGATCTCACCAATTTTTTCAAAACAAACTACTGCTAAAAGCGAAAAGAAAAGCGAAGATACAACGATTATTTTTTCTTCTGAGGCTTTTTTTGATATTAATGGATTTAAAATTAAAAAGGGAAGATTTTTTGAAAAAGCTGATATTGATAAAAAAGCAAAAGTAGTTGTCATCGGGCCAAAATTAGCAGAAAAACTTTTTGGATCAGTTGAGGCAGCTTTAGATAGTAAAGTTTCTGCTAATAATATTAATTTTATTGTTATTGGAATAACAGAATCAAAAGGAGGAGGAGGTTTTGGTGGTCCGGATTATGATAATTATATGTTTTCTCCTTATACAACTGGATTTATTTTTAATACAGCAAAAACCTATTCGAGATTTGCAATTAAATTTGATGAAAATTATTCGATAATGGATGTAAAAGAAACTATTAAAAAAGAATTTTTAAAACGGTATGATGAAGACTCTTTTTCTATTATTGAACCAGGAGATATATTATCAGCTGTTAACTCAATTTTCGGAATTTTAAATATGGTGTTAGTAGCAATTGCTAGTATATCACTTGTGGTTGGCGGAATTGGAATTATGAATATTATGTTTGTTACTGTTTCTGATAAAACAAAAGAGATTGGGGTAAGACGAGCAATTGGCGCAAGAAAAAAAGATATTTTAGTTCAGTTTATAATTGAATCAACGATTTTATCGATTTTGGGCGGATTTTTAGGATTAACATTGGCATATATTGGGACTTTAATAGTTCAAAAATTTTTTCCAGCCTATATTGATGTTAGCTCTGTTGTTTTAGCTCTTGGAGTATCTTCAGCAATTGGAATAATTTTTGGTGTTTTTCCAGCAAAAAGAGCTGCTGATTTAGAGCCTGTTGAGGCGATAAGATATGAATGATAGTTTTAATTAGTTGTAAATGGTTATAAATTGTTGTAAATAGTTGTAATTATTAAAATTAAAAAGATTTAGAAAATGCTGTGATTTGTTTAGCTAATATTTCGTATTCGGTTTGTAGTTCTTTTACATTAATATTATAAACAAGAATAACAATATCTAATAAAGCAATTATCTCATTAGTTGAACCTTTAGTAATTTCTAAATAATTTTTAAATTGTTTTTTACTACGAGCATATCCTTCTGAAATATTAGCAGAAATAGATATAGAAGATCTTTTTAATTGATCACATAAAGAAAAATCTTTTGATAAACTTTTATTTTTTCTAATTAGATCATAAATTTTACCAACTAATTCTAAAGCTTTTAAATATATTCTTAAATTTTTAACATTTTTTTCAATCATTTTTTTAAACCAATTAAAACAACTTATAACTATTTTTAACTATTTATAACTATTTTTAACCATTTTCAACTAATTTCTGGCATTTGGGGCAGAAAAAACTACTTCTTCCGTTTTGTTTAATACGTTTAATTAAAGTTTTACAACGAGGACAAGGCTTATTTTCTCGTTGATAAACTAAAAAATGTCTTTGATGAGATCCTTTTGAGCCATCAGGTAAAATAAATGCTTCATCAGCGCCAGAGGAACCTTTATCTTTAATGCCTTGATTGATTTCTTCTTTTATTGATTGATAAAGATTGTTGATTTCTTTTTTTGTTAACTCATTTGATTTTTTTAAAGGATGAATTTTTGCTTTAAAAAGAGAATCATTAGCATAAATATTGCCAATGCCAGTAATTTTGTCTTGATCCATAAGTAAGATTTTTATTGGTTTTTTACTTGCTAAAATAATTTTTTCAAAATAATTTAAAGTGAAATTTTTTAACAAAACATCAACTCCTTTTGGAATTAATGGTTTTTTTGAAACTTTTATCCAACCAAATTTTCTTAAATCATTAAAAAATAGTCCAGAATTATCAGTAAATTTTATTATTACTCTTGTAGTTTTACCGGGCATCTTATTAGTTTTTGTAAAGGGAATAATATTTTTATAAAAAGCTGAATCAATATTATCAGCGTAAAGCATTTGACCTGATAATTTAAAATGAATGTTTAAAAAATAATTGTTACTTACTTTAAAAATCAAGACTTTTCCATGTCTTTCTAATGAAGTTATCTTTGTGCCAATTACTTTGTTTTTATCACCAATAAAATTTTTTTGCGATAAAATATTGATTTCATCAATAGTTTTATTAATGAT
Organism: Patescibacteria group bacterium; assembly: GCA_026004455.1. Lineage (GTDB taxonomy): Bacteria > Patescibacteriota > Microgenomatia > UBA1406 > GWC2-37-13 > GWC2-37-13. The sequence continues at coordinate 102,116 of BPJE01000001.1, read as the reverse complement.
TTTTGAGGATAAAGAATTTTTTATAGACTCAACTTCTGGAAGTTCAGGCATAGGGACGGTCCTTTAAGGTTCTGTCCTTATCAAGGACAGAACCTATAAATGATAAGATGTTTTTTTTAAAATTCTCTTCTGAGAATTTTTCTGCTGTTTTTCGGGCGGCAAGTTTCATTTTTAAAATTTTTTCGCTACTTAGTTTTTCAAATTTTTTAATGGCATTAATAAGACTTGATGGCTCTAGTGAATTAAATAAAAATCCATTAACACCATTTTTTACATATTCAGGAATACCACCAGAGTTATAAGCAATAACTGGTAGCCCATAACCCATTGCCTCAACTGGAGCAATACCAAATTCTTCATCACGACTAGCAAAAAGAAAAGCTTTGGCATTTTGAAAAATTTTTTTAAACTCTTCATCATTAATATTTCCTAAAAAATCTACAGTTTTTCCGGCAATTGATTTTAAATATTTTTCATCTCGGCCAGTACCAATAATTTTTAGATTAAATTTCATTTTGTTAGCAGCTTTTATCAAGATATCAATATGTTTTGCTTTAGCTAAACGAGAAAGAGTGATATAGTACTCAGATTTAGAGCGTGAAACAGAGAACGTTTTTGGAATTTTAACTGGAGGATAGATCACGATTGAATCTCGGCGATAGAACTTTTTAATCCGGTTTTGGGTCTCAATTGAATTAGCAATCATATAATCAGGCCGTTTTGTTGATTCAAAATCCCAAATCCGCAAAAAATGATTGACAACATAAGCATAAAGTCTAACTAGTAGATACTTTTGCCATTCAATCGCTGTTTCATAACCATAAAGATAGCGAGGAGGATGGTGAATATAGGAGATATGAATGGTTGGTTTTTTAGTTTTAATACCTTTGCTCATCCATGATCCTGATGAGGAAATGACTAAATCATATTTTGAAAAATCAAAACTTTCCCAGATCATTGGTGTTAAAAATCGAAACGGAGAATAATAATCTCTTAAAATAGGAATTTTTCCAAACCAACTTTGATAGATTTTCCAGTTTTGAAAAATTTTTTTATGGACACCAAGTTTGTCAGGATTATAAACCGTGGTATAAATATCAGCTTGAGGAAAGATTTTTTTTAAAGCAACCAAAACTCTTTCAGATCCTCCAAATTCAGATAATTGATCATGAACTAAAGCGATTTTCATAATTTTATGATATTATAAATTATTCTATGAATTTATTAAACGCAATTATTCTTGGAGTTGTTGAAGGATTAACAGAGTTTTTACCAATTTCCTCAACTGCTCATTTAATTTTAACAAACAAAATTCTTAATATTCCTCAGACAGATTTTGCTAGTTTTTTTGATGTTGTGATTCAATCAGGGGCAATTTTGGCAATTATTTTTTTGTATTTTCAATATGTTTTGAGAAATAAAAATTTATGGGGAAAGTTGTTTCTATCTTTTTTGCCAACAGCAGTAGTTGGCTTAATATTGCAAAAAATTATTAAAAAATATTTTTTTAATTCGATTGATTTGATTGTTAGTGCAATGTTTTTGGTTGGTATTTTTTTTATTGTTTTTGAAGTATTTTTTGGTAATAAAAATTTAAAAAAAGATATTTTAGAGATGAGTTTTTTTGAGGCGTTTTTAATAGGTTTGGGTCAGTCTTTAGCAGTAGTGCCTGGAGTTTCAAGAGCTGGAGCAGTAATTTTAACAATGATGATCTTAGGATTTAAAAGGGATCAGTCAGCGATTTATTCATTTTTATTAGCTGCACCAACGATTTTTGCTGCTTCAGGATTAGAGATTATAAAATCAGATTTTAATTTTTTTACAGGTAGTAATTTACAAATGCTAATAATTGGTTTTTTTGTTTCTTTTATAACGGCGTTATTGGTGGTTAGATGGTTTTTAAATTTTTTAAAAACAAAAACATTGATAATTTTTGGAATTTATCGAATCATTTTATCAATAATTTTTTTCTTCTTCTTTAAAAAATAAATTTAGAAGTTTGTCTTGCTATAATAGATATAATTTGACTCTATAGCTTAAAGGATAGAGCGTCAGTTTCCGGAACTGAAAGTGGAGGTTCGATTCCTCCTAGAGTCACAAAGGGCCGATAGCTCAATGGCAGAGCGCTGCATTCGCATTGCAGAGGTTGGGAGTTCAAGTCTCCTTCGGTCCACTTTTATTTTTAAAAACCTATTTACAAGTGTTATAATAAATATTAAAATTTAAGCGCTCGTAGCTCAGCGGTAGAGCACTACTCTTATAAAGTAGGAGTCCTTGGTTCGAATCCAAGCGAGCGCACCTTAATTTTGCGGGCGTAGTTTACCGGCAAAACGTCTCCTTGCCAAGGAGAAGACAGAGGGTTCAATTCCCTTCGCCCGCTCATTTTTTTATTTTAAGTAGTTTCTTATAAATATCATCAACCAAAAGAAAGCCATAAACATATAGAATATCTCAAAGACTCCATTAAAATTGGCAGTGATAAAAAAAAGTAAAATACTTGAGATTTGAACAATTAAAAAATTGTTAGTTAAATAAATAAATTTTTCATCTTTTGTTAATTTTGCTAGCAGATACTCACTTAATGAAAAAGTTAAGAATAAAATCGCTACAATAATGTTATGAATTAATACATATTTTGCTGATGGAAAAAATCCAAGTAGTCCAAAAGATAAAGTAGCTAAAATCCAAAATAAAGCGGTTGGAGAAAAAAGAGGAATTTTAAAATATTTAAAAACATAAAAACCAAAAGAGAGATCCATCAAGGCCTTGATAATAAAAGTGGCATTAAAATAACTTAGCTTTTCTTGATTTAAAAAATTACTTATAGCTGAAATTGTGTATTTATTTAAATTATAATTTTGAATTTGTTTACCAAAATAAATACTTGATGTTAAGAAAAATATCATTGATAAAATTGCATTGTATTTAAAAATTTTTAGTTTAGTTTCTTTATTTTCTTCCATTTTTTATTTTTAAAATTTCTAAAATTTTTTCAAATGCTTGTTTATCAGAAGGATAAGTTAAAGTATTTAAGATATCTTCAGTATTTAAAAATTTAGCATCACTCATTTCCCAGTCATGATTTTTTGGATCACCAGATAAATATTCCATTAAAAAATAATAAACAGTTTTTTTGATTAATTGATTTTGCCACTTATATTGATAAAAAGTTTTTATGGGTTTTTCATTGACTATTTTTGCTTTAACACCACCTTCTTCTTCAACTTCACGAAGGGCAGCAGTTTCCATAGATTCATTTGGAGTATGATCACCAACTAAGCCTTTTGGAAAAACCCAGCCTTTATGTTGAGAATGTTGACAAATAAGCCATAAATATTTGTTATTTTCTTTTTTATAAACAATTCCACCAGCAGAAGTTTGATAAATAACTTTCATACAGTTATTTTATCAGCAATTTCAGCCATTTCATAGGTTAAGGGAAGTGTTTTTAAGTTTTTTATTTCTTGAGTTTCAAACCAACCATATTCACTAGCTTCTTCATTTAAAATAATTAGTTGATCTTCATCTTTTAGTTGACACAAAAATACATAAAAAATTCCTTGCCAGTTTCCTTGAGTATCAGTAAACATCTTATTTATTGGCGTAATTTTATCAACTTCAACATTTAGCTCTTCTTTTAATTCCCGAATTAAGGCTTGTTGAGGCGTCTCATTTGCTTCAATTCCACCGCCAGGAAAGTTCCAAACAAAAGGATAAAATTGATTATCTTTTTCATCATCAAAATAAACTCTTTTTGTTAAAAGATATTTATTATTTTTTCGAATTATCCCAATGACAACGTGTTGGATAAACATAAAATGCGGAGAGGGGGGGATTCGAACCCCCGATCACCTTGCGGTGATGCAGGTTTTCAAGACCTGTGCAATCAACCACTCTGCCACCTCTCCTTTTTTTAATTTTTAAATTTTAAATTTTTATATTTGATATTTGATTTGTATATTTGATATTTAATATTTGATATTTGATATTTTTATGAGGCGCGTGCCGGACTTGAACCGGCGCATAGCTGTTTTGCAGACAGCTGCGTTACCTCTTCGCCAACGCGCCATTATTTGATATTTTACCTTAAATAGTCTTTTTTAACAATTTATTTTATTTAAAAAGAAATAATATATCCTATAAAATGTAAAAATTAAATTTAAAAATTTTGATAAAATATAGTTAAAAGTTTAAAACTAGGAGATGTGCCGGAGTGGTTGAACGGGCTGGTCTCGAAAACCAGTTTCCGAGTTGCTCGGAACAGAGGTTCGAATCCTCTCATCTCCGCTAAAAAATTAACAATATCCCGAGGTGTTATATTTATTGTACCTCCGAGGTGTATTTTATAGATGTTGTTATTAAAGATACTCTTTCACATTTGCTTCATTGATAACAAAGGTTGTTCCTTGGCCGGAGACGATTTTAAGAGCTACTTTGCGAACAACTCCCTCAATAGTTCGCTCCAAACTTCTTATTCCAGCATCAAATCCGAGTGGTCGAGTTAGTTTTGGCCAAAGATTATCATCAATTTTTATATTTTCTGGAGAAAGACCAACTTCTTTGACATAACGAGGAAAAACATAGTTTTTAGCAATAGCAATTTTTTCTTCATCAGTATAAGAGGGCATATTGATAACCTCTAATCTATCCATAACTGCTGTTGAGATATTATTAGTATTATTAGCGGTAGCAACAAAAAGTACTTGAGATAAGTCAAAGGGGTAGTCGATAAAATAATCAGTAAAATTGCTATTTTGACCAGGATCTAAAAGTTCAATTAACACTCCCATAATCGCTGCTCGAGCCTCTGGAGTGACTCGATCAAGCTCATCAAGCAAAATCACTGGGTTTTTTACTTGAGCGCGACGCAAAGCTTTAATAATCATTCCTGGTTCAGCTTCAGTTGAAGTCTTGGCTTGGCCACGAAGATCTAAGGCTGATGATAAGCCTCCAAAAGGAATACGAACCATTGTTTTACCTAAGGCCTCAGCAATTGATTTGGCAAAAGTAGTTTTTCCCGTACCAGCTAGACCAACAAAAAATAAAACTGGCGCATGATATAAACCTTCTTGGTTTTTTTTGTTTTTGAAGAATAAGAATTGATAAATATTCTAAAACTCGTTGTTTTATCTTTTCCAAACCATAGTGATTTTTATCTAAAATTTGTTTGGCTAAATTAATATCTAAAATATCTTCTGATTTTTTATTCCAAGGAAGATGAGTGATCCAGTCAATATATTTTGTCGTAATATCAAGTTGAGAAAGATTGCCACCATATTTTAAAGCTAAAGAAATACGCTCAATTTGCTCGCTTGCTTTTTCGTATAAATTAGCAGGTAAATCTGCTGATTGCAAAGCATTTTTTAATTTTTCTATTTCTGACAATGTTTTTTGATCCTCCATATTATTAGCAGATAAAATATTTGTTTGATAAATTCCTCTTGACAAACAAAAAAAATTTAGTTATATTTTCATCATAAAAAAATATTAGTTTAATTACAAGTTTAATATTTTAAAAATTATGGCAAAGCAAAATGTCAATATTAAACCTCTTTTTGATTATGTATTAGTTCGACCAATTGAGGCAGAAACAAAAACACCTTCAGGAATTGTTTTGCCTGATACTGCAAAAGAAAAACCTCAAATTGGCGAGGTAATGGCAGTTGGTCCTGGTGATCAAGGATGTGGTGATTGTTGTTGTGGGGGTGATGAAAAAAAATCTTCAAAAATGGTAGTTAAGGTAGGTGATAAAGTTCTTTATAAAAAATGGGGTGGAAATGAGGTAAAGGTTGGTATGGAAGAGTGGCTTTTGATTGAACAAAAAGATATTATGGCGATTGTTAGTTAAAATTAGTTGAAAATAGTTATAAATTGTTAAAAATAGTTATTAGTTTTAATTTTTAAGAACTATGGCAAAACTTATTAAATATGGGGCAGAAGCCCGAAAAAAACTTCTTGATGGTGTTAATAAATTAGCTGATGCTGTTTCAACAACTCTTGGTCCAAAAGGAAGAAATGTTGCTCTTGATAAAAAATGGGGCGCTCCAAATGTGGTTCATGATGGAGTGAGTGTCGCTAAAGAGATTGAACTTGAAGATGTTTTTGAAAATATGGGAGCACAATTAGTTAAAGAAGCAGCCTCAAAGACAGCTGATGTTGCTGGAGATGGAACCACTACTGCCACTGTTTTAGCTCAATCATTAGTCCAAGAAGGAATTAAGATGATTACTGCTGGAGTTAATCCAATGATGCTTCAAAGAGGTTTGGAGAAAGCTTCAAAATATGTAGTTGAAGAGCTTAAAAAAGCAAGTAAAAAGATCACTCTTGATGAAGCAGCTTCAGTAGCCACTATTTCTGCTGGTGATCCAAATTTAGGAAAGTTAATCGCTGATGCTTTGAAAAAAGTTGGTGGAAAAGATGGGGTGGTGACAGTTGAGGAAGGAAAGGGACTTGAGACCACTGTTGATCATAAAGAAGGAATGCAGTTTGATCGAGGATTTGCCTCACCTTATTTTGCTACCGACACTGATAAAATGATTGCTGAGGTTGAAGATCCATATATTTTAATCACTGATAAGAAAATTTCTGCTATCTCTGATTTATTACCATTTTTGGAAAAATTTGTTAAAGTCTCAAAAAATTTAGTGATTATTGCTGATGAAGTTGAGGGTGAGGCTTTAGCAACTTTAGTTGTCAATAAACTTCGTGGAACTTTTAATGCTTTAGTTGTTAAAGCGCCTGGATTCGGTGATAGAAGAAAAGAGATGCTTGAGGATATTGCCATTTTAACTGGGGGAACAGTTATCTCTGAAGATTTAGGAAAAAAATTAGAAAATGTTGAAGTTGAGGATTGTGGTCGAGCTGATAAAGTCAAATCAGATAAAGAAAACACCTCAATTATTGGTGGAAAAGGTAAAAAATCAGCTATTGAAGCACGAATTGCTCAAATCAAAAGAGAGATCGCTGCTTCAACTAGTGATTTTGACAAAGAAAAATTACAAGAAAGATTGGCAAAATTATCAGGAGGTGTAGCAGTGATCAATGTTGGCGCAGCCACTGAAGTTGAGTTAAAAGATAAAAAAGAAAGAGTGATTGATGCTGTAGCAGCTACTAAAGCAGCTCTTGAGGAGGGAATTGTTCCTGGTGGAGCAGTTGCTTTGCTTAATATCAGTCAAAAAATGGATCCAGAAAAAATGGGTAAATTATCAACTGATGAAAAGATTGCTTTTGAATTAGTAAGAAAAGCATTAGAAGCACCATTTTTAAAACTTATGAGTAATGCTGGAGTTGATCCAGGTCAACTTTTAGCAAAAGCTCGTGAGGTTGCTTCAGAAGGAATGGGTTTTGATGTAGTTTCTCTTGAATCAGTTGAGACTGCAAAACCAATTGATATGGTAAAAGCAGGAATTATTGATCCTTTGAAAGTAGTTCGCACTGCTGTTCAAAATGCTGTTAGTGTAGCGACAATGATTTTGACTACAGAAGCTTTGGTAACTGATAAACCAGAACCAAAGACAAGCGCTCCAGCTGGAGGCGGTATGCCTGATATGGGATCAATGAGTTATTAAGAGAGAATTTAAGGTTATAAATAAAAAATCCCCGACTTTATGTCGGGGATTTTTATATAATTTTTTGTTATAATATTTAAATTCACCAGGGGTGCCGGAGTGGTCAATCGGAACAGTCTGTAAAACTGTCGGGTTTATCCCTGCGGAAGTTCGAATCTTCCCCCCCTGGACTATGAACCAGAGCAAAGCACGGTTCATAGTCGTGTACTGTGTTGCGGAGCAACTCTAGTACATGACACAATAATGACTCTTTTTTAAAAAATTAAGAGTCAATTTAAATGAAAAAAATTCAATACTGCGTTTATTTTTTATATTCTCTTAAAGATAAGAAATTTTACATCGGTTATACAACAAATCTTCATCAAAGATTAACCTATCATATTTCTGGTAATTCTCAAACAACTAAATTTAGACGTCCTTTTAAATTATTATTTTGTGAATTTTTTCTTTCAAAACATGATGTTTTAAGAAGAGAAAAATTTTTAAAATCAATGTTGGTAAAAGAGTGTTAAAATTTATTTAAAAAATAATTAAAATAGAGGCTTTAAATAAAATTTAATTTTTAAATTCGTCAAAAATATGTTAATAAAAATAATTATTAATAAATTAAAAAATACAAACTGGAGTTTTGTATTTGGAATTTTATCATTATTAACTTCTTTTTCTTTAATAAAAGAATCATTTTTATCATCAATATTTTATTTGTTTTTATCCTTACTTTTAATTCCTAAAACATTTAATTATTTAAAAGAAAATTTAAAATTTTTAAATTTAGAAAAAACAAAAGTTATTTTTATTATTTTAAGTTTATTTTTAGCTTTTGCTTTTTTTCCTAAAGTTGATTATCAATCGCCAACAAATCAAAAACAAGAAATTAAAAAAAATACAATCACAGAAATTCCAAAGCCTTCCAGAATTCCAACCATTACTCAAACTTTAATACCTTCTCTTACTCCTTCTCCAACACCAATTTTTTATTCAGTTGTAAACGTGATAGATGGCGATACTTTTGATGTTGATATTGATGGTAAAATAAAAAGAATAAGAGTTATTGGCATAAATACTCCAGAGGTAGTTGATCCAAGAAAAAAAGTTGAATGTTTTGGAAAAGAAGCATCAGAAAAAGCTAAAGAATTATTATTCAATAAAAAAGTCCGATTAGAATCTGATCCAACTCAAGGTTATGTAGATAAATACGGAAGATTACTTCGTTATGTATTTTTGGAAGATGGTATTGATTTTGGGCTTTTGATGATTAAAGAAGGTTATGCATATGAGTATACCTACAATATCCCTTATAAATACCAACAACAATACAAAAACGCTCAAAAACAAGCTCAAGAAAATAAAAGAGGGTTATGGGCAGAGAATGCTTGTGTTACTTTTACTGTTTTAATTCCAACGAGTAATATTATTAATCAAACAACTTCTTCAAATTGTCAATATTCTTGTTCAGGTCCTGATAGAGATTGTTCAGATTTTAAAACCCAAGCAGAAGCACAGGCTTTTTTTAATTGTTGCGGATTTACTGCTACTTATGATCCTATGAATTTAGATAATGTAGGAATTGGAGATGGCATCGCCTGTGAGTCTTTACCGTAATAATGTATAATATTTTTATGACAGTAAATTCAATAATTAAGAAAAAACCTTATCTTGCTTGGTATGTAAAAGATCCTGACAAACTTTCAGAAGAGGCAGTTTTGGAGCATGTTTTAAATTATGGTAATTGGGAAGATGTTCAAGAATTTATCAAAATTAACGGAATAAAAGAAACAGCTAAATTGTTTTATAAAAGTTTGAATAAAAAAAGAATTAACTACTTGCCTCAAATAAAACATTATTTTGAAAATTATTTTAAAAAACATGTTTAAAAATATTTTAACTGAAGAACAAATAAAACTTTTACCTTTAATAAAATTATTTTCAAAAAATTTTTATTTAGTTGGAGGAACTGCAATTGCTTTACAGATTGGTCATCGAAGATCAATTGATTTTGATTTATTTACTGAAAAATCTTTTAATCCGCTTAAAATTAGAAGAATAATTTTAAAGATTTAATTGATAAAACTTATTCAATTTTTAAATCAGAATTTAATGAAAAACTTTTTCGTGTTCAACTTAGTTACTTTGATGATATTGATTATTCTGAAGAAATTGAATATTTACCTGGTTTTGAAAAAAAAGATGAAGAAATAAAAAAATTTTTAAAAAAAATTTCTTTAAGCTAATTATTTATTTTCTCTTGCTGCAAGAGTGAAGTAATAAAAATATTTTTCAATTTGTTTTTCAGTTTGTTTGTAGATATTATCTCCAACTAGAAAATCAGCTATAGTTTCCCGCAATCTTAAAATTTCTGATAATCGATGATGATTTTTTTTATCTGCAGCCGTTAGATCAATTAATTCAAGCGCTCGATAAAAAGCATTTAAAAATATTTTTTGATTTTTATTTTTCCATTTAATAGCTCGGCCAACTTCAGCGCCAATATTTGCCATTTGCTCATATATTGAAAAATTATTCCAACGGCTTATTATTTCATCATGAAAATATTTCATTTTTCAACGAGATTATGAACAATTTTAATGATTTTTTCTTTAATTTTTTTATTTTCAATATCTCTTGAGAAATTATTTTGTCGAGGACGGATGTTAATCATTGAATCAAATTCAATAAATTCTTCTTTTCCAAAAAAATCAGGATAAAGATTTATGCCCCATAAATTTTCTTGAAGACTTCCTAAAGATAAAAGATATTTTTCTTCATCAGCATGCATTTCGCCATCAACTACCATAATTTCTTTTTCTACATCAACAACTGTTTTGACCAATCCACCAAACATTTTTAAAGACATTTTTTTTAGTTCATCTAATTTGATTTTTTTATCAACTAATTTCATAGAAGAATTATATAATAAATTTAAATTTTGATAAAATTAAAAACTAAATGAAAGATAAAACAACTCCTCAAAAAAGAATTTTTTTTATTGATAACTTGCGTGGGATTTCAATAATTGCAATGATGATTATTCATGCAACAGCTTATTTTTTAAAAGACAAAACTGCTTATTTTATCTGGGATAATTTAGAATGGGCAGTGCCAGTATTTGTATTTTGTTCTTTTTATGTTTTATTTGAAAAAAATTTAGAATTTAAACGTGATCAATTAATTGCTTTTTATAAAAAAAGACTCAAAAGATTGATATTGCTTTATTATTTATTTTTAATATAAGATTTTATTAAGATTTTTTGAGATAAAAATTGGTCATAATTTAAGTCAATATTCTAATAAATATCCACCAACTTTATATTATCTGACATTTGGTTCTTGTTGGATTGGAATTTTGTATTTTATTTTTAATAAGAAAGAATCAAAATTATTAAAATTTTTTAGTGTTAATTATTATTCTCTATATTTTATTCATTTTTTAGTTTTATTAACAATTATTTGGTTAAAAATTATTCCTTCAAATTGGTTTTTATTTTTTTTAGAAATATTTTTTGGATCAATTTTTATTAATGTCATTATTAATAGCTTAAAATTAGCTTAACTTTTATTATTCTCCAATTTTTGATAAAATTATTAGTTTACCTATGTTTAAATTAAAATCATCTTTTTCACCAACTGGAGATCAGCCGCAAGCAATTGAGAAACTGGTTAACGGTATAAAAAAAGGTCTAAAAAATCAAGTATTGCTTGGAGTGACAGGAAGCGGAAAAACTTTTACTATGGCCAATATTATTGCAAAGACTAATTTACCAACTTTAATCATCTCTCATAATAAAACTTTAGCTGGTCAGCTTTATCAAGAATTTCGTGATTTTTTTCCGGAAAATGCGGTTTCTTATTTTGTCTCTTATTATGATTATTATCAACCAGAAGCTTATATTCCTGCTACTGATACTTATATTGAAAAAGAGGCGCAAATTAATGAGTTAATTGATAAATTAAGACTGCAAACAACGACAAACATTTTGACAAGAAATGATGTCATTGTTGTTGCCTCAGTTTCGTGTATTTATAATATTGGTTCGCCAATTGAGTATGGAAAATTTATTTTAGAACTTGAAGTTGGCCAGCAAGTTTATGAAAAAGAAATTTTTAAAAGATTAGCAGAGCTACAATATGAGAGAAGTGAGTTTGATTTTAAAAGAGGCACTTTTAGATTAAGAGGAGAGAGAATTGATATTTATCCAGCTTATGAAGATATTGGTTATAGAATAATTTTAGCAAATGGAAAAATTGCTAATATTGAGCAGTTTGAACCTTTAACTGGTAAATTGTTAAAAAAATATGACCAAAAGAAATTAATTATTTATCCAGCAAAGCATTTTATGACTGATCCTAATATATTTGCTAATGTTGAAAAAAAGATAAGAGAAGATTTAAAAACCGAATCTGAAGAGCTAAAGAAACAAGGAAAAATAGCTGAGGCAGAAAGATTGATAAGACGAGTGAATTATGATTTAGAGATGATCAAAGAAGTAGGATATGTAAATGGTATTGAAAATTATTCACGATATTTTGATGGTAGAAAACCAGGCGATCCTCCTTATTCACTTCTTGATTATTTTCAAGAAGCATATGGAGATAACTGGCTTTTGTTTATCGATGAATCTCATATGACAGTGCCGCAGTTAAGAGGAATGTATAATGGTGATTTTTCTCGTAAAAAAACTTTGGTTGAGTTTGGTTTTCGATTAAAAGCGGCTTTTGATAATCGACCATTAAAATTTGATGAGTTTTACAAAATTCCAAAAAAAATCATCTATGTTTCAGCTACTCCTGATGATTTTGAGATAAATTTATCAAAACCAGATGGTATTGCCGAGCAGCTTATTAGACCAACTGGTATTGTTGATCCAGAAATTATTGTTCGGTCAGCAAAAAATGAAGTGCAAGATTTAATTTTGGAAATTGAAAAAAGAGTTAAAAATAAAGAAAAAATTTTAGTAACAACATTAACAAAAAAAATGGCTGAAGATTTAAGTAGTTTTTTAAAAGAAAAAAATATTAGAGCTAATTATCTTCATTCTGATATTGAGACCTTGGAAAGATCAGATATTTTAGATAATTTAAGAAAAGGAGAGTATGATGTTTTAATTGGTGTCAATTTGCTTCGAGAAGGTCTTGATTTGCCTGAAGTGACACTTGTGGCAATACTTGATGCTGATAAAGAAGGATTTTTAAGATCAAAAACATCTCTTATTCAAACAATGGGTCGAGCAGCAAGAAATATCAATAGCCAAGTGATTTTATATGCTGATGTTGTTACTGGTTCGATGAAAGAGGCAATTGATGAGATCAATAGACGAAGAAAATATCAATTAGAGTACAATCAAAAACATCACATTACTCCAAAAACTATTTATAAACCAATTAGAGAAAAAATTATTGAAAAAGAAGAAAAGTTTTTAGTTTTTGATCGAGAGTTTGATTATTTTGAAATTGAAAAAATTAAACCAGAAAGTCTAACTCCTTATGATAAAAAAAAGATTATTAAAAAATTAAAAACAGAGATGAAGTATCAAGCAGAAAATTTAAATTTTGAGCTAGCAATTAAAATAAGAGATAAGATAAGAGAGTTGATGAATAATTAATAATGAAAAAAAGAAAAAGTAGTAAGTAGAAAGTATTAAGTAGTAAGAGAAATAAAATTCAAAATGCAAAAGTCAAAAATCAAAATGAAAATTCAAAATTAAAAATTTAAAAAAACTTTTGACTTTTACTTTTGACTTTTGAATTTTAACTTTTGAATTATTAATTTATTGAAATATTTATTTATTATTGATTAAAAATTTATTATTAATTAAAAAAAATTTATTATTAATTATTAAAAATTATTTTTATGGACTTTATAAAAATTAAAGGCGCGAGAGAACATAATTTAAAAAATATTGATTTAGAGATTCCTAAAAATAAATTAGTAGTTATCACTGGCTTGTCAGGAAGTGGTAAATCATCATTAGCTTTTGATACGATTTATGCTGAAGGACAAAGGCGTTATGTTGAGTCTTTATCAGCTTATGCGAGACAGTTTTTGGGAGTAATGAATAAACCTGATGTTGATTTAATTGAAGGATTGTCACCAGCAATTTCAATTGATCAAAAAACTACTTCTCATAATCCTCGATCAACTGTTGGGACAATCACTGAGGTTTATGATTATTTGCGATTATTATTTGCTCGAATTGGCCATCCTCATTGTCCTTTGTGTGGCCGAGAAATAAGTAAAATGACCTTAGATGAGGTTGTTGAAAAAACAATTATTTTAATAAAAGAGGAAATTTCTAAAAATAAATTTAAACCATTAAAATTTAGAATTTTATCACCAGTAGTTAGAGCAAAAAAAGGTGAGTTTAAAGATTTGTTTGATAATTTATTATCAAAAGGATTTTCAAAAGCAATTATTGATAATCAAGAAAAAAATCTAAATGATGAGATTAATTTAATTAAAACCAATAAACATGATATTAAAGTTATTATTGATGAGTTATCTTTAGATTTTAAGCAAGCAAAAGATGAGATTTTTATGGCAAATCTAAGATCAAGATTAGCCAATTCTATTGAGCAATCTTTAAATCTTTCTGATGGTTTAGTGATTATTGAAGAAAATCAAAAAGAAACTCTTTTTTCAGAAAAATTTTCTTGTCCGATTGATAATATATCTTTGTCTGAGCTTGAACCAAGAATGTTTTCTTTTAACTCACCGCTTGGTGCTTGTGAAAATTGTAAAGGAATTGGGACGATTTTTGCGGTTGATAAAAATTTAATTTTTAATAAAAATCTTTCAATTTTTGAAGGAGGAATACTGCCTTTTAATCGATTTTTCTTTAATGAAACTTGGTATTCTCGATTAATAAAAAAAGTTGCTCTTGAGGAAGATATTGATTTAAACACGCCAATTGGAAAATTACCTCAAGAAAAGATAGATATTCTACTTTATGGAACAGGTAAAGTTTATCAAGTAAGAGGCACAAATAGGTTTGGTAAACCAACAATGATTTATGAAAAATTTGATGGGATTATTGCTGAACTGGAAAAAAGATATTATGAATCCTCAGGTGATTATGCTGGTGTTGAAATTCAAAAATATATGAGAGAGGAGATTTGTCCAAAATGTCAAGGAAAAAGATTAAAACCAGAAGTATTATCAGTGACAATTGATGGAAAAAACATTGCTCAAATTTCTGATTTATCAATTGATTTTTTACTTAAATATTTTGAAAAGGAATTACCTCAAAAAATAAATGAATACGAAAAACAAATTGCTAAACCAATTTTAAAAGAGATTATCAGTCGTTTAAGTTTTTTAAATAATGTTGGTTTATCTTATTTAACAATTAGCCGGACAGCAAAAACTTTATCTGGTGGAGAATTACAAAGAATCAGGTTAGCTTCACAAATTGGGACAGGATTAACAGGAGTTTTGTATGTTTTAGATGAGCCATCAATCGGTCTTCATCCAAAAGATGTCTCTTCCCTTATTGCTACTTTAAAACAATTAAGAGATCTAGGTAATAGTTTACTTGTTGTTGAACATGATCGAGAGACAATTGAATCTTCAGATTATATTATTGAGCTGGGCCCAAAAGCAGGTAAAGAAGGTGGTAAGGTAGTTTTTCAAGGAACACTCGATGAGATAAAAAAAGATAAAAATTCATTAACTGGTTTGTATTTATCCAATAAAAAAACTATTAAATTAAATAGAAAAAAATTAGTTAAAAATCAAGGAGAGTTGATTTTAAAAGGCGCTAAAGAAAATAATTTAAAAAATATTACTGTTAAATTTCCGTTAGGTAATTTGATTGTGGTTACTGGAGTGTCAGGAAGCGGCAAATCAACTTTAATCACCGAGACTTTATATCCAGCATTAAAATACCATCTTGATGGATATTATCCAGATAAAATTGGTGATTTTGAAAGATTAGAAGGGTTTCAATATTTAGATAAAGTTTATTTAGTTGATCAATCACCAATTGGTCGAACACCACGTTCAAATCCTGCGACATATATTGGTTTTTTTGATGATATTCGTGATATTTTTGCCTCAACTGTTGATGCTAAAGCAGCTGGTTTTAAAAAGGGGAGATTTTCTTTTAATGTCAAAGGTGGTCGTTGCGAAAAGTGTCAAGGAGCTGGGGTTTTGAAAATTGAGATGCAGTTTTTATCTGATGTTTATATTACTTGTGATGTTTGTCAAGGTCAAAGATATAACAAAGAAACACTAGAAATAAAATATAAAGGTAAAAATATTTATGAGATTTTAAAAATGACTGTTGATGAGGCGTTAGAATTTTTTTCTAATCATTTTAGTATTTTTTATAAATTAGAAATTCTTAAAAAAATTGGTTTGGGATATATTCAGTTAGGTCAACCAGCGCCAACTTTATCTGGAGGTGAGGCACAAAGATTAAAATTAGCAAGTGAATTATCTAAAAAAGATACTGGTCGAACTCTTTATATATTAGATGAACCAACCACTGGTTTGCATTTTCACGATGTAGAAAAATTGCTTTATGCTTTAAAAGAGTTAGTTGATCGAGGTAATACAGTGATTCTTATTGAGCATAATCTTAATGTGATAAAAAATTCTTCATATATTATTGATTTAGGACCTGAGGGTGGAGATAAAGGAGGACAAGTTGTCTATCAAGGTGAAATTGACGGTATAATTAAAGTTAAGGAGTCATATACGGGGAGATACTTAAGATAAGTTAAAAGTCAAAATTCAAAAGTCAAAAATTAAAAACCTGATAAAAACTAATGAGAAAGCTTTTTTTAAAATTAATTGTTGTTTTTTTTCTTTTTTTTAGTCTTTCTTTAGGTGTAAAAGCTGCTGAATATAAAACTGATTATCAAGTAGAGTATGATTTAAGAAATTTTGAAAAAGATCAATTAACCAAAGTCAATTTTCATATACAAATTACTAATTTAAGAAGTGATGTTTATGTTAGTCGATTTTCAATATCTTTTCCTTCATCTTTTTATATAAGCGATATTAATGTTTTTGATGATAATGGTCAGATTTCTCCAAGAATATCAACAGACTCTGATTTTATAAAAATAGATATGGATTTTAATAATCCAAAAATTGGTAAAGAAACAGTTAATAATCTCTATTTAAATTTTAATCAAAAAAAGTTATTTCAAATTACTGGAAATGTTTGGGAAGTGATTTTACCAACAATAGAAAAAAAACCAGATGATAATTATCAAATAAAAGTTATTTTACCTGCAAATTCCAATAAAAAAATTTCTATTTCTAAACCAAAACCAGATTTAATAAGTCATTCAGAGATTATTTGGAATAATCCAAAAACAAAAACAATTTACGCAGTTTTTGGTGAGACACAAATATATAAGACAGAGTTAGTTTATAATTTAAAAAACAAAGAAGTTTATCCTGTTATTCAAGAGATAGCTTTACCTCCTGATACTTTATATCAAAAAGTTTATTTAGAATTTTTAAGTGAGGTGCCAATTGATGTTTATCAAGATGAAGATGGTAATTTTTTAGTAAAATATCTACTTAAACCTTTTGAATTAAAAAAAATCACTTTTAAAGGATATATTCAAACTTTTTCAAAACCACGGGAGAACATAATTGAATTTGATCGAAGTCAAATTAAAAATCAAAAAAAATATTTATTAAGTCCACAACCTTTTTGGTCAATTAAAAATACTGATAAAATTAAAGATTTAAAAACAGTTGAAGATATTTATTATTTTGTCGTTAATAATCTTCAATACAATTATAATAAATTAAGATCTAACAATTTAAGACTTGGTGCAGAAAAGATCTTATCTAATCCAAATTATGCTGTTTGTTTAGAGTTTACTGATTTATTTGTTTCAATTGCTCGAGAAAAAGGGATTTTAGCAAGAGAGATTAATGGTTATGGTTTTTCTCTTGATCCAAAATTACAACCAATTTCTTTATCATCAGATGTTTTACATGCCTGGCCAGAATATTATGATGAAAATTTAGGCATTTGGCAACCAGTTGATCCTACTTGGGAAAATACCTCTGGTATTGATTATTTTTCTTCATTTGATTTAAATCATCTAGTTTTTGTTATTCATGGAAAATCATCTGAATATCCATTACCGGCTGGAACATATAAAATCAGTGATTCAAAAGATATTATTATTAATCCTGTAATTGATTTACCAAAAGAAATAAAAAAGATCACAATTAGTGATTTTAATTTTTATAAAAACAAAGATAATTTTTATCAAATAAAAATAACTGTTAAAAATGAAGGAAATGTTTATTTATACAATTTACCCATTGAGATAAAAACAAAAACATTAATAGTAAATAATAATGATTTTAATATTAGATCATTGGCTCCCTTAGAAAAAAAAGAAGTTATTTTTAATGTTGAAAAACCAAATAAATTTTCTTTAAGTAATAATCAAGAGAAAATTTTAATTTTATCTAATAATAAAGTACTTTTAGAACAAAAAGTCAAAATACCTTTTATTTCAGAAGCAAATATTAAAATCATTTTTTTTATTATTCTTTTTATTGTGATTTTATTTTTTGTTAGAAAATACTTTAAAAAATATTTTATTTAAAATATTAAATTGTCATTCCCGCGAAAGCGGGAATCTATAGAATTATCAAACTGGATTCCGTGTCAAGCACGGAATGACAAAGATATATAAAAAATAATTAATTTGTAAAAATAATTTTAAAATGATTAATAAAAAAATAATTAATAATTTACCTTCAACAATTGGTGTATATTTATTTAAGAAAAACCAAGAAATTTTATACATTGGTAAATCTGTTAATATCAAAGCAAGAATAAAGTCCCATATTGAAAATGCTAAGCTTAATAAGAAAGAGTATTTAATTGTTAATCAAGCAGATAATATTGAAACAATTGCCGTTGAGACAGAGTTTCAGGCGCTTCTTCTTGAATCAGAATTAATTAAAAAATATCGTCCAAAATACAACGTAATTTGGAAAGATGATAAAAGCTATCTTTATATTACAATTACAATAAATGATGAATATCCAAAAATTTTTTTAGTAAGAAAACATGATATTAAAGAAAATAATAAGAAAGCTTTGTATTTTGGACCTTTTTCATCAACAAAGATTGCTGAAAATTTAATTTCTGAGATTAGAAAAATTATTCCTTTTTGTACGGAAAAAAAACTTTCTAACAAACCTTGTTTTTATTCAAAAATTGGTCTTTGTCATCCTTGTCCCAATATTATTGAAAATACAAAAGATAAAGAAGTTAAAAAACAATTAAAAAGACAATATAAAAACAATATTAAAAAAATTATTGATATTTTTAATGGAAAAATTACCAGGATTTTAGATGATTTTTATAAAAAATTAAAAAAATTAACGAGTGAAGAAAATTATGAAAAAGCAATTGAAATAAGAGATAAAATTTTTAGATTAGAAAAATTACTTAATAATCCAATACAAGAGGAAGAGATAATAAATGATGATCATAAAAGTTTAATTTTACTTTTAAGTGAATTAAAGAAATACTTTCCTCAAATAAAAAAATTATCAAGGATTGAGTGTTATGATATTAGTAATCTTCAAAATCAATTTCAGGTGGCTTCAATGGTGGTGATGACAGAGGGAAAAATTGATAAAAAGGAATATAAAAGATTTAAAATAAAAAATCACAATTTAAGTTCAGATTTTGAGAGAATTAAAGAAGTTTTGGAAAGAAGATTCAAAAATGATTGGCCGCTACCAGATTTATTAGTGATTGATGGTGGTCGGCCGCAAGTAAACATTGTTTTGGAGATTTTAAAAAATTTTAACAAAGATATACCAGTGATTGGTATTGCTAAAAATCCTGATAGACTGATTATTGGTCAAGAAAATTTTTTAACAGTAAAATTTCCTCAAACCCATAAAGGATTTAATCTGATAAGGCTTCTTCGCGATGAGGCTCATCGATTTGCTAAAAAATATCATTTAAAAATAAGAAATAAGAATTTTTTGATATAATTTTTTTATGAAAAAGATTTTTCGAATGATAATTTTCTCTGCAATGGCAATTTTTTTAACTTCTTTATGGAATAAAGGTTTTTTAATTGAAAATGATTTTATTGTTTATTTTAAAGCTTCGTTAATTATTGCTTTAGTCTATTATCTTATTGTTCCAATAACAAAAATAATTCTTCTACCTTTAAATATTTTAACATTGGGATTAGTATCAATAATTTTTTATGGTGTTTTATTTTATTTAGTTTTTAATAATATTGGTTTAATTACTATTAAAGCTTGGCATTTTGATGGTGGAAGATTTTTAAATTTTATTCTTATGCCAATGGATATTAATTATTTAACTAACATTTTTTTATCATCGTTTTCAATTTCAACCATTATTAATTTATTGGAGAAAATACTATGAAAAATTTTTTACTTATTTTTAATATTGTTTTAGCGATTTCAATTGTTTTTTTAATCTTAATTCAAGGTGGCGGAGCCGGTTTAGGAAGCGCTTGGGGAGGGGGAGGAGAAAAGTATCAAACAAGAAGAGGAATAGAAAAAATAACGATTTGGTTAGCTTCATTTTTAATTATTGTTTTTTTTATTGTTTCTTTAATTAATCTTTTTGTGAGATGATTTTTTTATGAATTCACAAAAAAAAATATTTCGTTATTATTATTGGGTTTTAATTGAATTTTTTAAAAAACATAGTCGATTAATTATTTTAAGTTTTTTTATTAGCTTTATTGTTATTCTTACTTTTTTATCACTATCTTCAACTATTGATTTAACTTTTATTAAAGAAAAAAAAATTGGTTTAATCGGGAATTATACGATTGATAATCCACCTGATGAATTGCTAACAAAAATTTCCAATGGATTAATCATGGTTGATAATAAAGGAAAAATCATTCCAATTTTAGCTAATTCTTGGGAAGTTAAAAATAATGGAAAAGAATACCGTTTTCATTTAAAAGACAATCTTTTTTGGAATGATAATAAAAAATTTTCTGCAAAAGATATTAAATATAATTTTAGTGATGTTCAAATAAAAGCAGTTGATGATAGAACCATTGACTTTTTTCTTGATAAACCACTCGGTATTTTTCCAACTTATCTTGATAAGCCGATTATTAAATATCCTTTGATTGGTGTTGCTGGTTATTATCGAGTAGGCAAAATTAAAACTTCAGAAGGATTTTTAAAAGAAGTAAGTTTATTGCCAAATATTAAAAATATTAAACCATTAAAATATCGTTTTTATAAAAATGAAAATCAATTAGTAACTGCTTATAAAAAAGGTGAGATAACTGAGATAGTTGTTTATAAAAAATCAATCGCTGACAGTTTTTCTAATTGGAAAAATACTAAGATTACCAAAAGTGTTGATTATTCTAGATTATTAACAATTTTTTTTAATTTTAAAAATCCAATTTTTGAAAATAAAAAAATTAGAGAAGCAATATCAATGTTGGTTGATGTTAATAAATTTGAACAATATGGAGAAGTTGCTAAAAGTCCCATTCCTCCTAATTCTTGGGCATATAATCCAGATATAAAAAATTATAATTATGATCCTGAAACAGCAAGAAAAATCATTGAAAAAGAAAATATCGCTTCTTTATCGTCAAATCTTCAATTTGTTACTTTTTTTGAAAATTATCAAATTGCTGATGAATTTGTTGACGAAATGAATAAGATTAACTTATCTACTGATATAAAAATCAATCAATTAGGAAAAACTCAAGATTTTGATTTGTTACTCGCTTATTTAAAAATACCTGTTGATCCAGATCAGTATTATTATTGGCACTCAACTCAAAAAACAGGTAATATTGGTGGTTATAAAAATCCAAAGGTTGATTTATTGTTAGAGAAAGCAAGATCAACAATTGATATTGACGAAAGAGAAAAAGAATATTTTGATTTTCAAAAAGTAATTCGTGAAGATCTTCCAGCAATTTTTTTATACTTTCCTTATGTTTATAAAATAGAAAGAAAGTGATTTTTTTGTTATAAATAAATTATGGTAAATATTTTTAATATTTTTTTATCTTTTTTGGCAAATTTATTTAGAAAAATGTTTAGTTGTTGTAACGAATAAAAAATATGTCATTAACAGAACTTTCTTATTATTTACGAAAATTTTTACCATTATTGATTATTTTTGTTTTATTTTTTTTGATTATTTATTATTCAGCAAAACTTTATTTTATTTATTTAGAAGCCAATAGACCCAAAAAAATAATTACTCCAACTGTTTTTGGTCGAATTGAGGCGCCAATAATAAAAAATTCAACTTCAAGTGCTAATTTTTCTTTTGTTTTAGATAATATTGAAGGTCGACCAGTGACAACAACTGATAGCGCTAAAGTTTATTTTATTCCAAAACCAGCAACCCGTTTTGGTTATCGAGAAAAAGTTTATTTAATGGCAAAAACTTTAGGTTTTGATGTTAACTCAGTTAATTATAAATTACAAGATAATTTTGTTTATTTTCAAGAAGAAGGTAAAAATTTGAAAATTGATATAACAAACTATAATTTTACTTTTGATAGTTTACCTAATCCGGAAAATTTAGCTAATTCTCAAGCTAATATACCAGATGAAAAAAACATAATAGAAAAAGCAACTGATTTTTTAAGAAAAATTAATCGATATCCAGATGAATTAATTAAAGGAACAACAAATATTATTTATGTTAAATACAATTCTGTCTTTGAAACTTATACTAATGTTAATAGTCCCAAAGAAGCTAATTTAGTAGAGGTGGATTTTTTTCGACAATATCCAGATGAAGTGCCAGTTGTTAGTCCAAAATTTTTTAATAGTCAAAATTATGTTGTTTTGATGTTTGATCAAAACGATTATAAAGTTGTTAAAGCTCAAATTGCTCATTTTGAAAAATCAGATAGTCAGTATGATATTTATCCAGTCAAATCAGCAGATTTAGCTTGGGAGGAATTTTTACAAGGAAAAGGAAAAGTTGTGGCAGCGACAATAGGTAAAAAAAATATCACAATTAAAGATATGTACATTGCTTATTATGATTCAGATGAGTATCAAAGTTTTTTACAACCAGTTTATGTATTTTTAGGTGAGGATAATTTTGTTGCTTATTTGCCAGCAATTACTTCATCATGGTTAATTGAAAATTAATTAATGATTATATAGTCGATATTTTCATTTAGCCAGTTGATTATTTTTTCTGTATCGCCAAATCTGTCCTCGCTTTTTAAAATAACAATTAAATATTGATAACCATTTTTTTTATAAAATGAGACTAAATTTTCTCCGGCAAGTTCAGTATAACCAGTTTTTAAACCGCCAATTCCAGTGATTTGACCTAAAAGTTTATTGACATTATTTAGTTTGTGGAAATATTTAAATTCAATGTCTGAAATAGTAATCTCTTTAATTGAGACAATTTTTGATAAATAACGATTTTCTAATAATTTTCTTGAAGCAAGAGCAAGATCAAAGGGAGAAGTATATTGATTGGTCTCAATTAATCCAGTTGGGTCGCTAAAAAAACTGTTTTTCATTTTAAAATCTTTTGCTTTTTTATTCATCAAATCAACAAATTTTTTATAACCATAATTATCAGCTAAAACAAAAGCAGCGTCATTACCTGAGTGAATAAGCATACCATAAAGAAGATTTTCAACAGTGATTTTTTCTCCTTCAACCAATCCCATTAATTGACCGTCAGATATAGTTTTTTTTACCGTGATAATATCATCTGGTTTATAAACATCTAAAGCAGTTAAAGCAGTGATTATCTTTACAGTTGAGGCTGGTAAAAATTTTTCATGAGGATTTTTTTGAAAAACAGGAGTAAAAGAGTCATAATCAACTACATAAACTCCTTGAGCACTAACCTCAGGTTGGAAAAAAGGATTTTTTAGATAGGGAACAAGTCTTTTTTGATTTTTAACAGCGACTTCTTTTTTATTAAAAAGGTCTCGATGATAAGCAAAAATATGAAAATAAAAATTATTTCCCGGGTAAAAAAGGAAAAGAAGAGTATAGAAAATAAGAAATAGATAAAATTTAAAACGCATCTTTCTTAATTTTCATTTTTCAATTTTTAATTTTCATTGAATTTTCAATATTTAAGTTTTTAAACTGAAAATTGTTTAAATGAAAATTTATTGAAAAATGTAAATTGATAATTGAAAATTTTTATCGAATTTTTATTCCCAGTTCTTTTAATTTTTTTTCATCAACTTCTGAAGGAGCGTTCATAATAGCAGTTTTTCCACCAGAGGTCATTGGCATAGCGATTACTTCTCTTAAATTTTTTTCATCAGTGATACAAGTTAAGAGTCTGTCAATTCCTGGAGCAATTCCACCATGCGGAGGAGCACCGTAACCTAAAGCTTCAATCATATGGCCAAATTTTTTGTTAATTTCTTCCTCGCTTAACCCCATAATTTCAAAAACAGCTTTTAAAGCTTCAGGACGATGATTTCTAATTGATCCACCACCAACCTCATAGCCATTACAAACTAAATCATATTGAGTTGTTAAGATATTCTCGATGTTTCTTTTGTTTAAAAGATCATCCATAAACTCTGGTTTTGGGGCAGAAAATGGATTATGAGTGAATGTCCAGCCACCTTCAGGTGTTTTTTCAAAAAAAGGAAAATCAATAACCCAAGCAAAAGCTTGTATGTTTTGTTTTTTTTCTTCTTCTGTTCTAAGATCAAATTTATCAGCGCCAAATTTTTCTAAAGCTTCCTTGTAAGTGAAAACAGGAAAAGGAATTTGTTTTATTGGAATATTAAGTTTTTTATAAACATCAATAATCATCTCTTCAATTAGTTTCATTACGTCTTCGCGATTAACAAAACTCATTTCCAAATCAAGCTGGGTAAACTCACCGTATGCTCGATCAGCTCGAGGATCCTCATCACGAAAACAACGAGCAATTTGAAAGTATCTTTCAATGCCAGCGACCATTAAAAGTTGTTTGTATTGTTGAGGTGATTGAGGAAGAGCATAAAATTTTCCTGGTTGAAGACGAGAGGGAACAATAAAATCACGAGCACCTTCAGGAGTAGTTTCTGATAAAATTGGTGTTTCGATTTCCAAAAAGCCTTGTTTAAAAAGATATTGACGAATAAGATCAATGAATTTACTTCTTAATGCTAAGTTTTTATACATTCTTGGTCGTCGAAGATCAAGATAGCGATATTTTAATCTGACTTCTTCATCTATCTCATAGCCGTCAGTGTTAACAGGAAGAGGAAGAGGTTTGGTTTTGTTTAATATTTTAACTTCTTTAGCCTCAATCTCAATTGTGCCAGTTTTTATCTTGGGATTCACTAGTTTTTCTGGTCGTTTTTTAACAATGCCTTTGATATAGACGACATCTTCTTGAGAAATATCTTTAAATGCTTCACCACCAACTACCTGTACAATACCGGTTCGATCGCGAAGATCAATGAAAATAATTTTTTTATGATCTCTTTTTGAATCAACCCAGCCATAAAGCTCAACTTCCTGACCAATTTTATTAACAGTCTCCTCAACAAAAAGTTTTTTCATACAAAAGATATTTTATTCTTTTTTTTCCTATTTGACAATAAGGATTTTTTTGGTAAAATATTATCCTATAATAATATGAATAATAATATGAAAAATAAATATTACCAACCATTCTTTCTTAATTTTATCCATCTTATTAGGTTTATTAGGTGGATTAGTGGTTAAGAGAAGGGTAAGGTAATTTAAAATTAAAAATTAAAATCACCTTCCTGAAAAAGGAGGTTTTTTATGGAATTTAAACAAAATAATTATAAAGTATCAGGCAGAAATGTTCTGTCAGTATGTTTTACAGAGGAAGGAAAAAGAGTTGGTCGTTTATCAATCGACCATTATCGTGCTGGTGTTGGTGCGCAAATAAAATTAATTACGATTCCTGAATTTGACACAAAAATTTTAGATCTTTTACCTCTTGCTTTATTAGCTCTTGGAGTTCAATTAGAAAATGCTACAATTAAATGGAAAAAACTTCAAATAAGAGAAAGAAATGAAAAAGAAATACATCGTCCAGGAAAAATAACTTATAAGAGCAAATAAATTGAAAAAATCTAAATTATTATTATAGTTTAGATTTAGAATAAATAACAAATAGGTAAGATTAACTAAAAAAGATTTAAATAATTTTTTTCTATCTGTGAGTAGTTTTATAATATTCTTTTATAATAAACTAAAAAAGTTAGAACTCATTTAAGTAAAAAATCAAAAAATAAATATAAAAATATGGTTAATTATTTTATTTTTTTCTTTTAATCTCAAATAGTTTATTAAAATATCTTTTGAATATATTTTGATATCTTGATGATTTTTTAAGCTTTTTTTAATGACCATTTGAGGAGTTTTTTGACAAGTTGTTTTGGGGTATTAGTTCTTGTAATAATAATTTCTTGATGTTTTTTTATTTAATCTATTTTTAATAGACGAAAATTAATAATACGTCTATTATGATAAACAATAATAGATGAAAAATAAATTTTTTTATTATCTAAATTTCCGCTAATTAATTAGCGGAAATAGGTTAATTTGCGCTTGACAAGTAGCGGAAATTAAAAATTAAGAAGCTTTATTACCTTTCCTCTTACTTTTTCTTTTTCTCCCCAGCGATCGATTTCTAAGGTATAAAGAACTTTAATTGGTTGGTGGCGGGAGAGATGGTGGAAAAGAGATGATTGGTTGAAAGCGAGTAATTCTAATTGTGTAAGGTGGAACTTAGAACGTGTAACATTGTTTTCATCTTCAATAAAGATTTTTAAGTGTTCGTTTTTTTTACCAAAGATTTTTGCATCAGATAAAATCGCCTCAGTATAAAAGATTGGTTGAGGATTGCCAATACCAAATGGTGATAAAGATTCAATTTTTTTAATTAAATCAAGATTGATAAAAGAAACTGGAATTTGCAAATCAGCAAAATAAGTTTTTTCTAAAATTTCATTTTTTATTTCAGTATCGGCTTTATTTAAAGCTTCTTTAACAAAATTTTCAAGATTTTTTTCTTCAATTGAAAAACCAGCAGCTTGCTCATGACCGCCGACTTCAATAAGATAATCTTTTAAACTGCGCAAAAAATTAGTAATATGAAAATCTTTTATTGACCGAGCTGAGGCTTTATAATGGCTATCTGATTTTGTCAAAACAATTGTTGGTCGATAAAATTCATCGGCAATTTTTGAGGCAATTAAACCAATAATTCCTTCATGCCAACAATCTGAAATAAAAATGATTATTTTGGGAATTTGAAGATTGCTTGAAGACAAATTTTTATTAGTTGTCAATGCAAAAAACTCTTTTTCTAAAATTTTCTCTTCGATGTCAGTGATCGTAAAAAAATTTGTCTTCTTCGCTTTTTTAAAAAGAATTAATTTAGCCTCATTAACAGATTTTTCAACTAAATCTTGTCTTTCGCGATTGATTTTTCCAATATAAAAAGCCAGTTTTTCGGCCTTTTGCTGATTATTTGTACATAAAAGTCGCAAAGCATCAAGGCCAGTTTGTAGTCTTCCAACAGCATTAATGCGAGGAGCAATTATAAAACCTACCTCATGAGGGGTAATTTTTTTATTTTCAATTCCAGCTTCTTTTAAAAGATGACGAATACCAAATCTTTTAACTTGAGAAAATATTTCAAGACCATATTTAACAATTGAGCGAGATGGTCCAACTAAAGGAACCAGATCAGCAATTGTACCAATTGAAGCTAGAGCCAGATAGTCGATTTGAAAGTTTTTATTTAGTTTTTTAATCTCCGAAGTTTTTCCGATTTGCTTATCAACCTTAGAGTTTCTTATACTTTGTATATATTTATAGAAATGATTAAAAACTTCTTTAGCAAAAAAATAAGCAACACCACTTCCTGAAAGTCCGGGAATATGAAAAATTGCCTCAGCTTTTGGTGTATCTTCTGCTTTTAAATGATGATCAGTAATAATTATTTTGATATTTTTACTTTTGGCGTAATTAACTTCTTCAATTTTTGTAATTCCATGATCAACGCTTATGATAAGAGCGGGATTAAATTTTTCGATGACATTGTTGATTCCTTTAATCGAAAATCCATAACCTTCTTTAATTCGATCTGGTACATATGGCATAACATCAAAACCAAGTAGATATAAAGTTTCCCACATAATTGCGCCTCCAGTGATGCCGTCAGCATCATAGTCAGTATAAACAACAATTTTTTGCTGATTCTTTTTAATTGTTTTTAAAATTTCTATAACTTTTGAAAGGCTATTTTTATATTTTTCATCAAAATCAAATAAGGAAATATTTAAGGGATGAGGAGGATTTAAAAAATTTTTAAAATCTTTGATTTTTCGATTTTCTAAAAGAATATTGATAATTTGTTCATTATTGATTTTGTCTTCAATAATTATTTTTTTATTAACTTTAATTTTCATTTTAGTTGATTTAATAATGGGACTTACGTGTTAAATTTATAATTTAATTTATCCTGTCATGCCGAACTTGTTTTGGTGTCTATTAAATTAGATTCTGAAACAAGTTCAGAATGACAAGAAACTTGTTAGTAAATTTTTTTATTTTTAGTCAGAATTCAGAATAAGAATTAAAAATATAAATATGATACAATTTAAATTATAATTAATAAATTATTATATCCTGCTTTACCGTCTAAAAAAGCGTGTAAAAAAGGCAGGAATGATAATTTATTAAATTTTATATATGTTATATTCAATTTTAATTGGTCTTGGGGTTGGAATTGTTGTTGCTTATTTTATCATTACTTTTTTCTTGCCAAAATTTTTAGAACAGTTTTTAAATATTGCTAAAGAAAAATTAGGCTCAGAAAAACAAGAGATAAAAACTGATTTGGACAATAAAAAGCAAGCAATTGAAAATATTTTTAAGGAGATAAAACAATTAGTCAAAGAAACAGAGGAAAAATTAGAAAAAAGTGATAAAGACAGAATCAGCTCTTTTTCAAGATTAAAAGAAGCAATTGATAATCAATTATCGATTACCGAACAATTACGGGCGACAACAGAGAGTTTCAAAAGAGTTTTGTCAAATAATCAAATGAGAGGTCAATTTGGCGAGCAAGTAGCGGAAAATCTTTTAAAGATGAGCGGATTTGTTAGAGGTGTTGATTATGATTTTAATAAGGAGCAAAAATCATCAGGTACTCGACCAGATTTTGTTATTTATCTTCCTAATAAAACAAAAATTAATGTTGATGTTAAATTTCCATATCAAAATTTACAAAAAATGGCTGAGACTGAAGATCAAGCAACAAAAAAAGAATTAGAAAAAGAGTTTGAAAAAGATGTAAGAGAAAAGATAAAACAAGTATCAACACGCGAATATATTAATCCAGATGATAATACTGTTGATTTTGTTGTGCTTTTTATTCCCAATGAGATGATTTTTTCTTATATTTATGAAAAGATGAATGATCTTTGGGTTGAAGCAATGAAACAAAAAGTAATTTTAGCTGGACCATTTAGTTTTACGGCAATTTTAAGATTGGTTCGTCAAGCTTATGATAATTTTCGTTATCAAAAAAATGTTCAAAAAATTATTACTTATATTAAAAATTTTGAAATAGAGTTTTCAAAATATAATGAAGAATTTTTAAAAATTGGTGAGAGAATTGAGTCTTTGACAAAGCAATATAATTTAGTTAATTCAACTAGGACCAATCAATTACTTCGAACAATTGATAAGATAAAATTAGAGGAATCATCATCTACTCAGCAATCACTTCTTAAATAATATTATCGCTGTTAAATATTTTTGGTTTTAAAATATCTTGAGGTTTTTTTTCTTCAAAATTTTGATCAGTTGGTGTTTTTTCTTTTTCAACTTTCTCAATTGGAGTAACGGGTTGAGTTTCAGGAATTGAAGAGAAGCTTGGTCTTATAGGTTGGGGAGCTTGAGGGACAAATCCAGTAAAAGTTTTGTTAACTTCGGGTTTTTTAATTATTTTTTTTATTGCTCCTAGTCTAAGTAAAGTAGCAATATTTTCAAAAGTATTAGCATTGGTAGAGTAAGAAATAAAATTATTGGTTGAGGCAGCAATACCAGCATAAAGATTAGTTGCCATATCTTTATCAATTTCAATTTTTAGAGTTTGAAGTATTTTAAGGATTAATTCTGATATAGAAGAAATGGTTTTATCAACAAAATTAACAGTGCCAAAATAAGCATTGGTTAGATGTCTGTCAATATTGATAATGTCTTTTCCAGCAAAAAGATTTTGATTATCAGTGTAAATTTCACCCAAACTATTTAAAGTTGGCGCATCAATAACAATAAAAAAATCAATTGAACCACCAATGTAAGAAAACTTAACTTGATTTGGGTTAAGTTTTGGATAACCTGGTCGAGGAGTGATGATTAAATTAAAATTTTCTCCTTTGATATTATAATCCACTTTATCAATTGAACCATCAATATAAGGAAAAGAGATCATTAAAGAGTCACCTTCAGCGGCAATAATATTTTTAAATTTATCAGTAGCAACAAGATCAAAATCAATTTTATTAGATGAGGCTAAAGAAACATTTTTTCCCGCTTTGTTTAAGCCAAGATATAAAGAAGTAGCGGCGGCAACAGAATCAATAGTTGGGTTTTGAGGAATAAGAATAACTCCATAATTACCTTTATTTATAATTTCAATAATTCTATTTAAGGTATTGGCATGATTGTTCATATTATAGGATAGATTTTACCACATCACCTACCTTAATGTCAAGTAGAGGATAAAACATCATTCCTGCTTCTTGGTCTTTTTTTACTTCGTTAACAGATTTCGCTCGAATTTTTAAAGATATCAGTTTAGTTTTTCCTATAAGTTTATTATCTCGATATATTTCAATTGGATCATCAAGATTGATTTTTCCTTTTGTTACTTTTACGCCATAAACAGTTTCTTTTTCAATAATAAAAGTGGCTAAAATTTTTGCTTCTCCTTTAAGATTTTTTTCTTTTTCTTCTTTTTCTTTTAAAAGTGAAGCAACTTCGCTTATTTCATCTAATAATTCATAAATTATGTTGTAGGTTTTAATAATAATTTTTTCTTGTTTAGCTAGATTTTCTGCTTCAAGATTTGCTTTTGTATTAAAGCCTAAAATTATTGATTTAGTTGTTTTTGCTAAAAAAACATCTGATTTACTGATTTCACCAACTGCTTTTAAGGCAATTTCAATATTAGGAATATTTTTTATTGACTCTTCAATTGCTTCAAGACTTCCTTGAGAGTCAGTTTTGATAATTATTGATAATTTTTTTTCTTGTTTTGGAGTTTCAAGAATTGCTTCAAGACTAAAGTTAGATTTTTGTTGATTAATTTTATTTGTATCTTCTTTTTGACCTTGAGTTTTGATTTCGCTAGTGATAATTGTACCAACTTCAGGTAAAAAATCAAAACCTAAAATTTCAAAAGGCATTGATGGAACAACCTCATTAATACTTTTTCCTTGATCATTTATAAGAGAGCGAACTTTGATTTTCTTTTCATTATTATATAAAACATCACCAACTTTGATTCTGCCGTTTTTGATAATTGAGGAAACAACAATCCCACGGCGATCTTTTTTTGTTTCGATAATGTATGCTTCAACTGGAGAATTAATATCATATTGAATATTTAACTCAGAAGCAATAAAAAGTATTGTTTCTAAAAGCTCTTTTACTCCTTGGCCAGTTTTTGCTGAGATAGGACAAACTGGTATTTTACCACCTTTGCCTTCAACTAAAACTTCATATTTTAAAAGATCGTTTTTTACTTTTTCAATATTAACCTCAGGCAGATCGATTTTATTTATAGCAACAATAAAAGGAATTTTTGCATTTTTAATATGATAAATTGATTCAATTGTTTGGGGCATTACTGAGTCTTTGCCATCTATTAATAAAATAGCAATATCAGCTACATTTGCTCCACGTGAGCGAAGTTTGGCAAAAGCTTTATGGCCTGGAGTATCAATAAAGGTAATTTTATTGGTTTTGTAGTCGTTAAATGAAGTAGTGATCTCATAGGCACCGATTTTTTGAGTAATTCCTCCATGCTCTTGATCAGTAATATTTGATTTTCTAATATAATCTAAAAGAGTTGTTTTTCCGTGATCAACATGACCTAAAATAGTAATAACAGGGGGACGCATAAAAATCAAAAGTTAAAAATTAAAAATCAAATCCGCCAATTGGCGGAAAAAATTAATAAATATTTCAATTATAATAAATTATTTGTTATTTTGTTTAGATTGTTCTGAAGTTTCTTGTTTTGATTGATAATTTTCAGCTGGTTTCACTTGAATAATATCAATATTTAAACCTGTTAATTCTGAAGCAAGATTGACATTAACTCCATTTTTTCCAATTGCTAGTGGAGCTTGAGTTTCATCAACAAATATCTTGGCTTTTCTATTTTTTTCATCAAGTTCGATTGATTGGATTTTAGCCGGCGATAAGGCAGCAATTAAAAATTGTTTTTTATCTTGGCTCCATTGAATCACATCAATTTTTTCATTTCCTCCGAGTTCATCAGTGACTGTTTGCACCCTCACACCCTTTTGACCAACACAAGCACCAACTGGATCAATACCAGAGAAGGATGAAAAAACAGCAATTTTTGCTCTTTCTCCAGGTTCTCTGACAACTTTTTTTATGACAACATTTTCATTAGCTACTTCAGGAACTTCACGTTTAAAAAGTTCTAAAATTAAATTTGGGTGTGATCTAGAGACAATAATTCGAGGATTGCCAAATTTGTCGTTTTCAATTGATTTTAAATAAACAATTAAACTGTTATTGATTTGATAGCGTTCATTTTTTATTTGTTCTTCTTTTGGTAAAAGAGCTTCTGCTTTTCCAATATCAAGATAGACGTTATGACCATCATAACGAATAATTCTTCCTTTAATTATTTTTCCAATTTGAGATTTATAATTTGAAGCAATAGTTTTTTTCTCAACTTCTCTTATTTTTTGTAAAATTACTTGTTTGGCAGTTTGAGCGGCAATTCTTCCAAATCCAGGGGGAGTGATATTTTTACCATTTTTTAAAATTAGAGTTTCACCAGTTTCTTTATTAACTTTAGCAATAATATCAGTATTTTTTGCTTCTTCTGGATACTCTTTTTTATAAGCAGCAATTACTGCCGCTTCAATTGAAGCAATAACATCATCAGGAGAGATACCTCTTTCTGAGGCGACTTGATTTAATGCCAAAGCAAATTCTGATTTAATTATTGTCATATGTTGATTTTATCAAATTTTTATTGTTTTTGTGAGGAATCAGTAGTTTGTTTACCTGATTCTGATTTTTGTTCTTCTTTTTCTTCTTCAGGTTTTTCTTTTTCAACCAATTCTGGAGTAACAGTGGTTGTCTCTGGAGCAGCGCTTTCTTCTTTATGAGCGATAACAGACACTAATACTTTTTCCAATGGTGTTTTTATTTCATATTTATCTGATTTTGGAAGATCAACAGCTTTAATTTCTTGACCAATATCTTTTATAATACTGATATCAACTTCAATTTCTTGAGGAATATTTTCAGGTAGAGCTTCAACCAAAAGATGATCAGATTGAATTAACAAAACTCCACCTTTTTGAGTTACTGCCTCAGATTCGCCAATTATTTTTATTGGTACCTCTGTTTTAATTTTTTTATTCAAATCAATTTTTCTAAAATCAACATGAATGATTTGATCAGTTATTGGATGTTTTTGAATATTTTTTATAAGAACTGGAAGTTCTTGGTTTTTTAATTGAAGATAAATAATACCGGTTTCTTTGGCAATTTTATAAACTTTTAAAAAATCTTTATAGTTAACAGTAATTGCTTGAGATTTAAAATCTTGACCAAAGATATTGGCTAAAATAAGACCTTGTTTTCTTAGTTTCTTAGCTTTTTTACCAACTAAATTTCTAATTTCAGCTGAGAGAATGATTTTTTCCTGAGATTTGTTTTTCATAGATTTTGATTATTTTTAATTTCTATTAAAAAAATTTTATCTGTTGTTAAAGTAGTATTATAAATAATCTGATTGTTTTTGACAAGAGGGGAAAAGTTTTGATTGATTAAGCTGATATTTTTATTAAATTCAAAATTTAAAATTAAATCGCTATTTTTAGCGCCAATTTGTTTTTGAAAAATCATTTGATAGATCTGCTTTCCATTAAAAACTGGTTGTTTTAATTGATAGTTTATTTTTATTTCGACTGTTTTTTTTGGAGGAATTTCAAAATAAAAACCAATTAATTTAAAAATATCATCTTTTTCATCATAGTTTTCAACTAAAACACCGTCTTTAGTAATTGATTTTATTAAAACATTTTTTGGTAAAAGGATTTGAAAATAATTTCGAAAATAACCAGTAGGAAAAATTTCTGAAGGAGAAGTGTTTTCGTATTTGATAGTTAATAAATGAGATAAATTTGATGAAGAATCAATGCTAGTTTTTAAATAATAAAATTTATTGACAAAAAAATTCGCTTTGTTAGTACCAACATTAGCATCATAAGGAAAGATATAATCAACAATACAATTTTCTTGATTAATCAGACATTTTGGTTCAATTAATCGACCAGACCAAAATAAAGAATCAAAAAGCTTTTGTATATTTTCATCATTGAAATAAACAACTAATTGTTTTTCATCAAAAGATGTTTTTATTGCTTTGATTAAATTTAAAAAAGAGGCTTGGTCTAAATTAATGATAATTTGATTGACTAATTTGGATAAAAATGTTTGTTTTTGAGTTGATCCTGGAAAAAAATTTTTTTCGACATAAAGTTGAGTTTTAAGATAAAAATTTTTTGAATTGATATATTCTTTATAATCAGGAAGATAGATATTATTAAAAGCTGATAAAATATTTTCAATTGTTGTTGTGGTTAACAAAATTCCGCCATCAAAATCAGTAAATTTCATTTCTTTTTCAAGAAAAAAAAGGGCTTTTTGATAATTTTCTATAAAATCAGGAGAAAAATTTGAGTCTCTTAAAAACCAATGAGGAAGATTAAGATATTTTTTAAGAGGTTTTGGAGGTTCAATATGGGCTGTTAATTGACCATCAGCATCATAAACATCATAAATTTTTAATTGACTAACTTCGTAATTACCAATCTCCAATATTGCAAATGATCCTAAAAAACCACCGCCAGGTCTTAATTCCATGTTATTAGCAAATAAAAGCAGATATTTTGAAGTTTTTTCTTGACTGATAATTTTTTGAAAATATTTATAAATCGATGTTGCTTTTGAGAGGAGGTCTTTGATTTCAAAAAGATTTTTTTTAATTTTCTTAATCGGCTCAAAAGGAAAATCTAATTTTTGATAAACAATTTCAATGTTTTCGTTAATAACACTTATTGAATTATCTAGGTTTTTTAATCTTAGTTTAAGATCATTTTTTTCCTCAATTGATTTGTTTTTTAAAAAAACAAGTTGTTGAATTTTTTTTAAGTTATTTAAACTGTTTATACCTTCTTCAATAATTTTTATTGCTGCTTGATCAATATCAATCAAATTTTGTGATAAGTTTGAGATTCCAAATAATTTATAATTTTGATCAACGATTTGATAAAAATTTTTTGATAAATTAAAAAATTTTTTTCCTTTTGATAAATATTCTTTTGTTTTGTTTATATTTTCTTTTTTAAATTCTTTTATGGATAAATAATTAAAAAAATAAGAAATTAATAAAAAGGGTAAGAAAATCAGATGACTTATTAATATTGATAAAATTAAAAAAGTTAACAAATTTTTTTTATTAAAAAGATTAATTTTTGGAAAAAAAATTGTTTTAATTTTTTCTTTCGGTTTGATATTATCTATTTTTAAAAATTTTTCTTTTGACTGAGAAAATATAAACCACAGAATTCTATCAATTTCATTTTCATTTAAAACGTAGTGATTAAGTTTAATTATTTTAAGATTTTCATTATTAAATAGATTTTCAGGAATTTTTTTGTTAATAAAGATAAAAACATATTTTTTGTTTGAATATTTTTCTAATTTTATTTTTGAAAGATAGTTATCAATAACAAAAACATAATCAAAAATTTTCAAAGATTTTGGTTCAGTAGAAGAAAAAAATGGTTCAACAGAATATTTTTTAAAATGAGATTTTAAAATATCAATAAAAGAATAATTTATTGAAGAGATGATTAAAGCTTTTTGATAAATGTTTAAAATCTCAGTTTTTAATTTCATATTAATAGTATAATTATACTGTGAAAAACATATTAAAAATCATTTCTTACCAAGAAATTAAGAAACATTTAGATTTTTTGAAAAATAAAAATATTGTTTTAGTTGGTGGTTGTTTTGATATTTTTCATTATGGTCATTTGAAGTTTTTAGAAAAAGCCAAAAAACAAGGAGATTTTTTAATAGTGATTTTGGAATCAGATGATTTTATTAAAAAATACAAAAGACAACAACCAATTCATAATCAACAACAAAGAGCAGAGATTTTGGCTAGTTTAAATTTTGTTGATTTAATAATTAAAATACCATTATTTAAATCAGATAAAGATTATTTTGAATTAGTAAAATTAATCAAACCAAAAATAATTGCTGTAACTCAAGGAGATAAACAATTAAAAAATAAAGAAAAACAAGCTAAGGAAATTGGTGGCGAGGTTAAAGTTGTTTCGCCATTATTAAAAAAATTTTCAACTACGAAAATTTCCAAAATTTTTAAATTATGAGACTATTTTTAGCAATTGATTTGCCGGAAAAAGAAAAAATAAAATTAGAAAGGCAAATTACAGCATTAAAAAAACAATATCCTCAATTTAACTGGGTAACCCCAGAAAATTTTCATATTACTATTTACTTTTTTGGAGAAAGGCAAGATACTGAAAAGATTATTAAAAAAATTAGTGATTTGTTATGGGATCAATCAGTTTTCTATCTTTATTCTTTAAATTTAGATGTTTTTGTTCATAATAAGTTGGTAACATATTTGACTTTTCAAAGAGAAAAAAGGATTGAGCAATTAGCAATGGCAATTAAAAATAATTTTGATCAAAACTCAAATTCACAAAAAAAATTTATTCCTCATTTAACTTTAGCAAGAAGTAGCAAATCTTCAAAACAACAGTATTTTGCCTTAAAAAGAAAATTATCAAAGATAAGAATTAATATTTCTTTTCCAGTTGAAGAAGTATTTTTATTTGAAAGTATTTTAACAGATAAAAAACCAATTTATAAAAAAATTGCTACTTTTAAACTTTTAAAAGATTAAAATAATAAGGACAGAATCTAAAATAGATTCTGTCCTTTATATTTATATTTTTTTTAAAAAATATTATGCCGCTCCAATTTTATACATTCCTGTTCCACAATCTGGACACTTTGCTTTCATTGCTGGTTTACCATTTTTCATAGTAACTTTTTCTGGATTGGCGACTTCTTTTTTAGCTCGACATTTTACGCAATACATTGTGGCCATATTTTTTATCACCCCCTTTCTTTTATCCGTAAAGTCGGATTTTATTTAATAAGATTAGCAAAATACAAACTGATTTCAAGAGCAATTATCAAAAAAGTTATTATTAAACTTTTTTTTAGATCATTAACAAAATATTTATTATCAGAAGAGTTATTTTTATTTAGATTGTTATTTTTTTCTATTTTTTTTATTTCAGGTTTTTTTTTCTAATAATTTGTTTTCAATTAACGATTGATTATTTTGTTGGTTAAGAAGTTTTAGTTTTTTTCGATATTGGGCGATAATTTTTTCTTTTCTAGTTTTTTTAGGCATAGTTATGTTAACATTATAAACACATTGACACAGAGAATGCAAATTTTATAGAATGTAAATAATGCTAAATTTAGTCAATATTATTTTTTTTATTTGGCTTTTTGTTTTGAGCTATTTTTTTTATTAAGCTAAAAAATCATTATCAAAACTTAATATCAAAAACAAAAAAAGAAAAATTAGATGAGGTTTTAGAATTATTATTGGAAAAAGATATTAAAATAGAAAAGGATATTTATGTTATAAAACAAGAGTTACAAAATCAAATCAATTTATCAAGATATTATTTTCAAAAAATTGGTTTAATTAGATATAACCCATTTGATAAAACTGGAGGAAAACAAAGTTTTGTTATTGCTTTGCTTAATAAGGAAAATAGTGGTTTGATATTAAATTTTATTTATACGAAAGAAGGATTAAGAGTTTATACAAAAAAAGTCATTAAGGGTAAAGGCGCAGAGTATGAATTGTCAGAAGAAGAAAAGCAAGTAATTGAAAAAAGTAGTTAATTGTTAAAATTTTAAACATTTTTTATGGTACCAAAAAAAACCGCTCTGATTGTTATTGTTTTAGTTTTTATTTCTTCTTTAATTGGTTCTTACTTAGTTTTTTCTTCAAAAACTGAAAATGGTAATATTTTTTCTCCTATTTCAAATTACCAACCTCCTAAAAAATGGTAGTAATTCAGAGGAAAATTTAAATAATGAACCAAAAACTGAAGAGTGTCCAATAAACGGCGCTTTTTATTCAAAATCTCAAAGGCAAAAATGGGAAGCAAGAAGGCCATTAGGGGTAATGATTGAAAATCATGTTGAGGCTAGACCACAATCAGGATTATCTTCAGCTGATGTGGTTTTTGAGGTAGTGGCTGAGGGAGGAATCACAAGATTTTTATCAGTTTTTTATTGTCAAGACGCTCCTTATATTGGTCCGATCAGATCAGCAAGAATTTATTTTATAAAACTTTTTACAAGGTTTTGGTAATTATCCTTTATATGCTCATGTTGGTGGAGCTAATACTCCTGGTCCAGCTGATGCTTTAGGTGAAATAAGAAATCTTGGTTGGGCTGCTTATAATGATTTAAATCAATTTTCAGTACCTTTTCCATATTTTTGGCGAGATTATGAAAGATTACCAAATAGATCAACAGAACACACAGTTTATTCATCAACAACAAAACTTTGGCAGTATGCAAAAGATAAAAGAAAATTAACTAATGTTGATGAAAATGGTGTTTCTTGGGATAAAAATTTTCAAAAAATGGTTATTTAAAGATGATGTAAAAATAGATCAAAGAGGCAGTATTGCAAAAATTGATTTTAGTTTTTGGGATAATTTAGCCTCAGATTTTAATGTTGTTTGGAATTATGATAAAAATAATAATCAGTATTTGCGAGTTAATGGTGGAAAACCTCATATTGATAAAAATACTGGTAAACAGATTTCAGCAAAAAATGTGATGATTGTTTTTGCTAAAGAGTCACCAGCTAATGATGGATATGAAGGTGGTCATTTACTTTATAAGATAGTTGGTAGTGGTGAAGGATTATTTTTTCAAGACGGAAAAGTTATAAAAGGCACTTGGAAAAAAACAGATGAAGAGAGTCAGATAAGATTTTATGATGAAGCTGGTAATGAGATTAGTTTAGTTCGCGGACCAATTTGGGTTGAGATATTACCAATTGGTAATAAAGTAAATTATTAACATGTTAGATCATATTATCCCATCAAAAACAAGAAGAAAGATTTTAGAGCTTTTTTATCATCATCCAAATGAGAATTATTATGTAAGAAAAGTGGTTCGAGAAGTAGAAGAAGAGGTCAATGCAGTAAAACGTGAGCTTGATATTTTAACTGAGGAAAAATTGCTTTTGCGAGAAAAAAGATTGAATAAAGTTTATTACACTTTAAATAAAAATTATCTTTTTTATGAAGAGTTTTTAAGAATATTTGCAAAAACTAATTATTTATCAACATTAATTTATCAAAATTTATCAAAAATTGGAAAAATTAAATATATTGCCTTATCAACAAAATATACTAAAAATATTGAAATAAAAGAAGACGAGATTTATTTACTTTTTGTTGGTGTGATTGTTGTCGCTGAGGTTGAAACGCTTATTGCTGAGGCAGAAAAGCAATATGGTCGACCAATAAATTATACAGTGATGACAGAAGAGGAATTAAAATATCGCAAAAAAAATAATGATCCATTTATTTGGAAATTTTTAAAAACAACCAAAAATTATGCTTTATGGCAGTGAGGATGAATTAATGAAATAATATGAAAGGTACTTTTAAAATATTTTTTTTTATTATTATCTTTTTTTTTATTTTATGGATAGATATCCCTGAGTCAATTAAAGATAAATATAATATTCCTAAATCAATAAACATTTTTGGTTTTAAAAAAGAAATAAAAACTAGTCTTGGTCTTGATTTAAAAGGTGGTAGTCATTTAGTTTTTGATATTGATACAAAAAATATTAAAAAAGAAGATTTAAATGATGCAATTGAGTCTGCTCGAGATATTATTGAGAAGCGAGTGAATTTTTTTGGTATTAGTGAACCAACAGTGCAAACATTAAAAACAGGACAAAATTATCGAATTGTTGTTGACTTACCAGGAATAAAAGATGTTAATGAGGCAATTAAATTAATTGGAAAAACTGCTCAACTTGTTTTTATGGAAGAGAAAATAATTAATGAAAAAGATGCAACTCCAACAGCAACATTTATCCCAACTGAGCTTACGGGTAAAGATATTAAAAAAGCCTCAGTTATTTTTAGTCAGCAAGATGGAAAACCTGAGGTAGCATTATTATTTAATGATAAAGGAGCCAAACTTTTTGCCGAAATTACCAAAAGAAATATTAAAAAACCTTTAGCAATTGTTATTGACAATCAAATAATTACTGCACCAATTGTTCAACAAGAGATTACTGATGGCAATGCGGTGATTACAGGTAATTTTAATGTTGACGATGCTAAAAAACTAGCAATATCTATAAATTCTGGTGCTTTGCCAGTTAATGTAAAATTAATTGAGCAGAAAGATATTGGTCCGTCACTTGGCGAAATTGAGGTTAAAAAAAGTGTTTATGCAGGAATAGTCGGGTTAATAGCAGTTTTGGTTTTTATGATTTTATATTATGGAAAATTAGGAATAATTGCCTCATTAGCATTGATTATTTACGGAGCGATTAGTTTAGCGATTTTTAAATTAATACCAGTGACTTTAACTTTACCTGGAGTAGCAGGATTTATCCTATCAATTGGTATGGCTGTTGATTCAAATATTTTAATTTTTGAAAGAATTAAAGAAGAATTAAGAAAAGGGAAAGATTTGGAAATTGCGATTAAGCTTGGCTTTGGAAGAGCGATTGATGCGATTAAAGATGCTAATATTACGACATTGACCGTTGCTTTTATTTTGTTTAATCCAGCTAATTGGGAGTTTTTACCACAGTTTGGAATGGTGCGAGGCTTTGCTTTGACATTGGCGATTGGTGTTGCTACCAGTTTATTTACAGGAGTGGTGATTACTAAGAAGTTAATTGAGTTATTTTATAAATCAAAAAAATAATTTAAATATGGTTAACTTTTTAAAATATCGATTTTTGTATTTTTTAATTTCTTTTATTGTTATAGGTATTGGTTTATTTTCAATAATAAAATGGGGATATTATTATTCAGTTGATTTTGTTGGTGGGACAAATATTGATTTTAAAGCAAGTAAACAATTGACAAAAAAAGATGTATTGAAAATTTTAGAAAAAGAAAAGATTAACTTTAATTTTGTTGATGTAAATGGGCAAATAATTTCAATAAAATTAAACTCAACTGATAATAAAAATTTAGATAGTCTTAAAAAAAATTTAGAAAAAAATCTAAAAACTAATTTAACTGTTTTAAAATCAGAAACAGTTGGTCCTTCTTTAAGTAGTGAAACAATAAAAAAGACAGTTATTGCTTCAATTTTAGCTATAGTTGGAATTTTGATTTATATGAGTTTTGCTTTTAAAGGATTAAACTATGCTTTGGCTGGAATTTTAGCGATGATCCATGATATTTTTGTTTTGTTTGGAAGTTATTCTTTAATTTCTCATTTTTTTGGCGCAGAGTTTGATACGATGTTTGTTACCGCTGTTTTAACAACAATGTCTTTTTCTGTTCATGATACAATTGTTATTTTTGATAAAATTAGAGAGTATTTTCAAAATGAAGGAAAAAATGATATTGAGTATTTTGCTAATAAAGCGTTGACTGAAACAATGGTAAGATCATTAAATAACTCAATGACGATTATTTTTATGCTTTTGGCACTGGTGATTTTAGGTGGTTCAACAATTAGATTTTTTGCTTTGGCGCTTTTAATCGGGACAATCACTGGTACTTATTCATCTCCTTTTGTCGCTACACCAATTTTAGTTTGGTTGGAAAAAAGAAAAAATAAATCTTTATGAAAATCATTCGTTATTCTTTAGGAGAACTTCAAGCAAATTGTTATTTTTTAATTAAAGACAATAATTTATTGCTTATTGACCCAGCTGATGAAGCCAACTTTATTTTAGAGGAAATTCAAAGGCAAAGATTGAATCTTGTAGCAATGTTGGCAACTCATGGACACTTTGATCATCTAATGGCAGTTGGCGAGATTCAAAAATCTTTTAATGTGCCTTTATACATCAATAAAAAAGATGAGTTTCTTTTGGATAGATTAGAGGAGACGGCAAAATATTTTCTGGGTTATAATCCAGTTATTTTTAAACCTCAAAATATTAAGTATTTTAACAAAAATATAAAAAAGTTCCACGTTTCACGTTTTACTTTTCACATTTTATTTTCTCCTGGTCATACTCCAGGAGGAGTTTGTTTTTATTTTGAAAAAGAAAAAGTTATTTTTACTGGTGATACTTTGTTTAAAGACTCTATTGGTCGATATGATTTTTCATATTCAAATAAAATTGATTTAAAAAAATCAATAGAAAAAATTTTAAAATTACCAAGTGACATAATAATTTATCCTGGGCATGGAGAGGAAACAACAGTCAAAGATGAAAAGAATATTTTAAGTTTATATAATCTATAAAAATTCTTTGCAACTAATAATATCACTTCCTCTTAATTAGTTAATATTATTAGTCTTTTATAGGATTAAACTATCGGCCACCAGTTAAATAGAGTTTTTGCGGAAATTAATTTTTTCTGGTTTATTAGCTTCTTTATTCTTTTAATCTGAACTTCTTCTAGTTCATCAAGATCTTTAAAACTTCTGTTGGCGACTCCTTCATTTGATAGCGGCCAAAGTCTTTCTGCTGGTTGAAGTTCTGGAGAATACGAAGGAAGAAATACTGGTATTATTCCCTGTGGTATCTCTATTTTATCACCGTTGTGAAACCCTGCTTGATCAATAACAAGAATAATTAGTTTATCACTACCAACATTATTAGCTTTGGTAAACTCTTTTAAGGCAAGATTAAAAAGAGGAATATTAACTGTTGGTAATAACAACCAATATGTTTCTCCTTTTTGAGGATTAACAAAAGCATAAATCCAGATCCATTTATAATGGGGATTGATCTTAACGGTTGTTGGTATTCCTTTTTTTGCCCAGACACGCCGTAGTATTGGTTGAAGACCAACACGGTGTTCATCAAAAGCCCATACCTCTATTGTTTTTTCAGGATGTTTTGCTTTTATTTTTTTTACAACTGTAAGAGTTTTTTTTAAAATCATTTTGCGCCTTTTTATTGGCTTTTTTATGAGTTGGTCGGGGAACTTTCAAAGAAAAACCCAAATCAACTAAATATTTCCAACCTCGTTGAGGATAAATAAAGCTTCTTCCTGTTTTTTCTTTAATCCAGTTGGCAACCTTAACTCCGTTCCATAATCCGCCGTCTGAAGGAGGTTTTTTTAAAGCT
Source organism: Patescibacteria group bacterium (assembly GCA_026004455.1). Lineage (GTDB taxonomy): Bacteria > Patescibacteriota > Microgenomatia > UBA1406 > GWC2-37-13 > GWC2-37-13. Next base: position 58,864 of record BPJE01000001.1, on the reverse strand, counting down.
TCTATTAGTTCCTCTTTTTGTTTATCAGAAAGAAGAGGTTTGCCTCCTTTATTATTATGTCTTGCGTCTCCAATAGCTTTCTTTCCTTTTTTATTGTAACGACGAACAATTGCTCTTACCCAATACTCAGTGTAACCGGTAATCTCAGCTACTTCTTTGACTTTTTTTCCTTTGGCAAGAAGCCATAAGGTGTGCCATTGACGAGCTTCTATTGGATCTTTGGCTTTAAGGTAGTAGCTTTTCAAATTATTAACGTTAAGATAGGGTTGGATAGAAATATAGTTTCTCATATACCACTATATTACTTACCCTAAATTAATTATTCAAGAGGATTTGATATTATACAAAATATTGTGCTATAATATATAAACGACTATCCGAGGGTTTTTAGCCCTCGGAAATTAACTAAGCTAAAACTAATATGATTGTTACCGCCCTAATAGGCTGTCCTACTGATCATAGTATTTCACCATACCTTTTCAATTACTTCGCTTCCAAACACAATCTTGAATATTCACACGTGAAACTTAATGTATGCCCAGATTCCGCTAATTTAAACTTAAAAAAGGCAGTAGAAGGAATAAGAGTATTAAATATAAAAGGTGCTAATGTTACACTTCCTTACAAAAAGGACATTATGAAATATTTGGATAAGATCGATAACGATGCGGAGAAAATCGGTGCCGTCAACACAATAGTTAATAAAAACGGTTTTCTGGAAGGATACAATACTGATTGGTATGGTGCGATTAAATCCATCGAGATAGGGTTAAAAAGAAAAATCAATAAAAACGACCAAATTGTTATTTTTGGAACCGGAGGAGCAGCAAGAGCGATCATCCATGGTGCCTTGAAAAACACAAACAAGGTTACTGTCGTCTATAGATTACCGATATCCAAAAGAACAAAGTCTTTATTTAAAGATTATAAAAAGAGGGTATGCTTCTTAAGTCATAATGATGATATTAGAACGCCAATTTGTCAAGCTTTAGTTATATGTAATGCTACGTCTATTGGAATGACACCTAACAAACATAATTCTGTAATTAAAGCTGGAATTATAAAAGAGTGCTCAAAGAAGTCAGATTTTTCTAATAAATTGTTTTTCGACGTAGTCTTCAATCCATATAAAACTGCCTTTTTGAAAAATGCAGAAATGTATGGTGCGAAAATCCAGCCTGGCATAACAATGATGATTTATCAGGGAATAATAGCATTTAAGCTATGGACAGGAAAAAATGTTACTCAAAAATCCGTGAAGGAGGTTGAACCGAAGTTAATAAAAATACTGTAAAAATATGATAATAACAATTAATTGCGACGAGATATCAGACGATATCAATGAAGCAACTGATTTTTTTATTAAATACAAACTGAGCTATATTGAATTGAGAAGTATTAATAAGAAGAATCTGCTTGATTATTCTTTAGATGAGATAAAAGAATTTAAAAAACAAATCTTAAAAAAACGACTAAAAGTTGTCGCAATTGCCTCGCCACTTTTTAAATGGTTTTATAATAAACCAATTTCTTCAATTAAGTTTGACAGTTTCTTTTTTAATCCAATATTAAGTATAAATAAAAAAAACAATATATTGAAAAAACATTAAATATTGCAGTATTACTGGAAACAGATTTTATAAGGATTTTTTCAAACTTATCCGACGGATCATTAAAACCCGATATATTTTGGAATGATGAACTATTAGGATATGCCCTGGAACAGGCAAAAAAATACAATAAATATTTATTGCTTGAAAATGAGCCAATATGCACAGTTTACAGGAAAAATGATATTAAAAGGACTTTTAGGAAAATTAATAATCCGAATTTTAAATTATGGATGGATGTTGCTAACTTTTATCAGGTAGGTGATTTTGTTTATGAAAAAGATATTCAGGAGCTAAGAAATTTTATTAAATATATACATTTAAAGGATATTATTAAAAAACCCTTTAAATATGTACCTCTAGGAGAAGGTGAAATCAATTATAAAAGAATATTAACTGATATCAGAACACATATAAAAAATGATGTTATTTTGAGTATAGAAACACATGTGAAAAATAATAAAATTCAGGCAACTTTAACATCTTTAAATAAGTTAAAAGCGTATTTATCCCAAAAAAGAATTAAATACGCGGTTATTGGTGCGGGGAGGATATCACAGAAACACGGAATTGCAATTAACGAAAATGATAATTCTGAATTGAGAGGCGTATTTGATATAAACAAATTAAAAAAATTCCGATTCGCACTGAAATATGATGCAATTTCGTATAAGTCATTAAATGACCTACTAAAAGATAAAACTATCGACGTTGTCAACATTTGTACTCCTCACAATACTCATATAGAAATAGCAAAAAAAGCAGTAGCAAACAACAAAAAAGTTCTTTGTGAAAAACCATTTGCCTTATCCAGTAAAAGCTTGATAAAAACCTTACGTAATAAGAAGATTAGAGACAATGTTTTTGTTGTATTTCAGAATAATTTCAATCCAGCAATTGAATTTCTTTATGAATTAGTTAAGCACAAGAAACTTGGTAAAATAAACTACTTTGCAATAAATCTTCGGTGGTGGCGGGATAAAAAATATTATTCAGACTGGCACGGAAACAAATTATATTCGGGCGGGCTTTTATTTAATCAAGCAATTCATAGCTTAGAAGTAATAAATCGCATATTAGAATTACAGCCTGATAGAATAACAACTTACACAAAAAAAATTCATAAGAATTTGGAGATCGAAGACGTACTTATTTCTTTAATAAAACTTAAAAAAGGACAGATAGGAAGTATTGAGATATTTCTTCACTCAAAAAACAAAAATGTCGAGTCTAGTATTTTCATCTCCGGTACAAAAGGTACGATTAAAATAGGGGGAATTGCTCTTGACAAAATAATACATCTTGATCTTAAAGAAAAACTTAATAATCTTCCTTTAGAAACACCAAACACTCACCCTTACGGTAATGGACACAGTAAACTAATTAAAGTCTTAAGTGATTATTTATTGGGTATAGACAATCCTAAATGTAAATTATTGATTCATGTATCTGAACTAAAAAGAGTAATACGTTTTATCGAGTCATTATATTCGAATATTAGTTATTAGTTACTAGTTTAACAAATCATATGAACATTTTTATAAATTCAAATCTGCGTGTTCCTTCAGATTATGAATTGGAAATTGTTGAACGAAAAGGAGTTGGACATCCTGATACACTGGCTGATGGGATAGCTGAGAAAATATCAAACGATTATTCTCGTTATTGCCTGGAAAAATTTGGGGTAGTACTTCATCACAATGTTGATAAAGTTTGTGTGATGGGTAGTCTTATTAAAATTTATGATTGGGGTTCAGCTAAAATGGTCAAACCAATCAGAGTTTTGGTAAATGGTCGCATTAGTCCTGTTTTCAGTAATGCCAAAATTCCTTTGAAAGATATATTTAAAAAAGCAATTAATTTGCAACTGAAAAAAACATTACCTCATTTAGATATCAACAAATGGGTAAAAATTATTGATGAAAGCACCTCTTATTCAAAAAATCCCCGTTGGTTTAATCCAGTTTCGCTTGACGATCTACCAGAACATAAACTGGCTCGGGCGAATGATACATCTACTGTTATTGGTTACTGGCCTTTGACACCAACGGAGAAATTAACTTTAGAGATGGAGAATTTTTTTTATCATGGTGACAGGAATCCCAAATATAAATTTATTGGTCATGATATTAAGGTAATGGTTGTCAGAAAAAAGAAACAAATTGATGTGACGTTATGTGTTCCCTTTATCGTAAACGAAACTCCCAGTTATGATTTCTATAAAGAAAAAGTTGAGTTCATTAGAGAATCGCTTTTAGATATCGCAAAAAAACATTTAGGCAAAGATTTTAAGGTAAAAATTTATGTAAATAATCATTACCGTAGTATAAAAAAGGAAAATATTAAAAAAATAGAAGGCTATTATTGTAATGTTTCAGGTTCAGCATTAGACTATGGTGAAGAAGGTGTTGTTGGAAGAGGAAATAATAGGAGAGGTATAATTCCTTCTTTTAGAACTTACACAATGGAAGCTGCTTGGGGAAAAAATCCAGTATACCATGTGGGAAAAGTTTTAGGAGTGGTAGTAGACACATTAGCCAAAAATATCGCTTTACAATACAACTGTCAAGCACAAGTTATAGCAATAACAAGAATCGCCGACCCTTTATTTAGTCCACACAATTTATTGGTAAGCACCTCAAAAAAAATCAACAGTAGGTCATTGAAAGAAACAATTTTAGCGACGTTAGAAAAAAGAGATTGGACAAAGAAAATAGTATATGATGAGATATTAATTCCGAGGACAAATTTTACATATTAAACATGTTAAACATGAAAGAGAACACGCCAATATTTAAAGAGAGTAAATCAGAATTTATGTTTTCGTTGGTAACGGGATTCACCTGTGTAAATGTTTCTTCTTCAAAAAGTATTGGATTTAACCTGCGTGATATATTTGATCCCCAAAATCATATTGAAAGAAGACTACCAGGAGGTTTAATTCTTACCAATAACCCTTCTAATTTTAGTCAATATCCTAACGTCGATCTACTCTTAGAAGATAAGCCGGAAGCATCACTTGAGATGTTCGATTCTAAACATTTCCGATTATCGGGGCCATTCCAAAGAAAAGAATTTTCTAGGAGACTTCCATATATTGCATATAATATCGCTGAAAGATTAAGACAAGAAGTACTCCATATGTCCAGTCTGCATGCTGCCGCCGTTAGCACAAAAGATGGTAAGAGTTTATTAATACTTGGAGATAAGGGCAGCGGAAAAAACATTATTATCACTTGTTTTTGGTCTATATTATAATCTTAATCTCATTGGAAATGATTTAGTTTTAGTTGAGGATCAACCTGTTGCAGGACTTTTTATAAGAGCCGGAACAAGAATATATGATGTTCGTCAAGCAGTAATTAGATACTATTTACCTCAATTAGGCATCGAACATTTAAGTGAAGGAAACCCTTATGAAGAAAAAATTACTCTAATACCGGAGGAAATAGGAATTGTTATTGGTCAAGACACGCAAGGACTTTCAGCTGTAATAAGAATTAATCTCCATCCCTTTAATGACAAAACAATGATTGAGAGGGGAGCACGAAGAATACAGGAAGTATTAAGATTGAGGGAAAATTTTGCCAGATATATAAGGGGCGTCGTAACGCCTTTAATATTAGACAATGAAGTAATAGGCGGCAATTTCTCCTCGATGGACTCGGAAGAATTGGTAAGACAAAGAGATCAAACGATTGAAGCAATAATGAGTGCTAATTTTATATACGCATATGGCAATAATCCGAAAAATGTTGCAAATGAAATTATTAATGCAGTGTTATAGTTATGAAAAAGATATTTGTTGTCATTCCATCATTAAATGAAGAGGCAAACATATCATTTGTAACTAAAATTATTGATCAAGGATTAACTCAATTTTTTCCAAAATTTTCAAGATATCTGATTAATTCTGATAGTAATAGTCAAGACAATACTGTTAATAAATTTAAATCAACAAACACCGATAGCCTCAAAATTACCTTAAAATGTTCAAAAGCAAAAACTGGTAAAGGATATAGTATTGAGACGGGTTTTAAGTATGCGTATAAACAAAACGGAAAATATTTTTTAATGATCGATGCTGATTTAAAATCGATTTCTCCTGTCTGGATTAACAAGTTTCTTAGCCCGATCGTATTCGAAAATGTAGATTACGTTACACCTATATATTCAAGAAACCGTTATGAAGGCAATACGACAAACCATTTTAGTTCTCCAATTGTGTATACTTGTTTTGGTTATGACATGGTGCAGCCGATAGCCGGCGATTTTGGTTTGAGTCGACGATTAGTCAAAGCTGTACTTAATAATTTTACTACAGACTATGACTTTTTATATGGAATTGATAGCCTAATTAGCATAACTGCTTTAATAAAAGGGTACAAAATCAAGCAACAAGAGCTAGATAAAAAAATACATAATCCAAGCTTTGGAAAAATTATTCCAACTTTCACTGGCGAAGCTTTTAGTACCTTAAACCTAATTAATAGAAATAGGCACAAAATTCTAATGATTATCAAATCAAACAAAACAGAAAGTCTTTATAAAAACAAAATAGCTGATGAAAAATACGTATCAAAACCCGAAGTTAATAAGATAAACAACCTTTATAACTTTTCGATAAAAGAAATTGTCTGTTTTAACTACAAAAATATAATAGGAATAAATTACTATCAACGACTTAGGAATAGTAATTTCTCGATAAGTTCGAAACATTGGGTGGATATAATTGTTGATTATCTATTTAAAATATTGACACTTGATCTTACACATAAGGATATTGAAATTTTAACCAAAAGCTTACTACCACTTTATCTGTTAAGAGTTCTAACTTATTTTAATGAAATAGATTGTTATACGGCAGAGAAAGCTGATATAATAATAAAGCATCAAAAAACCAATATTAGAAAAAAGCTTGTCAAAAAGTTAGGTTTTTAATATAATTATGAAAGAATGGTTTAAAAATTTATTAGAGACAGAGATGTTAAACAATGTATCTGAAATTATTGTGTCGTTTCCTCTTCCCAATATCCCTGAAATACAACAAGGAGATAATCTAGGAGCTTTGATAGTCGAGAAAATGGGACCTGTAGGGGGCGTACAAAATTGGGACATTTTTGTTATCGCTTCTAAAGTTGTTTCAAAATCGGAGGGACGAGTTGTAGATTTAACAGCAATAGATCCTACAGAAGAAGCACGACAATTATATAAAAGGTTGGGTAGAAAATCCCCGCAACTTATTCAATTAATACTTGATCATTCCCAAAGCTATACTATTACAAACGGTAGAATTATTTCTAGGCATAGATTGGGTTTTATTCTTACTTCAGCTGGTGTTGACCAGTTAGATGATAAAACAGCTATTGTACTCCCAGAAGATCCCGACAAATCAGCTGCTACTATTCGCCAGGAAATTGAAAACCTTACTCAAAAACATGTAGCTGTCGTCATATCAGACAGCGAAGGTAGACCAGACCGCAGAGGAGCAGGCGCAATAAGTATCGGGGTATCGGGAATAGATCCCTTACAGGTAAATGAAGTACAATTGGAAGGAGGAAAGTCAAAAATAACAGAAGAAACAATCTCCGATTTACTGGCAGCGCAAGCGTCACTTATCATGGGACAAAGAGGTAGAAATATTCCTATAGTATGTATTAGAGGCTTTCACTATCGCCAAAACAATAAAGCAAATATTAAATCGATTTTACATCATTGAAAACAAGACCCAAACAAATTCAGAAAAGTTATAAATATATAAAACTCATGACTGAACGAAGAATTCAACAATCACCTCAGAAATGTATATTAAGGGGACCTAGCGGACATTTACTTTATTCAACTTTCGAAACTAATCTAGATAGCGAAAATGCACGAATATCTATGATAAAGTAAGGTTTATGGGAATCGGTGTCATGTTTATACCCTACGTGAAACAATTGATACAAATTGAAACGCGAATGAATATAAACTCTTTAGAGATCTTTAAAAAATGAAACAATAAATATAATACCCAATTAACTACCTAAAGAATTCAATTAAAACTGAAAATGTTGCCATATCAATTTAAACAAAAAATCTCAGAAAGTGGTTTTGAAAAATTGGATACTTGATAATGTATAACAAAAAAATAAGGCGTCAGCATTTACCAACCTTTAAGCAATATAGTGATAAAGATGTTAAAAGAAGAAAAAGCAATCCTTCCAGGTTTATTTTTAATTTCAAATTCACCTACTCAAGTACAAGGACGGAAACATGTTTATAATCATAAATTAGTAGATACGTGATTAATCACGTCTCTACATTGTTTAAATATTACCCAAGCGTTTAACTTCTTTAATTAGAACTTCTTTCTTATTTTCTATTTTTTTATTAACAACATCATCAAACAATTTTTTTAAAACTTGGCCGACTTTTGGACCAGGTTTAATATTTAAAATTTTCATTATTTCATTGCCATTTATCTTAAGATCAGTGATTTTAAATGGTTGTTTTTGAACTTCAATTAATCTTTTTTTAAAAAGTTCAAATCGCCAAGAGGTTGGTTTAGCTCCTGAACCAACTCTATCACCAACACGAAGATCTAAAATATCTTGAAGATATTCTTTACCAACTTGTCTGATAAATCTTCTAATGGCTTTATCAGTTTGGATCTCTGAAACAGTAAATTGATGATATTGAACTAAACGAACTAATTTTTCTTTTTGTTTATTGGAAAGTTTAAATCTATCAGCGATTTTTTCCGCTAATTTTTTACCAATAACTTCGTGATTATAAAAAGTAATTAAGCCGGTTTTTTCGTCTTTTTTAAAAGTTTGGGCTTTTCCTATATCGTGAATTAAAGTGGCAAAACGAGTGATCTCATCTTTTGAAGGACAATATTTTAAAGACATTACTAAATGAGTACCAACATCATAAATATGATGGCGTTTTGGGCTTTTTTGCGGGATGGCAAAGCAGATATCAAGCTCTGGTAAAATATATTTTAAAAGTTTTGTATTTCTTAAAAATAAAACTCCTTCAGAGGGATGATCGCTTTTTAAAATTTTTAAAAATTCATCTCTGATTCTTTCCCAGGAAATTTTGGTAATTAGTTCACTATTTTTTTCAATTGATTGGCGAGTTTTTTCTTCAATTAAAAATCCTAGTTGTGAAGCAAATCTAATTGCTCTTATTAATCTTAAAGCATCTTCAGAAAATCTTTTATCAGGATCACCAACAGTTTTAATAATTTTATTTTTTAAATCATCTTGCCCTTTAAAAGGATCAATGATTTTTTTACCATCATAAGCAATGGTATTAATAGTAAAATCTCGCCGAGAAAGATCTTCTTCTAATGTTTTTGCCCATTCGATTTTTTCTGGATGACGATAATCTTGATAATCTGATTCTTTTCTAAAAGGAGTAATCTCAACAATAGCATCTGATTTTAAAGGGATTGAGACAGTACCATAATTGTTGTTATAAAATGATTCAGGAAAAAGTTTTTGGATTTGGGCGGGTAGAGCATTGGTGGTAAAATCAAAATTAGTTGGTGTTTTTCCAAGTAAAAAATCTCTCACTGCACCACCAACTAAATAAATCTCAAAATCATGTTTTTTAAAAACTTCAAAAATATTTTTTATTTCTTGAGGTAATTTAAACATGAGATAATTATGATTGAAACATAAATATCATGCTGAATTCATTTCAGCATCTCTTTTATTTATTTGAGATCCCGAAACAATTTCGGGATGACATTAAAATAGTAATTATATCCCATCTATGAGATAATTAATTATACAAAATTCAATAGAGACGTGATTAGTTAACATCTCTACAACATTTTGATTTGATTAATTAATTTTCTCTAAAAAATTAAACAATTAATGATTTTAAAATATCTAAATTTTCTTTATCTGGGCCTTGATTTTTAAACCCTGGAGTTTCAATGATAAAAGGATAATTTTTTGTTTTTGGATGATTAAGAAGAGTTTTAAATTCTTCAATGCTAATTTTTCCTTGACCAATATTTTCATGTCTATCTTTTCCAGAATTAAAATCATCACGGCTATCATTTAAATGCCAAACTTCTAAAATATTTAGTAAATTTAAAGAATTAAGTTTATTTAGAAAATCATCTAATTCTTTATTATTTTCAAATTTATAACCATTGGAGAATAAATGGCAAGTATCAAAACACAATCTAATTCTTGAATTATTTAGATCTTTAACAATTTGAGAGATCTCCTCTAATGTTTGACCGATTTTTCTTGTTCCAGCATTTTCAATAATAAAATAAGTATTTTCTGGAGTTTTAGACAAGATTTCTTTGATGTTGTTTATTAATATTTGATATTTTATATTTGATATTTGATTTTTGTATGATCCTAAATGAACTATTGATCCTTTAATATTAAGTTTTGATGCTAAATTTAGTTCATTAATTAAAGATAATTTAGAGAGTTGACCGATTTTTCCTTCATCAGCAAGATTTATTAGATATGAGGCATGAAAATAAACAGGATCAATTTCTAGTTGACTTTTTAAATTAATAAAATCATTAATTTGTTTATCGTCAATTTTGTTAAAACTCCAACCACGTGGAGATGAAGAAAAAATTTGCAGAGTATTACCACCAATATTTTTTATTCTTTTTAATGCCTCTGTATAGCCGCCTGTAATTGATTGATGAGCGCCAAGTTTCATAAAATCTGCAAAATTCTTTTTTTAATATTTTTTGGAAATTGAAATTTTTCAATCTCTTCTTTTTGTAACCAATAATAATCTGTTAAACTTTTCTCTAATTTTATTTTTTGATTGGCAGCTTTTTTCGGTTTACACAAAAAATGCTGTGCATGAAAATAAAAACCATTACTTTCAAAAACATCTTCACCAATCCATTGATAAGAGTTAATTTCAAGATTAACCTCTTCTTTTATTTCTCTTTTTAAACCCTCAATTATTGGTTCATTTTTTTCAATTTTTCCACCAGGAATTGTCCATAAACCAGCATCAATTTTTTCTAGAGGTGATTTTTTAACAATTAAAAGTTTATTTTTATCAATTATAAAAGCGCCAACAGCCAAAATAACATAAAATTTTTTCAACATAAATAAATTATAACAAAAAATCCTCTTGACAGATTAGCAGAGTTATTGTATATTTGCTAATATAGTTGTTATTATTTTTTAAATTCAACTATGGAAGACCTAACTCAAAGACAAATAGATATTTTAAAAGTAATTATTAAAGAATATACCGAAACTGGTGAACCGGTTGGTAGTGAAATATTGGAAAAAAAGTATAAAATTGGAGTTTCTCCAGCAACAATTCGCAACGAGATGGTTGAGTTAGCAAAAAAAGGTTATTTAAAAAAAACTCATTTTTCTTCAGGTCGAATTCCATCTGCCAAAGGTTTTAGATTTTATATTAAAAATTTAATGAAAGAGAAGGAGCTTTCAACAACAGAAGAAGTTTCTTACAAAAACAGTATTTGGGATGAAAGAAATGAAACTCATCGATTACTTTCACAATCAGCAAAAGTTTTGTCTCAAAAAACTGGGCTTTTATCTTTGATTGCGACAAACTATGGTGATGTTTATTATGCTGGTTTGGCTAATCTTTTAAATCAACCAGAGTTTTTAGATTTTGATATTTCTCGACATCTTTTTAGTCGACTTGATGAAGTGAATTTTTGGGAAAGAATTATAGATGAATTTGAGCGAATTGATGAAGAAGTCCGTTGTATGCTTGGAGAAGATGATTTTCATGATCCCAGCCTTGATGTTTGTGGTAGTATATGGGGAGAGTTTGAAGGAAGAAACCTTAAAGGAATTGTTGGTGTAATTGGATCAAAAAGAATGTATTATGATTTAATTATACCTCAAATTAGATATTTTTCCAAATTACTTGAACAAATTATTCAAGAACAAGGATTATAAATTAATTTTTAAATATGGATAAGAAAAAACAAAACGATAAAAAAAAAGAAGAATTTGAAAAAGAGATTATTGATTTAAAAAATCAAATAGAAGAGTTAAAAAAACAAGTTGAGGATATAAAAAATAAATATTTAAGAGCTTTAGCTGATTATCAAAATTTGGAAAAAAGAATTATTGATGAAAAAGAGAAAATTATTAAAAATGCTAATAAAAATTTAATTTTAAAACTTTTACCTTTTCTTGACATCTTGGATAAAGCTGAAGTTTTTATTAAAGATCAAGGATTAAAAATGGCAAAAGATGAGTTGTTGCAAGTTTTAAAAGAAGAAGGATTAGAAGAAATTGATGTTTTAAATAAAGTTTTTGATCCAGAAGTAGCGGAAGCGATCGATATTGTTAAAGGTGAAAAAGATAATATTGTTATCGAGGTGTTAAGAAAAGGTTATAAGTTAAATAATGTTATTTTGCGTGTTGCTCAAGTTAGAGTAACAAAAAATAAATTATAAGTTTATATTTTTAAAACTATGGCAAAAATAATTGGTATTGATCTTGGCACAACTAATTCTTGTGTGGCAGTGATGGAGGGTGGTAAACCAAAAGTTATTCATTCAGCTGAAGGAAGAAATGTGATTCCATCAGTAGTTGATCCGGTAAAACGAGTAGTTGGTGATGTGGCAAAAAGACAGATGATTATTAATCCAAAAAACACAATTTTTTCTATTAAAAGATTAATGGGGCGACGTTTTAATGATGAGTCTGTTCAATATGATATGAAATGGTTACCTTATAAAATAAAAGAAGGAAGAGATGGGATGGCGGTCGTTGAGGTTGAGGGAAAAACTTATACTCCGCAAGAAATTTCAGCAATGATTTTACAAAAAATTAAAGCTGATGCTGAGGCATATTTAGGAGAAAAAGTGGAAAAAGCAGTAATTACTGTTCCTGCTTATTTTGATGATTCTCAAAGACAAGCGACAAAACAAGCTGGTGAGATTGCTGGACTTGAAGTAGTGAGAATTATTAATGAACCAACAGCTGCTTCTTTAGCTTATGGACTTGATAAAAAACATGCCCACACAATTGCTGTTTATGATCTTGGTGGTGGTACTTTTGATATTACAGTTTTAGAGCTTGGTGAAGGTGTTTTTCAAGTCAAAGCCACTAATGGGGATACTCATTTAGGAGGCGATGATTTTGATCAAGTGATTTTGAATTATTTTGCTGATGAGTTTAAAAAAGAGTATGGAATTGATTTAAAAAAAGATCCGCAAGCATTACAAAGATTAAGAGATGCAGCAGAAAAAGCAAAAATAGAGCTTTCTTCATCACTTGAAACTGAGGTTAATTTACCATTTATTACCGTTAAAGATGGGCAACCATTACATTTTGTGATGAAATTAACAAGAGCAAAATTAGAATCTTTAGTTGAGCATTTGGTTGATAAGTCATTTGAACCAGTGAAAAAATGTTTAAAAGATGCAAAAGTTGATGTTAGTAAAGTTGATGAAGTTGTTTTAGTTGGTGGTATGACAAGAATGCCACTTATTGTTGAAAAAGTGAAAAAATTCTTTGGAAAAGAACCAAATCGATCTGTTAATCCAGATGAAGTAGTAGCCGTTGGCGCAGCGGTGCAAGCAGGTGTTTTAACCGGTGAGACAAAAGATGTGGTTTTGCTTGATGTCACTCCTTTGACTTTGGGTGTTGAGACTTTGGGTGGAGTGATGACTCCGCTTATTCCAAGAAATACCACTATTCCAACATCAAAAAGCGAAGTATTTTCAACTGCCGCTGATAATCAAACACAAGTTGAGATTCATATTTTGCAAGGAGAAAGGCCAATGGCGAAAGATAACAAATCTTTAGGTAGATTTATTTTAGATGGTATTCCTCCAGCGCCAAGAGGTGTGCCTCAAATTGAAGTGACATTTGATATTGATGCTTCAGGAATATTATCAGTGACGGCAAAAGATAAGGCAACTGGTAAATCACAAAGCATAAAAATTACTGGGTCAACAGGTTTAAGCAAAGAAGAGATTGAGAGAATGAAAGAAGAAGCAGAGAAAAATGCTGAAAAAGATCGATTAGAAAAAGAAAAAATTGAGGCAAGAAATAGAGCGGATAATATGATTTATGTAGCAGAAAAATCTTTAAGAGATGCTGGAGATAAAGCGCCAAAAGATGTAAAAGAAAATGTTGAAAAGAAAATAAAAGAATTAAAAGAACTTTTGGAAAAAGGGACCAAAGAGGAGATTGAGGCAAAAACAAAAGAATTATCTGATGAGTTGACAAAAATTGGACAAGCTATTTACGAGCAAAGTGGATCAGCGCAAACTTCAGCTGGTTCATCCAATAATAACCAAGAGAAAAAAGACAATGATAAAAAAGTTGAGGAAGGAGAAGTGGTAAATTAAATTAAAAATTAAAAAGTAATTCGCCAGTTGGCGAACAAAAATCAAAAATTTTAAGGACAGAATCTTTTTGAAAAAAGGTTCTGTCCTTTTAATATTAATAATATGGACTATTATGAAATCTTGGGAGTGTCAAAAAATGCTACTGATGAGGAAATTAAAGCGGCTTATCGTCGTCAGGCTTTAAAATGGCATCCAGATAGAAATAAATCTCCTGAAGCAACAGAAAAGTTCAAACAAATAAATCAAGCATTTGAAGTCTTATCAGATCCGCAAAAGCGTCAAATTTATGATCAATATGGTGAATCTGCTTTTAGGGGAGGAGCAGGATCGGCTTCAGGTGGTGGTCAATATTATCAACAAGGTCCATTTAGAGTTTATACAAATTTTAGCGGTGATTTTTCTGACTTTGATTTTGAAGGATTTTCTGATCCTTTTGAGATATTTGAGCAATTTTTTGGATTTAGTAATCCTTTTTCTCGATCTAGACGAGCAAAAAGAAGAGATGTTTATGAGATTACCTTAACTTTTGAGGAAGCAGTTAATGGGACACAAAAAGATATTATTGTTAAAGGCGAAAAAAAAACAATTAAAATTCCTGCTGGTGTTGATGAAGGAATGAGAATGAGGTTTTCTGACTTTGATTTAAACATTCATGTTAAACCACACCCTTATTTTAAAAGACAGGGGCAAGATATTTATTTTGAAAAAGAGATTTCTTATCCAATGGCAGTTTTAGGTGGAACAGTTGAGGTACCGACAATTAATGGAATGGTAAAATTAAAAGTAAGACCAGGTACTCAATCAGGAACAACAGTTCGTCTTCGTGGTCAAGGAGTACCACATCCACAGTCTTATCATAAAGGCGATCAATATGTTGTTTTTAAAATTACTGTTCCTTCGCGAGTTTCTGGAAAGGCAAAGAAATTATTGGAAGAACTAAAAAAAGAGATTGAATAAATACATTTTTATAATTTATAGATGTGATTAATCACATTTCTAAAAAATATTTTTAATTATGCAAATACAGACTAATATTGAAAATTTGGAAAATTATAAAATCTATCTTACAGTTCAAAAAGCAGTTGAGGAGTTTTTAGAAAAAAAAGGATATTTAAAAATTGATTTGCCGGTTTTATCTCCAGCTTTAATTCCAGAAAGTTATCTTGAAGTTTTTGAGACAGAGTTTAGATATTTTGATAAAAAAGAAAAGTTATATCTAACTCCATCGCCAGAATTATTTTTAAAAAGGCTTCTAGCTTATGGGGTTGGTGATTGTTATTATTTAGGCAAATCATTTAGAAATAGTGATCCGCCAGCAAAGCTTCATTCTTTTGAGTTTAATATGCTGGAGATTTACAAGATGGGAGTTGATTATTTACAGTTGGCTGATGAGGTGTTGGAGATGATGGAATATGTTAATAAGAAAATTCAATCCGCCAGCTGGCGGACAAAAGTCAAAAGTCAAAATTATAATTCAAAATTAAAAATTAATTTTAGTCAATGGGAGAAAATTAGTGTATCTAAAGCTTTTGAGAGGTATGCTGGTATTAGTGAAAAAGAACTTTTTGATCATCAATTATTTATTAAAAAAGCAAAAGAAAAAGGTTATCGAGTTGATAATTTTAGTTATGAGGATATTTGGTCGCAGATTTATGTTCAAGAAATTGAACCCAAATTGGGAATTAATGGTTATCCAACTTTGATTTATGATTATCCTAAGGAGTTTGCTGCTTTAGCAAAATTAAATCCTGATGGTAAAACTGCTCAAAGATTTGAGTTTTATATTAATGGTGTAGAGTTAGGTGATTGTTATACAGAGTTAACTGACTGGCAAGAGCAAGAACAAAGATTTTTTAATGAAGATAAAATTAGAAGAAAAAATGGTAAGATCATTCATCCCATTGACAAAGGATTTATTGAAGCATTAAAATATGGTCTTAAACCTTGTGGCGGAATTGCTATTGGTTTTGATCGATTAGCGCTTATTTTTGCTGGAGTTTCAAGAATTGATGAGTTAAAATTAATAAATATAGTTTAAATAAATTATGAGAGTTAATGCGGGAAATTTAAAAAAAGGTGATTTTGTTTTTCATCAAGGAGAGATCTGGCAAGTACAAAAAGCTGATTTTTATTCACCAGGAAAAGGATCAGCCTTAATGAAAACAAGAATAAAAAATGTTATTTCAGGAAAAAATGTTGAGTATGTTTATAAATCAGCTGAACAAGTGGAAGTTCTTGATGTTTTATCAATTGAGATGCAGTATCTTTATAAAGACAATGAAAATTTATATTTTATGGATGAAAGAACATATGAACAATATTCTTTACCTGTTAATGTTGTTGGCGAGGTAGCAAATTTTTTTAAAGAAGGAGAAAAAATGTATGTTTATATTTACAATGATAAACCTTTAACTGTTAGGCCACCTTTAAGTGTTAAATTAAAAGTAATTGAGACTGAAGATGCAGTTAAAGGTGATACTGTTTCTGGAGCAAAAAAACCAGCTAAAGTTGAGACAGGAGCAGTAGTGATGGTGCCTTTGTTTGTTAAAGTGGGTGATGTTATTAGTATTAATCCAGAGACATCAGAGTATACAGGTAGGGTATAATTAAAAAATGATAACAGTTGGAGAAATTCTTCAAAATCAAAGACTTAAAAAAAATTTAAAACTCGCTGATATTGAAAAAAAACTAAAAATTAGACAAAAATATATTGAAGCTATTGAAAACAATAATTGGAAAATTTTTTCTTCAAAGATCTATATAATTGGTATTTTAAAAAATTATTCTCGTTTTCTTGGTTTAGATGAAAATAAAGTTCTAGCTTTTTTTAGGCGTGACTATGAAAAAAAAGAAGAAATAAGATTTAAAAAAAAGCTTTCATCAAAATATTTAACTCCAGAAACAAAAACATTTCTAAAAAGATCATTATTTTTTTTAATTTTATTTTTTACTTTTTATTTTGGTTATCAGTTTTATTTATTTTTTTCTCCTCCAAAATTAAAAATTTTATCTCCAGTAAATACTATTTTTAAAAGAGAATCAAAAATAAAGATAATTGGTAAGACTAATCCAGAAACTTTAATTTTTATTGCTGGTCAACAAATTTATCAAAATAAAGAAGGAATTTTTGAGTATGAATTACCTCTTAAAGAAGGAAAAAATGTTTTAGCTATTGAGCTTATTGGTGCTAATGGAAAAAAAGCAGTGATAAAAAAAGAATTTATAAAACAATCACCTAAATAAAACTCATTAAATCTTTAACATTTTTAATATTTTGACTGGAAAAAATTTTTTTAAAACCCAATCTTTGTGCCTCATTAATCACTTTTTCTTCAAAATATACTTTTCTTACTTCTCCCAAAAGCCCAACCTCACCAATAAAAAGAGATGAGCTAGGTAAAGGTTTATTTTTAAAAGATGAGATCAAACTAGCGATCAATCCTAAATCAGCGCTGGTACTTTTGACGGAAACACCACCAATAACATTAACATAAATATCATAATTATCAAGAGAGTAATTAAGATTTTTTCTGACAACTGCTAAAAGTAATAAGACTTTATTATAATCAAGTCCTTTTACTACTCTTCGTGGAACTGGTAAAATCGATGGGACGGTTAAAGTTTGAATCTCAAAAAATAATGGTCTTTTACCTTCAGAGACGCCAACAATAGCTTTACCTGGTTGATTAATTTTTTCAGATTCAAGAAAAACTAAAGGATTATCTATTTCTTTTAAGCCTTGTTGAGTCATTTCAAAAATACCAATTTCATCTGTTGATCCAAATCGATTTTTTGATGATCTAATTAGTCGGTAATTGGAGATTTTTTCTCCTTCAAAGTTTAAAACCGCATCGACAAAATGCTCTAGTGTTTTTGGTCCAGCAATCTCTCCTTCTTTGGTAATATGACCAATAATGATCACAACAATATTATTTTTTTTAGCAAAATTGACTAGCATTTTTGTTGTTTCTTTTAATTGATTTACTCCTGAAGCTGCTCCCTGAACATCTTTTGAGTAAACAGTTTGGATTGAATCAATGACTAAAACTTGAATTTTATCCTTAATTTCAACAGCAGTTTCAATAATTCCTTCAATTTGAGTGTCATTGGAAAAAAGAAAATTGTCTAAATTTATATTTAATCTATCAGCTCTATTTTTAACTTGTTCACCTGATTCTTCACCAGAAATATAAAGAGTGTTTATATCTTTTAAAGCTTGAAGAATAAGTGTTGATTTGCCAATTCCTGGCTCACCAGTTAAAAGAATAACTTCGCCAGGTAAAAATCCTCCTCCTAAAACTCGATCAAGCTCAAAAAGTGATGTTTTTATTCGTTTTTTTGATTGAGTTTTTATTGATTTTAGAGGAGTTATGGTGATTTTTTTTAAAAATTCTTTTTGATTTTTGTTTTTAGCATTTGGAGAAAAATCAATTTTTTCCACTAAAGTATTCCATTGACCACAGTCAGGACATTTGCCGTACCAAGAAGCTGAACCAAAACCACAATTTTTACAAACAAAAAAGGACATAATAACATTAAATAATTAAAAATTAATAATCAATAATCAATAACCAATAATTGTTTACATTTTTTCAACAGTTTTTATTCCTAATAATTCTAATCCTTTTTTTATAGTATTGGCAGTGGTTAAGGTAATTAATAATCTTAGATTTTTTATATTTTCCTTAGCTTTTAAAATCGGGTATTTTTGATAAAAAAGATTGTATTGAGAAGTTAAATCATAAAGGTAGGTAGCAATATGATTTGGAGAAAATTCTTGACCAGCTTTCAAAACCACCTCTTTAAATTGATAAAGTTTTCGTAAAATATTTAACTCATCAATTTCTAAAATTATAGAGTCATCTTTAGTAATTGAAAGATCTAGCGAAGTGTTTTTTTTATTTAAAATTGATCGACAACGAACATAGGTATATATTAAATACGGAGCAGAATTACCATTAATGCTAATTGATTCATCAATATCAAAATTAATTGCTGTTTTTGGACTATTTTTTAAAAAAGAATATTTAGCTGAAGACACGGCTAAAATTTCAGCGGTTTTTTCATCACATTTAAAATCTTTGATAATTTTTTCTTTTATTTTATCAATTAACCAATTAGCTTCGACAATATTTCCTTCTCTTGATGACATTTTTCCAGTTTTTAAATTTACCCATTCGTAAGCAAGATGATATTGTTTTCCAGTAATTTTTGGATTAAGTATTTCTTGGACTTTAAAGGTAACTTTAAAAAAACTAGTTTGCTCTGGAGTAACACAATGAATATTTTTATCAATTTCTCCAAACTCACTAAATTCTTTTTCTGCTAGAGCTAGTTCTTTTCCTTCATATGTTGGATATCCTAATGAATTAATAAAAACTCGAGTATCTAAGCCATATTTTTTACCGTTAAAGACAATCGCTCCTTGACTTTTTTCTAAAATTCCTTTTTTTAAGGCTTCAAAACAGATTTCTATCGCTCTTTTAGCCATTTCACTTTCAAAATAATAACGATCAAAATGACTGTCAACTCGTTTATAAATTTTTTCAAAATAATCCAAACTCCATTGACGAGTTTGTTGCCATAAAGACAAAATTTCTTTATCTTGATTATATATTTGCTGATTAATTTTTATGATTTCTTGTTTGGCATTTTCATTTTCCTCATAAGCTTTAGTTCCTAAAGTATACATTTTTCCAATAAAATCAATTTTTTCCTCCAATGTTTTTAATTTTTCAATTTTTATTTTTGAAGTTTTTATTCCGTATAAACATTTAGCAATATGGAGACCAACATCGCCTTGATAATTTGCTCTTATTACTTTATTCCCTAAAGCTTCAAAGATTCTTACTATTGTTTCACCAATTGAGATATTGCGAAGATGACCGATATGAAAAAGTTTATGAGTATTGGGATGAGCAAACTCAACCATAATTTTTTTGTTAGTGCCAAAATAAAACTTTGGAAAATGAAAGTTATTTTTGTAAGCTTCTTCAAGATTTTTAAGAAGATATTTTTTTGAAAGCCAAAAATTAATAAATCCAGGGCTGATAACATCAATTTTTTCAATTTCTTTTAATTTTGGAAAATTTTTTTTGATATTTTCAGCAATTTCTAAAGGATTTTTTTTAAAAACTTTCGTTAATTTTAAAGCAATTGAGGTTGAATAATCACCGAAATGAAAATTGGTTGGTGGCTGAAGATCAATGAAATTTTCTTGAGGAAGATTATTTTTTAGAATTTTTTTTATTTCTTGTAAAATAATATCTTTTATCATAGTTTATATGATATCAAAAATATTTTTATCTTGTCGTGCAAGTTATTTGCCGTGCAGGCTATTTGCTTGAAATATCTTTTTAAAAAGAATAAAATAAAATTGATATGAAAAATAAGTTGATATTATTATCGGCTTTAGTTTTTGGATTTATTGTTTTTGTAGTTTTAAGATTTTTTATTCTTGATAAAACTAATGAAACTGGTGTTTTAAAGATAAATTCATCACCAACTACTAGTGTTTTTGTTAATAATTTAGTTGTTGGTAAAACTCCTTTTGAGGAAAAATATAAAGTTGGTGAGTATTTATTAAAGCTTATTCCTGAAGGTGGAGTAACAGATACTGCCTCATGGAATGGGAAAATCAATGTTTATAAAAACGCAAAAACTTTTATTAATTTTGAATTAGGTAGTTCTGATATTTTAACTTCAGGAGAGATTTTAACCACTCAAAAAATTTCACCACCGCCAAAAAATTCAGAATACGGAGAGATTTATGTTGAGACTGATCCTCAAGGAGCAATTGTTACTTTGGATAATGATGAAAAAGGAGTGGCACCGCTTTTACTCCAAGATGTTTTAAGAGGCGATCATGAGATATCAGTGTTTATGCCAGGATTTTTTAAAAGAACTCAAAGAATTAATGTTGATCCAGGATATAGAGTCAATGCTTTTTTTAAACTGGGTTTAGATCAAAGTCAAAAACAACTTTCAGATTTGGAAAAACAAGCAACTCAAAGCGCCAATCCTAACAACAAAAAAGTTACTTATGTTATTATTAATAACAATCCTCAAGGATGGTTAAGAGTAAGAGCTGATGCTTCACTCGGAGCCACTGAAGAAGCAAAAGTAAAAACAGGTGAAAAATTTGAACTTCTTGATGAAAAAAATGGTTGGTATAAAATAAAATTTAATAATAATCGTGATGCTTTAGTATCAGGAGAGTTTACTGAGGGTTGGATATCAAAAGAATATGCGAGTAAAGAGTAAAATTTTTAATTATTTTTTCCAAACAAAATGGTTATAAAAAATATAAGAATAAGGAATTATTATTAAAATAATAATGAAGATTTTTGAGATTGCCCAGTATTGTTGACCAAAAATATTAACGGCAATTTGTAAACCAAATGTTTGAATTAAAATTGAACCAAGAGAAATAAAATTAAATTTTAAAAATCCAAAAAATAAATTATTTTTTAATTTTTTATATTGAAAACTCCAAAAATTATTGAGTAAAAAATTATTGATTATTGCTGTTTCAGCAGCGATTGCTTGGGCAAACCAAGTTTTTGAAGAGGGAATTTTTATTTTATTAATAAACAAATACATTAGTCCAAAATCAACAATAAAACCAATTACACCAACAATAACAAATTTTACAAATGATGAAAATTTTAATATATAAAGAAAGATTGAAAAAATATATTGTAAAAAAAATATCTTTGATTGACCATATTTTCTATCAACAAAATTTATTGGTATTTCTTTAATATTAGCTTTTGATTTAATAGCAAAATCAAGTAGGGCAATTTGAAAGACATATCCAGAATAGTTTTTAATATGTTCAAGAGAGTTATTTAAAATCCAAAATTTTATTGTTCGATAACCTGAGGTCCAGTCATGAATTTTTAAATTCATAAATCCTATTCTTATTATTAAATTACCAAAAAAAGAAAGTATTTTTCTATGCAACCCCCAGTTTTTAGGAATTGATCCACCTTTAATATAACGAGAGCCAATAACTAAATCAGCGCCATTTTCAATCTCTTTTAACATTTGAGAAATATTTTTTGGATTATGAGATAAATCTGCATCCATTTCAAAGACTACATAGGGTTTAATATTTTCTTTAGCAAATAAAAATCCTTCATAATAAGCTTTTCCTAAACCTTGTTTTTTTGTTTCAATAAGATAAAGTTTTTGATATTTTTTTTGTAATTGTTTAACAATTTTAGCAGTTTCATCAGTTGATTGACTATCATTGACAAGTATTTCCAAACTCCATTTATCTAATTTTTCTTGTTGATGAAAAATTTTTTCAATAAGAGTTTTTATATTTCCTGCTTCATTATAAGTTGGTAAAATAATTAATGCTTTTTTCATAAGATATTTTTAAAATAATTAATAGTTTTTTTTAAACCTTCAATTAAAGAAACTTTTGGTTGCCAAGAAAGAAGTTTTTTTGCTTTTGAAATATCAGGACATCTCTTTTCTGGATCATCGGCAGGTAACGGTTCTTTAAAAATAATTTCGCTTTTTGAGTTAGTTAATTTTTTTATTATTTGAGCATATTCTAATATTGTATGTTCTTCTGGATTACCAAGATTAACAACTTCACTTTTAGTATTTTTATTTATCATTAATTTAAATAAACCATCAATTAAATCATCAACAAAACATAATGATCTTGTTTGTTTGCCGTTACCATAAATAGTTATTGGTTCATCTTTTAAAGCTTGGCAGATAAAATTAACAATCATTCTTTTATCATCAATTCTCATATTAGGTCCGTAAGTATTAAAAATTCTGGCAATTCTGGCATCAACTTTTTCTTTATTCCAAAAATAAGAAGTTAATGTTTCCCCGAATCTTTTTGCTTCATCATAAACTGCTCTTGGTCCAATAGGATTAACATTACCAAAATAAGGTTCTTTTTGAGGATGAATTAGAGGATTACCATAGATTTCTGAGGTTGAGGCAAATAAGAATTTTGCCTGATGTTTTTTTGTTAATTCTAAAAGTTTTAAAGTTCCTAAAGTATTAACAAGCATAGTTTCTTTTGCAAGATGATGATAGCTAATTAAACTATGATGATTTGGAGAGGCAGGAGAGGCGAGGTGATAAATTAAATTTAAATTAAAATTTAAAAGTTTAAAATCAAAAGTTAATACATCATTATGTATAAATTTAAAATTTTTATTATTTAACAATTCGTTTATATTATTTTTTGATCCAGTGCTTAGATTATCAATTACAATAACATAGTCACCTTTTTTAAGATGAAGTTTTGTTAAATGAGAACCAATAAAGCCTGCACCACCGGTAATTAAAACATTCATATTCTTCCAACAGAATAATATTTAAAACCTAATTTTTTCATAAGACTAGGATCATAAATGTTTCTTCCATCAAAAATAATAGGTTTTTTTAATAATTTTTTTACTTTTTGAAGATCAATTTGCTTAAATTCATTCCATTCAGTTATAATTAAAAGTTGATCGGCATTTTTCACAGCTTCATAAGGATCTTTAGAATATTTGATTTTGTTACCAAAGATTTTTTCAATATTTTTTTTAGCTTCTGGATCATAGGCAGTGATTTCAAAACCTTTTTTTAAGAGATTTTCTATTAAGAAAATTGAAGGCGCAAATCTAATATCATCAGTATTTGGTTTAAAAGCTAGTCCCCAAAGAGCAATTTTTTTACCTTGATTGAATTTTAAAACTTTTTGTAAAAAATTTTCTTTTGCTTGAAGATTAATTTTTTCTACTGCTTCAAGAAGAAGAGTATCAATATTGAGTTTTTTTCCAACGTCAATCATCGCCATAACATCTTTTGGAAAGCAAGATCCGCCATAGCCAACTCCTGGATACATAAAAACTCGACCAATTCTTTTATCAAGACCAACTGCATCTAAAACTGCTTCAACATCAGCGTCAGTTTTTTCACAGTAAAAAGAAATAAGATTAGCAAAAGAAATTTTTGTTGCTAGCATTGCATTTGATGTATATTTTATTAGTTCAGCTGAGGCTAAGTCAGTAACAACTTTTCTTCCCTCAATTGGTTCATGAAGTTTTAAAAGCATATCAATTGCTTTTTTTGATTCAGAGCCAATAACAACCCTATCAGCATAAATAGTATCAGCAATAGCACTGCCTTCTCTTAAAAACTCAGGGCATGAGGCAACAGCAAATTGAGAGTTTTTTGGAGAGTATTTTTTTAAGATTGTTTCTACTTTTTTATTAGTCCCAACAGGGACAGTGCTTTTACAAGAAACAACAGTAAAGTGATTTCCTAAATTTTTAGCAATGTTTTTGGCAACTTCAAAAACAGCTGTTAGATCTGCTTCACCATTTTCTTTAGGTGGAGTGCCAACAGTAATAAAAACTATTTCAGATAATTTAATTGAGTCATAATCTAAACTAAAAAATATTCTTTTTGCTTGAATGTTTCTTTCTAAAATTTCTTTTAATCCTGGTTCATAAATAATTGGGTCACCTTTTTTTAATCTTTCAATTTTTTCTTTAGTGTGACCTATAACATAAACAATATTACCAAAATCAGCAAAAACACAGGCAGTAACTAAACCAACATATCCATGACCAATAATTGTAATTTTCATAAAAGTTTATTTTAATTTTATAATTTTAAATTTGCAATTGTTTTTTAACAATTTTTAATCCAGTTTCAAAATCATTCATCTGATAAAAATTATTTTTTTTTGATCTAATATCAGAATATTGAGGTAATCCTGGTTTTATTTTAATATATTCTTCGTAGGTGGTTGTGGAAATTAATCTTTCATCTAATTTAAATAAACGAGCGACAGTTAAAGCAGTTTCATATGGCGATAAAGATTGTGAACCAACTAAATGAAAAATCTCATTTGAGAAATTATTAATTAAATATTTTAAGCCATAAGCAATATCATCAATAAAAGTTGGTGTCATTAAAGAATTAGTAATAATTTTTAAAGGTTTTTTTTCTTCAAGAAAAGTTTTAAAAGTCCTAAAAAAATCACGTTTTTTTTCAAATGAAGCGCGATAAGGATAGGAGATTCTAACAATCATTGCTTGATTTTTTATAATTTCTTCTCCTTGATATTTTGTTTGACCATAAACTCCAACTGGAGAGGGAGAAGAGTCTTCAAAATATGGTGGATTTTTTCCATTAAAAACAAAATCTGTTGAAATATAAATAAATTTTTTCTTTTGGGATGAAACAACATCAAAAACATTTTTTGTTCCTTCAACATTGATTTTGTAGGCTAAGTCTTTTTCCTCATTGGCTTTGGCAACATTCGTGTAAGCAGCTAGATGTAGAAAAACATCAAATTTTAGATCTTTTAAAACTGAAAAAACTTGGTTTTTATTAGTGATATCCATTTGAGAACTTGGAAGAGTAATAAACTCAAAATCATTATTAAGAAGCTCAATTATTCTTGAGCCAACCAACCCATCTCCACCAGTAATTGCGATTTTTAACATAAAAATATAAAAATAATTATTTTTGATACTGTTTTTTATAATAATCAAGATATTCGCCAGTTTTTATTTTTTTCCACCAGTCTTGATTTTTTAAATACCAGTTAATAGTTAATTTAAGCCCGGTATCAAGATCAACTTCAGGTTTCCAACCTAATTCTTTGTTTATCTTTGTCCAATCAATGGCATAGCGGCGATCATGACCTGGTCTATCTTTAACAAACTCAATATAGCCTTCATCTTTACCCATAATTTTTAAAATTTTTTTTATAATTTCAAGATTTGAAATATCTTCAGTTAAGCCACCAATAAAATAAGTTTCACCAATTTTTCCTTTGCGTAAAATCAAATCAATCGCTCGGCAATGATCTTCAACATAAAGCCAATCACGAACATAAAGGCCGTCGCCATAAACTGGAACTTTTTTTTCTTCAATAATGTTAGTAATCGCTAATGGAATAAGTTTTTCTGGAAAATGATAAGGACCATAATTATTGGAGCAGTTAGATAAAGTAATTGGCAATCCATAAGTGATGTAGTAAGCACGAACTAGATGATCAGAGGCAGCTTTTGAAGCAGAGTAAGGACTTCGTGGATTATAAGGAGTTTTTTCATTGAATTTTTCTTTTGTGCCAAGTGGCAAAGCACCAAAAACTTCATCAGTTGAGATATGATGAAATCTTTTTAGTTTATTTTTTAAAGCCGCTTCAAGTAAAACATAGGTTCCTTCAACATTAGTTTTTATAAACGGAGCAGGATCAAGAATTGATCTATCAACATGACTTTCAGCAGCAAAATGAACAATTGTTTCAATTTGGTAATCTTTAATTATTTTGTCAACAAGCTTAAAATCAATAATATCTCCTTTTACAAATTGATAGTTTTTATTTTTTTCTACTGATTTTAGATTTTCTAGATTACCAGCGTAAGTAAGTTTATCTAAATTAACAATTTTGTCTTCAGGATATTTTTTTAACCAATATAAGATAAAGTTTGAACCAATAAATCCAGCTCCGCCAGTAACCAAAATATTCATAGCAATCATTATAACCAATTAAACCTTTTTTTGCTATAATTTTTTTATGTCTTTACAACAAGATTTATTTTCAACTAATAATTTTAAAGAAAAACCAGACAAGAAAAAAGTTAAATGGCTTTCTCATTCGGCTATTGAAGAGCTAAATCGATGTCCGCGCTGTTTTTGGTTGTCTCACAAAGAAGGAATAAAACAACCAGAAGGAATTCAGTCAAGATTAGCCAATAGATTTGATGTTATTTTAAAAAGATACTTTAATAGTTACAGAGAAAAAAATCAACTGCCACCTTTAATTCAAGGAAAAATTAAGGCAAGTTTAAAAAGACCTTTTAAAGAAGCATATTTCTATAAATTTAATAACGATTTTGGTTTTTATGGAAAACTTGATGAATGTTTTATCAATGAAAATGGCGAGCATATACCAGTTGATTTTAAAACCGCCTCTTCTGATCCAAGAGAAAAAGAAACTTTATCTGCCTATCAAAATCAAATAGATGAGTATTTATTTTTGCTTGAAGAAAATAATTTAAAAGTAGCTAATTTTGGATATTTAATTTATTTTTTTCCTGAAATGACAGTAGAGTTGTCAAATGGTTTTCCGATGATTGTACATATCGTAAAAATTGAAAGAAAAATAAAAGATATTAGAAAAAGAATTGAAAAAGCAGTTAAAGTTCTGCAAGGACCGATCCCTGAATCTTCTCCTGATTGTAATTTTTGTAATTGGTTTGATAAAGTAAAAAAATATTATTAATTATTAATTTGCTTTTTTATTTATTAAATTTTCTAGTATTGTCCATCGTTTCTTTTTGACTTCATAAGGAATATCATCTTTCATCACTTTTGTTGCAGCGGTCATTGGTCGGGGAGAGTACATAGCAATATAAGCTTTTTCAAAACCAACTTTTTTGCAAAGTTTAACTGTGTTTTCAAACTCTTCGTCAGTTTCTCCACAAAAACCGACAATTATATCAGTAGTGAATTTAACGTTTGGTATTTTATTTTTGATTTTTGATATTAGACTGATATAATCGCTCGCACTGTACCATCGATTCATTCTTTTTAAAACATTATCGTCTCCAGATTGAACAGGTAAATGAATGGTTCTGGTAATATTTGGATATTTAGCAATCACTTCAATTAGTTCATCAGAAAAATCCCATGGATTTGATGAAATAAAATCAACTTTTTCAAAACCAAGTTTTGCCACTTCTTCAAGTAAATAAGGAAACAAAGTTGGTATTCGATACCGACCTAAATGTTTGACATATACTGGTTTGTAATTTTTAATTTTTAATTTTAAATTTTCATTGAATTTTAATTCTTTAGTTTTTAATTGTAATTTTGAATTTTGAATTTTGAATTTTGAATTTTCAAAGTATGTTTTTGGAAGGTCTCTCATTACTTGAATATTTTCTTTACCTAAAATTAAATCTGCGCCGTATGAATTAACATTTTGTCCAAGAAGAGTAATTTCTTTATATCCTTGTTCTTTTAATTTTTTTGCCTCAGCGATTATATCTTCAAATGGTCGACTAATTTCTCGTCCTCGAGTAAAAGGAACAACACAAAAAGTACAAAAATTATTGCAACCATTTGATATTGGTATCCAGGCGTGAGTTTTATTAGTTCTAATTGGTTCATTATCAAAACCAACTTCTTCAATTGGTAAAAACTCATCAACTTCAGGCATTCTCTCTTTTAGTTTTGCAAGTAATTTTCCTGTTTTATCTCGATGAGCAACACCAACCATACAACCGGTAATAATGATTTTTAATTTTTGTCCGCCAGCTGGCGGATTGATTTTTAATTTTGCTAAATTTCTTACCAATCCATAAACTCTATCTTCCGCAGATTGACGGACCATACAGGTGTTTATGACAATATAATTAGCATCTTGATATCCTTTTGCTGGTTTCATTCCTCTTGCTTCAAAAGCAGCAGCAATTCTTTCAGAATCAGCTTTATTTTGTTGGCAGCCAAAAGTTTTAATATAATAGCGTAAAATCATATTTAAGTAATTAATTTGTATTAAATTTTAGCATAAAATTTTTGATAAAATATTAAAAAAATTTTAATTGATTTGTTAAGAGGTGTTGAAACAAATTCAGCATGACAAGAAAGAAAAAAATGTCATCCCGAATTTATTTTGGATCTCAAAATAAGACTCTAAAATTTTAATAAATTGCAGATTAGGAAAGTTTGACATAATAAAATAACAATGCAAAAACCATTTTTAGTTTATATCCACGGTGGAACAACTTTTAGAAAAAGAAAAGATTATTTGAATTATTTGAAAAATAAAGAGATTAGTTTAGAGGAAATTAAAAATTGGAGTGGTGATTATTTAGATCAGAAATTAAAGAATCATTTTCAACTTGTAAGAGTTAAGATGCCTTTAAAAGAAAACTCAAGATATAAAGAATGGAAGATAATTTTTAAAAAATATTTAGATCTTTTAAAAAAGGAAAAAAGAAAAATCATTTTTTTAGGTTATTCATTAGGAGGAATATTTTTAGTAAAGTATTTTTCTGAAAATAAAGTTGATTTAGAGCTATCATCGATTCATTTAGTAGCGCCACCTTTTGATAATACTAATAGCAATGAAGAGTTATCTGGTGGATTTAAATTAAGAAAAAATCTATCTTTATTTTTTAAACAGTTTAAAAATATTTATTTTTATTTTTCAGAAGATGATGAAATAGTGACTTTATATCATCAAAAACAGTATCAAAAAAAATTTCCTCAAGCAAAATTTTTTATTTTCAAAAACAAAAACGGCCATTTTCGGGTTGAAGAATTTCCAGAGTTGATTGAAAACTTATATTAAAAATTAACTAATCTATCTGCTTCTTGGTTTTTTTCACGGGGAATATGATGGTAATAAATTGGAAGATTGATTTCCTGCTCTAAAATTTTAATTTTTAAAACATATTCTTTTATTTTTCCATTTTTTATTTTAAAAAGTCCATTAACTTGATTAACAAGAAGATTAGAATCAGAGTAAAAATCAATTTTTTCAATCTTATGTTTATTAACTAATTTTTCTTTTTCTTTTTTTATCTCATTTAAAGCAAAAATTAAAGCTTGATATTCAGCATCATTATTAGTAGCAACACCAATTGGACTGTGATGTTGAAAAATTTTTTTATTATTTATATAAAAAACCACTCCAATTGAAGCTGGTCCGGGATTGCCTTTTGCTCCACCATCAGTATTAACTTTTAAAACTGTCATAAATTTTTAATTATATGAAACTTTTATTTTATCTTTTTCACTTTTTCAATTATTAAAATAAAAACAATCAAAATTACAAAGAGACTTAAAAAAGCAATTAGTTTTTCAATACCTTTTAAAAATAAAGAAGCAATACCGAGAATAAATGATACTAACCAATAAAAAACAGCAATTCTTCTTCTTCCCCAGCCAACTTCCAAAAGTCGATGATGAAAATGCCCCCAATCAGCTTTAAATGGTGATTTTTTATTTTTGATTCGTCTTAAAATTGTGTAGATTGCATCAATCATTGGTACTGATAATATTAAAATAGCAGTACCGATTTTTCCAAAAGATAAAATTGATAAAATTCCTAGCAAAAATCCAGCTAAAGCGCCACCGCCATAACCAGGCATAATTTTTTGCGGATAAAAATTCCATATTAAAAATCCAAAATAAGCACCTGAAGTGATAAAAGCAAGATTAGAAACAGTTTGTACGCTAATATCATGAGCAGTAAATCTTTGAGACAAAAGCCCGAGAAAAAAAGCGGTTACACCAACAAAACCAGGAAGTTGACCGTCAACTCCCTTACTCCAATTAACCATATTCATTAGCCATGTAAGCCAAATTATTGATAAAAAATCAGCTAAAATCCATATTTGATGACTGCCAAAAAAATCAAAACTAATTTTCCATTGATCAAGCTTTATAACTCCACCAAAAGGGTTTGAGATGTATGGAATACCTAAACCAAAACCAACAACAATTGAAGAAATTAATATATTTAACAAAAATCTTAAATATGGAGAAATATCATAATAATCATCAATTAATCCAACGATAACTAATAAAAAACTTGATATTAATATTCCTAAGATGATTTTATTTATTGGTAAAAATAAAAGGCTAGCTATTAACAATGTTAAAAATATTGGTATACCACCTCCTCGAGGAATTTTCCCAAAATGAGTATGAGCAGGATGAAATCTTTTATTTTTATCAGTAATTAGATTAATTTTTTTAGCAAAAAGAATAGTTGGAATAGTTAAAAAAAATGAAAAAAATAAACTAAATAAAAAAATTGTTAACATATTTAGCTAATTAAAAAAATAATTTTGATAAAAATTAATGTAAAGGAAATAATTAAAAATAAATTTAAATAATGAAAAATTTTTTTAGCAATTTCTTCATTAACAAAATATTTATTTAATATCTGATTGTTAATATAAAACATTAAATTTAGAATAAATGGAAGTAAAAATATCATCCAAGAATCAGCTAATTGCCATTCACCAACTGGTAGAGAATAAAATAATGGTAATTCTGGAGGAAGGGTTGGTAATTTAAAAATGAATATTAAAATTATTAACAAATTAGAGATTATTAGATAATTGATCATATTAAATTTGTTGCCCAGCCTCGATTCGAACGAGGATAATCAGATCCAGAGTCTGATGTCCTACCATTAGACGACCGGGCAAAATTTATTAATATTTTATCAAAATTATTAATAGATTGCCTGTATTGAATATTCGCCCCAGGGAGTTAAGATAAAAGCTTTTTGAGGATAAAATGGTAGTAGATTTTTTACTTTATTTTTATCAATTAAAACTTTTCCTACGTAGCTTGGAATTTCTTCATAAGTTTTTTCCCAAATATAAACACGATTTTCATCTAAATAATATTGAGCAGTAAAAAAATCAAGTTCACTAACAACATAAAGATAATCATTTTTTTTCATAAGTGATTTTATTTCTAAAATAGGTTTTTTAAGATTGATTTTTTGTCTTTTTTGTATTTGTACCTGATTATATTTAATAGTTATTATTAAAAGAATTATTATCGATATGTATTTTAAAATTTTTGGATATTTTTCAAGAATATAGATTAAAAGAATTAGCAAACCAGTATTAGCAAAAATTAAATATCGAGGTAAAAAGATTGGTTTTATAAAAGAAATTATTGTTATTAAAAATGGAGTGATAACAGACCAAATAATTAATGTTTTTAAAAATAATTCTTCTTTTTTTGTTTTTAATTTAATAAAAATAAGACTAGCGATTATTATTAATAAAAAAATAGACAATTTAAACAAATCTTTATCAAAAAATTTAAAATCATATTCATAGCCTGTATATACATTACCAATAAAATTAATAATATCTTTTAATGTTGTTTTTTTAATCCAAAAAGATTCATTAAAAAAATTTTTATTAATTAAAATAAAAATTAACCAAGGAAGAAAACTTAAAAAAGCAATAACTTGATTTTTTGACTTAAAAATAAAATATTGAATAGCAACAACAAAAATCATGAAATAATGGGTATAAAGACCTAAAATAGTAGAAAGAAGATACATTTTTTTATTGTTTTTAAATAAAAAATAAAAAGAAGCAATACTTAAAAAAGAAAACATTGAATATGATCTTGCCTCAAATCCATAATAAAGTTGAAGTGGATTAATAACAAAGAAAATTAGATAAAAAAGAGCTTTTGAAACTTTAAGTTTTAAAATATCAGTTAAGAATATAAAAAAAATATAAGTTGTTAACCAAAAGAAAATTAAAGACATTAATCTTAAAGCAATTTCACTAGATCCAAAAATTTTCATCCAAAAATGAAGAATTAAATAATATAATGGAGGAGAAAAATCTTTTGCGCTTAAAAAAATAATCTCAAAAAAATTTTTTTTAGCTAAAAAATAGGAAAAAGCTTCATCTCGCCAAAAACTTTGAGTTAAAAAAACAAGTGGTGTTTGTGTAAACAACCAATTTATCATATTTATTAATTATTATAATATAATTTAGATTTTTTCAGTAACTTTATATTTTATTTTTTTTCCTAAAAGAATTTTTGTATGAGCATCAAGGGCAGGAAGTGAAGAAAAGAAAAAAGAAACAATTGGTAAAAAATACCATTGAATTAAAAGCATTGGTAAATTGTAAAGATTAGTTTTTACATTTATTTTTGATCTAATTTTAATATCAAGATAAATATATAAAATTAACATAGAAGATGATAAAGTTAGGATTAACGCTGATAGTTTTGGTAATAGAAAACCCAACACTGTTTTTTTAAAAACTGGATTAATTAATGGAGGGATAGAAGCACTAATTGTTAAAATAAAAAAAGATACAGGCCAAAGCAAATGTGTCTCTGCTAAAAATAGAATTTTTTTTATTTTTGCCCAATAATTAATATTTGGAGTATTGAAAAAATTTTTTAAAACATAGCCTACATCTGATACTCCCCAAGCCCAACGTTTTTCTTGTTCATATCGATTAATGAAAGTTTTTAAAATATTTCCTGAGTAAACAGCATCACCATTAACAATTGTAAATAAAGGAATAGTTTTTATTTTTTCTCCAAATTTAAAAAAAGCTTGGAAAAAAATATGCCAATCTTCAGGAATAATATCAACATCCCAGAAATTAATTTGTTTTAAAAGCCAAAGATTAGTTGAATATGTTGATATTTGAATGAGATTTTCTTTTTGTGAAAGAAAAGATAATCTTAAAATTGATGATAACGTTGCTTGGATTCTCACAAAGATTGGTAATTGCCAAAAATTGTTATAAAGTAAAACAGGTGCCCAATAAAAATGGAAAAGTCTTTGTTTGTCTTTTAGAAAAGTAAAGGTTAAATAAGAAAAATAATTTTTTGGCAAATGACTGTCAGCATCGCAAATTGTAATTAATGTTTTTTCTCTTTTTAAATTGTTTTTTTCTACGTACTGATCAATAATTTTTGCCGCATAAGTTTGATTACTGGCTTTGCCTGGTTCTTCATTTGGTAGATCTGGATGATAGGTGGCAAAAATTCTTGAAAATGAATTTTTATATTTGTTAAATAAATATTGATATTTTTTTTCTGCCTCTAATTCTCTTTTTTCAAAAGCAAGTACCAAATAAATTTTTTTATAAGGATAATCGTTTTTAATAAATGAATCAATAGTTGATTCTAATTTATAAAGAGGTTCTTTATAATTTGGAATAATAATAAAATGATTTATTTTTGAAGATTCTTTTAATTTTAAAAGTTTTTTTTGATAATTAATTTTTGAATGAAATAAAATTTCTTTGTAAGATAAAACAGCGTGATAGGCAGTAATGATTGACTTATAAAAAAAATACAGATCAAAAAAAAGAATAAAATAAGAAACAATAGCTGGATGAAAAGGTGATAGCCATAAAGGAAGAGTGATTAATACCCAAGCAAAAAAAGGAACAAAACTATCAGTAATTTTATAAAATAATTTTGATTTTAAAAATTTATCTGTCATTATTTTCAAATTATACAAAATTTTTTAATTTTTTTTAAATTAACGCCAAGCTTCACAGATTATTTTAAAAGGACAAAAATCACAATGAGGCCCTGGATTTGGGGTAAAGTCTTTAAGTTTAATTTTTTCTATTTTTTCAATAATGTCTTTGGTTATTTTTTCTATATCTTTTTCGTTTCTTTGAAAACTAATTTTTTCATCATGTTCTAAGTAAAAATAAGACAATAAAAATTTATCAGGACTTTTTTTATAAATATTTTTTAATGCTAGAGCATAGATTGATAATTGAGGGTCTTTATTAAGTTCTTTTTCATCAGGTTTTTTACCAGTTTTATAGTCAATTATCTCGAGGCGACCATCAGGTAGTTTATCAATTCGATCAATTTTTCCTTTAATAAAAATATTATCAATTATTTTTATTTTAAAAGACATCTCTAGATTTAAAACATTTAAGTCTTTATGATGATATTTTTTTAAGTAATTAGTTAAAATTTTTTCTCCTATTTGAAAATATTTTTCTTCATGTTTTTTTGATAAAAAGCCGATTGGCTGCCAGTTTTTTTTATAAATATCAAGCATTTTTTTTTCCGAGACACTTTTGTTAGTTTTAAATAATTGATAAAAATTTTCAAGAGTTTGATGAATAATATCACCAAAATTTAAGGAAGCAGTTTTTGGTGTTGGTAAATTTAAAACAAATGAATATTTATACTGTAAAGGACATCGTTCGTAAATCTCAAGTTGAGTGTAAGAATAATAATTATTTATATTTTTTTGATTTTCAATTGGTTCGTCAACTTTTTGGAAATAAAAAAAAGATAGTTGTTTTTTTTCATCGGTGGTTTTAATAATCTTTTTTTCAAGAAACTCTTTATCAAATGTTTCTAAAACAAAGGGAGAGAGCTTTTGCTGTCTTTTTCCTTGGCTGTAAAACTCTGAGGCTGTTAGATAGAGATGATCTTTTGCTCTGGTCATACCTACATAAAAAAGGCGTCTTTCCTCCTCAAGATGAGGATCATTTTTCGGCAATATTTCTTTTATGAGACTATCTGGAATGGGAATTGTTTCTTTACGGTTACGACTGGGAAATCTTCCTTGAGTAAGATTAATTAAAAAAACAACGGGAAATTCTAAACCTTTGGCTGAATGTACTGTTAAAATATTGACTGCATTGTAGGTAGAAATATCAGTTATTCCAGCTAAAGGTGATTCACCCATTTCTAAACTTAGATCTAAAAATTCAACAACATTTTCAATATTATTTTCTTTATTTTCATTTTCAAAAACTTTTAATCTCTGGAAAAACTTTGAGATATTAAGTGCGATTTTTTCATCTTTATCAGTTTGAAAATCAGACAATTTTTTTAAATAACCAGTAGTTTCCAAAAAATTATAAAGAATTTCACCAGGAGTATTTTTTTTCAAAAGTTCAAAATGTTTTTTTGTCATTTCAAAGAATTTTTTTAATTTTTCTTGCGAGTCTCTTTTTAATAGGGGTAAATATTTATAATAATTTTCAAATCCTTCTTTTTTATATTGAGCTATAAAATAACTTAAATATACTTCTAATGATTGAAATAAAGATAAATTACAATTTTTTGAAAAATCAACTAAAAGTTTTAAATCATAACCATCAATATCAAATATTTTCATTGATAAAACTCGATATAAAGAAATATTATCAGAAGTATTATTAAGAAATTTTAAATAAGCAATAAGATCTTTTACTTCTGGTTGTTTAAAAAGCATATTTGGACCTAAAAATTGATAAGGAATACCTTTAAAAACTAAAGTTCTTATAAAAGGATCAGCGTGATTATTAGCACGGCATAGAATTGCAAAATCACTGTATTGATAATGATATTTTTCTTTTAAATAAATAATTTTTTCAACCACAAAGTTAACTTCATCTTCAATATTTTCTCCTAAAAAAAAGTCAATTGGTTCATTAGGAATATCTTTATTAACAGCAATTAATTTTTTTGATATACCAAGTTGAGCCTCAAGAGTATCAGGATTATTAGCTTGAATTAATTGATAACTTTTATCAAGAATTTCTTGATTTGATCGATAGTTTTTTAAAAGAGTGATTTGTTTTGCTAAAGGATAATCTTTCATAAATGTCAAAATATTGGAAACAGAGGCGCCACGGAATTTATAGATTGCTTGCGAATCATCACCGACAACAGTTAATTTAGGATTATTTTTTGGTGGTTTAAGAAGTTTAATTAACTCATATTGAGCAATGTTGGTATCTTGAAATTCATCAACCAAAACAAATTTATATTTGTTTTGATAGTATTTTAAAATTGATGGTCGCTTTTGAAAAAGAAGAATTAAATAATAAATTAAATCAGCAAAATCAAAAATATTTTCTTTTGTTTTTAAAATTTGATAGGTTTTGTAAGCATTAGCTAACTCAAGATATCTTTTTTTTTCTTCCTCATCAGCAAAATTATTATTTTTTACCCAATTTAGATATTCTTCAGGACTAATATTTTCATCTCTTAGTCTTGAAAAATGATCAATAAGATTTTCGACAAATTTATAGGGATTACCAACTGGTTGATAAAAGTCTAAATTAAAAAGAAAAAGATTTTTTTTAAAAAAAAGAACCGTTTCTGCTTCAGTTAAAAGTTTGTAATTATTTGATCTACCAAGATGAATAATCTCACTTTTTAAAATTTGATCAGCAAAACCATGAAAAGTATCAATTGTCATTTGAAAATAACCATAAGAAAGTTCTTTATCAAGTCTTTCTTCCATCTCGTAAGCGGCTTTTTCAGTAAATGTCAAGGCAAGAATTTCATCAGGTTTAGCTAGATTATTTTTTATTAGATACTCAATTTTTTTAATAATAACTGTAGTTTTTCCAGTCCCAGCGCCAGCAATAATCAAAAGAGGAGAATCATTGTATTCAACTGCTTGTTTTTGTTCACTATTTAACATGAGATAATTTTATCAAATAGCATTTATCAACATTTTTTATTTTAAATACTTAGATTTTTATATTAACTGTTGGGATAGTTAAGTATATAGAATTTAAAGGTATTGGTGCATCTGGTGGTAAAATTTGGTATTTTGGAAAAGAATTTGGATTTTGTAAAATTTCTTCAGGATTAAAAATTATTGTTAAATATTTAATAAGTGGTAATTGAGTTTTAAGTTGATTTGAAGGATTTTTTTCTTTTTTTATTCCAAATATTAAATCTATACCATATGAAGGATCATAATATAAAATTTCGTCAGTTGTTATTGACGGTTTATCTACAAAATGAGGATCAATAATGTCAGGAGAAATATTGTCAGTTCTATCATTAAATGTTAAACCTTTAATGTCTATTGTTATTCCAGGTCCAGTTAAAATTAAATCATGTGGTACGTTTGGAGGAATATATAAAATAGAACTATCTTTTATTTGATATAAATAGCCATTAAGTTCAACAATACATGTGTTTGGCTGTTTTGTCCATATTGCCATAATTTCACCTGTTTTTGGATGAATATGTCTATTTTGTCTAACTGAAAAACTACGAATTACTGTAGCAAATCCAAGTTTTAAAGGGAGCTTTGGATTATTTGGATTTTCTATTGTAAAAAAACCTTGGTAACCCCAAAGTTTTTCAATTATTTTTTCACTTGTAAATTTTTCTCGCCATTCTTCTTCTTTACAACCTGATGCTATGAAAGGTAATTCAGC
The DNA here is from genome assembly GCA_026004455.1 of Patescibacteria group bacterium. Classification (GTDB taxonomy): domain Bacteria; phylum Patescibacteriota; class Microgenomatia; order UBA1406; family GWC2-37-13; genus GWC2-37-13. The sequence continues at coordinate 21,206 of BPJE01000001.1, read as the reverse complement.
GCCAATGAAAGCAATTTCTTGAGAACAAGGTGATAATAATTCATTTAAATCAACTTTAATTTCTCTTTGCATTTTATAAATAGAGTTTCCAATTTTTAATATCTTGAGGTTTTTTTATTGGAAAACTCTCAATAATTAATCCTAGTTTATTAAAATTAGCAACAAAAGGAATCTTTTTTATAAGTTCATTTTTTAATTTGATTTTTTTATTATTGCCACAATTGAAGTAAAAAAGAGATATATGAGGATTAAATTCATTATTAAATTTATTTTTTTTGAAATTTGATTCAATACTTAATCTTAAATTAAGTAAATTATCATTTAATTCTGTTTTTAAATAAAAACTTTTATGAATTTCTTTTTTAAAATCTATGTCAATAATTTTTAAATTAAAAGGTTTGAATTCTTTTTTTAATTTTTGTAAAAAATCAACACCATCTTTTTCTGAGATTTCTAATCCACTTATAAGAGTAATGTGAGGAAGAAATAAGGGAATTTTGAATTCATTTGCAAATTTTTTAATTAAATCATTTATCCATGAATCTTCTGTTAATAACCAAAATGATATCATAACTTTTTATTATATCAAATAAATTTTAAGATGTTAAAATTTAAAAAAAATAAAAAATTAAATTGACCTTGACTTTTTGATAATAAAGTTTTATTATTAATGAATTAAAAGAAGTTAGCCTTCTTTATAAGGCTTTCTTTTTATTGTTATTAATTTATTTTATAAATATTATGGCAGAAGGTGTATTTCAAAGAACAAAACCACATCTTAATATCGGTACTATTGGTCATGTTGATCACGGAAAAACCACTTTAACTTCCGCGATCCATTATGTATTATCAAAAAAAGGAAAAGCAAAATTCTTAAAATATGAAGAGATTGATAAAGCTCCAGAAGAAAGAGCTCGTGGAGTGACAATTAATCTTCATCACAGCGAATATGAGACTGATAAACGTCATTATGCCCACATTGATGCTCCAGGTCATGCTGATTATATTAAAAACATGATTACTGGTGCAGCTCAAATGGATGGAGCTATTTTAGTTGTTTCTGCTCCAGATGGACCAATGCCTCAAACAAGAGAGCATATTCTTTTAGCTCGTCAAGTTAATGTACCAGCAATTGTTGTTTTCTTAAATAAGGTTGATATGGTTCAAGATAAGGAGATTTTAGATTTAGTTGAAATGGAGGTAAGAGATCTTTTAACTAAATATAAATTTCCTGGAGATAAAGTTCCAGTGATTCGGGGAAGTGCTTTGAAAGCTTTACAAGATGATCCAGAAGCAGTAAAAGCAATTGAAGATTTAATGAATGCAGTTGATGAATATATTCCAGAACCAGTTAGACCAATCGATCAACCATTCTTAATGCCAATTGAAGATGTTTTTACTATTTCTGGTCGAGGAACTGTTGTTACTGGAAGAGTTGAAAGAGGAACGATCAAACTTAATGAAGAAGTTGAAATAGTTGGAATAAAAGAAACTAAAAAAACTGTTGTTACTGGCATTGAGATGTTTAGAAAAACTTTAGATGAAGCAAGAGCGGGTGACAATGTTGGTCTTTTGCTTCGAGGTATTGAAAAGACTGATGTTATTCGAGGTCAAGTAGTGGCTAAACCAGGCTCAATCACACCTCATACTGAATTTGAGGCTGAAGTTTATGTATTGACAAAAGAAGAAGGTGGTCGTCATACTCCATTTTTCAATGGTTACAGACCGCAATTTTATATCAAAACTACCGATATCACCGGTGAGATGACATTACCAGCAGGTGTTGAGATGGTGATGCCTGGAGATAATGTTAAAGTTACTGCAAAGCTTATTTATCCAGTAGCAATGGAGGAAGGATTAAAATTTGCTATTCGAGAAGGTGGTCACACAGTTGGTGCTGGAGTTGTGACAAAAATTATTAAGTAATTTTTAATTAAAATTTTTGTGGGGCGCCGTTTTAGGCGCCCCAACATTTTCCGCACTTTAATATGCCGAAAGGAAGAATAAGAATCAGACTTAAATCTTACGATCATCGATTAATTGATGAAACCTGTCAAAAATTAGTAGATACTGCTATTAGAACAGGTGCATCAATTGTTGGTCCAGTTCCATTACCAACAAAAAATGAGGTTTTTGTTGTTAACAAATCAACATTTACTGATAAAAATGCCAGAGATCATTTTGGTTTAAAAACTCATAAAAGATTAATTGATATTGTTAATCCAACTAATCAAACAATTGATTCATTAATGCATTTAGAATTACCAGCAGGTGTTGAAGTAGAGGTTAAAATGTAATATTTTCTTGGTTTGACGAAAATTAATAAATATTGTATAATTTAAGGCAATGAAAATTAAGCTTTGTTCAGGAGAAAAGATTTAATAATTTTCCGGATTGGCAATTTTGGCCCCAATCTGGGGCTATTTTTTTTGTCTTATGTCAGGATTTATCTTAGGATCAAAACAAAAACAATCTCAGACTTTTAATGATAAAGGTGAAAGAATTCCAGTAACATTTATTGATGTTGATTCATGTTATCTTGTTGATATAAAGACTTTTGAAAAAGATGGTTATTTTAGTGTTAAACTTGGATTTGGTCAAATTAAAAATATTAAAAAACCAATTAAAGGACAATTAGAAAAGGCGGGGATAAAAACCCCGCTTCGTTTTTTAAAAGAGATAAGGCTTGATAAATATAAAGATATTTATAAAGTAATTGAAGAAAATAATAAATTAGGAATCAGTGTTGGTGAGGCTAAATTTTTTATAGGCGATCAAATCAAACCAGAACTCCTTTTTAAAAAAGGAGATATTTTGCAAGTTTCTGGTATTTCTAAAGGTAAGGGATTCGCTGGGGTAGTAAAAAGACATCATTTTAAAGGTGGTCCTCGAACTCATGGTAAATCTCATAATGAAAAAGCACCAGGATCAATTGGTATGACAACTACTCCAGGAAGAGTTTTTAAAGGAAAAAGAATGGCAGGAAGAATGGGAGGAGAAAGAGTGACAGTGAAAGGTTTGGAATTAATTGATATAAAAGATAATCAATTAGTTATTAAAGGCTTAATTCCTGGCGCAAAAAATGGATTAGTTGAAATTGTTAGTTAAAGTTTTTTAAATATGCCAAGAACTAAAAGAACTATTAATGAAGAAAAAAATAAGATAACAGATCAAAAAACTGTTGAAAAAAAACAGTCAGAATTTGTCTTGCCTGTCTATGATCTTATTGGCGAAAAAAAAGAAGATTTAGATTTACCCAAAGAGATTTTTGGTTTTAAAGTAAATGAAAAACTTTTAGCGCAAGCAGTTAGAGTTTATTTATTTAATCAAAGACAAGGAACAGTTTCAACTAAAACTAGAGGTGAAGTCGCTGGTTCAACTAGAAAAATTTATCGTCAAAAAGGCACTGGTAGAGCAAGGCATGGAAGTATCAAAGCGCCAATTTTTGTTGGTGGCGGAATTGTTGGTGGTCCAAAACCAAAAGACTATAGTTTAAAAATTAACAAAAAACAAAATAGACAAGCAATATTATCTGCTTTATCACTTCAATTTAAAAATAAAAATATTTTGGTTTTTGATGATAAAATTCTAAATGAAAATTTAAAAACAAAAACAGTGTTTCAACTTCTTAAAAAACTTGATCTTAATGATAAAAAAACTCTTTTTGTATTACCAAAAATGGAAGAAAAATTTATTCGTGCTTCAAGAAATATTGAAAAGACAGATTTTATTGATGCTAAATCAATTAATGCTTATAAAATTTTAAATTGTCAAAAGTTAGTCTTATTTAAAAGTTCTGTTTTAGAAATTAAAAATCATTTTAAAGTTAATTAAAAGATATGAATATTAAAGATATTATTTTAAGACCAGTTTTGACTGAGAAAACAACTAATTTAACTAAAGAAAATTTTTATAGTTTTGAGGTTAATGTAAAAGCTAATAAATCACAAATAAAAAATGCAGTAGAAAAAATTTTCAATGTTAAAGTATCAGAGGTTAAAACTCAGATAAGAAAAGGAAAAACAAAAAGAATAGGGAAAAAAATGATACCTAAAAAAACAGCTAATAAAAAAATTGCTTTTATTAAGTTAAAAGAGGGAAAGATCGATATATTCCCACAAGCATAAAAATATGAAAAACAATGAATCACAAGTAGACAAAAAAGCACAACCAGTAAAAAAATTAATAAAAATTTTAAAAAAACATTCAGGCAGAGATAACAGTGGTCAAATTTCTGTTCGTCATCAAGGTGGAAGACAAAAAAGATATTATCGAATTATTGATTTTAAAAGAGATAAAAAAGATATTGAGGCTGAAGTAATAAGAATAGAAAAAGATCCTAATAGAAATTGTTTTATAGCTTTAGTTAAGTATAGTGATGGAGAATTAAGATATATTTTACAACCAAATGGTTTAAAAGTTGGCGATAAGATAATTTCTTCTGATGTTACCGATGTAAAAATTGGTAACAGTATGCTTCTTAAAAATATACCTATTGGAGTAATGGTTCACAATGTTGAACTTTATCCTGGAAAAGGTGGTCAATTTTTAAGAAGCGCCGGTGCTGCTGGAGTAGTGGTTGCTCATGAAGAAAAATATACTCAAATAAAATTACCATCAGGAGAAGTAAGAAGATTTTTAAATGATTGTCGAGCAACCATTGGTCAGGTAGGTAATATTGAGAAAAAAGATGAAAAGATTGGCAAAGCAGGAAGAAAAATCTTAATGGGAATTAGGCCAACAGTTAGAGGTACAGCTCAAAATCCTCGCAGTCATCCCCACGGTGGAGGAGAAGGTAGAAGTGGTGAAGGTATGCATCCAAAAACACCATGGGGAAAACCGGCTCGAGGTAAAAAAACAAGAAAAAAACATCATCGAACAGATTATTTAATTGTTAAAAGAAGAAAATAACTATGGAATCAAAAACATATATAAAAAACGTTATTATTTCACCAAAAAAATTAAGATTTTATTTAAAGGATATAAAAAAATTAACTCCAGTTGAAGCATTGGAGAGACTATTTTATGGTCAACAAAAAGCGACTAAAATATTATATCAAGCAATAAAATCAGCGATTAACAATGCTAAACAAACTTTAAAAATTGATGAAAATTTGTTAAAATTTAAAGTTTTAACAGTTGAGGAAGGATTAAGATTAAAAAGATATCGAGCTGGATCAAGAGGTACAGCTAAACCAATATTAAAAAGAAGAAGTCATATTAAAATAATTTTAGAAGGTCAACAAATTCCGGCTAAAAAAGTTGAAACTAAAGTTGAAGAAAGAAATCTTGATAAAAAAAATGAGGTTAAAAATTTAAAAGTTGTAAAAAAACAAGTTAAAAAAACAAAAAAATAACAATGGGACAAAAAGTTCATCCAAAAGGATTAAGATTAGGAATAATTTATAACTGGAATTCTCGATGGTTTTTTTCAAATAAAAAACTATATCGAGAAAGTTTAATATCTGATGTAATGATAAGAGATTTGTTAATGAAAAAATTAGCTTATGCATCAGTGACACAGATTGATATAGAAAGAGCAATTAATAAAATTACTTTGATAATTTATTCTGTTAAACCAGGAATGATTATTGGTCGCGGAGGTAAAGGATTGGAAGAGATAAAAAAATATATTAGTCCATATTTGAAAAAAAATGATAAAAATAAAGAATTAAAAGTTGATATTAAGATTGAACAAGTAAAAAAACCATATTTAAACGCTTATTATGTCGCTCAGTCAATTGCTGAAAAATTAGTAAGGAATTTTCCTCATCGATCAGTTGTTCACAATGCTATGGATAAAGTAATGGAAGCGGGGGCAAAAGGAGTTAAAGTTCAATTAGGTGGAAGAATTGCTGGAGCAGAAATTTCACGAAGAGAAAAATATTTTCAAGGAACAATTCCAACATCAACTATAAGAGAAGACATTGATTTTGCTAGTTTTCCAGCACTAACCAAATCAGGTTATGTTGGAGTTAAAGTTTGGATATGTAGATAGTTTAAAATTTTGTTCGTCAGTTGGCGGATTTGTATTTTGACTTTTGTTCGCTAATTGACGAATTTGAATTTGAATTTTGACTTTTGAATTTTGAATTTTAATAATATGTTAGCACCAAAAAGACAAAAGTATAGAAAGCAATTTCGAGGTATTTGGAGAAAAATTGCCACAAAAGGTGATGAGCTTAATTTTGGTTCATATGGGTTAAAAGCACTTGAGCCTGGTTGGATAAAAGATAAAGAGATTGAAGCAGCAAGAGTAGTTTTTGCTCGAGCAACAAAAAAAGTAGGTAAGTTTTGGATAAGAATTTTTCCTGATAAACCATTTACTAAAAAACCACCAGAAGTGACAATGGGTGCAGGTAAGGGAGATGTTGCTTATTTTGTTGCTTCAGTTGTTCCCGGAAGAGTTTTATTTGAAATCGATGGATTAGAAGAAAAAGAAAGTTTAGAAGTATTAAGAGTGGTTGCTTCTAAACTTTCTGTTAAAACAAAAGTTATTAAAAAAACTATATGAAAAAAATTGTTAAAGAATACAAACAAAAAACAATCAAAGAACTTGAAAAAGAAAAAGAATTATTATCGCAAGAAATTGCTAAATTAAAAGTATCTTTTAAGGTAAATCCACCAAAAGATACTAATTTATTAATGAAAAAAAGAAAACAATTAGCAGTTTTATTAACAGTTTTGTCAGAAAAAAAATTGTTAGAAAGTTTAAAAAAATAATATGAAAAAAAGATTTATTGGTGAGGTGGTTTCAACTAAAATGACAAAAACTGTAGTGGTAAAAATTGAGAGAAAGTTTGTTCATCCAAAGTATAAAAAAGTAATTATCAGACATAAAAAATTAAAAGCTCATAATGAAGAAAAAGATATAAAAGTTGGTGATAAAGTAGAAATTGTTGAAACAAGACCAATATCAAAAGAAAAACATTTTCAAGTTGTTAGAAAATTATCATAAAAGCTATATATAAAAACTATGTTGCAATTAAGATCAATATTAAATGTTGCTGATAATACTGGAGCAAAAAAAGTGTCGATGATTGGTATGGCAAAAAAAGGTAATCGAAGATATGCTTATTTAGGAGAAGTGATAAATGTTGTTGTTAAAGAAGCAATTCCTTATTCAGCAGTAAAAAAAGGAGAAATTCATAGAGCAGTAATTGTTAGGACAAGAAAAGAAAAAAGACGAAAAGATGGAAGCTATATTAGATTTGATGATAATGCTTGTGTAATTTTAGCGGGAAAAGATGTTAAAGATCCAAAAGGAACAAGAATTTTTGGCCCAATTGCTAAAGAAGTTAAAGATAATGGTTTTAACAAGATTGCTAGTTTAGCAGAGGAAATTTATTAAAAATAAATTAAAAATTAAAAATTTAAAATTTACAATATTAAAAATGAAAATTAGAAAAGGTGATAAAGTAAAAGTAATTGCCGGAAAAGATAAAGGAAAAGAAGGAATAGTTGAAAAAGTTTATCGAAAAGCTAATAAAGTGTTAATTTTGGGGGTGAATCTTTATAAAAGACATCTTAAGAAAAATCCCGAAAATAATCAAGGTGGTATTGTTCAAGTACCAAGACCATTAGATGTGTCAAAAGTTATGCTAATTTGTCCAAAGTGTGGAAAAATTACAAGAGTTGGTTATAAAATTGAAAAAAATAAAAAAAACAGAATTTGTAAAAAATGTCAAAGTAAAATTTAATTTTAAAATAATATGACAATAAAAGATTATTACAACAATGAGGTTAGAAAAAAATTAATGGAAGAGTTAAAGATTGACAATCTTATGGCTGTGCCTAAAGTGACAAAAATTGTTGTTAATGTTGGTGCTGGGGAAGCAACATCGAATAAAGTGGTTCTTGATAAAATTAGTGAACAATTATCTCTTATTACTGGTCAAAAGCCAGTGATTACTAAAGCAAGAGTATCGATATCTGCTTTTAAATTAAGAAAAGGTCAGCCAATAGGAGTAAAAGTGACATTACGAGGTAAAAAAATGTATTATTTTTTGGAAAAAATAATTAAAATTATTATTCCTAGATTTAAAGATTTTCGAGGAGTTTCAGAGACAAGTATTGATCAACATGGGAATTTGAATTTAGGAATTACTGAACAAACACTTTTTCCTGAGATAGATTTTGATAAAATTGATAAAATTAGAGGATTGCAGGTAACAGTTGTTACTAATGCAAGAGATTTTTATAAAGGAAAAAAACTTTTTGAGTTATTAGGAATTCCTTTTAAAAAGGATAAAGTTAAATAAAATAATATGGCAAAAAAATCTGATGAGGTAAAATTTACAAAAAAACAAAAATATAAGGTTCGTTATCGAAATCGTTGTCCAATTTGCGGTCGAGCAAGAAGTTATATGAGAAGATTTGGTATGTGTCGAATTTGTTTTAGACAAAAAGCTTTACAAGGAGAAATTCCGGGAGTTAAAAAAATTTCTTGGTAAATAATTATGAGTAGATCACTAAAAAAAGGACCATATATTGATAAAAAACTATTAAAAAAAGTTCTTAAACAAAAAGAGACTGGTGATAGAAGTCCAATTAAAACTTGGGCAAGAGATTCGCAAATTGCCCCGGATTTTGTTGGTCATAAAATTGCTATTCACAATGGTAGAAAATTTATAGAAGTTTTGATTTCTGAGGCAATGGTTGGTCATCGTTTGGGAGAGTTTGCACCAACTCGAACCTTTAGAAGTCATGGAAAAGTTACAAAAAAAGTTGTTGAGGCAACTTAAAATTATGGAAAACTCAGTTATTGATCTAATTATTAGAATAAAAAATGGTTATTTAGCAGGTAAAGATAATGTTTCTGCTAGTTATAGTAAATTTAAAGAAGAGGTTTTAAAAAAATTAAAACAATTAAAATTTATAAAAGATTATAAAATTGAAGAAGTAGATAATGTTAAAAAAGTTTTGGTAATTGATTTGCTTTATGTTGAAAATAATCCAGCTTTAACAGATGTGAAAATATTTTCTAAACCAGGAAGACGTTATTATGTTTCTTATAAAGAGTTAAAACCTGTTTTAAGTGGTTATGGTTATTCAATTCTTTCAACTCCAAAAGGAATAATGACAAATAAAGAAGCAAGATTAAAAAAAGTTGGTGGAGAATTATTATTTAATATTTGGTAATTATGTCAAAAATAGGAAATAAACCAGTTAAGATACCTAAAGAAGTTGATATTAATATTAATGAAAACAAAATTAATATTAAAGGTCCTTTGGGTGAATTGGTTTATCAATTACCTGAGGTTTTAACAATTGAAAAAAAAGATGATTTGTTAATATTAAAAAGAGCAAAAGAAGACAAAAAGACAAAGTCTTTACATGGTTTATACAGACAGTTAATTGCAAATGCAGCAACAGGTGTTTGTAAGTTTTGGGAAAAACAATTAAAAATTGTTGGTACTGGTTATGGCGCAAAGATTGAAAATGAAAATTTAGTTTTAAAACTTGGTTATTCTCATCCAGTTGTTTTTAAAAAAGTTGAAGGTATAAAATTTGAAGTAAAAGATAATACAACAATTATTGTTAGTGGCTGTGATAAACAAAAAGTAGGAGAAGTCGCTTATCAGATAAAGATTCTTAAAAAACCAGATGTTTATAAAGGTAAAGGGATTCAGTATGTTGGTGAAAAATTAAGAATTAAGCCCGGTAAAAAAGCTAAAGGAGCCGGAGCAGCTTAAGATTTAAATTATGGGAAAAGTTAATTTAGATAAAAAATTAAGAAAAAAAAGAAGGATTGGTTCGAAAATAAAAGGAAGTGCTGATTGTCCAAGAATTAGTGTTTTTAGATCAAATAGATATATCTATACTCAAGCGATTGATGATGAAAAAAGAGTAACAATAGTTGCTTCATCAAGTCAAAAGATGGTTAAGGCAAAAAAAATTGATCAAGCTAAACAAGTTGGTTTAGAATTAGCAAAAAAATTACTTGAAAAAAATATAAAAAAAGCAGTTTTTGATAGAAATGTTTATGTTTATAAAGGTAGAGTAAAAGCAGTAGCTGAAGGATTAAGAGAAGGAGGGATAGAAGTTTAAATTAAAAGTTAAAAGTCAAAATTCAAAAGTTAAAAGTTAAACCCCGCCGCTCGCGAGCAGCGGGGAAATTCCGCCAACTGGCGGAAAGAATTTTAAATTTTTTAATAATGGAAGAAAAAAATCAAGAAAAAAAATTTGAAGAAAGGGTGCTTTTAGTAAGAAGAGTTTCTAAAAAAATTCCTGGTGGAAATTATATCACTTTTTCAGCTTTGGTTGCAGTTGGTGATAAAAAAGGTAAGGTTGGTATTGGAATTGGTCGATCGCTTGAAGTGCCACCAGCAATTCAAAAAGCGATTAATTATGCAAAAAAACACATGATTGAGGTACCAATTGTTAATAAAACATTGCCTCATGAAGTTCAAGTAAAATTTAAAGCAGCAAAAATTTTAATTAAACCAGCTCCAGAAGGTACAGGTTTAAAGGTTGGGAGTGTGGCAAGAGTTTTATTAGATTTAGCTGGTGTTGAAAATGCTTCAGGAAAAATAATTAAATCAAGAAATCAGATTGCTAATACTTACGCGGTAATGAAAGCGTTAGAAGTTTTAGCAAAAAGAAATAAAGTATACGCTAAAAAATCAGATAAATAACTATGATTAATTTTTTAAGCCAATTACCAAAATTAGTTGATAAAAGAAAAAAAAGATTAGGAAGAGGATTGGGTTCTGGAAAAGGAGCCAAATCAGGTAGAGGAACTACTCGTCATCAAAAAGCTAGAGAAGATATTCCTCTTCATTTTGAAGGTGGTCAAGGAAGATTAGTAAAAAGATTTCCTCTTCTTCGAGGTAAAGGAAGAAATAAGCCAAAAATTAGTAAAAAATTAAAGAAAAAATTATTCTATGAAAAAAATTCTCGAAAAAGTTAAGTCTATTTTTCGTGATCCAGACTTAAAAAGAAAGATTTATTTTACTTTATTTATTTTTTTGGCTTTTAGATTATTCGCATTTTTGCCTGTGCCAACAATTAATCTTGAAAAATTAAGAGTGTTGTTTGCCAGTAATCAATTTTTATCGCTTTTAGATATTTTTTCCGGTGGAACTTTAGTTAATTTTTCAGTGATGGCATTAGGATTAAATCCTTATATTAATGCTTCAATTGTTTTGCAGTTAATGACAGTGATGTTTCCTTCACTTGAGGCGCTTTCAAAAGAAGGAGAGTATGGTCGTTTTAAAATTAATCAATACACAAGATTATTAACATTACCTTTAACTTTTATTCAAGCAATTGGAATCTATGTTTTTTTAAGAAATCAAAATATTATTGGGAATTTAAATTTTCTTGAGTTTTTGTCATTTGTATTAACAATGGTTGCTGGCACTTTTATTTTAGTTTGGTTTGGAGAACTTATTTCAGAATATGGATTAGGTAATGGTATCTCGCTTTTGATATTGGCAGGAATTGTTGGTAGACTACCAGTTAATTTCTCAAGAACATTAGCAATAGTTAATCAAGAGATGATTTTTAATATTATAATGTTTATTGTTCTTTCTGTTATAGTGATTACTAGCGTTGTTTTTATTAATGAAGCAGTAAGAAAAATACCAATTTTTTATGCGAAAAGGATTAAAGGTAATAGGATGTATCAAGGTGCTACTAATTACTTACCGTTAAAATTAAATCAAGCAGGCGTAATACCAATTATTTTTGCCGTTTCTTTTGTTTTGTTTCCTCAACTGATTGGTAATTTTTTTATTAATCTTAAAAATCAAATACTAATATCAATTGGAAAATTTTTAGTTTATGTATTTTCTCCTTCAGGATTTTTTTATAATTTTGTTTATTTTTTGTTAGTGGTTGGTTTTACTTATTTTTATACTATAGTAATTTTTAATCCTCAAAAAATTAGCGATGAAATTCAAAAAAATGGTGGTTTTATACCAGGGATAAGACCTGGTCGAGCCACTAAAGAATTTTTGGAGAAAGTACTTTATAAAATCACTAGCGTTGGAGCAGTTTTTTTAGGTATAATTGCTATTTTACCGGTAATTATGTCAAAAATTACTGGAATGGATGATTTGGTAATTGGTGGAACTGGAATTTTGATAGTGGTTTCTGTAATTCTTGAAACATTTAAGATGATTGAGGGTCAATTAGTTATGAAAAGTTATGATAAATTTATAAAATAACTACTATGGCAAAAAAAGGTTCAAGGATTTTAATTGGTTTAGTTTGTGAGGTGTGTAAGTCTGTTAATTATGTAATTTCGAAAAACAAAATTACAGTCACCACACCTATAAAATTAAAAAAATTTTGTCGAAAGTGCAAAAAGCATCAATTGCACAAAGAGACAAAAAAATTAGATTAATTTTAATATGAAATTAGTTCTAATTGGTATTCAGGGTTCGGGGAAATCAACTCAAGGAAATTTATTGTCTAAACAGTTAGGAATACCTTATTTATCAACGGGTCATATTTTTAGACAGTTAGCAAAAGAAAAAACTAAACTAGGAAAATACATTAAAGTAATAATGAACAGTGGTTTATTAATTCCTGATGATAAAACAATTGAGATTGTTAATTCATATTTAAAAAGACCAGAATACAAAAAAGGTTATATTTTAGATGGATTTCCTAGAACTTTAAATCAAGCAGAAAAATTTATTAATAATGTTGATAAAGTTATTTATTTAGATATACCAGAAAAAGAAGCAATTTATCGATTAGTATATAGAAATAGTCAAGATAGAGATGATGAAACAATTCCGGCAATAAAAAAACGAATTGAGCAATTCAAAAAATTTACGATTCCAGTTTTAGATTATTATCGAAAACAAAAAAAATTAGTAGAAATTGATGGAACACAAACAATTGAAGAAGTTAATCAACAAATTTTAAAAAGTTTAGGTAAACAATTAATAAAAAATAAAGTTCAGTCTTGGCAAATAAAAAATAAAAAAATTATTGCTATTGTTGGTTTGCCAGGAGCTGGAAAAACTGATGCAGCAAAATTTTTTGAATCAAGAGGTTTACCTGTTATTTCATTTGGAAAAATTATTAATGAATATATTGAAAAAAAATAAATTACCTCATATTGAAGAAGTTCATAAAAAAGTAAGAACGCAGTTGAGAGAAAAATATGGTATGGCAGCTTTAGCGATTATGAATGAAAAAAAAATAAAAGATATTTTAAAAAAGAATATGATATTAGTTATTGATGGTTTAAGATCTTGGGAAGAATATCTTTATTTAAAAAAAGCTTTATCTGATGTAAAAATATATTTATTGGCAATTTATGCTGATAAAGAATTACGCTGGAAAAGATTACTTAAAAGAAAAGAGAGAAATAAACTTTATGGTGAAGAGAGGGATCTTGATGAGTTAATTGGTATTAATATGGCACCAACAATTGCTTATGCTGATTTTTTAGTGAAAAATAATTTTGCTCTTGAAGATTTTCATGATAAATTAGAAGAAGTTTATAGGATTATTTATTATACAGAATGATAGATTATAAAACTGAGGAAGAGATAAAAATAATGGCTGAAGGTGGTGCAAAATTGAGAGAGGTAGTTAAAGAGCTTTTACCAAAAATTAAAGTTGGTGTAACAACAAAATATATTGATCAAGAAGCAGAAAGATTAATAAAAGAAAAAGGAGGCGAGTCATCTTTTAAAAGAGTAAAAAAATTATTATTGGACAACTTGTTTACCAATTAATGAACAAGTGGTTCATACGCCTCCCTCAGATAGAGTTTTAAAAAATGGCGATATCTTAACAGTAGATATTGGTATGTATTTTAAAGGATATCATACTGATTATGCGACAACTTTTGTTGTTGGTAAAACAGATAACAAAGAAATTATAAATTTTTTAGAAGTTGGAAAAAGAACTTTAAAAAAAGCTATTAATCAAGTAAGAGTGGGTCAAAGATTAGGAAAAGTATCAGAGACAATTGAAGATGAAATAACTAAAGCCGGTTATTTTATTTTAAAAGATTTAACTGGTCATGGTATTGGAAAAAAGCTCCATATGGAGCCTTATGTTTTTAATTTTCGAGAAAGACCAACAGAAAAGACTTTGATTATAAGACCTGGATTAACAATTGCTATTGAAGTGATTTATTCGATGGGAACTGAAGAAATTGCCTATGAAAAAGATAATGATTGGTCAATAATTAGCCGTGATAAAAGTTTAACAGCTTGTTTTGAGCACACAATCGCTGTAACTGAAAAACAGGTCTTGGTTTTAACTTAAATATGTGTTAAAATATATGTTTTATGAAAGATAATGTGATTGTTGTTGAGGGAGAGGTGATTGAAAATCTTCCAAACACTTTGTTTAAAGTAAAACTTTTAAATAGTGATAAAGTGATTTTATGTTATTTATCAGGTAAAATGAGAAAAAATTTTATAAAAATTTTACCCGGTGATAAGGTAAAAGTTGAAATTACACCTTACGATCTTAATCGGGGAAGAATCATTTTTAGAGTATGAAAATTGTTTCATCAATTAAAAAAATTTGTCCAAAATGTAAAATGGTTAAAAGAAAGGGTAGATTATATATTATTTGTTCAAACCCAAAACATAAACAAAAACAAGCTTAAAATATGGCAAGATTATTTGGTGTCACATTACCGGATGAAAAAAATATTGATTATGCTTTAACTTTAATTTACGGTATTGGTTGGAAAAATGTTTACCAAGTATTAAAACAAGCAAATATTGATAAGAAAAAAAAGGTTAAAGATTTAAAAGAAGAAGAATTAAAAAAACTTAATGAAATAATTGAAAAAAATTTTAAAGTTGAAGGTGATTTAAGAGAGGAAATAAATGATAATATTAAAAGATTAAAAGAGATTGGTTGTTATCGAGGTATTCGTCATATAAAAGGATTACCAGTAAGAGGTCAAAGAACAAAGTCTAATGCAAGAACAAAAAGAGGTAAGAGAAAGACAGTTGGAGCTTTAAGAAAAGAAGCTTGGGCAAAATTAGAAGCTAGTAAAGCTCAAGCAGCAAAAACTACAAGTTCATCATCTAAATAATTATTATGGCGGTAAAAAAACAAACTAAAAAAATTGTTGAAAAAGGAAGAATTTATATAACAGCAACTTTTAATAATACAATTGTGACAATAACTGATGATAATGGTCATGTGTTATTAGTTGATTCATGTGGAATGCATGGTTTTTCAGGAACAAGAAAATCTACTCCACATGCAGCAACAGTAACTACTGAATCATCAATAAAAAGAGCTATAGAAAATCATAATCTTTCTGTAGTTGATATTTTTATTAAGGGAATTGGTCCGGGAAGAGAAGCGGCATTAAGAGCAGTTAAAAGTTCTAATCTTGAGGTGAATAGAATTATAGATATTACGCCTATACCTCATAATGGTGTAAGGCCACCAAAGTTAAGAAGAGTGTAATAAAAAATTAAATCCGCCAGTTGGCGGAAAAAACCAAAAGTTAAAAATTAAGAATTAAAAATTATGAATTTATGAGATATACAGGTCCAAGAAATAGATTAGCAAGACAATCAGGAATTGATCTTGGTTTAAAGACCGAGGGAACAAAGTCTCATACTCGACTTTTGAAAAGACTAAATGTTCCTCCAGGTCAACATGGAGTGAAAAAAAAGAAAAAAGTTTCTGAAAGAGGAATACAATTAAGAGAAAAACAAAAATTAAGATATATATTTTGTATAACTGAAAAACAATTAAAAAATTATTTTAAAAGAGCAAGTAATAGAAAAGGTAATACAGCTTTATATTTATCTCAATTTTTAGAATCAAGACTTGATAATGTTTTGTATAGGTTAGGATTGGTACCAACAAGAAATGCTGCAAGACAACTAATAACTCATGGACATATATTAGTTAATGGTAAAAAAAATAATATACCATCTTATCAAGTAAAAATTGGAGATGAGGTAAGTTTTTCTAGTGAAAAAGTAGCAAAAATTCCATATATTGAAGCATTTTTAAATAATAATAAAAATATTATTGTTCCGTCATGGCTTGAAAAAAAAGGTTTGGTAGGAAAATTGATTGCCTTACCAGATAATAGCGAAATAGAAAAACAAGTAAATTTAAGATTAATAATTGAATATTATTCAAAATAAAAGTTATTAATTATTATTATTATTATGTTAAAACCAAATTTCTATACTCAAATAACCGAGGAAGGTAATTATGGTAAATTTGTATTAGAACCGTTACCATTAAGTTTTGCTAATAGTTTAGGTAATGCTTTAAGAAGAACAATTTTGTCATCATTAAAAGGAGCGGCTGTAACTCAAATTAAAATTGATGGTGTTCCTCATTTATTTTCTACAATTAAAGGAGTAAAAGAGTCAGTTTTGGAAATGGTGATGAATATTAAACAAATGAAGTTTAAAGTAGAGGGTGAGCAGAAAAAATTTAAAATACATCTTGATGTTAAAGGGTCAAAAAAAATATTCGCTAAAGATTTTGAAGGAGAAATTAAACCTGTAAATGAAGATCTTTATATTGCTGAAATTACAGATGATAAAACTAAATTGTCAATTGAAGCAATCGTTGAAGTTGGTTATGGTTATGTAACTGCTGAGGAAAAAGAAGATAAAGAAACAGGATTTATTGCTTTAGATGCATTTTTTTTCACCTATAAGAAGGGTTAATACAAAAGTTGAAGAAGCAAGAGTTGGTAGAAAGGCAAATTTTGAAAGATTAATTTTAGAGATTTGGACAGATGGAAGTATTAAGCCAACTGATGCCTTAAAACAAGCAAGAGAAATATTGGTTGAATATTTTTCTTATATTTTATCAGGCAAAGATAATAAACAAGATTATCAAGAAGAAACAAATAAAATAACTGAAAAAACAGAAATAGATAAAAAACTTTATGATATTATTATTGATGAATTGAATCTACCTTCAAGAGTAATTAATGCTTTGCTTAGAGAAAAGATTGAAACAGTAGCTGATTTAATAAAAGTTGGTCGTGAAAAATTAGTTAAAATGAAAGGTGTTGGGAAAAAATCAATTGAATTAATTGAAGTTGAATTAAAAAAATTGAATGTTCAATTATGAGACACAGAGTAAAAAAAATAAAATTTAGTTTTGGAAAAGATGCTAATAAAATGTTGATGAGAAAATTGACAGTTAATTTTTTTAGATCAGGTTATTTAGAAACAACTTTAGCAAAAGCAAAGGTTTTAAAATCGCATCTTGAAAAATTAGTTTCTAAAGCAAAAGATAAAACAAAAACAAATGAGAAAGTTTTATTAAAATATTTAGGTAATCAAAAATTGGTAAAAGATTTATTTAACAAAGTCCCTCATTCTTTTAAAGGAATAAATGGCGGATATGTTAAAATTACTAAATTAGATTATCGAGATGGAGATGGAAGTTTGATGGCAAAATTAGAGTGGGCTCATCCAATAATTGAAGACAATAATAAAAATAAGTTAAAAGTCTTGCCTAAAACGGCAGATTTGAAAAAAATAAAAGAAAAAAATGAAAAAGCTAACTGAACAAACAAAACCAGTTAAAGAAAAAGACATAAAAAGAGATTGGCATCTTATTGATGTTAGTGGTAAAACTTTAGGAAGAATTGTGCCAAAAATTGCTCAGATTTTGCAAGGAAAAAATAAAGTTAATTATGTATCTTATCTTGATATGGGTGATTATGTGGTAGTTATTAATGCTAAAAAAATTGTGGTTACGGGTAAGAAATATCAATCTAAAGTTTATACTCGTTATTCAGGTTATCCTGGCGGTTTAAAAGTAGAAAAATTTAGTGATTTAATTGATAAAAAACCGGAATATATTATTAAACATGCAGTTTCTGGAATGTTGCCAAAAAATAAATATCGAGATCAAAGATTAAAAAGATTATATATTTTTTCTGATGAAAATCATCCATTTAAAGATAAATTTGTTAAATAAATTTAATTTTTTAAAAATATGACAAAAAAAGAAAAAAATATTAAATATTTTGAAGCAGTTGGTAGAAGAAAAAGATCAGTTGCCAGAGTAAGATTTTATTTACCAACAAAAAATGAACCAGTTGATATTAATGGTATTAAAGTAAAAAAAGGAGAAATAATTGTTAATTCAAAACCATTTGAATTAGTTTTTACAAAAAATTACGAAAGAGATTATATTAAAACTCCTTTAAAATTAACAAATAATGAAGATCGCTTTGCAATCTCAATAATAGTTCGAGGCGGTGGAAAAACTGGTCAAGCAGAAGCAATTATATTAGGAATTGCAAGAGCATTAGTTTTAGTTGATCCTTCATATAAAGAAATTTTGAAAAAACATAAACTATTAACTCGTGATCCAAGAAAAAAAGAAAGAAGAAAAGTCGGTATGGGTGGAAAAGCAAGAAGAGAAAAACAATCACCAAAACGTTAAAAATAAGGTTAATTATGAAATCTCTCTCAATTATTATTGTTTCTTTTAATACAAAACTAATTACTAAAAAATGTTTAATAAACTTAAAAAATAATTTTAAAAAATATCCAATAAATTATGAAATAATTGTTGTTGATAATGGATCTAATGATGGTAGTTTACAAATGTTGAAGAATTTTGAAAAAAAATGGCCAGAATTTAAACTAATTATTTCTAAAATAAATTTGGGTTTTGGAAAAGCTAATAATCTTGCCTTAAAAAAAGCTAAAGGAAAATATATTCTTTATTTAAATTCAGATGTAATAGTTGAAGATTTAGATTTTAATGATTTGATATATTTAATGGATAAATATCAAGATATTGGTGCTTTAACTGTAAAAGTAGTTTTGCCAACAGGTGATATTGATCCAGCCTCTCATCGTGGTTTTCCGACCCTTTGGCGATCATTTACTTATTTTTCAGGTTTGGAAAAAATTTTTTTAAAAGTTCCAATTTTGAATAAAATTTTTGGCGGTTATCATTTAGCTCATTTAAATATCAATGAAGTTCATGAAATTGAAGCGGGTACAGGTGCTTTTTTATTAGTAAGAAAAGAAATTTTAGATAAAATCGGTGGTTTTGATGAAGATTATGTTTTTTATGGCGAAGACTTAGAGATGGCTTGGCAAATAAAAAAATTAGGTTACAAAATTTTATATTATCCTTTATGGAAAGTAGTTCATTTAAAGTCAATGTCTGGTTTAAAAAATCAAGATATAGCAATTAGGAAAAAAACTAATTTTTATTTTTATGATTCAATGAAGATTTTTTATAAAAAACATTATATGCAAAAATATCCTTTATTTATAAATAAATTAGTTTATTTAATTATAGATTTAAAAAAAATAAATAATCGATGAAAAAAATCGGCATTGATGCAAGGTTGTATAATCAGACTGGTGTTGGTACTTATTTAAAAAACCTTCTTTTTTATTTAGATAAAAAAAAACTTAATAATTTATTTTATGTTTATTTACTTAAAAAAGATTTTGAAAATGTTAATTTTAAAAATAAAAATATTATTAAAAGAATTGCTGATTATAAATGGCATAGTTTTAGTGAACAAACTTCTTTTTTAAAAACGCTTTTGCAGGATAATTTAGATTTAGTTCATTTTACTTATTTTACTTTCCCAATTTTTTATCCAAAAAAATTTATAATCACAATTCATGATTTAACACCGATTCTTTTTAAGACTGGCAAAGCATCAACTAAAAATATTTTTATTTATTATTTTAAATATTTAATTTTTAAAATTTTATTTTTTATTTCAATAATTAGAGCAAAAATAATTATCACTCCAACTTATACTGTTAAGAAACAATTAATGGATTATCTTAAATTAAGAAATCTTGATAAAAAAATAAAAGTTTTTTATGAAGGAATAAGCTTTCAATTACTGGAGAAAAAGATTATTGATGATAATTTTTCTAAAAAATTTAAAAATTTTTTTCTTTATGTAGGTAATTTTTATCCTCATAAAAATGTTGAAAATTTAATTAAAGCATTTGTTGAATTGAAAAACAATAATCAATTAGTTTTAATCGGTCCAGACGATTTTTTTACTAAAAGACTTGAGAAGTTTATTAATAAACTAAATAATAAAAGGATTATTTTATTGAAAAATTTATCAAGAGAAAAAATTAATTGGTTTTATAAAAATTGTTTAGCTTTAATTCATCCATCATTATCTGAGGGTTTTGGATTAACATTAGTTGAGGCAGCTTATTTTCAAAGACCAATTATTGCCTCAAATATTGAGGTTTTTAAAGAATTGTGGGGAGATAATTATTTATCTTTTGATCCAAAAAATATTAACGATATTAAAGAAAAAATTGAATTCTTTATTAAAAACAGACCAATATTTGATTATTATAAAATATTAAAAAACTTATCTTTCCAAAAAATGACTGAGGAAACAGTAAAAGTTTATGAACAGGTTCTGTCCTTATCAAAGACAGAACCTTAAAGGACTGTCTCTAAAATGATCGATAACAAAAAAATTGCTATTGTTTATGATTGGTTTGATAAATGGGGAGGAGTGGAGAGAGTGCTTTTAGTTTTTAAAGAGATTTTTCCTAAAGCTGATTTTTATACTTCATATTTTGATGAAAAAGGCGCTTTTTGGGCAAAAAATTTTAATTTAAAAACTTCTTTTATTCAAAAACTACCTAGATTTATAAAAAAATCAAGAATTTTTTCACTGCCTTTTTATCCGTTAGCTTTTGAAAGTTTTGATTTTTCCTCATACGATTTAGTTATTAGCATTACTTCTTCTTTTGCAAAATCTGTTATTACTCATCCCAAAACAAAACATATTTGTTATCTTTTAACACCAACCCGATTTTTGTGGAGTCATCAAAAAGATTATTTTAAAAATAATTTTTTAGTGCAGTTTTATTTTAATTATCTTAAAAAATGGGATAAAATTGTCTCAACTAGACCAGATAAAATTATTAGTATTTCACAAGCGGTAAAAGAAAGATGTCAACAATATTATAAAAGGGATAGTAAAGTTATCTATCCTCCTTTTGATATAGATTATTGGAATAAAGTTAAATCCACCAGCCGGCAGAAAAAATCAAAAAATTTTTTTAATTATAGAAATTTTTTTCTTGTGGTTTCAAGACTTGAGCTTTATAAAAAAATTGATTTAGTAATTAAAGTTTTTAATAAATTAAAAGAAAATTTAATAATAATTGGTATTGGATCTCAAGAAAAAAGATTAAAAAAACTCGCTAATAAAAATATTACTTTTTTATCAAATTTAAGTGATATTGAGT